>NZ_CP174607.1:0-665445 GCF_045999315.1 Peredibacter sp. HCB2-198 | reverse complement strand
CATAAACATTAACATCAAAACCAAGTCTTTCTGATAGAAGATCCAGACTTCCCATTGGATAAGGATCTAATCTGCTGTTCTGGGCGAATGCAACCAGAGAGTTTAGAGCTAGAACAGATGCGAGCAACAGATGTTTCATGAGAGCGTTCCTTTTAGTTAGTAAGGCCATGCTAAAGGAAGAAAGAATTTGAAGACAGATACTTGGCCTCAATTTACATGGGTGTAAAAAGTTTGGCCGTCTAAAGTTTAGACAGTGATTTATTCACGGATTACCTGGAGAACCCTGTAATAAATAATCCGCACTGCACTGAACTCACTATAAAACCAAGAATTTAACTCTTAAAAATCTGGCATGAATTTGGCTCTCCTGTGTTTCAGGAGAAAAATCATGGAAACACAACTTCAGTCTTGTTACTTCACTAAGAAAGGTCCTTCACTCGTTACATTATTTGGTTACGCCACCAAGAGTGTTCCCGGACTCGAGATTAATGGTCTTGGCAAATACGGGAAAGCGATCAAAGAAAAAATTGTTTTTGTTACCCGCACTCGTTCTCTTCAAATTCCTCTCAAACGTTTTGTTCTGAATGTTGAGATCACTGACGATATGGGAGATCTTGAGAGCTCATCAGTTAAGTGGCTCGAGTATCCACTTCTGCTTCATTACTGGTATCTCGCCGGACTTCTGCCTATTTCTAAATTAGATAATTGTCTTGCAGTAGGTTCACTTACTCCGAGTGGTCTTATTGAAGAGCCTTTGAATTCTTCTGTTGTGAATTTATGTGATGAACATGAATTGCATTTGATTGCTTCAACTGCAGTTGAAGGACCGAGGGGAGTGATAGATGGGAAGGATCTCTTCGGCTCAATTACTCAGCTGGAATTTAAAGGACTTAGGAACGCAAATTGACCGTTGTGTATAATATGTGTATAATAAAGGAGGCTCGATGCCTACCATAATGATGATTTATGGTTTTCGTTTTTTCTTTCATTCAAACGAAGAAACGAGAATGCATGTTCATGTTGAGTACCAAGATCTGGAGGCCAAAATTTGGCTAGATACTTTTGAAATAGCTCAGAATAATGGGTTTAGAAGTCACGAGTTGAATCGAATACAGAAAATTGTGAGGACAAATGAAAAAGCATTCAAGAAAGCCTGGACCGCGTACTTCGGTTGATGAAGAGTTTGATAAAAAACTTGATAGAGAGTTAGATCGAGCTCTCAATGCTCCGAAAAAAGATATAAAAATTCGAGTAAATACTTTCATCGATCTGGATATCTACGATGCTCTTCATGAAGAGGCCGATCGCACGGGCCAAAAATATCAAACGCTGCTCAACAAGTATTTGCGAGCAGCGGTCTTAAAAGAAGTAAGTGAAGCGGACATCAAAGCGATCAAGATCGCTTTGGGAGCTAGATAGAAAGCGTTTCAGCGAGGCCGGAGTACTCAATGTAGTTGTGGTCTGCCTTGGTGGTACAGTTCGCAAGATCTGTCATGAGGACCTTGCCTTTTTGAACCACAGTCACTGATGGAACATTACCAGCAAGAAGAGCTTCCACCGCCATATTTCCCATTTGAGAGGCGATAAAACGGTCATCCGCTACTGGAGAGCCACCACGCTGAATGTGACCTAGAATCGCCACGTGAGCGTCCAGGTGATACATATCTTTAAGCACGTGTTGAATGTCATAGCTTCTTCCGGCAACCGGACCTTCCGCAACGACGATAATTGATGATTCCTTACCACGGGCAATACCGCGGTTAATATCATCAACTAGTTTTTGGTGATTCACTTTATCATGCGGAAGTAGAATGTTCTCCGCACCGGTGCAAACTCCCACTTTAAGTGCAATGGCGGAAGAGTTCCTTCCCATCACTTCCACCAGGAAGGTACGAGCATGAGAGTGCGCAGTATCGCGGATTCTATCCACGGCCTCAATGGCAGTCTGAACAGCTGTATTAAAGCCAATTGTATATTCAGTGTTTGAGATATCGTTATCAATTGTTCCAGGAATTCCTACTACAGGAAATTGATGTTCTTTCCAAAGCGCCATAGCACCGTTAAAAGAACCGTCTCCACCAATCACAATGAGAGCATCTACGTGTTGAGCACGGAGAATATCCACTGCTTTTTTCCTAAATTCTGCTTTTTGAAATTCTGGAGAACGTGAAGTCTGAAGGATCGTACCACCACGCTGAATAATGTTACCCACGCTTGAGAGATTCATCTGCATGAACTCACCACGAAGTAGACCAGCATATCCACGCTTAATTCCAGTTACCTGAATACCACGCGAGATCGCGGTTCTGACTACTGCACGAATCGCACAGTTCATACCTGGAGAGTCACCACCAGAGCAGAGAATACCAATGTTCTTAACGGTCATGTCTTGTCCTTTAGACGAAAATCGAATTACCCGTAAAATCCTTGGGCTTCGGAATATTTAAAATCTTTAAAACAGTAGGTGCCACATCCTTGAGTGCAAGAACCTTGCTCTCTGAATTCACCATGATGTTTTGGTCACGAAGTTTCGGATGAACCACACAGAATGGGACATCAGAATCTGAGTGAGAGGTATGAACTCCACCTTCATCATACACCATCTGATCCGCGTTTCCGTGATCAGCAGTTAAAAGCATCGTGATGTTTTGTTCAGCACATTTTTTATAAAGTCGGCCAATACAAGTATCCAGGGCCTCAATGGCCTTAATGGCCGCTTCAAAGTTACCCGTGTGTCCCACCATATCGGCGTTGGCATAGTTTACGAGATAAAAAGAAAATTCCTTACGATCCAGGGCCAGGAGAAGTTTATCAGTCACTTCTGCCGCACTCATTTCTGGCTTTTGATCATAGGTGGCCACATCTCTCGGAGATTGAACCAGGCAACGTTCTTCACCTGCGAATGGTTTTTCTTCACCGCCATTGAAGAAGTAAGTCACGTGAGCATACTTTTCTGTTTCAGCGATTTTAAATTGATGTTTCCCAATCGAGGCGAGGTACTCAGCAAGTGAGCCCTTGATTTTTTCTTTATCAAAAAGAATGGGGAGGTTTGGAAGTTCATCCGGCACATACGGTGACATACACAGGAAATAACCTGGCTTTACTGGAACCGGGAACTCTGTGAACTTCGGATCATTCATCGCCAGAGTGATCTGACGAGCGCGGTCTGGACGGTAGTTGTAGAAGAAAACGGCATCACCATTTTTAATGGCACCATCATCCGTGAAAAGCACTGGAGTGATGAACTCATCGAAGATGCCTTTCTTATATTCATCCAGAATATAATCTTGCGGTTTAAGAGTGGTCTTATCACCCTGGCCGATCATGACTTTATAAGCGTGTTCAATTTTGTTCCAACGACGATCGCGGTCCATTCCAATTGAACGTCCACCCATCGAAGCGAAAACAAATCCAGGGCATTCCAGAATGTCTTTTACGTATTGAACGCCTTTATCTTTGGCGGTATCACGGCCATCCATAAAAGCATGAAGATAAATACGAAGCTCGGGATGCGCGCTCAGAATTTTGATGATCTCTTTTAGGTGATTGATGTGAGCGTGAACGCCACCGTCTGAAAGTAGACCCATGAGGTGAATACGTTTCGTTCCGGCCTTCGCTTTTTCAATCAGCTCTTTCATCTTCGGCATATCACGAAGAGTGTTGTTCTGAATCGCTTCATTGATTCGCACGAGATCCTGACGAACCGGACGACCGGCCCCAAGATTCAAGTGACCAACTTCAGAGTTACCGGCCACACCTTTTGGAAGTCCAACGGCCTCACCACCAGGTTGAATGGTCGTGATCGGATAGTGCGCGAAGATTTCATCTAAGTTTGGTTTTTTTGCCGCTTTAATGGCGTTCTTGTGTTCGTTCGGACTCATCCCGTATCCGTCCATGACGACAAGGAGGACTCTTGGGCTGAGGTTCTGAATGGTTTGCATTGAAATGCCCCTAGTTGTGGTAAGGGTGTCCCGATCTGATGGTCTGGGCACGGTAGAGTTGTTCTACCAATAGAATTCTCGCCAACTTATGAGGAAATGTCAGCTCTGAAAGGGAGATGCGCTCTTGGCAATTTTTCAGAACCTCTTCCGAGAATCCTTCTGCTCCAGCAATGATAAAGAAAATTTTTGCAGGGCGCTCAATCAATTGTCGAGTCCACTCTGCGAAGTTCACTGATGTGCTGCATTTACCCCATTCAGTCATGGCAATCATATGGGTCCCACCACCTTGAGAAAGGTCTCTGACCTTCTTCAAAATGGCTTCCGCTTCGGCCTCTTTATTTTCGGCCGAAGCTTTGACTTCATGAATGACTAATTCGGGATTGTTGATGCGTTTGAGGTAATCGTTTTCCACGGCCTCAAGATGTGGGTCTTTTAGTTTGCCCACCACGATTAGGTGAATCTGGCGGGCCATAAAACTAGAAGTAACCTTTAAGATCTGGTTTCTCAGAAGAAATCGTAGTCGGTTTACCGAAGTAGAAATCTTCAGGGATTTTAACCTGAGGGTTCTTTGCGTAGATCATATCTAGATCGTAAACGTCACGGGCTGGACCATTGAACACGTGAATCATGATGTCACCTGTATCAAGAAGGATCCAATCAGCGCCTTCGTAACCTTCGTAAGAAACAATATTTGCACCTTGAGCTTTAAGGTTTGCAGATACTTCGTCGATCATCGCGCGAGCTTGAGTCGCGTTTTGAGCTGTTGCCATGATTGAGTAGTCGCAAAGAGCAGACGTCTTTCTCATGTCGAAAATTTTAAGGTTATCGCCTTTAAAGTTCGCAAGAATCCACGCCGACGCCATAGCGTGGTTAAGTGGAAACGCGTACTCAGCGTTTGTGATAACTTTCTTTACTTCATTCTGGACGTATTCGTTTATTGCCATGAGATGCCTCTTTTTTCTTCTCTTCTTCGATTACTTCTTTGGTTCTTAGCATGAGTTGCTTCAAAAGTTCAATGTTACGTCCAGAAACCCCTGAAATCGGGAGTACTTTACGGTCCAATTGTTCTTCCATATGTGACCGGAATTTCTCAATTTCTTCCTCGGTCATCGCGTCGATCTTGGTCAGACAGACGATTTCTTTTTTCGTTAATAGCTCAGGATTATATTTCTCAAGCTCTTCACGCACGATCATATAAGATTCAATCGCCTCGTATTCTTCTAAGAACATTGAGCAATCAATCAAATGAACAAGTGCTGACGTACGTTCAATGTGCTTTAGGAATTTGATTCCCAGGCCTTTCCCTTCTGCCGCGCCTTCAATGAGTCCCGGAATGTCCGTTACTACCAGAGTTTTCTCGCCTAGTTCAACCACGCCTAAATTTGGCTCAAGTGTGGTGAAAGGGTAGTCCGCAATTTTAGGACGAGCAGCACTGATAGCGCTGATCAAAGTTGATTTACCGGCGTTCGGCAGACCAATAAGAGCGATATCAGCAAGAAGCTTAAGTTCAAGATGAATAGGAATAGCTGTTCCTGCTTCACCATTCTGAGCAAAACGTGGAGTTTGGTTCGTGGAAGACTTAAAGTGAGCGTTCCCTTTACCACCACGGCCACCTTCGGCCGCTTTATAACGTTGTCCGTGTTCAGTCACGTCAAACAGAAGATCACCAGTTTCTTTATTATAGATAAGAGTCCCTACTGGAACTTTAAGAACCATATCTTCACCTGTCGCTCCTTGCATGTTGGAGCCGGCGCCGTTTTCACCTGGTTGTGCTTTAAATGTTTTAAGACCACGAAAGTGGAGGAGAGTGTTGAGTCCTTCGTCGCCTTCAAAGTAAACGTTGCCGCCGTCTCCGCCGTCACCGCCATCTGGGCCGCCCAAAGGAACATATTTTTCTCTGCGATAGCCAACGAAGCCTTTGCCGCCTTCGCCAGAGATGATTTCAATATCTACTTCGTCGATGAATTTCATAAAACCTTCCGGTCTCACGACCGTAAAAAAAAAGAGGGAGTTTTTAACGCTCCCTCTTTATCACTATTAGTCTCTAAAGATCAACAGGCCGCATGGCTTGTGGCCTCAGTCAGTTAAGCTGGGATGATAGAAACGATTTTTGTCGTTTTATTGTAGTAACCGAACTTAACTTTTCCTGGAACCATAGCATAGATCGTGAAGTCACGACCCATTTTTACGTTTGTACCAGGGTGGAACTTAGTTCCTTTTTGACGAACGATGATCATACCTGTTTCAACAAGCTCACCACCGAATTTTTTTACACCACGCATTTTTGGGTTCGAGTCACGGCCGTTCGCTGTACTACCACCCGATTTCTTATGTGCCATATTCTAGCTCTCCTAAACTTTGATTAATTAAAATTACTTCTTTGCTTTAGCTTCAGCTTTAGCAACTCCGCCTTGGCCATCATTGATCTCTGTGATTAGAAGACCAGTGAAACACTGACGGTGACCGTTCTTACGACGGTAAGCACCTGGCTTACGCTTAAGAACTAGAATTTTACGAGTACGACCTTGCTTAACAACTTTAGCTGTTACTTTAGCGCCGCCAACAACTGGAGCACCAACGATAGTTTTAGCACCGCCAACTAGAAGAACTTGGTCGAAAGTAACTGTTGAGCCTACTTCAGCTTCAATTCTTTCAACGTCGATAAGATCACCAGCTGCTAGCTTGTACTGGTGTCCTTTGATTTCCACAACCGTATACATGAGAACTCCTTCAAGGAAACCACCTGCCGGGGAGGACTTCGTCCTTCTTTTGGCCCTAGGTGAGATTTAATAAGCCCCTTATTTAACGCAATCCTTGTATTCTTGTCAATGAAATGACGGGCCGTTTTCGAGGGAAAATAGAGGAGATGTTGCATGGTGACAACTGTTCCACTCAGGTTCTGGCAGATTTTGACCTTCCCACCACTAAATTTTGATTTAAGTTATTCTATTCACATGAAAATAAACTACCTAAGCGACACTGATTTATCGGAATCTGACCTGCAAAAAATGGGTGGAAAGGCCCAAAGCCTGGCCCGTTTGGCCCATCAGTTCCCAGTGCCGCCGGGTTTTGTTTTATTCCAGGAAGCAAATGAATTGGATCAAGCGATTCAGAAGATCGGGGGATTTCCGGTGGCGGTGAGATCCAGCGGATCGTTAGAAGACATGGCCAATGCGAGCTTCGCGGGCCTCTATGAAACATTTCTGTTTATTCAAAATCCTAACGAATTAAAAGAGGCGATCAAAAAGTGTTTTGATTCAAGACACTCTCATCGCGTGAAAGATTATCTCGCGACCAAAAAAATTGAATGGAATCCGGAATCACTTTCAATGAGTGTTCTGGTTCAACGAATGGTAGACGCCAAAATCGCGGGCGTGTTGTTCACGCTTAATCCAACGAATGGTCGAGAAGAAGAAATTTATCTCGAGTTTTGTGAAGGGGTAGGTGAGCGTTTGGTTTCAGGGCATGTGACTCCATCACGAGTGACTTATAACTGGCAAACCGATGAAGTTTTGAATGTGGCGATTAATGATGAAAAAACCACCATTGATCAAAAGCATTTAAAAGAATTGATTGATCTTGCTCTTCGTATTCAGGCCTTTTACGGAAAACCGCAGGACATTGAGTGGGCAATCGGAAAAGATGATAAGGTCTATATTCTGCAATCAAGACCAGTTACGACATTAACTCCAAGAGAAGATAAACCAGAACTAACCAATGCTGATTTGAAAGACGGTGGGATTTCCGCGCGAGTTTGTTCGCCTTTGATGTTTTCGGCCTATCGAGAGGCCTTGAAGATTTCTATGGGTGATTATTTTAAGCGCATTTCCCTAATTCCCAATGATGAGAAGGTCCAGTGGCTCCATTACCACTATGGGAGAGTGTACTGGAACGCGGAGGCGGTAAAGGAAGGACTTAAGAAGCTTCCGGATTTTAATGAAGAAGATTTTGATCGAGATCTCGGGATTCAAAAAGATTATGGAGCGGCTGGCCCTCATAAAACGCCGACCACAGTGAGCTCGGTAGTGGCAGCGATTCCAGTATTGATTGGTCTCAATCGTGAGTTTCGTGATTGTGAAAATATGATTGCGCAATTTCGCGTGCGATTCGAAGCACAGGATGAAGAGCTTAAAAAAGATTTGTCGTCGCTTAAGAAAATGAACGACGCGATTTTTAAGAAATGGTTTTTAGAGGTGATCTTGTTTCAGAATGAAACGGAAAAGAATTACTTCCGTACCATCTATAATAATTCAAACTTTCAGACTGAGTATAAGAGCTACCTTAAAAAACTACCTGAGTATCAGGAAGGTGATGAAATTGATCTTATGACTGAACTTCATGGAGTTTCTCACCTGGATGTGCAGGGTGGACTCGGAAAGTTAAGTAAGATCGCTGATTTCTACGGTTATGATTCACGTTCCTACTATTCTGCCAGACAAGAGTTTTTAAAGTATCACTATCATCATGGCCCGGCGGAATTGGATCTCATGGTGCCACGTTGGGGTGAGAATAAAGAATGGGTGGATGAACTCGTAAAGAGCTATGTTTATGTGCCATCAACGGGAGAGAGTAAGTTCAGAAAGACTTTCGATCGTATTGCCGATCAAATGGGACTTGTGCGACGTCGTAAGTTTTATGGAATGACGGAAAGATCGCGTGAATTCTTACGAGTGAGAGAAGAGATGCGTTCGTATTCAACACGTGCTTATTATCTCCTTCGTCAGGGTCTTCTGGAATTCGCCAAACGAAATGGCATCAGTGACTTCGATATTTTTATGTGGGATCTGGTTGAGGTTAAACGTTATCTTTTAGGTCTTGTAGGTGCGCCTGATATTCATCTTCGAAAACTTTACTACGAGGGCTATCGCGCTTTTACACCGCCGAATGAATTTGGTGGCTCGATTAAGGCCATGAAGTCATCTGCAAACGGATTAAAAGGTCTTGGTTGTAGTCCAGGTGAAATCGTCGGACGTGCTCGGGTCATTATGGACATTCATAAAACCAATGAACTCACGAAAGAAGATATTCTTATTACGGCCTTTACGGATCCAGGTTGGACACCGGTCCTTGCAAGAGTAGGGGGCGTGGTGACGGAGGTAGGTGGACTCCTTTCTCATGCGGCAGTGATTGGACGTGAGTATGGAATCCCGGCCATCTTAAACTTAATTGATGCCACCAAACTTATTCAGGATGGTGACCTCATTAAAATGAACGGTAAAACGGGAATTGTAGAAGTTCTAGAAAAAGGCCCGAAGAGCTAGACCAAAATCTGTCGTCACAAGTTTTTGGGCCGGATTGTCTGCAGAATCACCTTTGGCCGCAGGAACGTAACCAAAAAGTTCAGCTTCCATATTGTGACCAATATCCAAGGTCCCTTTCCCAATGAGATAAGTGAATCCCGATTTGATGTCATTCACAACGGTGGCATTTAGTTTAAAGAGAGGATGAAGTTCGAATACGTTCGCGAAGGCCACAAAGTATTCAGTGGGAAGAAAGCGATCTCCAAAATTGTCCGCAGTCGTCACTTGGTCATTGTCACGTTTTTGGTAACCGCCCTCAAAACGCAAATGCCACTTTGAAGTCAATTGTTGATCATAACCTAAGAGAATGTCCCAAAGATTGTCAGATGGATCACCTTTGACATTTTCGGATTGATAGAGCACTTGTGAGAACACCATCGCCTCTTCAAAGCGGTAAGCAATTTGGCCACCAAGCTTTTGGCGGTTTTGATCTTCACCGACCACATAATCTAATTGCAGTTTATCTGTTGCCTGAATTTCTCCATGGGCCCAAAGGGTCCGATCAATTTGTCCGTCGTATCCTTCAACGCTCTTATCACCTAAAAGCAGGAATTGAATGGTGTGATTTTCATTAACATAGAATGTGAACGAAAGACCATCATTACCCTGGGCCACTTGTTGGATAGAAGTCAGTCCAGTTGGTTGGTTAAAAGGGTTAAGAGGGTTGAAGATTTCGCCTAGCCCGTAGTTGATGTACATACGGCCGATCATGAAACGATTTTCGTCCCAGTCCCACTCATAATAGAACTTGTTAAGAACGGATTCGAGTTGATGATTGCCGTCCTGCTTATTGTATTGAAGCTGGAAAACATCACGTGCCACGAGTTTATTTGGGAAAGTGAAAATACGTGTCGCGAGATAGGGACGATCACCCCAAATAGGATTGTTTTGAGGATCATAGAGTTCAGACTGGCTATAACGAACGAACCAGTTGGCCTCAATACGAGAGCTGGCAAACTCTAATTTCCCATTGAGGTTACCGTAAAGAAGATAGAAATTTTCTTCGTTCCAGTCCTGGAAAAGATCTTCCTTGGCCTCATCATTGTTCTTCGTGTGTCTCCATTGTCCTTCAACGTTACCTGATAGGTCTGCCTCGAGGGCCCAGGCCATTGATGTAAAAAGAGTAAGGGCAATGAGAGTCAAAAATTGCATTAGTCGTCCGTTAAGTTCTTTTGAGAGAAGTGATTCGGCTTAAAGGTCACATTAAACTTTAAGTTTTTATAATCAATAATCGTTTGCTTAGTCTTATCATCTTCTGGACTCATTTCCCAGTGAGTAAGTACTTTGTGACCATCAAAAGTTTGTGGGTTACTTAAAAGAAGTGTTCGGCGTAACTTGTTCTCTTTATCGTAGTATTGCTGGATACGCGGAAGACAGTCTTTCTTCGAAGAGTAAGTTAGAATCTTGGGCCACATCACCTTTGAATTTGATTTTGCCGTGTTCTCAATCACTTTAAGGTCTTCACCATTGATCTTCTCATCTTTAAGAAATTTATGGTGATAGTCCTCAGACATTGAAGAGGCCTTAAGAATATCATCGTTCGTGAAGTCTGATCCCATCCAGCTCGCGAGAAGCATTGATGAAGAAACCGCGACTTTACGTTTAAGCTTAGGGAAGTAGTTCCACATATTATTTTCGATACGAAGAGTTCTGATGCCTTTTTCTTTTGCCGGGGCCTTAATGGTTGAAAGGGCCTGCTTCTTACCCTCGACATCAGACTCGATTTCCAGAGTACGGGTCCAGTTTGGAGTTTTGATTGTCATGGTCATCTCCGCATGAGAGCGGTCACCACGCATTTCTTTATCAGCATATTTTAGCCATTCGTCAGCGTTGTTGACGTTGGCCCCAAGGGCCACACATAAAACGATATCTTTACGAAATAGGTGTTTAAACATTGTTCTTCCTTGTCTCAATGATTTGACCGTCTTTAATGTATTGAACAGTTCTGATTTGATCGATAAGGCGCTGATCGTGAGTTGAGAAAACAAACGTAAGCTTGAAGTCTTGATTCAATTTCTTAAAGAGATCAATAATCTCTTGGGCGGTTTTTGAATCAAGGTTGGCGGTTGGCTCATCGGCCAAAATTAACTGTGGTTTACCGGCAATGGCACGGGCAATCGAGACACGCTGTTGTTGGCCCCCAGAGAGTTGTTTTGGAAAACGCTTCCCCATGTTCTCGAGACCCACTTGTTTCAGGGCCCAGTTGACACGTTCATTGATCTCCGCTTTGCTAAAACCTTTTAGCTGCAGAGGGAATTCAATATTTTCGGCCGCTGTTAGAATTGGAAGAAGTTGGTAGTCTTGGAAAATGAATCCCATGTAATCCAGACGATGCTGAGTTCTTTCTTCCAGTGACATGGAAGTAATGTCATTACCACCATGCTTGAGCACGCCGCCAGTTGGAAGGATAAGACCTGCAATCAAGTTCAGAATGGTGGTTTTACCTGAACCGGATGGTCCAACCAAGGCCATGAATTCGCCCTCTGGAATCCTGAGATTAATGTTTCTCGCTCCATAGACTTTATTCTCTTCAGAGGCCTGATAAACCTTCTCAACGTTAATAAGTTCAAATTGCATTTTTGCTCCTGCGGATCACTCTGATAAGAGGGTAGATCATGGTCATGCTAAGGAAAAAATAAATCATCAGTGGCACTTGCCAATAATATTGAAAGACCGGGTAGAGTCTTACGAGAGGCTGAATAATCATGCCACCCATAATGATGGGCTTGCCACCTGTGAATAACTGAATGTTGATCGGGTTGTAATAACAGTAAGTGGTAAAGAGGTGCCCTAAAACCGCACCGACGATTACTGCCGCAGTCGCCATCATAAAGACTTCGATCATGAGGGCCATCGTCACCCAACTGGTTTTGGCCCCAATGATATTGAGACTCTGAAATTCTTGCTCCCGTTCAAAGAAGGTGATCATAAGGGTGTTAGACAGACCTAGGCTGATGACAACAACGATAATGACCGACACCAGCCAGGTAAAGTTATCAATGAAGCGAACAGAAACACCAATTTCGGGAAGAATGTCGTCCCAGTTGGTGACCGCGAGACCTGGAACAATTGGCAGGACCTCGTTCTCCATATCAAAGCTAACTCGTTGATGATAACGAGAAGGATCCATACTAAGTAGTTGCTGGGCCGAATTAATTTGAGTGAAGGCGAGGGACTCTTCGAGATCACCGCCTCCGAAATCCAGAAGGCCCACGACTGTCATGAGATCATTGGCCACTGAACCATCTAGTCCTTGCCCGATAACGGCAACTTCATCGCCAATGTTGACGTTGATTCGTTGAGCGAGTTTCTTACCTAAGATGATTTCTTTTTCTCCGGATGGATTAAGAAACTTTCCAACTGTGACTGCACGGTAAATTGTTGAGAGTTTGTTTTCCCTTTCAACTTCAAGACCGGTAAGAAGAACTCCGAGGGTCTTCTTTTCTCCCGAAACAAAAACGGGTGCTGTAACTCGACGAGTGGATTTCTCAAATAAGGACTCGTCCTGAATTTGATCGTCACTCATGGTCTTATAGTTATCAAATTCTTTCTTATTCTCTTTATCGTAATAATCGGTGTTAGTGATGTGGTACTGGCCCGCATACTGGGCGAGAAACTCTTTCATCACTTCTTTTGAACCCGAATTAGCAAAGTTCAGGTCCCAGATGATAAAAGCTGATCCGAGTGCCAGAGACAAAAGCATAATGGCGGTACGTTTTGGAGCACGCCAAAGATTGCGGTAACTAAATTTGATGAGAAATCCCAGCCCTCTCATATTTCCGCCTCAAGTTTGGTAAGAGTTCGGTAGATGGACCAGAGGTAGCTGATACTCAGGACAAAAATCACGAACAGGAAAGTGATAAGGAGTTGGTCGGGCGTGAGCTTCGGAAAAATGATCCCTGGAAGCTTGATTCCGGCACGTTCGATTGCCACTCCATCATTCAAGTAACGGAAATCAACTCCACGTTGAGTTTGAGTTCCGATAATCGCCGTGAGCATGACCATTGAAAATGCACTCGAAAGAAGGATCATAAGAATGACTTCATAGATGCCAATTTTCCAAAACTTACTGACAGAAACCCCGATAATGCTCATCATCTTCATTTCTTTAAAACGTTCCTGCCATAGCATTCTGACCGGTGTAAGGATGGTCATCGTGATTGTGAGTGCAATGATGAGGAAAAAGAACTTGATCATACCGTCATGAAATTCAAGAACCACGGCCATTTCAGGGTTAAGTTGCTTCCAGCTTTTAAGCTGAAGATCAGTTCCCTTGATTCTATCAAGAAGAACAGGTTCATAACGTAAATCAGGGGTCAGGATGGTCACACGATTGAAAAGAGTTTTGCCAGTGAACTCGTTTAAGAACAAGTTTTGCCATGTCTTTTGATTGATATAAACGAAGCGCTTTTCAAAACCTTTACTGTTGTAATGATAAACACCGCGAATGGTGAGAATTTCAGAGCGAAGTTCACCGAGCTTGTCTTGATAGTTTAAAACCATCTGATCGCCCACATTGAATTTAAAAAGTGTGGCAAGTTCTTGTCCGATGACTACACCGTAGTCATCATCTTGTGTCAGAAAACTTCCAGAAGTCATCTTTTTATAAATAGGCATAAGCTGTTTATGAATTTCTGGATCAATTCCAATAACAAGAAGGCCAGTTGCCCCTTCAGGGGTTGAAATATTTCCGTCTAAGACAAGCTCTGGGGAGGCCGCACTTACCGGCGGTTGATTTAAAGTTTGGGAGAAGTGACTTGTAAACTCTCGAGGGGAGGAGGAGTCTGTCGATTTGGCGTAAACCGGATCTTGAACCTGAAAAAATCCTGTGTTGGTATTCACTACAGCTTTTTCAATTTGCGAGTTAAGTCCATCGAAGAAAGCAATGACCCAAACCGCGATGACGACTGCAAGTGAAACTGAGAAGCCGATAAAAAAACTTCTACCTGCATTCCGGCGAATACTTTTCCAGGCAAATTTGAAAAGGTAGCGGTTTTCAGTGTTCAGCATATAATCTTATATATGAATTCAAGTTTACCTTCTCACGAATTTGTTCGTGTAATTTTACTGTCGGTTCCTCTCATAGTTGGGGGAATCCTTCATATGATTGCAGTAAAAGCGGATATCTTATCTTACTTGAAGAAGCCGATTCATCAAAGATGGTTCGGCCAAAACAAAACGTGGCGTGGATTTTTCATAATGCCCTTGGCCACTTGGCCAGGAGTCATTCTCGCTCAGAAACTTGAAACTTTATTCGACTTAAATACACCACTACTGACTTCAGAGCCTGCTTGGCTTTTGGGTCTCCTCTTAGGACTTGGTTATTGTCTCGCAGAACTTCCCAACTCATTTGTAAAACGTCGTCTAGGTGTGAAAGAGGGACAAACTTCAGATCGCTATAAGTGGTTCTTTGTTATTTTGGATCAGGCAGATTCTGCCTTCGGCTGCATGCTGGCCTACAGGATACTTTTGCCGATTTCTTGGATCACAATTGTGCTTACCATTGTATTTGGAACAGTTATTCATCTCGTGATCAACGTTTCTCTTTATAAAGTTGGTATTCGAAAGAATCCATTTTAGGAAATTATGCTTAAACGAATTGGTATTTATCTCAATGAAATGTTTCCACTGTCGGCCGTTATTGGTTCTATTCTTACTGCAGTGGCCGTGCAGCTGATTTATCTTCGTTTGTATGATTTGAAACCTACATCTATTCTTTTTCTGATTATTCCGGCAATCGTGCTGACTTGTATCTCACTTTTAATTCGTATCATGGATGAGTTTAAAGATTATCAGGACGATTTAACCAATTTTCCTAATCGTCCACTGCCTTCAGGTAGAGTGGAGAAGAAGGACCTTGTAGCTTTAGGAATCTTCTGTGTCATAACAGTGATCTTTCTCAGTATGACATCCATGAAGCTCCTTATTTGGGCATTCATAACACTTGGTTTTACTTTTTTGATGTTAAAATGGTTTTTTATTGAAGACCGAATGAGAAAGAGTCTTCCACTTGCCTTCATTACCCATCATCCGATTGTACTTTTTAATTTTACTTATCTCATGATTGCTTGCATGCAGATGAACCCGGCTGTGACCTTTGATAAGGCCCTTTATATTTTGCCTCTTTGCTTAATTTTCACGAATTGGGAAGTCGTTCGAAAAATTCGTGCTCCTGAACAGGAGACTGGGTATACAACTTATTCAAAAATATTTGGACCACGTCCTGCGGTCTTAATGGCCCTCATTTTACAATTAATTTTTAATGCGACTGTTCTTACGATTTTTGTAAAACTAGGTTCGCCGCTTTGGTTGATCGGATCCTACTCATTAATCCAATTTGGACTTATGTTACCTTCGATTTCCTTCCTGGTGACTTTGAAACTTCCCAAACCACTTAAACCTTATTCTGAAGGGCAAATTCTCAGTGTTGTGGCATTTCTATTAATCGCGGCCCTTCTATGAATTATATCAGCTCTCAAAAAGAATTAGCATCGGTTGATCTGGTAGGTGGCAAAGGTGCTCATCTTCAGAAGCTAATTCATTGGGGAGCTCCGGTCGCGCCGTTTTTTGTTCTTACTACCGAGTGTTTTAAATATTTCAAGCAGCTTCAAAAACTCCCGATTGAAGTAGAGCATGCATTTCAAAAGTTTTTCAAAGAGCACAAAACAATTGCTCTAAGAAGCTCGATGATCTCGGAAGACAACGCTGATTCAAGTTTCGCGGGCCTTTTTGAAACCATTCTTGATGTGAATGAGAAAACGTGGAAAGACGCACTTTTTAAAATCTATGCTTCTGTTCACTCTGATCGAGTGAAAGAATATATCGAAAAGAAAGATCTTAAAGTCGATCTGTTAATGGCGGTAGTGGCCCAGGAACAGATTCAGGTCGAAAAGAGCGGTGTCCTTTTTACCCGTTCACCGGTTGAGCCTACGTCGGTAATCGCGATTGATGCCGCTTTTGGAATGGGTGAAGGAGTGGTTTCAGGTCACGCCATCGTTGACCATTATCAATACACTCGCAACCTGGAACGAGTGTCTCAACTGATTCAGAACGAAAGACCGGTTTTGAATGAGGCCGAGATTCTGGAGCTCATTTCAGTATCTTTGAAGATGGAAAAGGCGATTCATCTTCCAAGTGATATCGAATGGGGATTTAAAAATGGAAAGCTTTATCTTTTCCAGATTCGTCCTATTACACGTGACTTTTTACCTCTTAAGATCTTTGTCGACACCAATCTATCTGAATCATATCCCGGAACTGTTAGTCCTTTTACGGCGAGCTTTGTTAAGAAGGCCTATGAGAACGTTTTCCGTGAATCAGCGGTAATTTTAGGCGCTCAAGGAAGGCGTTTAGAGATTCTCAATCGTCATTATGAGAATTTAATCAGCTCTGTGGATGATCATCTTTATTATAATCTCGAGCACTACTATGCCGTTCTTAGGGCCCTGCCAGGTGGAGAGAAGAACATTCAAAATTGGCATCAGATGATTGGAGGAAAGGTGAATGGGGTAGACATTCCTCATCACGACACTGAACTTTCAAAATTTGAGACCATCGTTACGATTAAGACCCTGCTTAAACTTATCTTTGATCGTAAAAAAGTCTTTGGCCCGTTGTTGAATGATTTCAAGAAAAATCACGAGATCATTGAATCCGAAATTAAGTCTTTAAAGAACTCTAAAGAAACGATTACTTATTTGACCGGACTTATGAATCGTCCTTTGGGATTTGGTCTCACCATCGTAAATGACATCTTTGTCATGATGGGGCTTGGAGTTCTTTCCAAATCACTCAAAAAGAAAGGACTTCCTGAAGAGCAGGTGATTGATCTTTTAAAGACCACTGAAGGAGTGGATTCAGTAAAACCTCTGGAACATTTCAATCAGGTGGTGGAAGGGTTAAGTGAAAAATTCCTTCATGCCTTCGCTCAATCAGATTTAAAGATTGGCTTTCATCCTTTTGAAGGCATTTTTTCTGATCTCAGGAAGCAAGGATTCAACGAAGAAGTTAAAGCACTCGAAGATTTTTTAGCACAATATGGTGACCGTTCCTTTGAAGAATTGAAGCTTGAAAGTCTTCCCATGAAGAACAATCCGATTCTGGTTAATCAGCTTCTTCACTGGGCCAAGAAGAATCCTTCCATTATTAAACCGAATCATCATGAAGCTTCTAGTCTCGATCTTACATGGTTAGAAAAGAAAGTGGTGGCGTTTACTCAAGATGCAATAGCCATGCGAGAGGCCACAAGATTGTGGCGTGGACGTTACTATCATTTATACCGGCAGTTGGTTTTAAAGATCGGACAGGATCTCATGAGTGAAGATTCTTCTTGGAAGGAGTTTGGGCCACTTGATTTTTTCTCGCTGAGTTCAGAGGAATGGCCCCTCTTTGCTTCTGGGGAAATGAGTAAAGATGAAGCTCAGACCTTGATGAAGAAAAGAAGAAGCTGGCAGACCAAGAAACAACAATATCCTGAGATCATTCCGTGGGTCGAATCCGAGGCACTTCCAAAGTTTAACACAAGTATTGAAGTGGGTGTTTTAAGCGGACAGGGTGTTTCTCCTGGCTTCACTGAAGCTCTTGCATTAGTGCTAGAGAATCCAAATGATGCTCTTCAATCTGATTTAAAAGAATTCATCCTTGTTACAAAAAATACGGACCCCGCATGGGTCTATATCATGTCCCGCAGTAAAGGGCTGATTTCTGAAAAGGGATCACTTCTTAGTCACACGGCCATCATTGGGCGAGAACTTAATGTTCCAACCATTGTGGGAGTAAAGCACGCGACCCAAAAAATAAAAACTGGGGATCGTCTGAGAATTGATGCCATCAAGGGAACAATTGAGGTCTTATGAGCTACTTTGAATCTTATGTGACTTTAAAAGAATATCGTCGGGACCCACTGGGCTTTGTGATTAAGATGCATGAAAAGCATGGTCACCGCATCCACATGAACTTCTTTGGAAAAGAGGTCTTCATCATTAGTGATCCTCAGGATGTTTTGCATGTCCTCAAAACAAATAACAATGGCTATACAAAAGGTCGTACCACCAAGGCCCTTCGTTCTTTTCTTGGCCAGGGTCTCATCACGAACGATGGGGAATCTTGGCGCAAACAACACCGCTTGATTCGTCCAATCATGAATCTTAAAAGTGTCTATGAACTGGCGCCTCGAATTTTATCGACCTCGATTGAATTCATTCCAGAGATTGAGAAACAAAAAAAGGTCAATGCATTTAGAGAAATGAATCGCCTTACCTGGCGGATTGTTCTGAAAACATTATTCACTCAAGACATTACGACTGAGATGGATGATTGGTTGGAAGATATTCTGGATCTGATGCAAATTGTAACGACTAAAACTCGCTCTTCTATTCCTGTCCCATTTTGGGTGCCGACTAAAAATCATCAGCGCATGAGAAAGATCATCGAAAAATTTGATCATCATGTTTATGGGATCATTAAAGAACGTCGAGAAGGTCAAAAGAAGCATGATTTATTACAACTTCTGATTGATGCTCAGGAAGAGGGCACCGCCCAAATGACTGATCGTGAGATCAGAGACGAGATCATGACTTTCATGATGGCCGGTCACGAGACAATTACGAACTCTATGACCTGGACCTTGATGGAGCTTGCGAAGAATCCGTCTTATAAAGAACATTTAAAAGTTGAGGCCGAGACCTTCTTTAAGAATAAAAACTTTGAAGAACTGAACGCCATGCCTTGGCACGGGGCCGTGATTGATGAAGTCATGAGACTCTGGCCCCCGGTTTGGGTCTTCATGAGGCAGGCCGAAGTGCCGGACCAGATTGGAGATTTAAAAATTCCACCTAAGGCCAATGTGGTTCTTGCTCCTTATTTGAGCCATCGAGCGAAAGATCTTTGGGAAAAACCAAATGAATTTTGGCCTGAACGTTTTCTTCCATCAGAAAAAAAGAAGATTGTTCAAGGAGCATTCTATCCTTATGGGCTAGGTCCTCGTGCTTGTATTGGGGCCTATTTTGCAGGCATGGAAGCAAAGATCATCCTGGCCAGTCTTATTCAGCATTTTGATTGGGACATGATTAAGTATGAGCCGGATCAAAAAAACGAGGCAGGAATTAGCTTAAGACCGCTCAACAATATTATGATGAATTTCAGGAGAAGAGCTTGAAAGTTCAGTCAGTAGACGTTTGGGACGAAACATTCTTTACGGAGTTCGTGGGTTTTAGAAATAAAATCCATCGCGATATTGTAGCGAGCTTTCCTGAGACCAATGCTGATTACTCTCGCTTCTTTGGGGCAGAGTCTGTTTTTCTTTCTGACTTTGCCTGGACCGCGGTCATGGTGAAGAGTGAAAAGGTCCTCGCCAAAGGAATACTCTGTTGGCGAAAAGGAACGAATCAAGGAAACCTGGGCTTTCTTGATTGGGAAAATAATGAGGAAGCAGCAAAACTTCTGATTCAAGAAATTGAACAAGTGGCGAAAAAGAACAATCTCATCGTTCTTAAAACTCCGATTGATCTCAACTTTTTTGTGAAATATCGAATCCGAGTTCCGGGTGGGGAAAAACCGGTATGGGGCGAGCCTGTCTATCCGGATTACTATCATGACCTTTTCGATAAAACTGGATTTAAAGAAATTGGTCGATGGGACACCTATCGGTTGAAGAAGATTCAAGGGATCATTGATTACTTTTTAAAAAGAAAAAAGCTTGCTGTTAAACCAACTGGTAGTCACAGCAAAACAAAGGATAAAAGTCTTCGCACTACCATTCGCTGTGTGAAGATGAGTGATTGGGAGAATGAACTCAAAATCATTCACGCTCTGTTCACTGAGGCCTATAAAAACATGCCAGAGTTTGAACCCATCTCCTTTGAGCAGTTCAAAGTCATTTACGATGATTTCAAATATATTGTGCATCCTTGGTATGCTTACATCATCGAGTTACGGGGGAGGCCTGTTGGGTTTAGTATTAATTTTGCGGACCCGCTTCCAATTCTTGCAAAGTATAAAGGTAAGAAATTAAATTTTGTTCAGAAGGCATGGATCATGGCACGTCTTAGAATGAATATGTCGTGTTTTATGATCGCACACGTAGGAAAAATTCCGGGTCCAAATGGAGAAGAAATTAAAGGAGTGCAGATTCAAGCCTCAAAGCGCATTCAGTTGTGGGGAGCTCTGATGAGGAAGGTCTTGGTGACATTCCAGCACACCAATTCACCATCGCGCAGATCATTTGAAGAGAAATCTCAAACGACCTACGCTCAGTATGTTCTTTACGGTAAGGATTTATAGAGAGCTTTTCTTTTTGATGTTACCTAGAGTGAATCCCACGTTTTTAGCGATCTCTTGAACTTCCATCACGATGTCCTTACTTAGATCACCAATGTTTAGGAAATTCTTTTTACCGCTGAAACCCAATGAGAAGGTCTCTGCCATACAGGCATAACATTCATTATGCCCAAGTGGAAACACAATGAAGTCGAGAGATTGATCTTGAGGAATCGAGGCAACACCACCAAGATGGTATGTAAGATCAGGTCTTTCAGATTCAATTTTAGAAATCATTTCTGGTTTAATTGAAGGAGGAACGGCCACATCAACAACCACTGCATTCTCTTTAAAAAGATCAAGGCTCAAAAAGCCGTTTGAAGCGCTTGCTCCGCAAAGAACAACATCAGCTTCTTTCATTTGTGTAACGTCGGCGGAGGCCACGAAAACGTTTTTGACTTCTTCATTATTTAAAAACTTGATGAGATCTCTGTCTTTCCAATGTTTCGAAACAACTTCAACCACTTTTGAATTTGCTTTTGAGGCCGAAATTTCATCAAGAATACGTTTAGCTGCCTCTTGGTATTTTAAGCTCGATTCAATAGGGGAGTGGTGAAGCATGATCACCTTGCCCACGTGATCGGCCATTAGGCTCGTGGCCACAGACATAATATTTCCAGCGGCGCCAATCAGGGCCACGGTCGCATTTTTCAGATCAATCTTTTTCTCTTCAGCGGAACGAAGAGCTGATTGCACTGTTAGTGAAATGGTATAAGCATTTCCGGTCGTCAGGTTCATGCCACGCGAGTTTAGATAGAGGCCATTACCGGAAACGATTGAAGTAAATTGGCCCAGACCTACTGTCGAAGCACCAAGTTGTTTGGCGAAATCTACCGCATTCTGAACTTTTTGAACGACTTTATATTTTTGTCTCGAAGTAAATGTTCTCTTCAGTTCTTCAGATGTGACTGGAATTCCCAGCATCACCACATCCATTTCAACGCCATTCTTGTCCACAATTGTCTGAGCGTGATAGACCTCAAATTCTGCCATGTCTTTTGGAAGAGCGAGTTTTCTTAATAGTCTCTCGCCTTGAACGCCTTTTAACGATTTCGTTACTTTTTTAATGTGGGCCTCATCAATAAGGTGGCAAAGGAAGACGCTGATTGGTCTTTCACCAGTGATTTCCGTCTTAAGGGCATCAGTCATTTCATTTGTAACAGCTTCGCCCGGATAGATAGAAGAAAGGAAGTAGGCCACATTACGCTCATTTAAAGCGCGGCTCATATTATCCAGAGCGAGAATAAGTTCTTCCACCTGGATGATCGTAAAATAAAGACTTGGAGCAATTCTCAGAGTGAGATTGTTTGAAAGAGAAGGACTCATACGGATGTTCTCATGGTTCAGGAGAACCGAGGCCATCATATAACCTTGCATATTTGAGTCACAGATCGTTTTGAATTCAAATCCCATCTCTTTAAAAATGTCATAGAATTCAATGGCGAGCATCATTCCTTTACCGCGAATTTCTTTAATGATGTTCGGATATTTTGAGCGGAGCCATTCTAGACGAGCGACCATGAAGTCGGCGGTCTTTAGACCTTCTACAAGCGGTGAGTTCTCACCTTGCAAGATGTTCAGAACTTCAAGGGCAACACTTGAAGAGAAATCATCATCACTAAATGTTGAAGTATGAAGAAAGCCAAAGTCTTCTACGTATTTTCTATTATTAATTGTTGTAGCGGCGATTTTAGCGATACCGCCACCGAGTGACTTAGAAAATGTATAAATGTCAGGAGTGATATCGGTGTGAGTGCCTGAGGCCAATTTACCTGTGCGGTACATACCGGCCTGAATTTCATCAAACACAAGAAGGAAATCTTCTTGAAGAGAGAACTTTTTAAGGAGGGCCAGGAATGGAGCATTGACAGGTAGAACGCCTGCTTCCCCTTGGATTGGTTCAACAAAGGCGCCGGCCAAAAGTGAGAATGAATGCTTGGCCCAGTTCACCCCTTGTGGTGTTTCGCTGATGAAGATCAAATCCTGTTTAGAATCTTCGATAAGCTGTTCGAAACTTACTTGATCAATGTATTGAGAAATAAACGTGGTGTTTTTATTTTCTTCTCCGCCTAGATAGAACGGAGTTCTGAAACCTTCATTGAATGTAAGGGCCAATGCGCCCATGGTCTTCCCGTGATAGCCCTTTTCAAGTGCCAAGAAGCCTGGTTTTTGCGCGAGTTGTTTTTTATTGATTTCTCTAACTAGTGAAACCAATTCATCAATGTCGAGTGCATTGTTAATTTGGTGAAGAAAGTACGATTTTCTTTCTTCATTCATTTTCAGTCCAGAAATCTTCTCAGCAAGCTCGCTACGAAGATGACGAACAAACTTCGCCTGGATGTCAGCATGAGATCTTTTGATCTTTAATTGCGCCAGGTTCATTTCTTTTTCTATTTCTTGCTCTAACTCAATCAGTTTGTGGCCGAAATAAATAAGACAATGTTTTAAGGCCGCCTCAATCGCCTCTGTTCCTGAATTCGAAAAAGTTGTGATCCAAGGACCTTCCCCAGTTTCCTGGTGAAGAGTGTCTGAAATTCTCTTGGCGAGTTTTCCTGCTTCCTGACGAATGCTTCCCTGAGTGAGAGATGGTGAACCCTTATCATGCCACTCCTGAACTTTCGCCAGAATGTGAGGATTTCTATGACCTAAGATATTGGCCCCGTAGCCACCAGTTAAGTCTAGGACTCGATGTATTTTTTGATCTTTTTCATAAAAAAGATAATCACCTTCTCCATGATAGAAGTGCTTGGCGAGCTCCATTGTCTCAAGAAGTTTTGAGGTCAAAGGACGGGCATAGTAGGAGAAGAGATCTTTCTCTGCCGGGTTCTTCAACTTCTGATTTAGGAGCAAGGTTTGTTGTATAGTCATTTGGTAATCTATAAGCAATTCTTATGCCACTGACGTGCCCTTAACAAATGCTTAAAATTTCCTTTTTCCGTCTAAAAAAAAGCGGGTGTCAAAAGTTTAGACACTTTTCTAACACCCCCCTAATGCAACTCGAATTACAGGTGACTCTTCTTCCATTAGCCTAAAAGAATGAGGGCGAACTTTGCTCACTTCGGATTGAGTGTTCGGAAGCATACATCTTGGAATGTTGTGGTAACGCTTTCATTCCTGGTTTTGACCACAACTCTTCTGGTCATTTACGTCTCTCCCTCGGCCTATCAAAATGATCTTCATCAACGTCTTCAATGGGTCCATGTGGCCATTTCGGTGATTGGGCTTATTATTGCTTTTTTAACTCGTAAAAAATGGTCAATTGAATTGGCCGTTGGTCTGTTCATCATGCTCTATGGGCCCTACTATTATTTGACCTGGCATCAGCACGAAATCTTTATTTTTCATTCTTTGGCCTTTAGTCCTTTTATTGCCATCAAGCTGCATTTCTTCGCTCTCGCATTCTTAATCCCTGGACCTTTTTGGATAAACTTATTGATGATGATTGCTTTTGGTGTAGAAGCAGTGGTGATGTGGTCTTATTTTGATATACCGAATTTGAAAATGGTGATCTTAGGTTTCGAGCCCATTACAACCATTTTGTTCGGAGTGGTTTCTTTGTTTCTTCTTTTCTTTCGTTATCGGGACGAAAAGATCATTCGAGAACTGAGTATCAAGCATGCAGAGGCCCTGGCCTACGAAAAAGTGGCAAAGATTTTTTTGAACATCCGTGACCGCACCAATACTCCCATCCAGACCCTTAAAATAGCCATTTTCATTTTGAGTAAGAAGCTGCCCCCGGATGATGAGCTTATTCCCATCATGGAGAAGAGTATTGCGAAGCTCACTGACTTAAACGAGATCCTTCATCAGACTGAGTCTCATATCAAATGGCATGGACCAGAGATGATGTCTGATCAGGACATTCTAAAATTTATCAGTGAATTGGATAAAGATACCCGACAAGATGACTCCGACTAAAGTTCCTCATTAATCATCTCTTAATACCGATAGGTCTTAGGAGAGGTTTGTATGGAAAACATTACATGGATTTATTTTCAGTTTCGTAAAGCTCACGACTATCCGGTGTTTGTGAGGTTGAAAAGTAATGAACTCAATACAAAGTTCACTCATCTTCTTAATGAAATGGGATTCGGGCAGCTAAATGATAAGGAATCTAAAAAAGTTCAGCTTCAACGTGTTCACACGCGTATTCTTACGATTCAAGAGGCGAGTGCCCGACTACAAATTCAAATCAATGGTTCGGATCTTTTAGATAAATATGGCCCGGAGTCGTTATCGCTTCAAATGGGTGTTCCTGTTTACACTTATCGCAAAGTAGGTGTGATGGGTGTTCCTCAGAATAAGACTCTTTGGGACCTTGCTATTAATCCTGAAATTTCTCACACTGATCAGATGGTAGGACTTCGAGTGATCCTGGTCCGTTATCTTGCCCAAGCATTGGCCCCGCAGGGTGTACTTTGTTACTGGGGCACTATTAAAGACGACACGGTCATTGCCATGAAACAGGCCCAGTCTTTTGGTGAAGCAGTGATCATAGATGCTCAAAAGAAAATGATTTTTACTAATGGCGGAGAGATCCGTCTTGGTGCTTCACTTAAACTTCTCCGCAAGGATAAAGAGGTGGGTCATCCCACCACGATGTCACGGGAAGACATTATTTCTTTTTTAAGTGTATCAACTTGTCTTTTAAGTTTTAACGGCATTTCCCACTCCATGAAGAAAGTGATCTATGATCTCAGTTCTCAGGTGACGGGAACTTATGCTGTGACAGAAAACCTGCTGAATCTGTAGTTGTCTTCACCCATTTAGTTTTATAAGCTACTCCAATGAATCAAGAATGGATTGATCCCGTCATTTTTTCAGTTGGGCCTTTACAAGTACGCTGGTATGGGGCCATGTATGTTTTAGGCTTTGTTGTTGGTAGCTTCATCCTGAAGTATCTTGCGAACAAAAAGTTTTGGCCTTTAGACAAAGAGGCAATTGATAAATACATTACGATGCTCATCATCGGGATGTTTCTTGGTGCTCGTCTTTTCTATGTTTTCATTTACAACTGGGAATACTATTCAGTTAACTTGATGGACATCTTTTCTGTTTGGAAAGGTGGACTTTCATTCCACGGCGCCGTTTTCGGCATGTGTATCGCGACCCTGATTTTCGCTAAAAAGAACAATGTTCATTTCTTCCAAATCGCCGACTGTATGGCAGTTGCCGGTTCGCCAGGACTTCTGTTTGGTCGCCTTGGGAACTTCATTAACGGTGAGCTTTACGGACGTGTGACTGATTCATGGGCCGGGATTGTATTTCCTGGCGGCGGACCTTTTCCTCGTCACCCTTCACAATTGTATGAAGGTCTGATGGAAGGGATTCTCCTTTTCGGAATTCTTTTCTACATCCACAAACGCGAACGTTTCTACGGTGTCGTAAGTGCGGTGTTTTTATTGGGCTATGGTGTGTTCCGCTTTATCGTTGAATTCTTTAGAGAGCCGGATGCGCAGCTGGGTTATTACTTTGGCTACTTCACCATGGGTCAGTTTCTGTGTCTTGCGATGATTATTCTTTCGTACTTCATTCTGATGTACGCTAAGAAAGTTAACGTAAAGAACCCTTTGACTCAGCGCTAATTATTTCGAATTCGCTTTTTTCATTTTGTTCATTAGGTTCGAGGTCATATCGGCCGGATGAACTGCATAGAAAATAGGGAAGCAGGTGATGGTACAAGCAGCACTATAAATATGCTTTAGGGGTTTGGCGTCCCAAGTATAGTAGGCCTCTTCGCCGGTTTTCTTATATGTGGTTTGTTTACCCAAGCGATTGATCAGTGATTGGAAAAACACATCATGGAGAAAATAAGAAGGAAGACGGGCGAAAAAATCCTGAACTTCTCCTTCTCGGACTTGCACGATCACCGGGAATTTATAGCGAATGTGGGCAACTTGAAATTTTAAAGTCCTCATTCCCCCTTCATTACTCATCATTTCCGGCTTTCCGTATTTCTTCTCCAACTCTGCTTCTGGCTTCCCAGGCATGAAATCATTCAAAGTATCGAGGCTAAAATTGTAATTAGGTGCTTCAACTTTAGCGTTTAAAGGTTGAAACATGAGGAGGAGGCATGGCAAGATGATAAGGAGTTTTAACATAACATTTATTTTAGCACCTTTTAAGAGCGACCGGTTCCTCTTTCTAGGTATTTGACTCTTTTAGTTAAGATTTCAAAAAGCAAAGATTTGTGTTTAAGTAAAGCGTGTTTTTGGTCCTACAGAAAGTTGTATTCAAGTCACTGAATTGACTTTGTTTATAGCTCATCGGGACAAAATTTTTTTGCCTTCTTGGGGTGAAAGTTCAAATGGATTATTCTGTTTAGTAGACGGGGAAATCCTACTTACTCCCGGAAGATTAAGGATTAAAGATGATGAAAATGATGGCCATGATGCCGCTTGCAGTTCTGCTACTCACGGCATGTTCTACAACGACCACCAAAAAAACATCCAGTAAAAAATCCTATAATCCTACCGTTGCTGAACAGGCCGAATATTATCGCGTTCAAGAACAGCTGATTGAAAAAGATCTTCCTAATTGTTCTGGTTGTATTCATGGATCTGCCCATGAATTAACTTTCACAGCTCCACTTCAAACTTATGAGATCTCTTCCGAGGCCGCTCGTGAGCTAGGTCTTACTAATACAAAATTTGATATCCCCGTTACATGGAACAAACAGACTGCGATGTGGGTGAAGTTTTTCACTGGCCGCGGTCGTAAGCATTTTGTGAATTACACTCAACGTGCTGGTCGCTATGCTCCGGTTCTTTCAAAAATCATGGCGGACAATGGTCTTCCACGTGATTTGATTTACCTCGCGATGGCAGAATCTGGTTTCCAGAACCATGCCCGGTCGTGGGCGAAAGCAGTTGGCCCTTGGCAATTCATGCCGGCCACAGGGAAAAAATTCGGTCTTAACATTGACTGGTATGTAGATGAAAGACGTGACCCACTTAAGGCCACGATCGCAGCTGCAAACTATTTAAAGATGCTCCACGGTCTATTTGGCTCTTGGGAGCTAGCGGCCGCTGGATATAACGCTGGTGAAGGAAAAATCGCCCGCGCTATTCGCATGTACCGCACGAAGGACTTCTGGCAAATGTCGAAGGGCCGTTACCTTCGTCCAGAAACAAAAAACTACGTTCCTAAAATCATGGCCCTTGCGATCATCGGTAAAAACTTAGACGTGTTCGGTTTCACTGATATTGAGTTCGAGAAGGCCCTGGATTATGAAGAAATCATGGTGAAAGGGAACGCCGATCTTTACGAAGTGGCAGAAGTCCTTGAGCTAGATTTCGAAGAAGTGAAGCGCTACAACCCAGAAGTTGTTAGATGGCAAATCCCTCCTTATGTAGAGACATATCCTCTTCGTGTACCGGTTGGTGCGAAAGATGCTTGGGATGAGTATAAGGACAAGGACTCTGTAGTTGCTGATAGCTTTAAGACTTACGTGACCAATGGTCAGTCTTCACTTCAGCACATTTCTCGTAAGTTCAAAGTTCCAGTAGATGTTTTATCGGAGCTTAACCCAGACATCTCTGAGAAAAGGCTTAACCCAAAAACGGTCGTTTATTTGCCGTTCCGTGAAGATCACTCTCTTCACGCCAGCATGTACGCGGACATTTATGAGAAATCGACTAGAAAAACCTCTCGTCGTCGTAGCTACGATCGTTTGATCAGCTCATACAGCAAGAAAGGTAAGCTTATTAAAAACCCTTCTGTGTTCTACACTGTGAAGAAAGGGGACACTTTGTGGCGCGTGGCCCAAAGAACTGGTGTTCCGATGAGTACAATCATCCGAACTAACCGTCACATCATTAAGAGACGCACGATTCTTCCAGGTGACCGTCTCGCCATTCGCTAAGAAAACACCGAAAAATCTTTTTTAAAGAAAAGCCACTCGTAAGAGTGGTTTTTTTTTTATAAGATTTGCCCATGAGTTTTGGTCTACTAAAGCATTTTAAAGATTCCAAGAGTGGGGCTGCAGATAAAGTTTCCTCTAAACATTACCGTCACATCATCATCGGCCAGGATCTAGGCGCTGTTTTGAGACTGGTTGAAATCCGTAAATCATTTCCGGATGAATCAGTTCGTCTCATTACATCGAGACCGATCAATCGCCAGAACTTGATTGAGAACTACGAGTTTGGTGTTTCCCATCTTCGTTCAGCTTCAGCGGTTGAAGCGATCTATCGCAAATTTCATAACGCTAAAATCATGCCTCAGCAAAAAGAGGCCTCTTTCTATAAGGATGGAAAGTTTCATGATTTTGGCGGTAGAGCGAAATCTATGGAGCTTCAGACTGGCGAAGATTTCTTCATCGGTAAAGGCTATAAGCTTGAACTCGCGGGACTTTTCTCGACTGAAGACTGGGAAAATTTAGATCAAATTTTAAAAGATCATTCGGAAATTAGAATTTTTGAGGCCATCGAAAAGACCACTCCTGATGAGTTAGTGGATAAAAAAGAATGGCGTCTTTCATTCAAAGATTTTTCTATTCTTACGGCCGAAAATCTTTATGTTTCGCTATCACCGAAAAAGTTTTTGAACCTTCTTCAAAACAAAGAGCAGCTGACTCCTGAACTTATTGATGTTTGTTCATCGGTAAGAGTTCAAGCGGCGATTTCTGTGACATGGAAACTTAATAAAGAAATTTATCCAGAAGAGAAGACTCTTTTCATCCCACAAAGTATGACCCATGAATGGGGTCATTTCCTGGTGGAATTTGAATCTTACAACTATCAAAATAAAGAGCAGCTTTGCCACGTGTTGTTTTTAATTCATGAGGAAGAGCCACAATCTGAAGATCTTGCCGCTAAAATCAAATTGATGAAGCGTGTATTGGATCGTGTGTTCCCTGATATCGAAAAACACATCAGCAAAGAGTACATCCGTTTCGACGATGAAATGTTTATTTCGGATGTTAAAGATGCTGCTATTGAACAAATGGCCTTTGATTTTCCGACTCTTCGTTTTCTGGGCCAAGCGGCCCCGATGTCGGCAGATCACACTCAAGAAAAGTTTTTATCAAGAGTTCTTTTATAAGGAGATAACATGAAATTCTTGCTCGCGTTGGTTCTACTTGTATCATCAGTTATCGCTTCTGCTCAAAGCCGTATCGTTTCTATCGATGCTTTTGATCTTTCGTACACTGGTGGACTACTTATTAAATCTGATAGCGGAAAAGGCACAGATCGTGATGAAACGACTTTCCGTCTAAATCTTAACTACGCTCAAAACTGGGAACAATACGTTGGTCTTATGTGGAAAGCGAAAGCTTACATCAACCGTCAGGACGTTGATTGGGGTGTAGACTCAGTTAACACTGCTTGGGGTGCTGCTGGTGGACTTCTTTATAACTTCCAGGCTGACAACATTAAAGAGTCTTTCTTTGCTGGTGCAATGATCGGTATCGAGAGAATGACTGTAGAAGCTAAAGGCCTTGATGATGAGTCTGGCTTCAATTTCTTCACTGATCTTGAGTTTGGTAAGCGTTTTGACCTTGGCCAATACTCAGTTGCGAACATCTCATATGCTCCAACTTTTGCTGTAACTCTTAAGCGTTACGGCGGGGATATTCGTGATGAATATTTCAAATCAGGTAACGAAATTAAGATCAACTTTCTTAAGTTTGATATCCTTTTTTAAAATTTCTTAACAAGATTTTTCTCACGAAGGCCACCACTCGGTGGCCTTTTTATTTTTCATTTCTCCTATGATAGGGGCAGTGATCGTCAAAAAATTGATACTCATAGGACCTGTTTCTGGTTCTACTGCAAATAAAAATTTTATTGCCAAAGGAATATTGGTTGGTGAGACTTTAAGTAATAAATGGATTTTTAGTTTTTAGCTACTTACTACATGAATAGGAATGACAGTACGTCATTATCAAAAAGGAGATTTCATGAAAAAACAGCTAACAGTTGCACTTGGACTTGCTGTTCTAGCAACACCAGCTTTCGCTACGAAGGCTCGCCTTCAAGCTCTAGGCGAAGATTCTTACGGTTCAGCTTACATCAACGACAACCGTAACATCTGGCTTAACTCTGCTCAAGTTAACAACCACAAAGACCTTGTTACTTACGAGTTCGGCGGAAACGTAAATCAAGATTCTGCTGAAACTGCTCGTGGTGAAGGTGGCGCATTCAAAGCTATGGGTAACCTAGTTTGGGGTGTCCAGTTCGGTGGTGCTTCAAATACTGGTAACGCTCTTCGCACTGGTGCCGGTCTAATCGACGCTTCTGCTGATATTGCTAATCAATCTGACGTTTCTTTCCAGGGAACAGGTTTAGAAGAAAATAACCTTGCTCTTTTCCTAGGTGGCGACGCTGGTATTAAATGGGGTGCTAACCTTGAGTACGCAAAAACTGCTCAAGAAGATTCTCCAGTTTCTTCTGAAGCTATGAGAACTCGTCTTGGTGTTATCATGGGTGATACTCAAGTTTACGCTAACATCAACATTATCAATAACGCTAAAGGTGAAACATCTGTTACTGATACTGCAGCAGCTCCAGTGGGCAGCCTTACTGGTGCAGCTAAGTTCGAAGGTGATCTAGGTTACCAAGTAGGTGCTATCCACGCTATCAATGGCAACACTCTATTCGTAGACTACCGTTCATTCGATATGTCTTCAGATATCCAGGCTACTGGTGCTGGTGCTTTCGCTGCTGGTATCAGCCAGAAGAAAGATATTTCATCTAAGCAAGGTGAAATCGGTATTGGCCGTGTTGAGCGTCTTAACGACAAATCTAGCCTTTTCGTAAAAGGTTCATTCTTTATGCGTGATATCGAAAATGAACACGGTAAAGGTGCTGGTGTTGCGGCTTCTCTATTCGGTCTTCTTTGCGAAAATGGTGGTATCACTGCTTGTAAAGAATACAAAACTCAACGTGTTCCAGTTGTTATCGGTCTTGAGACTGAAGCTACTTCTTGGTTAACTCTTCGTGGTTCAGTATCTCAAGTTGTTTGGGGTACAAATGAAATCAACGGTACAGAATCTACAGTTCGTAACTCTACAGCAATCAACGCTGGTGCAACTCTTAAGTTCGGCGAACTTTCAGTTGACGGTGTAGTTGGTACAGCTGATGCTACTTCTGCTGTTGCTGGTGAGAACACTGGTGCTGGTAACGGTACACTTCGCACAGACAACCTTATGTCTCGTGTAGCTATGACTTACCGTTTCTAATCTTTTCTTAACTGATAAAGATACGAGGGCCCGGTTTTCCGGGCCCTTTTTCGTTTTTACCCATCTAATCTTAAGGATTCAGTCCCATTCCGGCTCCAAGTTAACTCAAAAACCGGCCATTCCCTGTTAGGAAAATCCATTAGTTATTTTTTAACTAAAATAGTACAATTTTTGAAACACAAGGAGCGGGTCGATGAAAAGAATGATCGCGGTAGCTGGTCTACTTGTTGTATCAGCAGCAAGCGCACAAGAATTGAAATTTGGTGACGTTAACTTTTTTTTAAAAGAGCACCAACAAAACCTAACGCTAGATATTTTTCAGACATATTATAAGTCAGAAAATAAGGCCAATCAGACGACTGAGACACGCGGAAACTTGTTCTCAGCAACTTATGCTTACGCGTTTTCTAATTCAATCAATGCTTTCCTTGGTCTTGATTACATCATCAATAATCAAACTGAAGACAGAACGAATACAGATGCTTCTTTAAACCAAAATTCATTCTACAGTAATGGCCTAGCTAACCCTGCTGTTGGTTTAAACTATCGTCTTTTGAATCAAAACTCTTCACGTTACAACGTTGACTTCGGTTTCATTGCAAAAATCAATGTTCAAGACGCAGAGAAAGGCTCACTTGGACCAGGACCAAAAAATGGTAACTACGCCAATGGCAGAAACTCATATGAGTTGAATGCGCGTACTGGCCGCAAATGGAATGAGGCGAACGAATGGCAATTGGCCGCTGGTTTTATCTACAACCAAGAAGGCGATTACAAGCAAAGATCAGCTGGTGGTGACACTACAATCGATGAAGATTCATCTCAAGACATCTATCTTCGTGCAACTTACCAATACCGCCCGGTTAATGAGTTCATGACTCTTATCTCTGCTCAAGCTACTCGCGTAGGTGAGATTGATAAAGATATTCAAGCTGATGATCATGTGGATTTGGATTTCCGTTTCATAGCAAAATATCTGATTACAGAAAGCTTCATTGCCAAGTTTCACTATGGCATGTCTCGTAATTCTGATTACGATACTCTTGATGGAGCTGGCGAAGAAGTTAAACGTCGTGAGAACTTCTTCGGCCTTGGTGCTGATTTCCTATTCTAATCTTTTTTCTTTGGCAGTCGGGGAGCGAATTGAGCTTCCCGACCCTTCAAAATCTTCAGTAAAATCAATTCCCGATTACAATCAACACCCTTTTCATCCATTAGATGCTCAATCTGTTGAATGATGTCTTCAAGTTCTGATAGTTGTTCCAAGAGTTTCAAAGAATGTCGGACGATCATGCCCACCTCGCTCTGTATAAATCGTAATACGAAAGTTTGATATATCAAACACATTTTTCAAATGGAAAGATTTACCTTTAGAATCCGGCTGCTTAATGCGACGTGTTTCTATTAGAATAGAAAGGAATTAAAGAGGCATACATGAATCGCAGAAGTTTTGTTCTTTCTTGGGGACGTAAGATTTTTTTTGGCATTTCTTGGCCATTATCAACATTGATCGCGCTCCTTTATCTAAAAAGTTTTGTATTACCACAGACACCAACTGATTGGGTGTATTACGTAACAACACTCATTGGTCATTATGGTATCGCGAATGCAATCGTGTACTTTCTTTTGTACTGTCCGATTGTCCTCCTCATGCCGACTTATTATGTTTCGCGGTTCTGGTCTCTTTTATTAATTTTGATTTTGAATCTCTTCATCTTGTTAGATGCTGTGGCCTTCTCTTCATATCAACTTCACATCTATAGTTTTCTTTCAAAACTTGTGATGTCAGAGGGAGTGCAGAATCTAGTCGGAGCAAATGGAACAATGATCGGTGCTATCGGTCTCGTTGTTCTGGCCGTTGTTATTTGGATTCGAGGAGAAAGAGTTTGGCGTTACATGCAAACTCGCTTTAGTAATCCGGTTAAAAACTGGTACTTGGTTTTAATTGTTCTATGCCTACTGATCGGTAAATCAATCTATCATTACGGAAGTATTGATCCTCGTTTATCTTCACTTTTTCCTCTGGATTTCAATCCAAAGAGAGAGGATGAAAATAAAGTCGTAGACACACGAACTCTTCATTATCCTTCTTCAAAACTTTCTTGTACCGGAAAGAACAATCCTAACATCGTCATGATTGTCATCAAAGAGTGGTCACAGGATCAGCTTAATCCTGAACTTATGCCAAATGTGTTTCATATGAAAAAACACGGTATGAGTTTTAACTCGCATTATAGTGTGAGCACTGATGCCAATGGTGGAATTTTTTCTCTCTATTATTCAATTCCTTCAAGTTATCAAACGACTGCCAAGGACGTTAGTCCAGCAATCATGACTGAACTTGATCGTCGTCAGTATGAGATCGTTGACCTAGGTAATGATGCTACGGCAACTTCGAGTCCTTCGGAGCATGATGAAAAAACGCTTCAGTCGTTTAAAGATTGGGCGAATAATCGTTCTTCAGATCTGATTCAGTCATATTCATTGAATCTGACTTTTATTCAGCATGCAGGTGAAGTAGATAAACTCATCCAAAGTGTTGTGTTAGAACTTCAGAAAGAAGGCCTCTTAAAAGATACTTATATTGTTATGACAGGTGGCCATTCTGGCCCATCAAGTCTGATGATGCCACTTCTGGTTTTTACACCGGACAGAAAAGCGGATGAAATTGATCACGCGACTTCTAGCTACGATGTCATTCCGACTTTGATGGACACGGCACTAGGATGTAAAAAAGTTTATCATTCCGTTGGCCTAGGTAAGTCCCTTTTTGATGAGGGAAGAGACTGGCTTCTAGTAAGTGGAAAAGATAATTTTAAAATTTTGGATCTGTCGAAATCTGTTTTAACAACAGTTGCTGGTGGAAATATTTCAGATGTTTCTCTTAAAGGTGGGGAAGCTCAACCTCGTCGCGAATTGATCTTTAAGGCCCTCAAGATCAACAACAAATACACAAAGCCCAATTAATTTTTAAGTTCCAGCAGCACCAGCGTTTCAAAATGTCTGGTCTGCGGGAACATATCAAACAACTGAACTCTCTTTACTGAATAGTGAAGAGAGAGTTTTCTTAAATCCTGCGCCAGAGTTTCATAGTTACAACTTGAATAGATCAGATGCTCGGGTCTTTGGTTAATAATCAAGTCCGTGGCATCTGCAAGTCCTCTACGAGGAGGATTCACTAGAATCACTTCTGGATCAAATGCTTTCAATTCATCTGAGACCTTGCCAGCATCAGCGCTCTTGAATTTTAAGTGAGAGAGATTTTGTTTTGCGGCCGTAAGATTGGCCTGAAGAACCGCGTCTGCATTGATTTCAATGCCGAGTCCCTCTTCAATGTAAGGAGCAACGAAGAAACTAAAGGCTCCTTGCCCACAGAAAAGCTCCAGAAACCTTTTCGATCCTGATTCTTCCACCCAATTGGCCGCCGTCGCATAAAGTTTTTCAGCGACCGCTTGATTGGTTTGAACAAAGGCCCGAGGCCCGAGTTTCATATCAACTGATCCAAGACGATGAGTCACGGAAGTCGTTTCAGTGATAAAGACTTCTTCTTCACCTTCAAGCAAGGCATGAGGAACCGGTTGAATATTTACCGAAATAGATTTTAGATGAGGAACTTCTTTAAGAAGCGCGAGATGATGCTTCGTAATTCGAGAAACTGCCTCTTTCGAACGCATGATAAAGCGCAGATAAGATTCTTTACTCGAAGGAGAGTAAAAAAGAATGATTCCCTTGAGCTCGCCCCTTTTGGCCTCAATGTTATAGGGAACTAACTTCGCATCAGTGATAAATTTTTTGATCGCAGGAAGGGCCTGATTGATTTCATCCAAGTGAAGGGGACAATGAAGAAGTTCCCTTCCTGAATCCAGGTCTTTCTCACCCCATAATCCAATTACTGGATTTTCCATGGTGCCAGTGACCACAAATTTAGCTTTATTTCTAAAAGAGAATTCTTGTGAAGCGACCGAAGGAAGGAGGGAAGATGAAAAATCTTTGAGTGATTCTGACAACAGCTTCTCTTTTAACTGAAGCTGATCACGATAATCCACTTCCATGAGATCACATGAATGACAAATGCCTTGCTGAAAGTAACCACAAATATTTTTCATAAAGTATAATCATACTCATAACGGGGAAAGATGATAAGGGCAAGTTTCAAACCAGTACTTTGGAAGATTCTATATGTGGTCATCGTACTGATGCTCCTTAGTCCTCTATACATGTACTTCTCACACGATGTGGAAAAGCTTAAAACTCTGTATCCTCATGCTAAAAATCAAAATGTAGAAACTCCAGAATATGAATTAAAACCTGGTCGTCCCAAAAATTGGGCGAGCTTGAAAGAGATGTCGAGTTTTGCAAAGTGGGCGATTATCTTTTCTGAGGACTGGAGTTTTTATCAGCATCAAGGCATTGATCTTGAGCAAATGAAAGTGGCACTCGGGGAAATGGCCGATGGAGAAAGATTTAGAGGAGCAAGTACCATCACTCAGCAGATGGTAAAAAACGTTTTCCTCTCAGAAGATCGAACCATCTGGCGTAAGGTCCACGAAATCATTCTTGCTCAAAAAGTAGAGAAGGTACTTACTAAGGCCCGCATTCTTGAAGTGTATTTAAATGTGATCGAATTCGGTCCAAAAATTCATGGAATCAAGGCCGCTTCTTACCACTACTTCAGAAAGCATCCTTCGGCCATCAATCCAAAAGAAGCGGCATTCCTGGCGATGCTTCTACCAAGCCCTAAACGTTATTATATTTCTTATAAGAACAAGAAACTTACAAGCTTTGCCCGTCAAAGAGTGAATGCCATTCTCACCAAAATGCGAATGGGGAAGGTCCTTTCCTTAGACCAGTACGAAGCACTGAAGAATTCAAAACTGTCTTGGGAGCGTTAGATGAGATGCCTTAAACACTCATAGGCCACGGCAGTGGCAACGTTAGAAAGGTTCAGCGAACGAATTTCTTTTGAGTACATAGGCAACTGATAAATTTGCGACTGGTATTCCTGCTCAACTTCGTAAGGGATGCCTCGAGTCTCACCACCAAAAATCAAATAGCAGTCTTGAGAATAGGGTGCTTCATAGTGAAGTTTGGAACCATTGTTCTCATAGAAGAACAGTTTTTCTCTCGGCGGATTCTCACGAATGAGAAAGTCTTCCCAAGAGTCAAATTCACGAAGCTTTACATGTTTCCAATAGTCGAGACCGGCGCGACGAACGGCCTTCTCATCAATTTCAAAACCGTAAGGCTTAATCAAAATGAGTTCGAGATTAAGGGCGACACAAGTGCGCCCGATACTCCCGGTATTACCGGGAATCTCAGGCGCAAATAGTACAATCTTAAATTTGGTATTATTTTGCATTAACCAATAGGTGAGTCAGAGTACGAACGATTAGACCAGAAGCTCCGTGACCAGAACAGTATGGAAGGTGCGATTGAGAATCAACAACACCAGCTACGTCTAGGTGGGCCCACTTAATATCGTTCTTAATGAACTCTTCTAGGAAAGCAGCACCGATTGCAGTACCAGCTCTCATCGGAGTACCAATGTTTTTGATGTCAGCGATCTTAGACTTAATATCTTGTCTCCACTCATTGATGATTGGAAGTTGCCACATATATTCGTCTTGAGCTTTTGCTGAACCAAGAATTTCATTGATCCATTTCTGATCGTTACCAAGGATCGCACAAACCTGGTTACCAAGGGCCACTAGAGCAGCGCCAGTAAGAGTGGCAGCGTCGATGATGTAATCAGGACCTTGGTCACAAGCGTAATCAAGAGCATCACCAAGGATCAAGCGACCTTCAGCATCTGTGTTCAGGATTTCGCAAGTTTTACCATTTCGAGCAGTAACGATTGCGTCTGGAGTTGTAGCAAGCTCGTTGATCGCGTTGTCAGTCATAGCAAGGATACAAGTGATTTTAACTGGAGCTTTTTCAAGAACCGCTGCACGGAAAGCACCGTAAACAGTTGCTGAACCACCCATATCATTCTTCATGCCGGCCATGCTTGCACCTGGCTTCACACAGTATCCACCTGTATCGAAAGTAATACCTTTACCAACAAGAGCGATGTGCTTTGTCTTAGAAGTAGACTTTGGTGGCTCATAAGTAAGGTGAACAAGGCGAGGCTCGTAAGCTGAACCAGCGTTCACAGAAAGGAACATACCCATTTTTTCTTTTTGGATCTGTGCCTTGTTAAGAACTTTAATTTTTACACCTTTAAGGTTCTTCTTAACGTCAGCTTCTACACGACGAGCATATTCTTCAGAGTGAAGGACGTTTGGTGCTTCGTTAACGTAGTCTTTAATAACGTTAATTGATTCACAGATGTTCTGAGTTGAAGCAAGTGCCTTCTCGATTTTTGCAGAGTTCTTTTTCTCAACATGAGCGAACACAATAGTCACTTCTGCTGATTCTGGCTTTTTCGACTTATATTTATCGAAAGAGTAGTCTGAAAGATAAATCGCTTCAGCGATTAGAGAAGTTGTAAGAGCTTCGTCTTTAAGAGTGTTGAAACCAGGAACATCGAAGGCCACAGTTGAAAATTTTCCAGCTTTAGCGGCCTTGTAAATTTTAGCAACTGACTTACGAAGATCTTCTGCTTCATATTTTGTTTTATCACCAAGACCAACAACCCAAACTGTCTCACCGGTAGCGCCAGTGAATGAAAGAGTTTCGTCTTTAGCACCTTTGAATTTCGCGGCTGATTTTAGGTTTGCGAATTCTTCTTTAAGACCTTTGTCTGACCAATGGTCGATAGAAACAGATGATTCAGCTTTGGCAGCTTTTGCACCTTTTGTAGTTTTTGCTGCTGTAGTGGCAGTTTTTTGGAATGCAGTGAGGATCTTTAATTCAGCGCCGAGGAACTGATCCCCAACAGTGTCGAGTTTAAATAGCATGGAAGCTCCTTTATTAGTCACCCTATTCTGCCATTTCTTGAAGGAAAGGTGAATCTGGAGTATTTTGTTCTTAGGATAAAAATATGAAGCTTTTATTGCAACGATACCTTGCCGCACAATTTGTTCTGCCTTTGGTGGTGAGTACCATCTTTTTTATTAGCTTCCTTCTGACTTTCGAGTTGTTTCGGATGACAGAACTCCTGGTGACCCGAGATATTTCTCTGTGGTTTACCCTCAAACTGATTGGAAATATTGCTCTTACCTTCGTTCCGCTCTCTCTTCCAATTGCAGTATTCTTCTCAACTATTTATTGTTTAAATCGCATTTCAGGTGATTCAGAATATATTGCTATGCGCGCAGGGGGGATGACTAAGTTTAAAATCCTTCTTCCGTTTCTTATCATTGCCGGTCTTCTTACCGTCAGTGTGTATCAGTTAAACCAAACTGTAATTCCTAAATCCAATAAGGCCTTTAAGCAGAAGCTTAACTACCTGACTTCAAGTGGTCTCCTGGCCGGGATTAAAGAAGGACAATTTTTTACTCTGATTCCAAGTTTGACTCTATTTGCGAGTAAATCGACTAAATATGGTAGAAATCTCGATGAAGTGTTTCTTCATATTCAGGAAAATCCTCAAAACTCGAAGGTGATCTTTGCGAAGAGAGGAGAGCTTATTTTTGAAAGAGATGCTGAGTCTTTGACTGAAAAATTGACCCTCGTTCTGCACGATGGAAACATTGTGGGTCAGGCAAAAGGCACGGATCAGGAAAAAATTCTTTTTTCGAAGTACGTGTTTCCAGTTTCCCAGCAACAATTTGAAGATCGTTTGAGTATCAAAGAAACGATGCTTTCTTCTAAGGAACTTGAAGGAGTCTTAAAAATGACTCCCGAGGAAGCTGAAAAGGCCTACCGTTTTAACAAAAAAGAATTCTTCAACGCCAAGTATGAATTTTGGAACCGTAAAAACGGCGCTTTTGTCTGTTTCATCTTTTGTTTCCTGGGTTTCACTCTGGGTGTGACCGGGAACCGTGGAAAAGGAAAGAACTCGGGTCTTATTGGGCTTCTTTGTTTGATTCTTTATTACGGACTTTATTTTTCTCTCGTAAGCTTTGCGAAGAAAGAGGTCATTCCTATTCCTGTGGCGGTATTTTTACCAGTAACAGTAATGACGGGGTTGGGTCTTTGGTTCTATCGAAAACTAGATTGGCAGTCATAAAAAAAGGCCAGATCGCTCTGGCCTTTTTTGCTTATTGATTGGCTTTTCGTTTCTCTAATTCTTCTTCTTCAAGTTTCATTCTCTTGATGTAGTCCTCAGCAGTGTAGAGGATGTCATCCTTTGCCTTCGGGAAGAGCGGCAATTGGAATTTAGCATTGCTTTCTTCCGGGAAGATCAGACTTTTAACACCGGACTTGGTCGGAGTTTCGATTAAATAGTTGTTATAGAAGATCTTAGTGACTTTCACGTTTCCTAGGAAAATACGGATTTCATTTCCTTGTAGGAAAAGATCACTGTCTTTATTAATGATGACGCTTTCGATGGGATTGTTATCAATTTTGTAACTTAACCAAGTGTTACCTTCAGTCGCGCGGATGTAAATGTTTTGAAGCTCAGAGTTCATTGAATCTTTGATCTGCTGAGGAAGAATAGCAGTATCTTCATTTTCAGGAGCATCAGTTTTAACTGAGAATAGTTTCCCGCGAACTTTTTTAAAGTCTACAGTTGGAAAGTTTCTAGGGAACTCTGGTTCAGCTTTAACTTCCTCTTTTTTAGCTTCAGCTGCTGGAGGAGTTGCCTCAGTCGGTGTAGTAGGAGTGGCCGTTGCCTCGGTCTTTGGAGGTTCAGGTGCCTTTTCAGGTTGCTTAACTAGTGCAGAACTCGATTCGATTTTTGGACCAAGATCTTTTTCTTGTTGGCCACTTACTTCGCTCTCAACCACAGTAGAGATGAGCTTATAACCACCCACAAAAAGTAAAATCACCGCACCAAAAATAATGATGGGAAGAATAGACTTTGTGCTCTCAATGATTGAGTCACCACTTTCAATGACTTCATGAGGAGTAGGAGCTTCGTCAGTAGGGGATTTTTGTCCGGCCAATGGCTGAGTAGAGCTTGGCGTAGACATGAGTTTTGTATGATTGAGGGCCGGGAATGGCTTACCCAGAACATTAAGATAAGTGTATTCCATCTTCGTGATCGCCTCATCCTGAGGAATCCCTAAGACCTTCACATAACTTTGTACGAACCCTTTAATATAAGCGGCACTTGGCAAATGATCGTAGTCATTGGCCTCAAGGCACTTCAGAATGTTCACGCTGATCTTTGTTTTTTGAGAAAGCTTCTCAAGCGTGAAGTTTTTGTCGAGACGTTTCTGCTTCAGGTACTCGCCTAGGAGACCCATTGATGCATTCGTCCCTTCTCCCTGGTTCATTTCTTGTTTTTCCATTTACCCCATCCTTGGTGTATTAGAAATCTGGAGATTCAAGCACCTTCCTTGATGCATGAGCTTCTGTAGATTTATTTCTTGATTCAATTTCGTTTAGTTCGATTGCTTTTGAACGGGCCTTAACAGCAAAGGTCGTTTTGGGAAAGCGAGTATCAACATCATCTAGCTTGATACGTGCCTCATCGTAGCGACGAAGTTCGATCAGTGTTAGTGCCTGATAGTAGTGGGGTGCAGGCAAATCGTAGCAAGTCCCCATAGAGGCCTCTTTAAAATTTGTCAAAGCCGAGTTGAATTGGCGGCGTTGATACTGAACTAGTCCTAGCTGATAGTAAGCAGGACAATAGTTGTCGTCTTCCTTGATCGCTTTTTTAAAATAGTTTTCAGCTCCCACAATGTTTCTGCGGTTCTGAAGTTCGATGATACCAAGATTGTAATATGTGCGTGCTTGCTTATCGTAAGTCAGATCTTTTAGAACCTGTTTGTAGATTGTTTCAGCTTTTTCAACTTCACCGTCTTTGTAGAAAATAGAGGCGAGGTTCACACGCGCATCTGAGTTACGATCACTTGCTTCAAGAGCGGCATTAAGAGTTTTCACAGCAAGATCTTTCTCGCCCTTGAAATAATAGGCCATGCCGAGATTGTTCAAAATTTCAGTGTTGTCAGGATTTAGTTCGTTGGCCTTGATGAGATTTTTAAGTGCTTCAGTGTACTGGCGATCCATCAAACTTTGTGTACCGGCACCGAAATAAATCTCAGCTTGTTTTTGTTGAAGTTTGGTTTGTTTTGAAGCACATGAGGCCAGCACAAACAGGCACAGGAAAACGATCCCCGTTGATTTTGAACTAATGGCTTTAAACATGGCCCCTCCTAACAAAAAAATGCTTTATTTAATTCTAAGTAAGGGGATCATTTTTGTAAAAAGAAAATCAGCTTTTCCTCTCGAGAATTATGAAACTTTCGAAATGAAAGGTTGAGGGAAAAAAATCAATCAAAAAGGCCTGACCAATCGTATAGCCTTCTATCGCCATTACATCTCGGGCAAGTGTGTGAGGATCACAGCTTACGTAGGCGATCGTTTTTGGTTTTAGTATTTCAATCCATTCTTTTAAGTTTTTAAGACCGGAGCGGGGTGGATCCAGGAGAAGGTTTTCAACTTTAAGATCCCTCTTTTTTAGCTCAGATTGAATTCTATTTAAGGCCGAATCATCGTAGATATTCTGGTTAATGAACTCTGGGCCAGGTACTTGGGAGTAAAGATCCACGCCTAAGCGCTTAGAATAATTCAAACCGTTACTGAGATTTCCATTGCCCGCGAATAAGTCGAGTAAATCAGTCGACTTCTCTAAAATCCACTTCTCATGCAAAATCGTTTTGAGTTTTTGATTCATTTCTTCGAACACCTGAGTAAAGCCACCATCAGCATAGGGCCTATTCCAGGATGTCTTGATTTGATTTTGGACCCAGTAAATCTCAACGTGGCCTTCCGGTTGACCCTTAGGGACCTCTTTCATCCACTGATCTTGATGATAAAGGCGTTTGATTTCGGCCTTTACTTCAGGGAGACCAATTAAGCACTCAGGTATGCTGGTGATGCGATTTGACTGGTCCTTCATTCCGATTAGCTTAGATTTGAGACTATAATGAAGCTGAATCCGATTTCGGTATTCAAATCTTCGTACTGCGCCAATGACTTGAACCTCAGGCAAAGGAAGTTTTCGGAAGAGTTTTTGAAAATTCTCTTTTTTAAATTCCAACTCGTCTTCATAGCTCACTTGTTGATAGTGGCAGGATGGACAAGTATTAAAATGAATACATGCTGGCGTAATTCGGCGGGAAGAGGGAGTTGAGAGCTCATGAACCTTAGCAAAGGTGACGCCTTTTCTTTCTGCAAGAATTTCAGCGACCCCCTTGTCACCGACAGTAGTTTTAGCAATAAATGTTACTTTATCACCGAGTTTACTAACTCCCTGTCCCAAGCTATCCATACTGGTAATTTCGAAAGGGATGAGGCGTTTTTGGCGCATGAACAATTCCTAGGATTGTTTGTAAAAAGGACGTAAAATTAGCGTTATGAATTATTTTATGGGAAGAATACCATTGTTGCTCGAAATTTTCGTCAATGGTTTCTTTGTAGTCGTTTATACCTTACAAAAATCTAATCGGTTTCCGCATATCCTTGCCAAGCTTCCGATGGATTTGATTCTTGCCCACGCTATCTGGGTCGTTCCGTTAATTCTCTTTATAACTCTTGCTTCTAACTTTTTAAAGAGCGATGGTTTCGAAGATTTTTTCCGGCGTTATGTCTTTTCATTGATTATTTTTGTTCCTCTGATAATTACCTGGGGGGACATTGAATTTATTTATTGGTTATCGGCCGTCCATCTGTTCTCGACGGTCATTTCTTTTTATGAAAAGGAAGAGACCAAGGCCAAGGCAAGTTACACGGGTACTAGTAGTTTCTTATTCCGTCTGAAACTCGCCCCTGCGGAAGTGGTCCTTCTTTCTTTCGGTGGATGGATATTATTAGGATCTTTGATTCTTATTCTTCCGGTGTCAGCGGCGCCAGGTAAAAGCATCGCTTTTATTGATGCCCTTTTCATGGCGACTTCGGCCACTTGTGTGACGGGACTTTCAACAATTTCTTTGCCGGATGAATTTAGTATTTTTGGCCAAATGGTGATGCTCATTCTTACTCAAGTGGGTGGTCTCGGGATCATGACTCTTTCAAGTTCCATGGCCGTGATCATGGGGAAAAACCTTCAGATGAGAGAGCAGGTAATCATGCACGATGTGCTTGATACTTCTAGTTCAGAAGAGCTACTCAGCCTAATTGTGGACATTATTCGTTACACTTTCATGATCGAATTCATTGGGGCGATTATTTTAACCATGGGATTTTACCAAGAAGGTTTTGAGATTGGTCAGGCCCTGTACTTTGGTTTTTATCATGCCATCATGGCATTCTGTAATGCTGGGTATGCTTTATTTAATAACAATCTGGAAGATTTTAAGTTTGAGCCCTTGATCTCAATGACTGTTGCATTCCTGATTATCCTTGGTGGTATCGGTTTCTCGGTCATGAAAGATGTAACGGATGCCATAAAATATAAACGTTCTTTCAAAAATCTTACGGTTCATACCAAGATCGTATTATCGGTGAATACTCTATTACTGGCCTTCGGGACCATCTATCTTTTCTTTGGAGAGTTTCTCCATGCTTTCCAAGACATGAGTATGTGGGAAAGATTCCAGGTTTCGTTCTTCCAATCTGTTACTCCAAGAACAGCGGGCTTTAATACCATTAATCTAAACTCACTTCACCCGCACAGCCTTTATATGCTGGTGCTCCTGATGTTTATTGGCGCCTCACCGGGTTCAACCGGAGGTGGTGTGAAGACCACAACGTTTGCGGTTCTTCTGCAATCAGTGACTGCGACTTTAAAAGGTAAGTTTGATGTGGAGTTTTTCGAGAGAAGAATTCCCGCCGCTACCGTCGTGAAATCCATCGCCATCTTCATTATCTCACTTATTGTCGTGAGTGTGGGAGTGTTGGTGATGATGCGACTTGAACCGGACAAGAGTTTCTTGGCCCTTCTCTTTGAAGTGACCAGTGCTTTCGGTACGGTTGGTCTGTCTCTCGGAATAACGCCGTTCCTGACTGTGCTCGGAAAAATTACCATCATCCTGATGATGTTTGTAGGTCGAGTAGGACCTCTCACTCTCGTTCTGGCGGTTGGATCTCGTGCTGTATTACCAAATAAAGTTGAATACCCTGAAGGGAAAGTACTAATAGGATAAAAATATGATTGTTGCTGTAATCGGACTAGGAACATTCGGAGCAAAAACTGCGGTTCGTTTGTTTGAAAAAGGGGCGGAAGTTCTGGCGATTGATTCTAATCCGGAACTCGTAGACCGAATTAAAGATAAGGTTTCTCACGCCATCTGTATCGACGTGACTCAAGAAAAGTCTCTTCGTGCGGTTAACATCTCAGATGTGGATACGGCGATTGTGGCGATCGGTGACAATATTGAAATGAGTATTATGTCGGTGGCGATGCTCAGAAAGCTTGGTGTGGGACGTGTGGTTGCCCGTGCGACGACGCCTCTGCATGAGCACGTTCTTCGTGAAATTGGTGCCTCAGAAATTATTAAAGTTGAAGAAGAGATGGGAGAGATCGTGGCGAGTAAGATTGCCGCTCCTCACGTTCTTCAACGTTATAACTTTGCGGCCGGTTACTCTATCGTAGAGCTTAAGCTTGGTAAGGCCTTTGAAGGGAAGACCCTGGTTGAATCTCAGATTCGTCAGAATTATTCCCTTAATATTGTGGCCCTTCAGAAGCGTGTTCCTTATATCAGTGAAGAAGGAAAGGCCGCTTATCGCGTGGTGATCAATGATTCACCTCTACCGATGGATGTCATTGAGGCCGACGATATCGTTGTTCTCGTTGGTAGTGAAAAGAACCTTGATCGTCTTTTCTCAGATTTAGAAGAAGTATAATTTTCCGGAGTATATATGAAATTGTCTCTTAAACGCCGTGTGGCCTTCAGTTTCATCATCGCCAACATCGTTGTGCTGGTGATGGGGTTTACGGTTTTTTTCTTCCTGGATTCCCTGAATAACCAGATTTCTAATATCACGGTGAATTCAAATAAGATCTCGCTTCTGACTGATGAAGTGAGGATTTCTGCTGTTTCGATTCTTAAAATGCAGAAAAAGATCCTGACGACGAAGCCCACTGGTGAAGACTTAAAACGTCTTGAGAACCTATGTGAAGGTTTCCAGTCTCAGCTTCAGCGTCTGGACAGTTTTTATACGGAAGTAGAGGCGAAAAAGATCATCTCTAAAATGCAAGGTTATGTAGACTCACTTAAAACCATCGTGAGTAAATCATCACTCTTTTATAGAGATGGTGAAGGGATTTCGACAATTAACGAGTTAACGGACAAGATCCTTGAGGCCTTCTCTGAGTTTCAGGACATTCAGTATTTCCAGAATGAGCAAAGAGATAAGCAAGTGAAGGCGATCATCGGCGAAACTCGTCGAAATATGTTGATTACTCTCATTATTACATTCCTTGGGACGATCCTTCTTTCTCTAGTTGTTCCAGGAAAAATCGCCATGCCGTTCAAGAAGATTAACGATGCCGTTCGCGAGCTTCAGGACGTAAATTTCGACGTTTCCATTTACTACGATCAAGATGATGAGATTGGTGAGCTTGCTCGCGAGTTGAACAAAATGATCGTGAATATGAAAAAGTTTGAGCAGCTTCGTACTGATCGTATTTCAGTTGAGCACCGTAAGTTTGATACTTTGGCCAACATGATTAAAAAGAACATCATGATTTCAAACGCCAAGGGTGAACTTATTTATATGAATAACCCGATGTACGCGACTCTTGAAATGCAATCTGATGACGTTATTAATAAAAACATCACTGATACTCTGATTCCGGATTCAATTGTTGAGACTTTTGAACTTGCGATTAAACGCCGTTCGAAAATTGAAAACGCTGAGATCACGATTCCTAAACGTAAAAAAGTGATTGATCCGGCGACGGGTGAGTACGTGTTTGAAGACACGGAAGAGGCCTACCAGGGTTACGCCAACGTCATTCCAATTCGTGCCAAAGAGTCGAATCTGGATTACTACATGATGATTATCTCAAAAGAAGTTTTCGTTTAACTTTGAAAGGCCCGATTCCGGGCCTTTTTTATTTCCGGTCATTTCTATCTGATGCCTTCGGAAATTATTTTTCCGCATGGCTTACTATGTCCTTTCAATTCGCCAACTTAGATTTTTTAAACTTGCCTAGGAGGTTTGCATGAACACGTCCCGGAAGGAGAGAGGAATCACCCCTTTTCCCTGCATGATTCCTCTTGGGCCTTCGGGTCCCACCAGTTCTTGGGAATCCAAGAATTCGGTGTCCTTCCATTTTAGCAAATTCAGAATTGATTTCTATGTCGAAAAGGTGCCAGGTTAGAAAGCGCTAAATACTGAGAAAATCATTTTAGTCATTTTGCTGCAAAGAGTTGTTTTGTCCGAATCAACGTAAAATCTTGAGTGTAGCTTCGAATAAAATAGGCTATAGTTGAGCCTTACAAAAACGAAGGTTTACAAGCATTTATGGACACCAGTCTGATTCGAAATTTTTCTATTATTGCTCACATCGATCACGGGAAATCTACTCTCGCTGACCGAATCATTGAGATGACCAAATCGATTACTGATCGTGAGAAGACTGACCGCCTTCTGGATAACATGGATCTTGAAAAAGAACGTGGGATTACAATTAAGGCGCAAACAGTTCGTCTTCAGTATAAAGCGCAAGATGGGAAGACTTACTTCTTCAACTTGATCGATACTCCGGGCCACGTGGACTTCACGTACGAAGTATCTCGTTCACTTGCTTCTTGTGAAGGAGCACTTCTGATCGTAGATGCCTCTCAAGGTATCGAAGCGCAAACACTTGCTAACGTATACATGGCGCTTGAAAACAATCTTGAAATTCTTCCTGTGATTAACAAGATCGATCTTCCTCACGCTGATCCGGATAAAGTTAAAAAAGAAGTTGAAGATGTAATTGGACTTGATGCTTCGAATGCTCCTCTTGTTTCTGGTAAGTCTGGTCTGGGTGTTGATGGACTTCTGGAAGAAATCGTAAAAGTTATTCCTCCTCCGAAAGGGCAAGTGGTAAATCCACTTCAGGCCCTGATCTTTGATTCATGGTTTGACCCATACAGAGGTGTGGTGGTGCTTGCCCGTATCATGGAAGGAAATTTAAAAGTTAAAGATAAGATTCACTTCAAGTTCTCTAAACAGGACTATGAAGTTATTAAGCTCGCGGTTCACACTCCGTTCTATCAAGAAGTGAATGAACTTGGTGCCGGTGAAGTAGGGATGATTATCTGTGGTATCAAGACTGTTCGTGACGTAAAGGTCGGGGACACGATTGTTCATACAGATAAGAAAGATTCAACTCCGTCACTTGCTGGTTATAAAGATGTTAAGCCGATGGTGTTCTGCGGGATTTTCCCGGTAGACTCTGAAGAATATGAAGTTCTTAAAGAGGCATTAGAGAAACTCGCTTTGAACGATGCTTCGTTCACATATGAGCCTGAGGTTTCACAAGCTCTTGGTTTCGGTTTCCGTTGCGGATTCCTGGGACTGCTTCATATGGACATTATTCAGACTCGACTTGAGCGTGAGTTCAATCTTGCTCTGATTTCCACTGCTCCTTCTTGTTCTTATGAAGTAGTGACTCAAAATGGTGACAAGGTCATCGTGGATAACCCTGCCAAGCTTCCGGATCCAAGTATCATTGATACAATTTTAGAGCCAACAGTGAAGCTCTCGATTCACCTTCCGAATGAATTCGTAGGAAAAATCATTAAGCTTTGCGAAGACCGTCGCGGTCGTCAGCAGGCGATCAACTACATCACAGAAGATCGTGTGCAGTTGATCTATATCCTTCCACTTTCAGAAATGATGTTCGATTTCTATGACCAGCTTAAGTCTTTATCAAAAGGCTACGCTTCCATGGATTACGAACTTCATGAGTACCAAGAATCAGACATGGTGAAGCTGGATGTTCTTCTTAATGGTGACAAAGTTGATGCACTTTCAGTGATCACTCACCGAAGTACTTCGCAACAGAAAGGTAAAGACCTGACTCATCGACTACTTAAAGTGATTGATCGTCAGCAATTTGATATTGCAATTCAGGCGGCCATCGGGGCAAAAGTTGTTGCTCGTGAAACTGTGAAGGCCCTTCGTAAGAACGTACTCGCGAAATGTTACGGTGGTGACGTTTCTCGTAAACGTAAACTACTAGAGAAGCAGAAAGAGGGTAAGAAGCGTATGAAAATGGTCGGGAATGTCGAAATTCCTCAAGAAGCCTTCTTGGCAGTTCTGAAGACTGAAGAGTAGAATATCTTTTATGCTCGACACCGTTCATAACCATTTAGACAAAGTTTTAGGCCTTTACACGCAAGGTGATTTTTTCAACGACTTGAAAGAGGCGAAGGAAAAATATTTTTCTCTCACTGGGAAACTAGATGAAGATAAGGATGAGTTTGAATCACGTATGAATTCTTTCAACGACTGGTATATTTTCCAGTATCGTCAGAAAGATGGTTCAAAAGTGATTGAAGATTACATTCGTAACAATCAACTTGAAGAAGACCTTTCGCAAGCACTACTCAATGTGAATCACTCATTGTTTGAGTTCACAAAGACGAGCTTCAGAAAACAAATCGTTCTTAAAGATATCCTTCACGATGAGAAGATCACTCTAGTGAAAAACCATCCAACAATCAGCTTGATTGAAGGTGATGTTTTTACTGGTCGTGTGATTAAGTACAAAGGTGAAAACTATCTTTTAAGAGGCGTTTGCATGCTTCCTCAAGGTGTGAAATCAATTCTTAAAAAACAGTCTAAGAAAGTGCGCAAGCAGAACAGCTTTGAAGATGAATTAAATTATCTTCTTCAGCTGGAACAGCTTAAAACAAAAGCGATGCACTACTCGCACATTGATCCAACTAAAATCTTTATTTTTAATTAATTCAAAAAGAGAAGGCCCGTTTCCGGGCCTTTTTTATTTCTTGGTTTTTGTAAGGACGTAAGGAATCACTCCGAGCACGTTCACGACCAACGTCACTACGAAGTATAGGTTAAAAAGAGAAGCACCATTTTGAATGCCGGAGAACTCAAAGAGTTTTTGGAAAATAGCGTGACCAACACCAAGACCTGATGGTGCCACCGGAAGAGCAAGAGTCATAAGCCCAATTGGAATAAACGCCAGGGCCTGAACGAAGTCCATGTTCCCACCCACGAATGGATGAATCAAAGACCAGAAAATTAAGACCGCAATAAATTGGACCATGATAGAAAGACCGACTGCTTTAAGCATGTGCCCCTTAATCATGACAAGATCGTCCCAAAGGGATGTGAGCTTTTCAAACACACCTTTCAGAGCAATGCTCTGGCATTTTACAAGAACAAGTCTTACCCAATTGTGAAAATAAAAAAAGGTTCCAAGAGAGAGCACCACTAACATCACCAGAAGATAGTTGATGCTTAGTAGAGGACCCATGGCTGGAGCTGTTTCAAGAATGTGACGGCCAAAAAGTAGTGAACTCGCTCCCACTAAGAGAATAAGACCAGAAAGGCCCATCACTCGATCAATCAAAATAGAAGCGAAGACAAATTTCTTAGAGAAGTTTTCATCAAACTTTTGAACGTAAAGAATTTTAACTAAGTCACCGCTCACACTTCCAGGAAGAACTGAGCTGAAAAATTGTCCAATCCATGTGATCTGCAAAAGACCCAAAATAGGAATTTTCACCTGACTACGAGCTCGCAGAATCGTTTCCCAACGGTATGAAACCAGGACGAAATTTACCACTGAAAGAAAAACTGCTGCCACAATTGCTAATGGATGATTCACCAGCTGAGCTAACAGCTTAAAATCTAATTTACCGGAATTAATAAGCCAGTAAATTAAAGCGGCCGCAATGAGGATTTTAAGTGCGTTTATAAAAAGTGTTTTCAGCATGGCCCGATGATCTTATAACTCTCTTATAACCGTGGCAAAAGTTTAATGGAGTTTCCCTATGAAGATGGGTGTAATTCAGCTTCAATCAGTCCTTGATCCGGCCCAAAATCTTAAGACTATTCGTAAGTTTTTAGATGAGGCGCGTACAAATGGTGCAGAAGCGGTGTTTTTACCGGAAGTTTTCTACTCCATGTCAGATGGTACGAAGCCAACTCCGTATTTGGTGGAAGGTAAGAATGAACACTATGAGGCCATTCGGAAACTTGCTGTGGATTCTGGCCTATATATTTTAGGTGGCTCGGCCGCAACGAACGTTGATGGCAAGATCATGAACCGTTCTTATAACTTCGCACCCGATGGTACTGAACTCATGATCTACGATAAGATGAACCTCTTTGCAGTTGATCTATCGAAGCATCCTAGTAACACCGTGGTGAACGAGTCCAAGGTTTACACGAGTGGAAATACGCCAAAGCTTCTTCCACTTAAAGAATTTAAAATTGGTCTATCGATTTGTTTTGATCTTCGTTTCCCAGAACTTTTCCGCTCGTATTCTTCACAAGGGGCAAACGTTCTTTCGATTTCTTCTGCTTTCACTGTTCCGACTGGTAAAGCTCATTGGCACACACTGGTGCGCGCTCGTGCGATTGAAAATCAATCTTATGTAATTGCTTCTGCTCAATGGGGACAGCACAACGAGAAGATGAGTACTTTCGGTCACTCACTTATTGTTGATCCATGGGGAGAAATTCTTGCGGACGCAGGAGAGGGCGAGAAGATTATCTTCGCTGATATCAGTCTGGAAAAGATTGAGGCTGTTCGTGCTCGTATGAACGTATTGCGAGATCCGAAAGCTTAATCCTTACATGTAAGGATTTGTGCCGTTCTGATGGTCAGTCACGTCAACAACTTCCGAGATCTCAGGAAAGTTCTGCTTAATCAAAGCTTCAATACCACCTTTCAGTGTGGCCTTTGAACTTGAGCAACCTTGGCAACCGCCATAGAACTTAACGAATAGGATATTGTTATCGACATCAACAACTTCCACGTTACCACCGTGTTGAGCGAGTGCTGGACGAATTTGTTGGTCGAAGAGTTTTTCAATTTGTGTGATCATGCGTGGATTATATCACAGATTGCTTAGTTTCTGAGTTTGAAAATCACGCAGAAGTGCTTGTACTTGCTTTGGTCGGTTGGCGCCATAAGTGAAAGGCGGAACCCAAGTAAGGCTCTCGATTGTACCTTCGCTAGTGATTTTGTAGATCAAACCTTCTGCAGGGTTACCCGCAAAAAACCAACTAGGATTATTATCTAAATTGTGTGAATCCATTTGAACCAGAGTGAGTTTTTTCATTTCTGGATCTTGGATTTTAATCGTGCGGTGGAATTTTACTTTAGCACTGGAAACTACATCATCACGAAGAGTAATAAAGAGTTCAGAACCATCATTCAAAATATAAGTAAGTTGATTGCGTGATTGAGCAGAAGGAGTACCAAAGACCTCTTCAAGTTGTTCAAGATCCATCCCTAGTTTTAGAGATGAGATCGCTAATGGACTTTCGATTTTGTTTTGAGCTGCTTGATACGCGCCGAAAATTAGACAGAGCGTCAGAACACAAAATAAACCATACTTCATGAGAGATGCCCTAATGAAACTGTTTTAATTGGTTAATTAAACCGCATTTGGCCATTTTTGGCCAGACGAATAGCTAAAATAAATCCTATTTGAATATTTTTGAGAGGCGCAGTAAGTCTTCAGGTTTGAATAAAACATCAGTGATTCCTTTGCTTAAAAGTTGCTTCGCATCCACAGATGGCTCTCCCGTTAAAATATAAAATGGAATTTGATGCCCTTGCTCTTTAAGCCACATAAAAAGTTCCAATCCATTCATGCGCGGCATTTGAAAATCACAAAGAACCGCATCAGGAATTTCTTTTTCGAGATAACTTTTCGCGGCAATCGCTGATTCAAAAGTTTGAATCTCGTGACCTAGTCTTTTAAGTTCAATTCCAAGTATGAAACCAATATCGGCTTCATCATCCACAATCATTATTTTCATGTGCGTGAGTATAAGAAAATTTACAAAGTTCTCTCCTGAAAAATTACTATCGAAAGTTGAGAAGAAGAGTTCTTCGAAAGGTAAATGCGATATGAACTTTGAATGATTCAAGATTTAATTCTTCTGACTTCACCACCAGCTTCTGGAAAAACTTTTTGGATATCCTCTCTGGGCCAAGCATTTTATTCCGAACGAATTTTAGTCATCTCTCCATTGCGGGCATTGGCAGATGAGTGTCGAAAAAATTGGCAGAATTCTATTGATGTGATGACTCCTGAAGAATGGCTCTGTAAAAAGATTTTCCGTAAGATTGTGATCTTTGATGAGTTCCATTTGTTCTTTTACTGGGGCGATACCTTCCGCGAAAGAATGTGGGAATGCTTTTTTGAACTGTCTCAATTTTCCGAACAAACTTATCTGTTAACGGCAACACTGTCGGAAGATATGAAGAAAGAAATTTCATATTTTGAAACACAATTTGATCGGATTTGGTGGATTGATCAAGGTAATCAGAAATTAAAAAATTCTCCTGCTGTATATCTAAGGGCCCCGGGTGTGAAATGGGTAAGAAATCTGATCGAAGTTCAACCCAAGAATGAATCAGTAAAACTCATTTTTTGTCGGTACCGGAATGAAGTTTTGTATTGGGAGAAACATCTCCGGAAATTGGGATTTACCACGGTCTCTTGCCTCGGTGGAGAGTCGCAGTTCATGCCGGCCAAACTACAACTCACTCCATATCCGGATTTTATTATCAGCACCACTGTTTTGAGTCATGGTGTGAATCTCCCTCGAATAGAAAAAATCTTTTTCCTCTATCCCGTGCAAAATATTGATTTTTGGATTCAAATGGTGGCCCGGGGTGGAAGGCGAGGGGAATCTTATCAGGTTTTCGCTCTGGAAAGACCCTTTGGACTTAGGTGGAATTGGTGGACAAATCTCTTGGCAGTTTCTTGGATAAGTTTGAAAATGAAGGTCAAACTTACCCTGAGGCCCACTTGGTTTTTGAAGGACTAGTCATTCATCGCGTTCCCTATAAAGAGAGAGATCTCATCGTAAAACTGTTACTTCGTAACGGAATGGTGGGAAGCTTTTATATTTATGGCGGGCAAGGTGGAGGAAAAAGTCATAAACCTTCAATTTTTGAACTTGGATCCATGATGAGAATTATGATCAAAGATCAAAAAACCAAAATTGATTCCAGTGATCTCATGATTTCAGCTGAACACAGTCGTATCTGGGAACCGCAAAGTGTTCGTCACGATATTCGCGCTTTTTATCTGGTGTGCTTATATTTTGAACTCATTTCAAAATTCTCCATCACTTTTCAACCCGGCACCAGTGATTATCAAAACCTCGATCATGAGGGAGTGTTCTCAGTTGTGAGTAACGCTCTTTTTTACATTGAAGATGCGTTGGTGAAAAAACAATTTGAGGCCGGGCAACATCTGACTCTCTTCATGGTGAAACTCCTTTTCCATCTGGGAATCATGCCGGACACTGACAATTGCTCTTACTGCCAGGCAGATCTTTTAGAAATACCGGGAGTGGTGTTTATGCCGGCCAACGGACAATTCGCCTGCCAAAACTGTGCTCAGGGTGAAAATGAAAGAGGGTTTTTACTCAGAATCAAGAAGGGTTATCAGACTCGTTATCAAGAATATGCAGGGTTTTTAGGCACGAATTTTTCTGAGTGTGATAAATTGATCCAATACTTTTGTCATCAGTATCATCTGAGACCAGTTGAACTTCGCTCGTACTCGCTACTTTTTAAGTGAATTCGCAAAATCCAAGAGAGTTTTGTAGTGAGGAAAGTCAGGCGAAGTAGCATGACGAACAAGAATACCTTGGATTCCCGCATTTCTTCCGGCCTCACCGTCGATGAGTTTGTCGCCCACCATGTACGAATGATCAGGATTAATGTGGTACTTTTCCATAAGGTCAGAAATCATTTGGCCCGAAGGTTTTCGGCATTCGCAGCCGTCGTCCGGCGAGTGAGGGCAAATGGCAAAATCTTTAAATGGGGAGAGTTTATTTTCTCGGAGGTCGTTTTGGAGTTGTTTGTGGATAACGTAGACCGCCTCAAGGGAAAAATACCCTCGACCAACGCCAGATTGATTTGTTACCACGAACAGATCGTACCCAAGTTGCTGAAAAAGTTGCAAAGCTTTGAGGGTGTCCGGGTAATACTCCATCTCTTCCACTCGGGAGAGATAGTTCTTGTCCACGATCAACGTTCCATCTCTGTCCAGGAAAATTGCCTTCCGCGTTTTAATTTACTTAGCCTCCGTTAAAGCTTAAGATAGCTCCCATGCTCAAAGTGCTTAAGTCAATGTTCCCATATATTCGTCCTTTTTGGAAGGAGGCGTTGGTCGCCACGTTGTTGGCCCTGCCCCTCGCTGGTATTAAGGCGTACGAAGCTTACCTGGTTAAAGATATTTTCGATAAAGGTTTTTCGGCCGGATCAACTTTCGAAGATGCCCGAAACCTTGCTCTGTTGTTGGTATTCCTAGGAGTATTGAACTATCCACTTCGTTACTTCCATTATTTTGGTCTTCGCCAAGTGGTGGATAAATCTACTCGTGTTATCCGTTCAAAGATCTATCTGAAGTTCCAAAATCTTCCGGCCAAGTTTTATTCGAAACAGAAAGCGGGGAATTTGATCTCAACTATCATGAACGATACCTCGGTTTTCTCAGAAGCTTTCAAGAACTCTTTGGAAGTTGTTCGCGAACCGATCACCGCCTTGGCCCTTTTGGGTGTGGCCTTCTATCATGACTGGCAATTAACTCTTGTGATCTTTGCGGTTGCTCCGCTTTTCATTGTGACACTTCACTTTACTGGTAAACGAATTCGCAAATATGTAGGTCGCGCTCAATCGGACAATGCTGAGATGACTCACATTGTGGGTGAGGCCCTGAATGGCCAAAAAATCATTAAGGCCTTTGGACTTAAGGAATACATCATTGATCGTTTTGAAAGAACGCAAGAGATGCTCCTTTTTCACCGTCGTAAAAGTAACTCGGCAGAAGAACATTCGCACCCATTGGTGGAACTTATTGGTTCCATTGCCTTTGCGGTTGTGATTGTCTTCGCACACCATCGAATCACTTCTGGTAGTTTAACTACCGGTGGATTTATTTCTTTTGTTGCCGCACTTGCAATGTTTATGGATCCTGTTCGTCGTTACAGCAAGGCGAACGCAAAACTGAACCAGGCCCAAGCGGCAGCTTCTCGTATCTTTGAACTTTTAAGTGTTGAGGAAGAGCCTCAGGGCGATCTCAAAGAACTTAAGTCCTTTGAAAAAACCATCGAATTTAGAAACGTTTCATTCACGTACGGTGAGGGAATTGTTCTTAAAGGCTTTAACCTTGTGATCAATAAAGGCGAAAAAATTGGCCTTGTTGGTCTTTCGGGTTCAGGTAAATCAACTCTCATTAGTCTTCTTCTTCGTTTGTATGATGTTACTGGTGGAGAGATTCTCATTGATGGCGTGAACATTAATGAATACACACTGGCCTCTGTACGTAAGGTATTTGCCCTCGTGAGCCAGGACGTTTTCCTGTTCAACGATACCGTTCGCGAAAACCTCACAACCGGCGACGAGCATACTGATGAAGAAATCATGGATGCTTTGAAAATTTCGTATGCTTGGGAGTATGTTAAAGACCTTCCTCAGCAGCTTGATACTCAGATCGGTGACCGAGGCCTTCGACTTTCAGGAGGTCAAAGTCAGCGTCTAACAATTGCTCGCGCGTTTCTTAAAAACCGTGATGTGCTTTTGTTTGATGAAGCGACTTCAGCACTTGATAACGAATCAGAAAAAATCGTACAGGCCGCTCTTGATCGAGTGGCGGGCCATAAAACAGTCATTGCAGTTGCTCACCGACTTTCGACTTTGAAAGACTTCAATCGCATCGTCGTTATGAAAGACGGGGTGAAGATTGAAGAGGGAACTCACCCAGAGCTCATCTCTCTTGGTGGTGAGTACAAAAAATTATTTGAGCTTTCTCAAAGAGAATAAGCCGATCAAGTCCTGATTTAAATCAGCCTTTTTTTACTTTTTACCCGGTTCTTTATCCGTACTTTACTTTGACCCTGAATTGATATATTTAAAATATATCAATTCAAAATGGAGGGTTCGGATGAGTAGTTTGTTTGACAGTATTGGTGGTGAAGCGGCCGTAGATGCAGCAGTCGATATTTTTTATCGAAAAGTTCTGGCCGACCATCGCATCAGTCGTTTTTTCGATGATGTAGATATGGAAGATCAAATCAACAAACAAAAAGCATTTCTAACTATGGCCTTTGGTGGACCAGCAAAATACTCGGGCCTAGACATGAAAGAGGGTCATAAGCATTTAGTGGCGAGAGGTCTAAATGACAGTCATGTGGACGCCGTGATCGAGCTTTTAGGTGGAACACTAAAAGAGTTAAACGTGCCGGCAGAATTGATTTCACAGGTCGCTGGAATTGCTGAAAGTGTTCGCGGACAAGTATTAGGCAGAGAAGGATAATTTTATGGCCACACTGACTTACAAAAATCGTTCTTTTGAAGGATTAGAATCAGAAACAGTTTTGGATTGCTTAATTCGAAATGGTGAGAAGATTCCTCATTCTTGCCGAAGTGGAATTTGTCAGTCGTGTGTGATGAAAACCAGCACTCCAGTAGATGGAGCATCTCAAAAAGGGCTTAGGCCAACTAAAAAGGAAGCTGGGCTTTTCTATACTTGTCAGCAGTCACTGAATAAAGACTTTGAAATTTTCGATTCTAACGAATCGGGCCCGCCGGTGGGAGGGAAAATCATCTCTCAACAGCGGGTCTCAAGTAGCGTAGTCATTCTGAAAGTTCAGCTTGATTCACCTCTTGAGTATAAGGCCGGACAGTTTGTGAATGTCATTCGAGAAGATCAACTGTGCCGCTCTTACTCTTTGGCAAGCGTTTCTAACAATCAGACCCTTGAACTCCATGTGAGAAAAGTTCCACAAGGGATGATGTCGAATTGGTTATATGATGCTGAACTTCTTGGGCACAAGATCACTCTCAGCGGTCCAGTAGGAGAGTGTTATTTAACTCATGAGATGGAGAATGATGATCTCTTGCTTTTGGGAGTCGGCACGGGATTAGCACCTTTATACGGAATCGTTCAAGAGGCAATTGCCAATGGTTTTAAGGGTAAGATCACTCTCTTTCATGGAGGCCTTCGCCTTGAGAGTTTGTATCTTGTGGAAGAACTGAAAAACCTCGAAGAGAAGTGTCCTCAGTTTCAATATTTTCCTGCCTATTTGACCGGGGAGAGCAGAGAAGGTTTCTTACAAGGAGACCTGGTTGAGCTACTAAAAAAACACGAATTTGATATTAAGAACACGACTGTCATGGTTTGCGGGGATCCGGATATGGTCAAAAAACTAAAACAGACTGTATTTTTAAAAGGTGTTCCTTCTAAAAAAATATTCAGCGATGCCTTTGTTTCTAATAAAAAGGTTTGATATGCTATTTTTAGCTAAACATGAAACTTACACTAAAAACCGACTATGCTTTGAGGGTGCTGATCTTTCTTCAACGTGAAGAAAGAAAGGTCACGATTGCAGAAATCGCCGAGTTTTATGACATCAAAAAGAACCACCTTAGTGTTGTTGTAAATAGACTTTCTGAACTGGGATACGTTCACACAGTACCAGGTCCGAAGGGAGGAATAGAGTTCAATACGGCCATGGCCAACAAAAGTGTGGCCGAAGTTTTCACTTCATTCGAAGAAATGGACATGGTTGAGTGTTTTAACTCTGAGACCAACACCTGCCAGTTAAGTCTTAATTGCAAACTCAAAGGAATGCTTAGTCGTGCGACGAGAGCTTTTGTGAGTGAACTCAAGGGTTACAAAATTAAAGATCTTGTTTAGTCCGTTATCTTTTTCAGTCCTATTTTATTTCGATTTGTAGGTAATTTGGGCGTCACCATTTCTTCGTATTGATCTTTTCAGAGTTTGCGTTTTCCATTGCAAGAAAACTTCCAATGAGCGATGCCATTTTCTGTGAAGAGTATGGGAGTGGATTTTCTCATGTGATTCCAGTTGGTTATGTCATTTGCGGCGCCAATTTGGCACCTCCAATTCTCTAAGTCTTTGGAATTAGGTCTAATCAAGAAATCATCTGGAAAGCGAGAGATGTTACGCTTTACCTGTCTTGTTAAGTCCTTGGTCTGAATCTCATAGAGCTCAGCCAAATCTGAATCTAGCATTACTTTTTGTCCGCGAATTATATAAATCTTTTTTTCGATTTGATTTTTGTCCATTGCCGCTCCTAGAAAAGTTAGTAGCGAAGTTAAATCGGGGCAGTTTTTTGTTCTATCTTTTTTCGATTTGAGACTTTTATTTGTTCAAAAAAGAAGTCGGGCCCAAATTCTAAAAGTTAATTTGCGTCATTCTATTTTGCCTTAGTAAAGAGCACCGTCTCTGTGATAAAATCTTGGCGTTTATATTCTATATTTATTTCATCAGGAGTGCATTGTGTCAGAAGAGAATCTGAAATCGATGGCCGATTTAGTGGCCCATTCTAAGCATCGTGGTTTTATTTTTCAAAGTTCAGAAATCTACGGTGGACTTGGTTCTTGTTGGGACATGGGTCCTCTTGGTGTTGAATTAAAAAATAACTTAAAGCAGTCTTGGTGGAAGGCCATGACTTACAGAGATGATATCGACGGTGTTGATGCTGCTATTCTTATGCATCCAACTGTATGGAAGGCCTCGGGCCACGTTGATAACTTCACTGATCCACTAGTGGACTGTAAAGTTTGTAAGTCTCGTTTCCGCGCAGACAACATTGATCTAAATGCTCCTTGTTCAAACTGTGGTTCTAAAGACTCATTCACTGAACCCCGTAACTTCAACCTTATGTTCTCAACACAAATGGGTCCGGTTGAAGATACTTCTTCGAAAGTTTATCTTCGTCCTGAAACGGCCCAAGGTATTTTCGTAAACTTCCCGAACGTACAAACTACAATGAGAAGAAAACTTCCATTCGGTATTGCTCAGATCGGTAAAGCATTCCGTAACGAAATCACTCCAGGTAACTTCATTTTCAGAACTCGTGAGTTCGAACAAATGGAAATGCAATACTTCATTAAGCCAGGCACTCAAGCTGAGGCAATGGAGATGTGGAAAGAACTTCGTTGGAACTGGCACCTTGAGAACGGTCTTCGCAAAGAGCGTCTTCAGTGGAAAAAGCACGAGCAACTTGCTCACTACGCTGATGCTGCTTTCGATATCGAGTATCAATTCGCTCATGGTTGGGGGGAGATGGAAGGGATTCACTCTCGTACAGATTTCGATCTTAAACAACATCAGGAATACTCTAAGAAAAACCTTAACTACGTTGATCAGCTTGATGGAAATAAAAAATATCTTCCATACGTGCTTGAAACTTCAGTTGGTTGTGACCGTTGTATGCTGGCGATCATGTCAGACGCTTATAGAACTGAGTTCCCAGGGGACGCTGAGAAAGAGCGCGTAGTCATGAGATTCAAACCATCTCTAGCTCCAATCAAGGCCGCAATTATGCCGCTTATGAAGAAGCCAGATCTTGAAGGACCTGCAACAGCACTTCTTCGCGATCTTCAAAAAGATTTCAAATGTGAGTACGACACAGCTGGTTCAATTGGTAAGCGTTACCGTCGTCAAGATGAGATTGGAACTCCAGCTTGTATCACGGTTGATTTCGACACACTTACTGATCACTCAGTGACAGTTCGTGACCGCGATACAATGGTTCAAGAGCGCGTAGCTCTTGATAAAGTTAAGTCATACATTAAAGAAAAATTTTCTCTTTAAGAGTAAGGGGACGTTGAAATGAAACAATGGGTCTATAAATTTTCTGCTGAAAAAACGGATGGGAACAAAGACATGAAGGCCCTTCTCGGTGGTAAAGGTGCAAACCTTGCTGAGATGTGCTCAATGAAACTTTCTGTGCCTCCTGGGTTTACAGTTTCAACTGAAGCTTGCCTTGATTTCTATAAAACGAATAAAGAGATCTCAAAAGAAATCAAAGACCAGGTGCTTGAGTCACTTTCCTGGGTTGAAAAACTGACTGGTAAGAAATTTGGTGACGTTGAAAATCCACTTCTTTTTTCGGTTCGTTCAGGCGCTCGCGCTTCAATGCCAGGGATGATGGACACTGTTCTTAACCTTGGTCTTAACGATAAAACAGTTCTTGGTATTGCCAAGAAAACAGGTAACCCTCGCTTTGCTTGGGACTCTTACCGCCGTTTCATTCAGATGTTCTCTAACGTGGTTCTTGGTGTGAATACTTCTCACCTTGAATCTAATCTTGAAGATTTGAAAGAGGCCCGCGGTGTGCATGAGGACACTGATCTGACTGCTGCTGACCTTGAAGAGCTAGTAAAAGTTTATAAGAGCGTCCTTCTTGAAGATCACGGAATTGTGTTCCCGCAAGAGCCAATGGAGCAACTATGGCGTGCCATCGGCGCAGTATTTGGTTCATGGAACAATAACCGTGCGATGAAATATCGTGAGATGAACAACATTCCTCATGATTGGGGGACGGCCGTAAACGTTCAATCAATGGTGTTTGGTAACATGGGTGACACTTGTGCCACAGGTGTATGTTTCACTCGTGATCCATCTACTGGTGAAAAGAAATTCTTCGGAGAGTTCCTGGTAAATGCTCAAGGTGAAGACGTTGTGGCCGGTATTCGTACTCCGCAACCAATCAATAATGATTCGAAGATGGAATCAAACAAGCATCATAAGACTCTCGAGGAAGTTATGCCAAAAGCATACGCTGACCTTGTAGAAGACTATAAAATGCTTGAGAAGCATTACAAAGATATGCAGGACATCGAGTTTACTATTGAGAATGGTAAGCTTTGGATTCTTCAAACTCGTAATGCTAAACGTACAGTAAATGCTGCTCTTAAAGTGGCAGTGGATCTCGTGGCAGAAGGCATGATCACTGAGAAAGAAGCGATCCTTCGTATCTCTCCAGAAGATCTGAACCAACTTCTTCACCCACGTCTTGATCCAAAAGCGAAGAAGACTCTAATCGCTACAGGTCTTCCAGCTTCTCCGGGTGCTGCTTCTGGGCAGATGGTGTTCACTTCAGCTCACGCTGAAGAATGGCACAAGGCCGGTAAAAAAGTTGTTCTCGTTCGTGCAGAAACTTCTCCGGAAGATATCGGCGGTATGGTCGCTTCTAGCGGTATTCTAACTGCTCGTGGTGGTATGACTTCTCACGCAGCGGTTGTTGCTCGTGGTATGGGTAAGCCATGTGTTGCTGGATGTACGGCCCTTGTGATCAATGAAAAAGAAAAAACACTTACGGTTAAAGGTAAGGTTTATAAAGAAGGTGATTTCATCACTTTCGACGGTGCTAATGGTGAAGTGTACGAAGGCGTTGTTCCGACAATCGAAGCTTCAATCACGGCCGACTTCGCGACATTCATGAAATGGGCGGATGGTGTTCGTCGCTTGAAAGTAAGAACAAACGCGGATACTCCGGAAGATACAAAGACTGCGATTCAGTTCGGCGCTCAAGGTATCGGTCTATGCCGTACTGAGCACATGTTCTTTGCTCCTGAGCGTATTCTTGCCGTTCGTGAAATGATCTTCGCTGAAAACGAAAAAGACAGAAAGAAGGCGCTTGATAAACTTCTTCCATTCCAGCGCTCTGACTTCGCAGGAATCTTTAAAGAGCTAAATGGTCTTCCAGCAAACATCCGTCTTCTGGATCCTCCTCTTCACGAGTTCCTACCTCACAACGAGAAAGATCAACAGGAACTGGCAGCAGTTCTTGGAATCAACGTTAATGCCGTGAAAGAGCGTAATGATGCCCTTCACGAGTTCAACCCGATGCTTGGTCACCGTGGTTGTCGTCTGGCCGTGACTTATCCTGAAATTTACCTCATGCAGGTGAGAGCGATCATCGAAGCTGCGATTGACGCTGATAAAGCTGGAATTAAAGTTCTTCCTGAAATCATGATCCCTCTTATTACTGAAGTAAGAGAGTATTCAATGATCAAGGAAGAGTGTAAGGCCGAGATCGAAAAAGTATTCAAAGAGAAAAATCATACTGTGAAATACAAAATGGGAACCATGCTTGAGCTTCCACGTGCCTGTATCATGGCCGGGGAAATCGCAAAAGAAGTGGAGTTCTTCTCATTTGGTACGAACGATTTGACTCAAACAACTTTTGGTCTTTCTCGTGATGATGCTGGTAAGTTCCTTCCAACATATACACAGAAAGGTATTTACCCTCGTGACCCATTCGTTTCAATCGATCAGGACGGTGTTGGTTTCTTAATGAAGCACGCGGTTTCTGAAGGTAAGAAAACAAATACTGCAGTTTATGCAGGTATTTGTGGTGAGCACGGTGGTGAGCCTCAGTCAGTTGAGTTCTGTCACAAGATTGGACTTGAGTACGTGAGCTGTTCTCCGTTCCGCGTTCCAATTGCTCGTCTGGCAGCAGCTCAGGCAGCTCTAAGAAATTAATCACTAGAAGGCGCTCTCACGGGCGCCTTCTTTTTTGAGTTCAGTTTATGCAAGAGATTATTCGAATTGTTTCCTCACTTCTTCCAATGGGTCCAATGGACGGTATGGGAGTAGGGGTGATTGATTTTAAGGCCAAAACCTATGAGGCATTTGAGGCCAATACATTCGAAGGTGAATTGAAACTTAAAGCTGAACCGACTCTGTACTTTGATCTTGCTTCATTAACCAAACCCCTCGCTAATTCTCTCGCTTATTTTCTAAAACCCGAGGCCTTTGATCCTGAGATGCTTCTGTGTCTCTCTCATCGTGGCGGGCTTCCGTCTTGGGGCCTTCTTGCTGTGGATAACTGGAAAAATTTAATTTCAAGTTATCGGGTGAAGGAGAGTGAGACGCTTTATTCTGATTTTTCGGCCCTTCGTGTGATGCTTGAGCTGGAGAATAAGAAAGTGGATCAGAAAGAACTTTGTAAGACGGTTTGGGACAAAGAAACCATGTATTGGACCGATCTTCCTTTCTGGTATCCAACTCTTCAGTGCGGATACAAGAACGGAGTTCCCAATTACGGTAAAGTCCACGATCCGAATGCGTGGACCATTGGAACTTTTGTAAGTCACGCCGGTCTGTTTTCAACCACAGATGGTCTTTGCAGAACACTTCTGAATTATCAGGAAAAAACGGACTTTATCTCTAAAGTTAAGAGTGATTTGTCTAAACATTCTAATCGCTTCGCCTTAGGCTGGGACCGGGTAGAAAATCCTGAAAATACTCTGGCCGGAAAAGGTTGTGGGAAGTTCACATTTGGTCATTTAGGTTTCACCGGAACTTCGATCTGGATTGACCCTGACAAAATGAAGGGCCACATCATTCTATCGAATGCGGTTAAACACCATTGGTTTGATAAAACCAATCTCAATGATATTCGACGTGCGATTGGTGAGATCGTCTGGAAGTAACTACTGCTTTTGACAAAACGGGGCCGTAGGGTCTTTTTTGCAAAGATACTCTTTCATCGCTGCATTCTCTGCTTTAAGTGAAGCAATTTCTCGCGAGTTTTCTTTAGTCATTCCAAAGAGCTCTTTAATTGCTTCGATAATTGGGGCCACAAGGTGATCGTAGGCCACAGATTTTAGCCCTGTCTTCTTATCAGTAAGAACTACTTCAGGGAAAACTTTTTCCACGTCTTGAGCGATCACGCCCACCTGATGTTTATCTCCGAACTTTTTCTTATCAATGTAATCGTAGTGAACACCCTGAAGCTGAACAATTTTTAGAAGAGCATCCTGGATAGGATGAATGTTTTTCTTTAAGCGACGGTCAGAAGATGATGTACAGCCGGAGCTAGTACAAACATCGGTTCCACCGAATTTAAGTGAGCCGGCAGCGATGTTTATATCTCCGACAACGTCTAACTTATAACTTGGATTATTAAGACCAATACCCACTTTCCCCTGATTATTTGGATCTAATAAAATGTGTCCTCTTACTCCTGCTGCATTACCACCGTGTATAAGAACTTTCCCACCCGTACCCGTACTATTTGCGCCACCAGCCAGAAGTTCAATATCTCCACCTTGTCCAGTACCAGGCCCAAATGCAGCTGCTAATTGAATTTTTCCTCCGTTACCATTGGTAACACCTTGCCCTGACTGTATAAGAATCGCTCCCCCATCATATGAACTCGCAGTACTCGTGGCCGCTGTACCAGCAATAAGTGAAATGCCTCCACCTGCGCCTTCAACGGCACCAGTCGCAATTATTGATGTGCTCATCCCAGCTCCTGTGGTGGCTTTGCCGGAAGAGAAACTTCCCACTTGACCTGCTGGCGTATAAAAATAAGGCCCCGAAACGTAGATGGCCCTCCATGAAGTACCTCTCCAAATCACTCGATACCAGCTGTTTCTTACGACTGAAAAATTTGCCACCCCATCCACGGTCGTGCCATCAGATGGAGTCGCTGTCACGATACGAGTTGTACTATTATTCATGATTTCAACCCACCATCCAGCTGGTAAATCTGTTGTATTTGGAAGAGTTGCAGTGACATTAGCGGCAGTATTGAATGTTAAAGTTTGGTAACCCTGAGACGCGGTGATGGTCGTACCGGTTGTAATTACTGTACTGTCGTATTTTGATTTTATCGGAGTCCAGCCCGAACCATCATAATACTCCATCGCTGTAGAATCCGAGTTGTAACGTAGTACTCCTTGATTAGGCGTTCCTGGTCGCTGTGCAGTTGTTCCTGCAGGAAGGCGAATCCCATCAGTTTTTCCGTCCAGATCAAGAGAGTAGTCAGGAGAATCATTACCAATTCCCATTTTACCACTAATGGCAATTCCGTTTGCTGGAGGTGTCTGAGAAAGTCTGTCATACCCAATCATCATGGCCTGTGGATAAATTTTACCATTGTGAATCCATAGATCACTGGCCGAACTCGGTCCTCTGAAAACGTAGTTAGTAAAATCTTCTGCTCCCACTGCAGAGTCACTGATTGTAGACATGCTGAACGATAAGGCCGTCCCAATACCAGTCGGTGTCGCTCCATTTGTAGTGTCTAGGGTTGGATCGTCTGCTACACCGATCTTGTAATACTTAAGACCATTATTATAAACCGCACCAGCGACTGAATCGGTGATGTTACTTGTAACCGAGATTGAGATTAAATCCACATCAGAAGCGGGAGCTGATGCACCAGTGCTTAATTCTAATAGTGATCCAGGATTGTTCGTACCAATCCCTACGTTACCAGCGTTGTAGAAAGTTTTTGCGCCGTTTAGACTCCAGTGTCCTGTATTGTCGAAGGCCGTGTCGTTGGCAATGATTTGTGCTTCTAATTTTCCAAGTGCTTCAAGTACTGTGTCGGTTGCAGCTAGGGGAATCGCAGTTCCTACAGCGTAGGTATTAATAGGAGTGTTACGCACTTTACTTTGAGTGAAGTATTCGCGAGTTCCTTCTGGAACTGCAGATGTATCTAGAGTCGCAAGAGTTTTGTCCCCTCGGAAATACTGAAGATTTGTTCCCGCTGTAATCGCAGGTTCTTTAGCATTCAGTTGGGTTTGGATATTTGAAGTTACACCATTTAGGTAATCGAATTCAGTGTTATCAACTGAACCACCAGCAATCTTTGTTGCTGCGAGACCAGAGATCGTTGGATTTGGATAAGTTCCACTTAAGTCTCCACCAGCAGCACCAGTTGGAGCTCCACCAGTAGCAGGAGTTGTCCAAGTTAAATTACCAGCACCGTCAGTGGTAAGGACCTGGTTATTCGAACCATAAGTTCCGGGAAGATAAAAATTTAAGGTAGAAGCAAGGCCTGAAGGTGCATTAAGTTGCAAGTAATTTGCGTTATCAGACTTAAGATGCATTCCACCTGAAACCGCAACATTACCATTCACTGATAATTTTTCTGTAGGGGAAGTCGTTCCAATGCCCACATTACCGAGATGATTAATTCGCATTTTTTCTGTACCGGCCAATCCACCATCGGATGTATAAAAAGCGAGATATCCTTCTCTATCTGCACTGGTAAAATTTGCTCCCGTAAAGCCCTTCACTTCTGCTACTGACTGACTGGCCGTTGCTGCACCTGTTGTGTAGTTTGCAGCGAATGATAATGAACCAATTATTGAATTGGTTGAAAATGGAGTATGAGCTCCAGGTGTACCACCTGTTGCCCATAAATAAATATTGGATTCACTACCACTTTCACCATTTCGATAAGCTCGCGCGACAAAAGATGCGTAAGGATCTGAACCACTTCCACTTCCTGTAGCACTAATAACAACTGCAGCATCTTCAGGATATAAATCTGCTTTAAGGGAACTGCTACCAGATGCCACATGCAATTTTGCAGTTGGTGTGGTTACACCAATACCTACATTGCCAGTATTAAAGTGAATATTTGAACCATTGGTGGTCCACTGAGAAGAACCACCAGCAACTGAATCCACATAGGCCTTGGTTGCAGCATCTGTCCCTGTAGTCGGAGTGGCAAGTCCGGTGATCTTGTTATTACCCATTTGCAGGTTGCCACTCATAGAACTTGTGCCATTGAGAAGAACATAATTACTTTGAGAAGTAGAAAGAGAAGCGATATATGCTTCAAGTTTGCCCAAAGCCTGAGGAATTGTATCGGCTGCCACAAGAGGAATGGCCATTCCGGTGGTATAACCAGCAAGTTGAGTTCCTAATACACGTGCAGTTGTAAAATAAAGCGCACCATTTTCTGGGACGACTGAAGTGTCCAGGGTCGCTAGAGTTTTGTTACCGCGAAGGTACTGGGCAGTTGTCCCTCCGGTTGGAAGAAGTGGCTCTTTGTTTCCTAGGTCAGTTGTGAGGTTTTGAATTTTTGATTGAGAGATGTCGGCCGTGGCAGAGATGTCACTATTTACAATAGTGCCATCAGTGATTTTGTTTGAGTCGACTGAATTGTTTGCGAGCTCAGTATTTGAAATAGAACCCGCCATTATCGTTGGTGACGGTGCAGGGGTCACTTCCCACTTTGATCCACCAGCATTCCATCGAATGATGTCTCCGTCTTGAATGCCAGTCACGTCAACATCAGCAATTTCTGAAAGCTTTGAACCGGTGAGTTTACCGGCCGCCTTAGTGAGCATACTCCATGAGTAGTCACCACTTAATGGAACAACTAGTCCAGTTCTGCCATTGAAACCTGAAACAGTATTCGCACCAACTGCAATTCGTGACCATGAAGAGCCGCTGTAAATGACCCAATCACCAACGTTGAATGTCTCTGGACCTGAACCCAGATCCTGAGTACCGGCGACCGTCACAATATAGTAAGTTCCAGAACTACCACCAATGGAAACGATGTCCGGTGAGTCTGTGGCCGCATCATAAGTACCGGCAAAGGCCTGAGATGATGTAATTGAGGCCGGTGCCCAACTTGTTCCGTTGAATTGTAAAAATTGTCCGGCACTAGCTCCCATATGGTGAAGTTTGGCAGCTGTGACTTGTCCGTTTTGTAATTCAAAAGAAATGGGAAAGGTCGCGGCAGCTTGAGCATTTGAAATAATCAGATTGAATGTTTGTCCCACTAAAAATCCAAGGGCGCTTTTAGCATTTAAAATAATCTGGTCTGAAGATTTAGATTCAATTTGGAACTCATGGTTTGTGCTTCCCTCGACTTTGGCGAGCGTCACTTTATCAAGATTATTTCCAGTTACAATTAATTGATCATTAACGATTTTAACATTAGTAACAGAGGGACGTGATTCATTGAGCTTGACAGAAATTTTTCCAATAAGGGAAGCATCCTGACATGATGTAATTAGGAATACCATGCTTGTTAAGAACATTAAGAATTTCATTAATGTTCTTGTCGACCCTTAATAAATGAAGGTTTAAATTTAACAGTGATTAAGCGATTATATAGCTGACTATTTACAGACTGCGGCCGATGGATCTTTCTGGCAGATATAGGCCTTGATTGCCGCATTTTCTTGTTCAACTTTTTTTGATACAGCTCTGAGCTGTTCATTCTCTAACTCAAACTGAAGGGACTTGGCCTTTAACTTTTTATTTTCTTCTTTGATAGAAGCGATTTCTCGAGAATGCCGTTCCGAATTTTCAAAAAGTTTCACTACCATTTGATGGAGTTCTTTAATTGCTTCAATGATCGGTGCGACTAAGTGATCGTAGGCCACTGACTTTAATCCTGTTTTAGGATCGGTCTTCACAACTTCCGGAAATACTTTTTCTACGTCTTGAGCGATCACACCAACTTGGTGTTGTTCACCGAAATTTTGAGTATTAATGTAGTAGTATTGAACGCCTTTAAGCTGAGTGATTTTTAATAGTGAGTCTTGAAGAGGATGAATATCTCGTTTTAAACGTCTGTCAGATGATGATGTACAACCTGTGGCATCGCAAATCTGCGATCCGTTAATGGCCAGTACTCTACCTGAGGCAAGATTCAGATTGGTGGAAATATCTACCAAGCCCCCTGTGACAGTGACTTTTGCACTTGAATCCACTGCAAGAACTACTGGAACTCCGGATCCCATCATCGCCACAGAGTTAACTGGATATCCTGTGGCTCCGCTATTGATGTGTCCAACGAATCCTTTAATAGCGTTATTGTTATCATGGAAGACTGAGCCCGACAGACCATCAGCAGCGATATTACGTAGAGTCATAACGCCGTTGAACGAGTTGGTCCCGGAAACGGCGACCCCTTCTGTCGCTGTAATGGTCCCCGCAACTTCAAGCTTAGAAGATGGGTTGGTAACACCAATCCCCACATTACCATTGTGATTGATCACCATTCTTTCCATGCGAGCATTTGATCCATTTGGGGTCGTCTGGAAAAAGATTTTACTGCCTTTATTTGTGGCAGAGTGATTTTCAGTCGACATAACTTCCATCGCAGCAGTTGTCGTACTTGCATTACCTCCGTCCCAGGCGCGGAAGTATAGGCCACCGATGGTGTTATCATCTAAAACCGCAGTAGAAGTATCGTATGTCCCACGACCGCGAACCATCATAATGGCCGCACCATCATAGTCGTTGTTTGAATAGTGAGAGAGTCTTTGTTGAAAAGAGTCTGAGCTATTAATATCTAGAGCAAATCCGGGCCATTTATTCCCGATACCGACATAACCATCAGAAGTAATTCTCATTTTTTCTGTTGATTCTGTATCTCCAGAAGTTGTTGTGAAGAAGGCAAGACTACCAGGAGCGGACGTCGCGGTCGGTGTTCCATCGGTTTGACCAAGAATATAGGCGGAACGTAAAAGTCCAGAGCCGCCATGACCAAAAAAGCTTATAAAGCCTAGTTCATCACCATCTTGAGTGGCGGCAAAATTTCTTGATTTCCAGAAGCTGAATGTTGGTCCTGAACTGTCTGCAGTAATACTCTCAAAGGCAGCAGGCCCACGCATATGAAATTTTGAGGCAGGGTTATTAAGACCAATACCAACGTTGCCAGCAGTATAGTAAACATCACTGCCCGTCTTGCCCCATTGGCCAGTGCTACTAAGAGCAGTGGCGTTGGCAGTATTCTGGGCCTCTAATTTTCCTAGAGCTTCAAGTACTGTGTCTGTTGTGGCGAGCGGAATTGCAGTACCAGTCGCATAACCATTAATTGGCGTAGTTCTAACTTTACCTTGAGTGAAGTATTCGTTGGTTCCTTCAGGAACTGCAGTCGTGTTAAGTGTAGCGAGTGTTTTGTCACCACGGAAGTATTGGAGAGTCGTACCACCGGTTGGAAGAGATGCTTCTTTCCCATTCAGTTGATTTTGAATACTTGAAGTCACTCCATCGAGATAGTTAAACTCAGCACTGGAAACACTTCCTCCACCAATTTTTGCGGCATCAAGTCCTGCTGCAATTGTTGGGTTAGGATAAGTACCTGTTAGATCACCACCGGCAGAACCAGTCGGAGCGCCACCGCCCGCTGGTGTTGTCCAAGAAAGATTTCCTGCTCCATCTGTGGTTAAGACCTGATTGTTTGTTCCGAATGAAGCTGGAAGAACGAAATCAAGAGTTGTACCTAATCCTGCCGGTGCTCTTAGAGTTACGTAATTGATCGTAGTGGATTTTAACCCAAGTGTTCCAGCAATATCTAATTTGCGAGTGGGATTCGCAACACCAATACCCACGTTTCCACTAATGATGGCTCCATTCAGTGGAACAATATCGGCTAGACGATTGTATCCAAGGTTAAGGCCTTGAGCGTGCAGTCTTGCATTATGAATCCAAAAGTCAGAAGCCGAAGTTGCTCCTCTAAAAACGTAACTGGTGAAAGACTCAGCACTAACTCCGTTAGTGTCGGCGAATGGGGTCATTTTGAATGACATGGCCGAGCCAATACCTGTTGGAGTGGCCCCTGTGGGGTCCATTAATTGATCATCGCCAACGCCAATTTGATAAAGTTTTGGTCCATTATCATAACCGGCGCCAGTACCTGCACTGTCAGAAACATTACTTTGAACGGTCATTGAGATTAAATTGACATCAGCGGCGGGAGGAGTGGCACCAGTGCTGATATCTAACAATGTACTTGGAGTCGTAGTTCCGATTCCTACACGGCCAGTGTTGTAATGAATGGCCGAACCCGCCGTTGTCCATTGAGATGAACCCCCACCGGCGACAGCATCATCCACATACTTTTTAGTGGCCGCATCTGCATCAGCTCCAGGAGCGCCGAGGCCTGTGATTTGATTGCCACCCATCTGAAGGTCACCAGTCATCGCTGCTGTACCATCGCGTAAAACGTAATTCCCTAATGAGTTGGTCTTTGTCTCTAGTTTTGAAAGGGCCTGAGGCACAGTATCAGTTACAGCGATAGCGCCGGTTCCACCGGTAGCATATGTTGTGATTAAAGTTCCTAGAACTCGCGTTGGTGTGAAATAAAGATTTCCATTCTCAGGAACGGCCGCAGTGTCGAGAGTCGCCAGAGTTTTATTACCGCGAAGATATTGAGCAGTTGTTCCGCCAGTTGGAAGCAGAGGTTCTTTATTTGCTAAATCCGTTGTCAGATTTAAAATTTTTGATTGAGCAATGTCTGCGGTGGCAGAGATGTCAGCATTAACAATTGTTCCATCGACGATCTTATTTGAGTCAACCGCACTGTTAGCGAGTTGGGTATTTGAAATTGATCCGGCAGCAATGGTAGGGGCAGGTATTGCATTTACTTCCCATTTTGATCCACCTGCATTCCATTGAAGGATGTCGCCGTCTTGAATGCCAGCTACGTCCACATCAGCAATTTCAGAGAGCTTTGAGCCTGTGAGTTTACCTGCTGCTTTCGTAAGCATGCTCCAAGAGTAATCGTTTGCAAGAGGGACGACTGCTCCCGTACGACCATTAAAATTGGATACTGTGTTTCCGCCAATGGCCACTTTTTCCCAAGTGGTTCCATTAAAGATGACCCAGTCACCTACATCGAATGAAACAACACCGTTGCCCAGATCTTGTGAGCCAGCAGTTGTTACGATGTAGTAAGTTCCAACAGAACCTCCGGCCGCAACGATGTCTGGTGTATCAGTTGAAGCATTGTATGTGCCTGCATAAACTTGCGAACTTGCCGCATTGGCAGGGGCCCAAGTTGTTCCATTAAATTGCAGAACTTGTCCTGCACTTGCACCCATGTGATGTAGTTTTGCTGCGGTTACTTGTCCATTTTGAAGATCAAACGAAATAGGGAAAGTCGCTGCCGCCTGCGCATTTGAAACAATTAGATTGAAAGTCTGACCTACTAGAAAACTAAGTGCACTCTTGGCATTAAGAATAACTTTATCTGAAGTTTTAGATTCAATCTCAAATGTATGATTGGTGCTGCCTTCCACTTTTGCGATTGTTACTTTATCTAGATTTTTTCCTGTGACGATGAGCTGATTATTCTGAACTTTAACATGTGTGATTTCAGGTTTTGTGTTTTTTATGCTGATAGAAATTTGACCACTTAAAAAACCAGCGTCCTGACAAGAACTCAATAAAAGTGTGTAGGCCAATAAATAAATGGAGGTTTGTTTCTTCATATTTTCTTTACACTTGTTAAAGACTTCCAAATATTTATCGACCTATATGTTCTTAATATTTAAAGACTTCAGCAATAATTGAGGACAGACTGCTCCATGGGCAAAAAGTGCAGGGAAAGTGTCTAAAATTTAGACAGTCTAGATAGATAGTTCACTCATACTGTCAGGATTTAGTGAAGGAAGGGATACTTTGGTTAAATATTTTTAACCGGAGATCCTATGAAGAAGGTCTTTTTCTTAACCGCACTTCTTTCATTCAATTCATTCGCAGGAATTCAGATCATCAGTGATCTGGATGATACAATAAAGATCACCAACTCAGGGGATCTGGTAGAGTCCGTTGGCTATGCCACAGTTAGAAAGGAAGTGTATGCGGGAATCCCTCAGTTTCTAGCGGGGACACGCGGTTATGTGAATGGACTTACTGTCATCTCTTCTTCGCCTGAAGTTTTAAAATCCAAAGTAATAGGTCTATTAGAAAAGCATCAGATTCAGCACAATGACGTTATTCTTAATAGTAATTTTAATCGTCCTGATCATATGGAATATAAAACAGGTGCAATTAAAAAAGTTCTCGATGCAACCACAGATCAGTTCATTCTAATGGGTGATGATGTTGGGGATGATCCGGAAATTTATGACAATATCATCAAAGAATATCCTGATCGCATTTTAGCGAGTTACATCCACATCGTGAAAAACAGGGCTGTTCCTGCTTCGGCCATCAAATATTTCACCACGTATGAACTGGCACTCAAAGAATATGATGCTGGAAGATTGGATGAGAAAGTTGTGAGAGAAGTTGCGACTAAAGTTTTAAGTGACGATGATGATTTTGAATCTGTGTTTCCTGAGTTTGCTTATTGCCCAACTGAAGTTTCAGAATATGGCCCACTCAATAATCCAAAATTTCATGATGAGAACACTATGATTGTTGGAGCACTGGTTTGGGGCTGTCGCTACGATCGAATTGATGACTAAAGACGATTGACCCAGAATTGGATTTTATCTTGTCCTACGACGGAGTTGTCTGTTCGACAGGTCTCAGTAGGGGCCGAAGGTGATTTGGCCTCAAGGTAGAAAGTAATGTTGGTTTGGTCGGTGGTATAACGAAACCGACCAACCAGAAAATTCAATTCAAGTAGATAGTAGCCATCGGAATTACTCATCCCCGAAAAATTGGTTCCATCACTTAAGCGGTACATACAAAAGCCATCATTCACTGCATACATCGAATAAGCATTTAAATGAACTTCATACTCGCCGGCAGGTAAACTAGCAAATCGAATGGCCGGAATCTTTCCTTCAGAAGGTGCTAAAGCGGCCCCTGTTAAAACTGGATTTGGGCAATCCGTATCAGCAACGTATTTATTCCAAGATGAACTGGTAAGCTCCCATCGACAGTTGGCCGCCCCAGTAATGGTAAGTGTTCCATAATCCGATTTCCCATTCATCGCCACCCACGCGCCACCATCACAATATTCCATTCTATGTGTAGTGTAGTTATAGCGTTGAGTTCCTTCGCCGTTGGTCGCTCCTAAACCACAAGTCGTCACAGAAGTTTCAGAACCTGGGCGAATACCTCCGTTAACGTCAAGCTTGGTTGCAGGTGTTCTACCGATACCTACGTTGCCAGTATTGTATTCGATATTACTTCCGTTTTTGGTCCATGTGATTGAATCAGAGAGATCACTTACAAGATCATTAATTTGTCCTTGAAGTTTTTGAAGAGCATTGAGAATGCTGTCTAAGGCCGAGACTTGAGAACCTGTGACTGGAGTGAAAGTTCCAATGACACTTGCTTGAACATCAGTCGAAAAATTGGACCATGTTTTATTACCGCGTAAGTAGTCTCCAGCGACGCCACCTGCTGGTAAAGCACCTTCCTTAGCATCAAGCTGTGTTTGAATATTGGATGTCACGCCGTTGAGGTGAGCGAATTCGGTGTTATCAATCGAACCATCAGAAAGTCTTGTTACAGAAAGACCGTTAGCAATTGTTGGATTCGGATATGAGCCGCTAAGTTCTCCACCTGCCGCACCAGTAGGAGCACCACCACCGGCCGGGGTTGTCCAAGAAAGATTTCCTGAACCATCAGTGGTGAGAACCTGATTTGTCGATCCATCATTTAGGGGAAAGTTTAAAGTATAAGTTGAGCCAAGACCTATTGGGGCCTTTAGTTCAACATAGTTTGCGGTGTCTGATTTTAAGAGCAACTTTCCAGTGAGGGCAATATTGCCCGTTACATCTAATTTCTCAGATGGATTATTGTTACCAATACCAACATTACCGTTAAAAGTTGCAACTCCACTTTGAAGTGGGGTTGTTGTTCCTACTGCTAAAACGGGAACGCTAAGAACAAGATCTTGAGTCACGGCCCAGTCAGAATCTAAACCGGTCACTTTTCCGATTCTAAGCATTTGATCAATACCGGATGTGGCAGGACCGATACCCCAACTATCGTTCGAAGACCATTGGCCCACAATATTTGGCCTGCCTCCTCCTGAAGTCTTGGCTTCGCCAAAGAAAAGCTGAGCGGGATTAGCACTTCCTGAATTTTGGCCGATTTGTAATGTGGCCGTTGGTGCATTCGTTCCAATTCCCACTTTGCCTGTATCAAAATAAATATCAGAAGAACTGCTGAGCCATTTTGAGGCCGCAGTTACCTCATCATCGACATATTTTTTAGTTGCAGCATCTGTATCAGCACCAGGAGCACCTAATCCTGTGATCTGGTTGTTCCCCATTTGAAGATCACCAGTCATGGCAGAAGATCCATTCAGAGGCAAATAACCTGCTTGCGAAGTTGAGAGCGCGCCGATGTAGGCGTTTAGTTTTCCAACTGCCTGTGGAATGGTATCGGTTGTAAGAAGAGGAATTGCTGTCTCACTGACTGAACCAATGGGTGCCGCAAGTACAGTTGTTGTCACGTTATTCAATTGGGTTTGAATATTGGAAGTCGCACCATTGAGATAACCAAATTCAGTGTTATCAATCGAACCGTCGGAAAGTCTTGTGACTGGAAGACCATTTGCAATTGTGGGATTTGGATATGTGCCACTCAGCTCTCCACCGGCCGCACCTGTAGGAGCACCACCAGAAGCGGGAGTAGTCCAAGATAAATTTCCTGAACCGTCAGTTGTGAGGACTTGGTTGTTTGAGCCTGCTGAAATAGGAAGATTCAAAGCATACGTGGCCAAGAGGCTCGCCGGCGCACTCAGTGTAATCGTTCTACTAGAGGGACCTTTCAATAAGAAATTATTTGCGGCAGCAATGCCCTGTACTTCGAGGGCATATCCTGGACTTAAAACTCCAATACCCACATTTCCCGTATTGTAATAAATGTTTGAACCAGCAGTTGTCCATTGAGACGATCCACCACCAAGGGTCGCATTTGCAATTTCATCATCCACGTATTTTTTAGTGGCAGCGTCAGTATCAGCACCAGGAGCTCCAAGACCTGTGATTTGGTTGTTACCCATTTGAAGGTCACCGGTCATCGGAGAAGTACCGTTTAAAAGTACATAATTACTTTGGGCCGCAGAGATAACAGAATCTCGTGCTTCTAATTTTCCAAGGGCCAGATTAATGGTATCGAGAGGACTGATAGCACCAGCTACACCTATTACGTAACCTGAAAGTTGTGTGCCTAAAACGCTAGTTGTGAAATCTACCCAAGTTTTATTTCCATTTAAATAATGAGCAGCTGTTCCACCTGTAGGAAGAGATGCCTCTTTTCCATTCAGAGCACCAGTGAGTCCATTAATCTTTGATTGATCAATTGCCGCAGCAGCAGAGATGTCAGCGTTAACAATTGTTCCATCGACAATTTTGTTTGAATCAACCGCACTGTTCGCAAGTTGAGTTGATGTAATGGAGCCTGCAGAAATGGTAGGAGTTGGAACAGAGTTTACTTCCCACTTTGTGGTACCTGCGTCCCATTGAAGGATGTCACCATCTTGAATTCCGGTCACATCAACATCGGCAATCTCAGAAACTTTTGAACCAGTAAGTTTACCGGCAGTTTTAGTAAGCATGCTCCATGAGTAGTCATCTGCTTCAGGAACAACTAATCCAGTTCTACCATTAAAAGCAGAAACAGTGTTTGCTCCAACTGCAAGCTTCTCCCATATTGAACCATTGTAGATGACCCAGTCACCAACATTGAGAAGTACCGAACCAGCACCAAGATCTTTTGAACCTGCTACAGATACGATGTAGTAAGTTCCTGCGGAACCTCCAATTGATATAATATCTGGAGTATCGGTTGCAGCATCATAAGCACCAGCAAAAATTTGTGAAGAAGAGATGGAAGCAGGCGCCCAGTTTGTTCCATTGAATTGAAGAAACTGTCCAGCTGTGGCACCCATGTGATGAAGTTTGGCCGCGGTCACTTGACCATTTTGTAATTCAAATGAAATAGGAAAGGTCGCATTGGCACTTGCATTTCCAACGATTAGATTGAATGTTTCACCAACTAATAAACTTAAAGCACTCTTTGCGTTTAAGATAAGTTGGTTTTCTGATTTTGATTCAATCTGAAAGTTATGATTCGTGTTGCCTTCGATGCGAGCTAATATTACTCCATCCAGATTTTTTCCCGTTACGATGAGCTGATCATTTTGAACAACGACCTTGGAAATTGATGGTCTCGTTTCATTGATTTTAACTTTGATGTTGGCCGGAAGAATGGAAGCTTCCTGACAGCTAATCAGGAATAATAAGAGGCCGATAAAGAGAAAATATAAATTTTTAAACATTTGTTTTTGTTTTTTCTTAACAACTTAACTACCCAGCATATCGAATCATCTCTTCGAGATATTATGGCATTGCGGATAAATTAAGGGTTGAGTGCTCCAGAAAGGAACAGGAGGGCCGCTTTACGGACAAGTGTATTCGGTCAAATGAATGCGATTGGGATTTCCGTTAAAAGAGAGGAAGGAGCCTCCTACCGCCATGGCACTTCCTCTTGGCAAGAACGCTGAAATCTGGTTACTTGTCGTTACTAGCTGAGGCTTAAGCGTTCCTGTCGTAAGATCAATCATGGCAAGTTTATTACGTGAATTTCCCGCCACTGTTGAGAATGCACCACTGAGGTAGAGAGTATCGTTATGTACGAAAAGAGTATTTGCGCTGCTGTTTGGTGCAGGATTTAAAGCAGTCACCGCTGAAGTTGCTTGATCGACTTGGGCAAAGTTCACTCGAGAGGTCCCACCCACGTTACTAAAAGATCCACCTATCAGCAAAGTCGTTCCATATTCTACGAGTTCAAATACTTTTGAACCACTCGTTACATTTGGGTTGAAACTTGTCAGTGTGTTGGAAGTGATATCAATGGCGGCGACCATGTTCCGAGTTGTTCCCGCAATTGATGTAAAATCTCCCCCAATAAAAAGATTATTTCCGGAGACAAGCACTGCTTCAATCGAGGAGCCATTTATAGTGCCAGGATCAAAATCTAAAGCACCTGTGGTTGCATTTACGACGGCAAGCCTTGGCCTTGTGGTTCCTCCTACTTTAGTGATCGAACCACCTAAGAAAACTAACCCTCCACTTACATCAAGGGCCTGGACCACTCCCTCTATATTCGGATCAAAATTCGTTAGGGTTCCGGTAGGAAGATCAATAGCTAATGCGTGATTTCTGAATGTTCCTCCGATGGCGGTAAATTGGCCACCGATGTATAGGTCGCTTCCATCGTATGCGATAGTTAAAATATTATTGTTGGCACTGGCCTCGAGACTATTAAGGGCGCCTGAAATTAAATCTATTGAAGCAAATTTATTTCTTGTTACTCCTCCGACTTTGGTGAATTCGCCTCCGATAAAAAGGCTTGTTCCATCGGTGGCCATAGTATAAACAATCTCTCCAATCGAGGCCCCAACGTTTGGATCAAAGGGCAGAAGGGAATCACTAGATAGATCAATAGCTGCAACTCTGTTTCTTACTGAGCCCTTTATTGAGCTAAACAAACCACCTATATAAAGTGTGGTGCCCACTTTTACAAGAGAACGAACACCACTATTGGCCTGTGATCTAAAGCCGGTATCAATTCCGGTTACTGCATTGACTTCCGCGAGAAACTTAGAATCGGATCCATTGACCGTTGTAAACGATCCGCCAACATATAAATTAGATCCATCTATCACACTGTCATGCACTATGCCGTTAAGATTTGGATTGAAGCTTAAAACGGTTCCGTCATTTTTATCGAGTGCTGCAAGATTAAGTCTCGAAACACCGCCAGCAACAGTGAAGTTCCCTCCTATCATGAGATTCGGACCACTAACAGCAATGGCATTCACAAAATTGTTGAAGCCAGGATTAAAACCTGTTAGCGTTTCAGTGGTGATGTCAAATGCCGCAGATCTTGCCCTGGGCTGTCCATTAACACTTGTAAATTGCCCCCCTAAATAGAGTGTTGTTCCATTCAGATAGAGTTCAGAGACAGTTGTATCTATATTGGGCGCAAAGGAATTTGGCACACCGGTAGCTGCATTTACTGATGCAAGATGAGTTTTGGAGTCACCATTTGCCGATGTGAAATATCCACCAATAAATAATGTAGATCCACTCAAAACGATATCATTTACGATGGCCCCAATAGAAAGATTTGGTTTAAAGGTAGTGACTAGGGTTGAAGTAGAGATGTCTATAAGAGCTAGGCCACGTTGTGTAATAGAGGCCACTGTACTGAAATTTCCAGCGATATAAAGATTATTTCCATCTAAGAGTAGTTCGTTAACACCTATACCGTTAGCACCTGGATTGAAGCTTGTTAATGTGTTTGTTGATGTGTCTATCGCTGCAATATTTGATCTGCTAGTGGAATTAACCGCCGTAAAAGTTCCAGCGATGTAGAGTGTTGTGCCAGATTTTGCAATGGCATTAACTCCAGAACCCGTAATCGCAACGGATAAACTTGTGGCCGTTCCTGTTGTTGTATCTATCGCGGCCAATTTATTCCGGGCGACTCCCGCTGCAGTTGAAAAATTTCCACCCACATACAAAATTGTTCCGTCTAAGTAGAGAGAATTGATTGAGCCGTCAAAACTTGGATTAAAACTATGAAGAGAACCGTCGGCATTAATTCGGGCCAGTCGATTGCGTGGAACTGAGTTTACAGTGGTAAATGTTCCGCCTACATACCACCCACCGACACCATCTGGGATGGCGACGGAAACTGTGTTGTTGAAAACAGGACTAGAAGCATTCACCACTCCTGAAGAGGCCGTCATTACAGCATTGGTTGTTAGAAAGTCACCAATGTTACTAAAAATGCCGCCTACATAAAGTGTCGATCCATTAACTAATAGATGATGAACAGTGCCACCAATTTTAGGATTGTAGGAGGTAATAGTGTTGGTTGTGATATCAAAACTGGCGAGTTTAGATCTAGCAACTCCTCCTATATTATTAAACGCTCCTCCGACATAAAGAATGTTTCCATCAAGTTTTAGTGCGCTTACTTTTCCATCGGGGTCTGGATTAAAACTGTGGAGTGAACCATCAGCATTTATTCTTGCTAGTCTTGAACGTGAAACTCCTCCGACTGTATTAAAACCGCCACCTATAAACCATCCACCTGAGCCATCAGGAATGGCGATATCGATTGAGTTTATAAAGCTGCCAATTTCAGGTGAAGATGTATCAAATACTCCTGACGTGCTCATCTTGGCGCCGAGTCCCTCAACGAAACCATGGACGTTTGTGAAATCACCGCCCGCATAAAGTGTAGAACCAGAAATCTTCATGGTTTTAACGGCATTGCTAACTTTTGGATTGAAGGGAAGGAGGTTCCAGTTATTATCGAAGGCCGCAATTCTTTTTCTCGATACTCCATTTATGTTTGAAAATGTACCACCAATATAAATAGTAGAACCGTCCGTTACTATCGAATAGACATCTCCATCGACATTGAAATTAGGTCCAAAGGCACACACCTCAGGAGTCATAGACTTCCAAAAACCAAGATTTGATCTGAAACTCAAAGCAGGAAATGAAAGAAATAATATTATCCAAATAAATGGCACATTGCTGTCCTGTAAGTTGATAACAATGATTTATCGGAATTTAAGAACAGATTTTGTGGGTATTTGAAAATGATCGCTCCACTAACTTTTGGAGACCTAAAGATATTCTTTAAAACCCCGTGATCCAAGAGACGTAGATAACATTATTAGCTCTTAGAATGGAATAAACTGTGTGTGATAAAGCGGTTCTTGGGGCGTTTGCTGGTTGAAAGCGATAAGTAACTGCCCCTCCATCATCACCTGTCGTTGTTGTTGAGAAGTTGCACTGATTCGTTCCTGTGCCAGTCACGATAATCGTATAAGAACCACCTTCTCTGATATTTGCCAGAGAAAGGGCCGTCGCACAATCGAATGTCGTCGTAATTGTGTTACCCGAGCTAAAGTTAATTGATCCGTTCGCAATGTTTGAAACTCCCGATCTGATTTGGCCTTCAACATCAAGTTTAGTATTTGAGGCCGGATCTCGAGCGATACCGACGTTACCACCAACGTATTTAACATCAGTCGTTCCAGTTTTTGTCCAGGTTGTGTTGGCAGTAATTGAAGTTGAATGGGAATTGATTTGGCCCTGCAATTTTGCAATTGCATTCAACATAGAATCGAGAGGACCGACTGCTCCGGCCCCTGAGGCAGTAAATCCCAATGGTAATAAACTCGAATGAACATCTGTATCAAAAGTTCCAAGGGATTTATCGCCACGGAAATATTGAGCTGTCGTACCACCAGTTGGAAGAGCAGCTTCTTTCGCAGTTAATTGAGCTTGAATATCTGAAGTCACGTTTGCCAGATAGTTAAACTCTGTACTCGTTACGTTACCACCAGCAATTTTAGTGGCATCAAGTCCTGCAGCGATTGTTGGGTTAGGGTAGGTGCCAGTTAGATCACCACCGGCATTACCCGTTGGAGCACCACCAGCAGCAGGCGTTGTCCAAGATAGGGTGCCTGAACCGTCGGTTGTGAGAACCTGATTAGCGTCACCATCGTTGACCGGAAGATTTAACGTATAAGTTGCGGCCAGAGCTGCGGGTGCCTTCATCTCGACGTAATTCACGCCACTCGCCATGCGGAGTGCCCCAGAAGTCGAGATGTCACCAGAGACGGTAAGTTTAGTTCCTGGAGTTACAGTGCCAATTCCCACATTCCCGTTATTCAGAATGGCCATTCTTATATTCTCAGTATTGAGATCGGCAATTATAAAACGTCCTATAGTGTCTGAGATCATTTGATAATCAACACCAGTATTAGTGCTTCTTAAAGTGACGGCTGAGCTAGCTGTATCACTTTCAAGCTCTATGCCTGCCTCAATTCCTGTTTTCTTAACATGAAGAGTGGCCGTTGGCGTTGTTGTTCCAATTCCGACGTTACCAGTTGAATAAGATATATTGGCCCCTGTAGTGGTCCACTGAGAAGAACCGCCACTAAGAGCAGCGTTTGCAATTTCATCATCCACATATTTTTTAGTGGCAGCATCTGTATCTGCACCAGGAGCGCCAAGGCCCGTGATCTGATTGTTGCCCATTTGAAGGTCACCGGTCATAGCACTCGTTCCGTCACGAAGAACGTAGTTCCCTAATGAATTCGTTTTAGTTTCTAATTTTGAGAGTGCTTGTGGAATGGTATCAGTAACTGCGATGGCACCAGATCCACCGGTCGCATATGTTGTGATAAGAGTTCCTAAGACGCTTCCTGAAAAGTCGGCCCAGGCTTTATTTCCATTTAAATAATGTGCTGCTGTCCCACCTGAAGGTAGGGAGGCCTCTTTTCCATTCAGAGCACCAGTCAGTCCATTGATCTTTGATTGATCAATCGCTGCCGTCGCTGAGATGTCAGCGTTAACAATTGTTCCATCAACAATTTTGTTTGAATCAACCGCACTGTTAGCAAGTTGGGTATTTGTGATTGAACCTGCAGTGATTGTCGGAGCCGGGACAGAATTAACTTCCCACTTTGTGGCACTTGCGTTCCATTGAAGGATGTCACCATCTTGAATTCCGGTCACATCAACATCGGCGATCTCTGAAACTTTTGAACCAGTGAGTTTTCCTCCGGCCTTTGTTAACATACTCCATGAATAGTCGTCTGCCGCGGGAACAACTGATCCAGTTCTGCCATTAAAAGCAGAAACCGCGTTTGCACCAACTGCAAGCTTCTCCCATTCAGAACCATTGAAGATGACCCAGTCACCAGTATTGAAGGTGATAGGGCCGGAACTAAAGCTATGAGTTCCGGCAACTGAAACAATGTAATACGTTCCTGCTGTTCCACCAATTGCTTCAATATCAGGTGAATTGGCAGTGGCATCATAAGCACCAGCAAAAATTTGCGAGCTTGTAAGTGAGGCGGGTGCCCAGGACGTTCCATTGAAACGAAGATATTGTCCTGCACTTGCACCCATGTGATGAAGTTTTGCCGCTGTCACTTGACCGTTTTGTAATTCAAATGAAATTGGAAAAGTTGCATCAGCCTGGGCAGATGAAACGATAAGATTGAAAGTTTGACCTACTAATAAACTAAGAGCACTTTTCGCATTTAGAACAAGTTGACCTTCAGATTTTGATTCAATCTGAAAATTATGATTTGTACTACCTTCAATTTTGGCAATTGTTACATCGCTTAGATTTTTACCAGAAATAATGAGTTGATCATTTTGAACAACAACTTTTGTAATTGAAGGTCTAGAATTTTTGATATTAACTTGAATTTTACCAGCAAGTGGAAAATCGGCAGGCTGACAGCCCATCAGGACAAGAGTTGAGAGTAGCAAGGCCGAAGAGACTTTCATTTAATTCTTAAACCTGTAAAATAATTCCTAATATCAGACCTATCGACCCTAGCTAAGCTAAGTTTAATTTTATCCTCGAAGGAAATCCCATGCTTATACCAATGTTTATGATCTCTTTAATTAGTCTCGTGATGGCCGCATTTGTCCCTCAAGATGCTGAACTCACAAGTTTTTCATACCCTTTCCCAGTAAAGTTCCATGAGATTCACGTGAAGAATCAGAAATACAAAATGGCCTACATGGACGTGAAACCTGAAGGGGAGTTGAAGGGCACAATTGTCCTTCTCCATGGTAAAAACTTCTCCGGCCACTACTGGGAGCGAACTGCCAGAGATCTCTTAAAACAAAAGTATCGAGTGATTATCCCTGACCAAATTGGTTTCGGAAAATCAAGTAAGCCAGAATCATTTCCATACACACTTCATTTTTTGGCCAAACTCACACATGAGTTAGTAACGAAACAAAACGTGGATAAATATATTCTCGTCGGTCATTCAATGGGTGGCATGCTCGCCACTCGTCAGGCCCTGATGTTTCCAGGGGCCATTCAAAAACTCGCTTTGATTAATCCGATTGGTTTAGAAGATTGGAAAATAAAAGTTCCATACAAGGACGTGAATGAGCTTTATCAAATTGAACTTAAAAATGATGAGACTAAAATTCGTGATTATCAGAAAAACGTTTATTACGATGGCCAATGGAAACCAGAGTATGAAAAAGGGATTGAAGTTTTAGTTGGATGGACACTTCACAAAGATTTCCCTCGTATCGCTTGGAACTCCGCCTTAACCACTGACATGGTTTTCACTCAGCCTGTGGTTTATGAATTTAAAAATTTAAAAATGCCGACTCTTCTTCTCGTAGGGACTCGAGATAGAACGGCGATTGGAAAAGGTTGGGCCCCGGACTCAGTAAAAAATGAGCTTGGCCGTTATGATCTTTTGGGAAAAGCAGTCGTTAAAGAGATTCCGAAGGGAACTCTAAGAGAACTACCAGGGATCGGTCACATGCCACAAGTTGAGACTTATGATCAGTACTGGAAGAGTCTTTCAGATTTCATTGTTAAGTAATTTGCTCGGATAATTTATTCTTCATCTAAATGTCCACATTCATTCTTGAAGTAGGCTAGAATAGAGAAATTCTAGCTTACTAAAGGAAATGGAATGGACCTCGCAAATCTCATCTCGCAAGAAGATCTCATCAAGCGTCGCTCGCAAATTAAGAAAGTATTTTTTTATCGCATCTGTGGTGCAGGCATGGGACCTGCCGCTGTTTTAGTTAAGCAAGCTGGCTTTCAAGTTGAAGGAGCAGATTCTGCTTTTTATCCTCCGATGAGCACCTTTCTCGAGACAACTGGCATTCCTCTTCACAAGCTAGATGTAGTGACTCCTGAATTTCTGAAACAATATGATTTGATCGTCGTTGGTAACTCAGTATCAGGGAAACTAGATGCCGCACGCATGATTGAAAAAACCGGTGTGCCATTTACTTCGTTTCCTTCTGCACTTGGTTCTCTGGTGCTTAAAGAAAAAAATGTCATTGGTATTGCCGGTACACACGGTAAAACAACAACGACTTATTTCTTAACACAGATGCTTGAGTCACTTGGACAAAATCCTGGTTACCTTGTCGGCGGTATTATTGAAGGTCGCGATCCAGCGAAACTTGGGGACAAGTATTTCGTCATTGAAGCTGATGAATATGACTCTGCTTACTTTCATAAAATTTCGAAGTTCCGTCTTTATGAACTTAAAAATATGATCCTGACTTCGTTAGAGTTTGATCATGCGGACATTTTCTCTTCAGTTGAAAAAATTGAAGATGAGTTCCGTGCAGTAATGCCAAATATGAAATCAACTCTCATCCTGAATCAGGAATATCCTTCAGCGATGAAGCTTCATAAAGAATATTCTCAGAACTCTAATCAGAAGTGGTTCCTCTACGGTGCGGGTTCTGAAACGGGCCCTCATAATGTGAAAACATTTGAGAACGGCTCAGAGTTCGAAGTGAAGTGGAAAGGTGAAACGATTCCATTCAAATCAAGTGTCGTTGGCGGACATAACGTTCTCAATATCACGAGCTGTATTCTTTATCTTCTTTCTGAGGGCTTTAAAGTTGCAGATGTTCAGAAGGCAGCTTTATCAATCGGTATGGTAAAACGTCGTCAGGAAGTTCGTGGAAAGTATAAAGACATGATTGTGATCGACGACTTCGCTCACCATCCTCGCGCCATTACTGTTACTCTTGATGCCATTCATGCTCGTTTTAAAGGTAAGAAAATTGTAACGATCTTCGAGCCAATTTCAGCGACAGCAAGAAGTTCAATCTTTCAAAATGAATTCCGTGATTCTCTTGCTGGTTCAGATAAGGTCATCATTGCAAAAGCAAGTATTGCTACGACTGCATTAGGTGGTCAGGACCTTGATGTAGATAAACTCGCCAAGGAAATTACCGCCATGGGAAAACCTTCTCAGGTCGCCACTAATTTGGAAGAGCTAAGAACCGCAATTGATAAAAACATTGATCAAGATGGTGTCCTGTTAATTCTTAGTAACAGAACTTGTCTTGGATTATGGGAGTCGAGCTTTGTTCAAGAACTTAAGCCATAAGGCTTTATTCTTATCATTGTGCCTCGTTTCTCTATCTTCATGTGCAACTTCCTCTGTTAAATGGGAAGGGGACATGTCGAATCACGTGGCCACTTATATGGAGTCCTTCGATAAATTCAGGACTCGTATTTGCGTGCCAAAAGCAGAGGCAATGTTCGATCAGTATCTTTTGGCCTATCGAGGCCAGGGGTATTGGATTCCGGAACTGAACGACGATGTAGATGTTGAATCCATCAAAGCGCTCCTCCCTCAGTTTGAGAAAAAAGTCGCTTGGATCAAAGATCAAAAAGAAAAAGTGAAAAAAGGGAAACTTCCAAATGAGGACGTTACCGCTCCTTCACGTAAAATTTTAAAGAAGCTTCTCTCTCTGAAAAAAGGTGAGCTAGCTACCGATGAAGCGAAGAGAACCGCCACTCGCAAAGAGTCACTTAAGCTTTTAGGCCAACTTCTGAAGAGCTATGAGACTTTAATTAATAAGGTCTCTTTCCTGTCCAACTTCCAGTATCCGGTCGATCATTTGAAAAATCGTAAGGTCTATGACGAGTATCGTGAGAAAGAAGATTCTGAATCAGTAAAAGTGGCGAACTATTCTTTCCTCTATAGAAAGTTATTGGAAGACGGTGCTTATAATAAAGACCGAACCGGTTCTGATATTTATCTCCGCACCACAATTGATACTCTTCATTTTGAACTTCAAGGACATGGCTTCTATCTTTCAGAGGACGCCCGATATGATATGGAGTTTGTGCTTTCGAAAATCGAGTCAGAACTTGCAAAAGGTAAATCTCGTTTAGTGGAAAGACTTGATGAGTGGGAAGACCGGACTCGTCGTGCCCATGATTTTTATCGTTCACTGACTCTTCCTGAGAATCAGGTCCAATCCATTGCAGGAGACAAGAACTCAACTCCAAACCGTCAGCTCATTCTTCAGCACAACCGTGCCGCTGATCAGTTGAAGGAATTCGTTTATACCAAGCAGGCCGAAGTTTATAACTACTGGTTGAATCAACCGGAACTTCCACGCGCCATCTTCGTTCTAGAAACGATTCTTCTTAATGAAGTAGGTGGAGTCGATGGTGATGATGCTCTTGAGCGTCAGGACGTTGCTCGTGTTGTAATGAATCGTTTGGATAAGCCAAAGTATCTTTCAATTGGTAAGAAAGAATTCATTTATCCTTATCTTAAAAAAGTGACGACGGATTTCCATATTAAGAATGAACGATGGCTCAATGCTTTGTTTAAACAGGGTGAGTTCTCATTCACTTATTACTACATGAGTGGTGTGGCGAAGATTTTTTGTCCGGACATGGCCCCTCGTGCGAAAAAGCTCAGACAGCAAAACGTAGAGATTGCTCTTCAGGTTTTAAAAGAGGGTGATACTTCCTTTAAGACGACTCGCTATTTTTCACGCGCCAGTATGATTGGTCGCATTCATATGGATTCCATTTGGGAAGACTACATTCCTTACCCAGAGCGACCAGGACTTCTGTCTAAAGGGCAGGAGGAGCTTTTAAAGGCATTTAACGATGGCGACTACACCTTCCTCTACTCGTTTAAAGATCCTGCATTCGAGGTCTACCAGGTGGTAGAAATTAATGGTCGTAATTACGCTCTCGGTGAGAAAAACGGTATAAAGCTATTTTATGACCATCGGAATCCACATTACTTCCGCTACTTTACCAAGACCGAAACCGGCTCTCGATAGTCACCTTTTATTTAAGCCAAAAAATGTCTCAAATTCCTTTTGATAAAATGCATCAAGCAGGGTATAAAAACGCCCATTAGATTATTATTTGTTTAGATTTTTACAGGAGCTAAGCTTATGTTGAAAGATTATATGTTCACCTCTGAATCAGTAACTGAAGGTCACCCGGATAAAATCGCTGACCAGATTTCTGATGCTGTACTTGATGCCATGCTTGCTCAAGATCCAAAGTCTCGCGTAGCTTGCGAAACTTTGATCACTACTGGTCTAGTTGTTGTTGCTGGTGAAGTTACAACTGGTGCAAACGTAGACATCAATGAAACTGTTCGTAAGACAATCAAAAAGATCGGTTATGATCACTCTGATAAAGGTTTCGATGCTAATACTTGTGGCGTAACAATCGCTCTTGGTAAGCAATCTCAAGATATCGCTGTTGGTGTTAACGAAGGTGAAGGTAAATTCCTTGACCAAGGTGCTGGTGACCAGGGTCTTATGTTCGGTTACGCGATCAACGAAACTGAATCTCTTATGCCAATGACAATCGATCTATCTCACAAGCTAGCTCGTCGTCTTGCTGAAATCCGTCACAACGGAACTTTCCCACTTCTTCGCGCTGATGGTAAAACTCAAGTTACTGCTCAATACGAGAACGGAAAACTTTCTCGCCTAGATGCTATCGTAGTTTCTACTCAACATGCTGAAGAGCTAACTCAGAAGCAAATTGAAGAAGCTATCATGGAAGAAGTAATCAAGAAGACAGTTCCTGCGAACCTAATCGACAAGAACACTAAATACTTCATCAACCCAACTGGCCGTTTCGTAATCGGTGGACCAACTGGTGACTGTGGTCTTACAGGTCGTAAAATCATCGTAGATACTTACGGTGGTCACGGTGCTCACGGCGGTGGTGCTTTCTCTGGTAAAGATCCTTCTAAAGTAGACCGTTCAGCTGCATATGCTGCTCGTCACATTGCTAAGAACGTAGTTGCTGCTGGTCTTGCTGATAAAGCTCTCGTTCAAGTTGCGTACGCAATCGGTGTTGCTAAGCCGATGTCTCTTCTAATCGACACTTTCGGAACTTCGAAAGTTGATGAGAAGAAACTAACTGCTGCAATCAACGAACTATTCGATATGCGTCCTAAGGCGATCATTCAGCGCCTAGACCTTCTTCGTCCAATCTACTCTGAGACAGCTGCTTACGGTCACTTTGGCCGTACATCGAAAGATGGCTTCACTTGGGAAAGACTGGATATGGTTGATGCTCTTAAAGGTTTCTTCTAAATCTTAAGGCCCTCGAAAGAGGGCCTTTTTTTTTACTTTCGCTGGCGAAAGTGAATTACACTTAAATCATGCAAGAAATCTATTTCCTCGCTCGCCATACGCCGTTCTGGGCAGTTCCACTTATTGTTTTAGGTGGAGAGTTCGCTTATTTGTTCTGGCTAAAAAAGAAAAAGAGCTCGGCCATTCTTTGTTTAATCTTCGCTTTTATTGGTTTGTTCGCATGTTCTTTTTACGTTTGGGCCGGTGGTCCACAGAAGTCCGTGAAGTTCATCAAAACAATGCACCGCAATCACTTTCAATAATAGTCTTACATTTGACACCTACTAAATAACGCTTTGTAATCATTAATTATTGATGGGGTCTAGAAATTGACACCCGCACTCGGACAATTGTAAATTTGTGTCTTCCGGAGGATCTATGGACGATATGAATTTCCTGCATCAAAGTTTTGATGGATCAAGTGTCATGAATTTCCCGCCCATCATCATCGTTGAAGACGATAAGCTTCTGGGACTCTCACTTAAAAAATACCTCGAGCAAACTCTCAAACTTAATGTGCAATTGTATTCAAGCTCTGAAGACTGCTTGATGAACTTTGCTAAACACCATCCGAAAGAAAGCCCATTCTGTCTTGTGACAGATATCAGCCTTGAGCAGGGTTCTGATGGCCTGCTCTTAATTGATATCCTGAAGGACAAAGGCTTTGAGTTTGTTTCAATCGTGATGACTGGTTTTGCGAGTATTGAAACTGCCATCGCTGCGACTAAGAAAGGTGTGTTCCACTATCTTACGAAGCCATTCGAAATCGAAAACTTAAAGAAGCTGGTTATCCAGGCCCTTCAGACGAAGCTATCAACTGTTCTTCCGCGCGAGATCGTGTCGGAAGGCGAGGGTGTATTCGCAGCTGGGGACCGAAGCAAAGCGACTTCTAAGCTTAAAATTGATCGTCCTACGGTGGAAGATACTTTCGAGGGCATGATTGGCCGTTCGAAGGCCATGCGTGACGTGTTCGATCGCATTCAAAAAGTGGCCAAAACTGATTCAACGATCCTTATCATGGGGCCGTCTGGAACAGGTAAGGAGCTGGTTGCTTCTGCGATCCATAAGCTATCAAGTCGTAATCTTAGAAACCGCGTTTCTGTAAACTGCGGAGCTATTCCTTCTGAACTTTTAGAGAGTGAACTTTTTGGTCACGTGAAGGGTGCTTTCACAGGCGCTATTTCAAACCGCAAAGGTCGCTTCGAACTTGCTCAGAACGGAACTATCTTCCTGGATGAAATTGGTGATATGCCACAACTTCTTCAGGTGAAACTTCTTCGCGTTCTTCAAGAGCGTCAGATTGAGCCAGTAGGTTCTTCTGAAAACATCGACATTGATGTGCGCGTAATTGCGGCCACTCACCGTGATCTAGAGAAGGCAGTTGCTGAAGGCAAATTCCGTGAAGACCTTTTCTATCGCTTGAATGTAATTCCAATTAAGATGCCTGCGCTTAAAGAGCGTAGAGAAGATATTCCTCTTCTTATCTCGCACTTCCTGGATCGTTTTGTTTCTGCCGACCGTTCGAACGAAATCAGCTTTGCTCCACTTACGATGGATCTATTGATGGGTTACGACTGGCCAGGTAACGTACGTGAGCTTGAGAACGTCATCGAACGTCTGGTTATTCTTCGTGGTGGTAACGAAATTCTTCCGGAAGATCTTCCGGCGAAAATCTTCCGTTCGAATCCACTTGCTACTCATCAGTACAAGACGCTGTTTGAACTTCCGGAAGTCGGTGTGGATCTGAAGCAGATTCTTTCTGATATTGAAGACTCACTTATCATGCAGGCGATGAACCGCACTCGCGGAAATAAAAATCAGGCGTCGAAGCTACTTGCTCTCAATAGAACAACTCTGATTGAGAAAATGAAGAAAAAAAATCTGGAGCTCTAAAAGAGCTCCTTTCTATCTCCACTCATCACTTGCAGGATTGTAAATTTCTGAGCTGTCGTGGATCATGGTTCCCGTTCCTCCAATGAGGATGACATTACCATTGGTGAGCAGATGCATCGTGTGGAAGATGCGGGCAAAATTCATATTGGCCACTTCACTCCAGATGTTGGTGTTAGGGTCATAGATTTCTGTACTTTTCAGCAAGACAGTCGTTGTTGGGTTGAAAGTCCTCTTTACACCACCAGTAACTAGAATTCGTCCATCTGCTAAGATGCTGGCCGTGTGGTCGGTTCGTGAATGATTCAGCGAGGCCACTGTTGTCCAGGTGTTTGTGGTCGGATCATAGATCTCTGTTGAGGAGGTGCTCTCTCCTACATCAGACATTCCTCCCGTCACGATCACTCGTCCATCGTTAAGTAAGTTTGCTGTTTGAAGTCCTCGAGCAATGTTTAGATCATCTGCTGGAGACCAGGTATTAGTGCTTGGATCATAGATCTCAGCACTCGCGATTAGATAGAGGTTGTCGGGAGATCCTCCTACCACCAACACCCGGCCATCTTTTAAGAGTGTAGCAGTGTGACCTATCCGAGAAGTGTTCATGGAAGGGGCGGCACTCCAGGTGTTTGTCACAGGATCATAAATGTCGGCACGGGCGTAATAGTTTGAAACATTCGCTCCACCGGTAATTAAGACTTTTCCGTTCTGAAGAAGAGTAGCAGTGTGATAAGTACTGGGTACTGACATAGGTGGGATAGAGGTCCAAATGTTATTATCAGGATCATAGATTTCCGCAGTATCTGATGGACCGGAACCGGTGTTCCCTCCAGTCACCAGCACTCGACCATCGTTTAAACGAACCATATTTGCCAATTGACGAGGAGTTGACATGGAAGCAACTGAACTCCAGCTATTGGTAGATAAGTTAAAAACTTCAGCGCTGGCAATTGTATTTGGCCCATCGGTTCCTCCTGCCACTAATACTCGACCATCGTCCAAAACCGCCGATTGGTGATGGAACCTTTTTTCCGTCATGAGGGCCATTGGAATAAAGGAAGTGCTCCAGGTATTGCAGGCCGGATCGTAAACCTCTACATCGGAAGAAATTCCTGAATCCGTATATCCGCCGATCACCAGCACTCGACTATCATTTAAGGTGGCGGTGGCGGGGGCCATTTTATTCTGATTCATAGAAGGTATCCCACTGGTGTTCCAGGAGTCTGTAGTAGGGTCATAAATTTCAGCGCTAGATAAAAAGCTAACGACATCATTTCCTGCTGCTATCAATACTTGTCCGTTCCATAGAGTTGCTTGTATATGTAGATTTCTTGCCTTATTAAAAGAAGCAACAGGGGTCCAAGTATTCGTCACTGGATCATAGATTTCCGCAGTGTCATGGAAAGTTGAGCCATCGGGAGATCCACCCACAACTAAGACTCGCCCATCTTGTAAAAGACTACTTGAGTGAAACATCCGCGCCACACTCATATCAGAAGTGGCACTCCAGGTATCGGTGATGGGATCATAGATCTCAGCGCTGGTGAAGGCCGTATTTTGATCGACGGTGCCTCCTGTTACCAACACTTTCCCATTGTTTAAGGTCGTCGCTGTAAAACCAAGTCTTGGAGTCGACATGGGAGAAACTGGGGTCCAGGAATTGGTGGTTGGATTATATATCTCTGCACTGGAGAATGGATTACTTGAATCCGTTCCACCCACTGCTAAGACTCGTCCATCTTTTAAAGTGGTAGAGGCATGAACGCTCCTGGCAGTGGTTAGGGAGGCCATGGGTGTCCAGGTATTGGAACTTGGATTATAGAGTTCAGTACTGGCGGAAGCTAACATCACTTCATTAAGGCCTCCAATGACCAGTACTTGTCCATTGATTAATGTATTTGCGGAGGCGGCGTATCTGCTGACTTTCATTTTTTTTATGATGGGGTGGGTGGTACATTGAGGAGCGAAATTGGTTGGAATGACATTGCCGAGGAGATCAATATAGAGATGGGACTTGCAGCCAAACAGCAGCACTAAAAGCGAAGCTTTTAATAATGAATGGACAAAAACCCACATGCGTTCTTATCGACAAAATGTTAGGCCTCTTTTAAAACGAATCACCTTTGAACAAAGAGACTTTGGAGAATTTGGTCAGTCTTGAGTTTCGCAATTCAAGAATGCGAATTTTCAGTAAGTCTTACTTGTAAGACTTACTTCTTTAAAGGGTCAAAAAGCACCTTTGACGAAAGTATTTATGCTTCGATAGCCTTAAAGCACCTGGAGAACAAGAATATGAATTCCGTTTTATGGGTGAGCTTTATTATGCTCAGCCTTTTAGTTTTGGGTGTGAAGTACATTTCTCTCTAATTGTAAGGGACCTGCTTCTTCTCAGAACTTTTAATTGATTCACGGATAAAGTATTTAATGACTTTATTTCTCTGAGCTCCACCTAAAAGCGCCCTTAGATCGTCATGCACACTCTCATCATAGATAAGAGAGTTAACAGTTCCAGGGCCCTTTTCCACGCGATCTAGAATACGGCTCAGTGAGGCCGAAGACTTATTAAAGTTGGCCATGCTTGAATTTACATTTGTCACCATTTGCCCAAGTTTTGCGTCTTTTAATTCACTCGTCACTGCTTCAAGGTTATGCGAGGCCTTGTTGAGGGTCTGGACCGTATCAACAACCGTTTTTCCATCACCAAGCTTTACCAGGATATGATCTAATTTGGTCATGATCTTGGCGGTGGTGTCAGCAATGGTTTCGCCTTTCGTAAGGATCCTTTTAATGTCAGTGGCCTCTTCAGATTCGAGGACGTCAGAGTTGGGGTCAAACTTCGCTGCTTCTTTTGTTCCATTGTAAATCTCTACATACTTATCACCCACGAGGCCGGCGGTAGAGATTGAGATCTTCGAGTCTTTCTTGATCCATTGAAGTTCACGCTCAAGAATGGTCATGATGATTTCTACTTCATCTTCAGAAACGATGTTGATGCTGCTAACAGTTCCGATGCGGATACCTTTTAGTTCAACATAAGAGCCTTGCTTAAGTGCAGAAACGTTGCCAACGAGAGCACGGATGTCCACTTTCTTCTCAAAGACAGAGTTCTCTTTTCCGATACTCATGATCATGATCATCAAAACCACGATGAGGCTTGCCAGGAAGATCCCGACTTTAACTAGATTTGATTGATCTTTTTTTCTCACTCTCATAAGTCCCTCTATTCATTGATTAAGAAGCTTTGGACGAACGGATCCTTGCTGTTCTCAAATTCTTCTAGGGTTCCTTCAAAACCAATGAAACCATCTTTTAAAATTAGAATTCTATCGCACATTTTTTTTGCCACGGGAATATCGTGAGTCACGAGAATTCCAGAAACTTTTTGTGCTTTAAAGCGATTGATAACTTCCATCACCATTTCAACGTTTACCGGATCTAGTCCCGCCGTTGGCTCATCGTAAAGAATCATTTCAGGATTAAGCACCATGGCCCGAGCAAGGCCCACGCGCTTTTGCATTCCCCCTGAAAGGTCGGAAGGCATGAGATTAATGGCGTCTTCCATATTCACGATTTCCAGAATGTCCCGAACTCTTTTTTCAATTTCACTCTCGGAGAGTTTGGTGTGTTCAAAAAGCGGATAGGCGATGTTTTCATATACCGAAATCGAGTCGAACAAAGCGCCAGATTGAAACGAATAAGAAATTTTGGTCCGAATTGGACATAACTGTCTTTCAGTTAGAAGATCAATTCGTTTTCCGTGAAAAAATATTTCTCCATCATCAATTGGATCAAGTCCTATGATAGAGCGTAATAAAACAGATTTTCCGGTCCCGGAATTGCCTAAGAGTCCAATGGTCTCCCCGGACTTCATGCTAAAAGAAACTCCACGATGAACGATTTTTCCATCGAAGCTCTTTTTTAAGTTTCTCACTTCCAAAATCGAACTCATGTTTTATCCAAATAAAAGCAACAGGACCTTACTTAAAAAGAAGTCTGAGATAAGAATAATAATGGATGCCCTCACCACGACCCACGTCGCCGCTGTCCCCACGCCACGTGTTCCTTCTTTGGTCTGGAAGCCACGATAGCAAGCAGTGATGGAAATCACTAAGGCGAAAAACACGCACTTGATCATTCCACCGAAGACGTCCATAAAGTTAACAGTGCTTAGCACCTTATTCACATAGAAGCCCACGGGCATATTGAATTCAAGAAAAGCAATCACAAAACCGCCGATGATTCCCATGAACCCGCTTAGAACCGCAAGAAGGGGAAGAGAGATCATAGTCGCGAGAACGCGAGGAACCACCAGGACCCTAATGGGATTCGTTCCGAGGGCTCGAATGGCATCTATCTGTTGAGTTACATTCATGGCACCAATTTCAGCGCTGATACCTGAACCAATACGTCCGGCCACGAGCAGAGAAGTAAAAATGGGAGCGAGTTCACGAAAAATTGAAAGAGAAACAATCGCTGGAACATAAAGAGTTCCACCAAATTTCTCAAGACCATATCCAAATTGAAGCGTCATCACCAGACCGGTCACAATTCCAATCACGATAGTAATAGAGAGGGACCCGATTCCTAATTGAACGATTTGCTCAAACAGCCTGCCCCAATAGAAAGGGGAAGAGAAGGTGGCCTGAAAAGTGTTCTTAGTGAGCACCGTCACTTCACCCAATATCTGCAAATGATGTTTGAAACCTTGTCCAATCATCTGAATACCACTGAGTTGAGAAAGTCTTTAAAAGTGGAATCTGTGCTTTTATAAGTGTGGAAAGGGTCAATTGAGACAAAATCAAAGTAACAGTTATTTCTGCGCGTATTAAGAAGACGCAAATACACTTTTACTCCATCTACTAATCCGCTACCTTCTAAGCGATAGGCCTCACGATTTTGAAATGTCGTGTATTCACTCACAGTGGACTGAAACTCTTTAACTGTATTGAAAGTTTTACCGGCGAGTTTTTCCAGAGGCTGCTCCTGAAATTCTTCGCAAAAACTATTCGAGAGAAGGATGCGACCGTCTTTCGCATTTTCAAAAACAAAATCAGAGCGTTCATCTTTTTTGTAGACCCACGAGGGAGCACCAAAATGAACGGAATAGAAAGAACCCTTTGCTGTTTTGGGTCCATCATTGCTTCCTATAAAAAGAGAGCAACTTGTAAGGAATAAAAGAACAATCCACTGCCGCATAACCAAACCATTTTCAGCGGGTAATAATAGTAAATATTTTAAGTTATTGTTATCTCTCTGCAAATGAAGATTGTGTCAAAGACTCGGCGGCTATTTTTGCCGGTAGGAAAAATTTGTCTTTTCCAAAATCAAAACCACGCTACAATGAACACAGTAGGTAAAAAAGGCCACATGGATGTTGGTCTGACCTAGTAAAGACAGGAAGTCTTCACGATGAACAAGTTATCGGCCCGTTTAACGACTCTATTTGTAGCCAGCGCACTGGCCGCATCTTCAGTTTTAGCCGACATCATTGATCAAGAAACATTTAAAACGCATCTGCGTTGGAACCTTATGGTGCCACGTGACCAGTTTTATATCGTGAAGCGTGATCAAACCCTCTACATTGAAACCGTGAATCTCCAGATGTTTGAAACACTGGCGGGAGATATCGCCAAGTTAAAGACCAATGGTCAGTACATCGAGTCGATTAATTATTCAAAAGACAATTTCCCTGCCAAACCTGCAACAGTCGCCATAAAACTTAAAGATCCATCTGTTGAATTGTTCTCTTTTTACAGAGACGCTGACAAAAAATACATTCTGGATTTCTGGATCAATGCTGATCTGGTTTCTGAAAAGAACGCGGGTTTTAAAAAGCCTCTGCCAGTTCCTGTAGAAGAGAAGGCCCCTGTCGTTGTTGCTAAGAAGGCCGCTTCAGCTCCTCCTAAGAATGTTCTGTTGAATAGAAAGAGCAACATCCTTCCTGTGGTCGAGGTAACGAAGGCCGCGGTAGAGGAGAAGAGCGCTAATCCTGAATATCGTGACTTCAGATATGGAGCGAGTTTCATTTGGGACTATAACCCAATGATTCCGCAGCTAGAGAAAGACATTATTCTTGCTTCTAAAATTCCTGATGCTCTTTTTCCGGTTCAGGATCGTACGAATCTAGATGATGCTAAAGAAGCTCATATGCAGCTGACCATTAACTTCTATCGTGAAGAGAAGTGGGGACTTATGAATAAGTCCATTACTCTTTATGAGAAAAAGTACGGCAGAGATTCAAATCATGTATTTAATGAGTACTTAAAGGCCAACGCTCTTTTAAGAGGCAACCTTGCGAAGCCTAACCGCGGAATTACTCAGTCGGCAATGGTTCTTTTGTCTAACATTAAAGACCTGACTGACAACTACGAAATGAAATCGGCGATTCTTCGCTATCTCATTCAGTATAATGTTGATCAGAAAGACCACGTGAAGACCCTGGAGCTTGCGAAACAACTTTTCGTTGAGGCCCGTGGTGAATTTGATCAAACCATGGTGATTCAATCAGCACTGACCATTCTTCATGCTCTTGGCGAATTAAAGCAAGTCGATAAAATCGAAGATTTCTTAAGCGATAAAAAACTCGCAAGCATCCTGCCTCCTCAAATGGGTCTTGCTTATACGTCGTTCGCCCTTCTTTCAAAAGGGGAGACCAAAGAGCTCATTAAACGTTTTAAAACAGTTGAGAAATCGTTGGTGAAACCGATCCATCCGGCGATTCTCTTTAACGTGGCCGAAAGTTATTATCGTGAGGCCCAGTATGAGTCTTCGATCAAGACCTACGATGAGTTCCTCGCTTCTTATTCATATTTATTACAAGCTCCCTATGCCCGTCTAAGACTGGCCCTTGAATACGAACTTTTAGATCGACCAGCTGCTGAGAATTTAGTGCTGTATAAAAATGCGATTGATCGTTCTACCTCAGCGGAAATCAGATACGAGGCCAAGCTTCGTTATGTGGCCATGAGACTCGGTAGGAAGCTTAAACCAACTGAATCTGACAAAGAGACGGAAGTTTTTCTAGAGCAGTCTCCGGATGAAAGCAAAGCGCTTAATCCAAATCTAAAAAAACTTCTGTGGTTGGTACGTCTTCGTTTGTTTATTGCGAATAAAGAATACGATAAGGCCCTTTCATACCTCACATCAGTGCCTCTGGACGCACTTAAGCCGGCAGAGAGAAGAGTGTTTGAGGGCGACGGCGCTGAGATCGTGTATGGTCTGATTCAGGAAGCTTATCTAAAAGAAGACTACTCTAAGGTCGTGAAGATCTGGGAAGTTTACAAAGATAAGTATGAGACCAAAGTTGCGAAGAACCTTTATATGAACTTCGTGGTGTGTGACGCCTTCATTAAACTTGGATTGTATAAGAGTTATGATCGCGCACTTGCTAGTTTTAAGAATGTTCAGAGTGAAGAGGCCCGTACTTTTCCGATTTGGATCGATCGCACGAAGTCGATAAATCTTTCACAGATGATCGAAGAACTAAATCTCATCCGCCTAGTGGCGGATGCAAATTGGCAAGAGGCCGGGCTCAAGTTGACCTCCTATCCAGTGTCACTTAGGGACTCGCTTAACTATCCTTTTTATCAAGGGATGATCCATTTTCATCAAAAGAAATACTCTGAAGCAGTAGTGGAGTTCGAGAAGGTCCTGGTGAAACAGAACCCTCAAAACCAGCTAACTCCTCGACAAACTGCTGACCTTTTAATGGGTTACGTTGAGTCCCTGTATCAGTTAAGAGACCAGGATCGCTTTAAAACTGTGGTGAAAGCTTTAAGCGATGATATCGGACAATCGAAGTCGGCACCGATCTTGAATATCTCCGAGCGGATTAACTACCTCCTCATCGAGTCGTATGCGGGAGAGTCGAATCCAGAATGGAAGGAGCTCGAGATGATGACGAAAACGTTCCGAGAAAAATTTGTAAAATCTCCTTACAACTCGCGTGTTGGGTATCTTTATGGGCTATCATTGATAAAGAATGCCAAAGTGCCAGAAGGGCGTGAGGTATTGAGTCTCTTAACGAATGATAAAAATGTTCCTTCTCATATTAAAGAAATGTGTAGAAGTGAATTGGCGACACTAGAACTGACAGAAAAAAAATTATAGGTAAAACCAACTAACAACGGACAGGAGGTCTAATGTTATCTCAAGGTTTAGTACTCGTAGGCAATCATCCAAAATTCAACAATGCGCTTGAGACAGCTCGTAACGTTGCTGTTACCAAGACTCCAGTCCTGATTTCTGGTGAAATCGGTTCAGGTAAAAAAGCATTGGGTGCTTACATTCATGCAAATTCTGCGAGAAAAAATGCTCGTTTTGAAATTGTTGACTGTAGCTTTGATTCGCAGACAGTAGAGAAGATCGTACTAGGTTTCCGTGATGATGAAACTGGTCGCTTCAACCGTGGTGTACTAGAAGTTGCCAACGGTGGTACGGTAATTTTTGCCAACATTGATGCACTGGATGAAAATTTCCAAAAACGCCTATATACTATTCTACAAGAACTACCAGACTATGAGTTAGACGTTCGTATTCTTGCTACCACTTCGAAAAATCTTTCTAAGCTAGTTGGTGCAGGAAAGTTCTCACGCGCTTTATATACTTACTTCAGCGGTGTTTCGATCGATATGATCGCGCTACGTGAAAGAGGAACAGACGTGGAATTGATCGCTCGTCACTTTATCGAAGAATATGCTGCCGAGAATGAAATTGGCGATATCTCTCTTTGTACAGAAGCTGCTCGCAAGCTATCTGACTACTCTTGGAACCAAAACCTTTCTGAACTAAAAACATTCATCCGTAAGACGCTTTCTAACATGGATGGCACAACTCTGGACATCCAGGCGATCGAAAACGGTGAGCGCAAAGTTGAGTTCACAACTTCTGAAACTGATGAAGATGGAATGAAACTAATGTCTCTTAAAGACGCTGAAAAGCTTCTGATCAAAAAGGCCCTTGTTTTCACATCTGAGAACAGAACACAGGCCGCTAAGATCCTTGGCGTTTCAATCCGTACTCTAAGAAACAAAATCAATGAGTACAGATCTGAGGGTGCTAGCTACTTCGTTAACCTAAGATAAGACCTAAGTTTAAATTGTTGGGGCCATCACAATGGATGTGAATGACAAAACATTAAAAGCACTTACCACGGCGTTGAATTTCCGTGAGATGAGACAAGAACTCATTTCATCCAACGTCGCGAACGCCAACACTCCGGGCTTTAAGGCCAAGAAGATGGATTTCGAAGAAGCGTTGGCACGTGCTTTGGATGTGGACGGTCAGATGCAGATGAATGTCACTGATGGACGACATCATACTGTAGGCAATGGTGGCTTCAATAATTTAGAGCCTGAGATTTATGACGATCCGAACGGTGTCGTCTCGGAGAACGGGAACACCGTGGACGTCGAGGCCGAAATGGCAAAGATGGCAGAGAACAAACTAATGTACGATGCCCTCGTTCAGCTGATTAATAAGAAGATGGGTATCATGAAATACGCCATCAACTCTGACAAGTAAGGTGATTTAAATGGATCTACTTTCGAGTTTAAGAATTAGTTCCAGCGGTCTGGCCGCTCAACGTAAGAGGATGGAGGCCCATTCTTCTAACATCGCCAACGCTCAAACCACCAGGACTGCCGAAGGCGGTCCTTATCGTCGTAAAGAAGTTGTGTTCGGTTCAGAGCCGGCACGTGAGGCCTTTTCAGAAATTCTGGAAGGCGAGTTAGCAGAGAACGCTCAGACGGTTCACGCCACTGAGGTCGTTCACTCAGACAAAGTTGTTTATAAGCACGATCCTTCGCATCCGGATGCGAATGCTGAAGGTTATGTGGCCATGCCGGACATCAACCCTATGGTTGAGATGGCAAATATGATCGAAGCTCAAAGAGCTTATGAATCAAACGTTACTGCGATCAATACAACGAAGCAGATGGCGATGAAGACCCTTGAAATCGGTCGTGGGAACTAAGGGAATAATCTATGGCGATTAAAGACATTGGATCATTTCAACAAACTCTTGGTAATGCTGATGCCAGAGGCTGGAGCCGCAAAGTCGATCATGACATGTCGACTGGCTTTGATATTAAGGCCCCGGGACTTGAAGGCGGAAACGTTGAAGGTGGTAAAACTTTCGGTGAGTTTCTCCAGGACTCAATTGGCAAGGTAAATGCATTACAACAAGACGCGAACGTGGCGATGGAAAAGCTGGCAAGCGGCGAGAGCCAAAACTTGCATGAAACGCTACTCGCAGTTGAGAAAGCGGACATCGCTTTCAGAACGATGAACCAGGTGAGATCTAAAGTGCTAGATGCTTACCGCGAAATTATGAAGATGCAGATCTGATCAATAGGATGTTGATCGGTTGACATAGAATCAGGAGGATTCTTTGAACAATTTCTTCTCACAAACAGTGCAGAACTTTGTCGACTTCTTTAAGTCATTAGATATGACAAGAAGACTCGGTCTAATCGCTGTAGCAGGGCTCCTCCTTGCTTCAATGACTGGAATTGTTGTTTGGTCTAGTAAGACGGACTATAAGGTCCTTTATACTGATCTGACGAAAGACGATTCAGCGGTCATCGCGAGAATGTTAGAAGAAGGGAAGATCAACTATCAGGTTGCTGATGATGGTAAGACCATTAAAGTTCCAGAGGACCAGGTTGAAATCTGGCGTTTAGAGATCGCGAAGAAAGGTGTTAACTTCACAGGAACTGTTGGTTACGAAGTTTTCGATAAACAAGCTTTCGGTACAACTTCATTTGTTCAAAAAATCAATAAACAGCGCGCCCTTGAAGGTGAGTTGGTTAAGACCATCATGCACATCAAAGGTGTAACACGCGCTCGTATTCACTTGTCTATCCCGGAGCATTCTCCATTCGTGTCTGAAAGAAAGCCACCTAGTGCTTCAGTCGTTTTAGATGTTGAACGTGGTGTAACGATGACTGGTGACGAGATCAAGGGGATCCAGTCTCTCGTAAGTTCATCAGTAGATGGCATGCGTTCACATAACGTTGTGGTGATTGATTCTCGCGGTAAGAAGCTTTCTGAGAACGATGGTGACAACATGTCGACGGAGACCGCTAACCGCATCGCTCTTGAGACCAAGTTAAACTCACAGTATGAAAAGAAAGTGGAAGAGATCCTTTCACGTGTAATCGGTGAAGGTAAAGTGATCGCGAAAGTGGCGATCAAGATGGATTTCACTGAGAAAGTTGAAACTCAAACAACTTATGACTCAGAAAACGCGGCGGTGGTTTCTGAAGTTCGTAACGAGCAAAAGATGGTAGGGGTTCGTCCTTCTCCACAAGGTATTCCTGGTGCTCGTTCTAATCTTCCAGGTGAAGCTCCTCAGCCGGGCATTCCTGAGACCCGTAATGATGTAGATAAGTCTCTTGTGACTCGTAATATGGCCGTTCCTACGGTGGTAACGAAGTCAAAGAAGCCGACTGCTGAAATCTCAAATATGTCAGTGGCGGTGATGGTTGATGGTAAGAAGGTTCCGGTTCTTGCGAAAGACGGAACTCCGATGGTGAATGAAGATGGCATTCCGGTGACGAAATATCAGGCATGGTCTGAGGAAGAGCTACAAAACTTCCAGGCGATCGTAGGTTCTGCCCTTGGTATTAACCAGACTCGTGGTGACAAGCTTGTTATCAAGAACATGGAATTTGCCAAAGAAGATCTGTCAGAAATGGAAGCCATCATGAGAGCTCGTGAAAACCGCGAGTTAATGAAAAACATCACCAAGTACCTCATGATCGGTGCTATCATTTCATTATTCTTCTTCATGGTAGTTCGTCCTTTCATCCAGTGGCTTACAGAGAACTCTGTTGAGTCAATTGAGGACTTCCTGCCTAAGACAATTGAAGAACTAGAGAAGATCCAGGCCAATCAACGCCTGCCAGGTTTAGAGGATGTGTTGCCTTCGATTGAAGACAAGCTCAACCCGGAAAAGATTGAAGGGAACATGCTCCGTGAGAAGATCATCTCTCTGGTTGAGCAGAACCCAGGAAAAGCGGCCCAAGTGGTGCATGAGATGATCCACGCTGCTGACACGAATAAAGAAATCGCTTAAGGAGTACGTTTGTGGCCGAAGAGAATAAATCATTAGAACCTGATGTGCAGTATGCGCTTCTATCAGGTCAGGAAAAAGCAGCGATTTTGCTTTCTGCTTTGGGCCCCACTACGACTAAATTAATTTTCAAACATATGAAAGACAATGATGTTAAGCGTATGATTAACACCATGTCGTCACTTTCTAAATCTCCTATCTGGATGGTGAAGAGAGTTCTGGAAGAGTTCTATTCTGCGATCAACGAGGACGCCGAACTTCTATTCTCTGAAAACAAAGGCCGCGACTTTATCCTTGGTACTCTAGGTGAAGATCGTGCGAAACAACTTCTCGGTCAGATCGTTGATGTTGGCAACTCAAATACACTTGAATCGCTGGAGCTTGTGGACACAAGAACTCTTGCGAACTTCCTTATTAACGAACACCCACAAACCATCGCTCTTATCTGTGCTCACTTGCCGGTTGAGAAGAAGGTGGACGTGCTTCGTAAGCTTCCAGAAGGTCTACAGGCGGAAGTTGTTCTACGTGTGGCGAACCTCGACTTCGTTTCACCGGAACTTATCGCCCAGCTTGATGATGTTCTTAAAACCGAACTTTCAACTCTTGGTTCGATTGATACACAACAACTTGGTGGTATCGAACCGATCGCCGATATGCTTAACCTCATGGATAAAAACTCTGAGAAGAACATCATGGCGAGAGTGGAAGAGAAAGATCCGGAACTTGCAGAAGAAATCCGCAAACTCATGTTCGTATTCGAAGACGTTATCTACGTGGACGATCGTGGTATTCAGGAACTTCTCAAGATTGTGGACAACCAGAAGCTCGTTATTGCGCTTAAAACGGCCCCTGACGATGTTAAAACCAAGCTCTTCAAGAACATGTCGAACCGTGCGGCCACGCTTCTCAGAGAAGATCTGGACGCTATGGGGCCTACGAAGATTTCCGATGTGGAGAAGGCCCAGCAGGAAATCGTTCAGCAGCTTAAAGACCTTGAGGCCAAAGGTAAGGCGATTATTTCTCGTGGTGGTGAAGGCGACGCGTTCGTCTAATAGAGGATCGGATAAATGCAAAAGTATCGTGACGCTGAAATTAAGCCCTTTTCGTTTACTGACCTTAAGTCCACTCATGTGGTGTCGCAGACTCAATTCCAGTCTTTCGAGTTTAAGACCCTCTCTGGCGAGTCTGTAACGGCAACCAAAGTGTCTGAAGAAGAAATTCGTTCGGAACGTAAATTCGCCAAAAACAATAATTTTAAAATTGATGAATTGGTAAAAGACTATCGTGGTCTTTCTCGCCAGGAACAAACCGATCTTGAACAAAAAATTCAAGAAGAAGTGAAACGTCGTCTTGAGGCCGCCTATCAGGAGGCCTATCAAGAAGGTCTTGAAAAAGGCCGCGCAGAAGGTAAAGAAGAGGCCTTAAATGAGTTTCATGAAGTTCTCGGACAACGAGTAGAGGAGTTTGGCCAGGTGGTTGCTCAGGTGCAATCGCAATCAGACAAGATCCTTGAAAAGAACCGTTCTGAAGTTTATGAGTTCATCAAGCGCTTCACGAAGTGGATCGTTCTTAAAGAGATCAATGAGAAAGTTTATCTTGAGAACCTACTTGAGAAACTTGTGCTTGAACTCAATGCCCGAAAAAATCTTATCGTAAAAGTTGGCCGTGCTAACTTTTCTCAAATGCCGGAAGTGATCCAGACAGTGGAAGCTCGTCTTGGACAACTGAGCAACGTTCGTATTGAAATCGTTCCTGAAATTAATCACCCTGGAATCATTCTAGAATCGGAAAACGGTCTTATTGATGGTTCTCTTGAAGGTGTTTTCCAGAACATCGACAAGATCTTTGAACAGGTCCTGAAGCATGAGTGATGGATTGGGCCTCGATAAAATCCTTCGCCACATTGAAAACCGTATTCCCTATGAGAAGATTGGCAAAATTATCTCCAGCCGCGGGATGGTGTATGAAGCATCAGTTCCTCGTGCTGTTCTGGGATCTAACGTAGAATTTATCGCTGAGAACGGCGAGAGCTCGCTTGGTGAAGTGGTGGCCATTAACGGCTCAAACTGTATGGTGATGCCATACAATGAAATCTCAGGCATTAACTCAGAAACAAAAATTCATTTAAAAGAAATCGTAACTGAAATCCGCATCTCTCCTAATATGCTTGGGCGAGTGATTGATTTTCAAGGAAATCCTCTGGATAACAAGGGTCCGATTGAAGGCCCTTATGAGAAGCGTTCAATTTTCGGAACTCCTCTGAATCCACTTGATCGTCCACCTATTCGTGAGGCCCTTGATACCGGGATCAACTCGATTAACTGTTTTATCACGGCCGGTAAGGGCCAGCGTCTGGCGATTATGGCCGGGTCTGGTGTGGGTAAGTCAGTTCTAATGGGAATGATTGCCAAGAACACCAATGCCGACATCAGTGTGATTGCTCTGATCGGTGAACGTGGTCGTGAGGTATTAGAGTTCATTCAATCCGACCTTGGTGAAGAAGGACTTAAGCGCGCCGTGGTTGTTGTGGCGACATCTGATACTTCAGCACTCATTCGTATGAAGGCCGCTTATACTGCTACAACGATTGCTGAATACTTCCGTGACCAGGGCCAAGATATTCTTCTGATGATGGACTCAATCACGCGTTTTGCGATGGCAAACCGTGAGATCGCTCTTTCGACTGGTGAACCTCCAGGTCAGAAAGGTTATACACCTTCAGTGTTTGCGAAACTTCCGAAACTCATGGAACGTGCTGGTACTAAAAAAGGTGCGGGCTCCATCACCGGTATCTATACCGTACTTGTGGAAGGTGGTGACATGGATGAACCGATCGCAGATGCGGTACGGGGTATTTCAGATGGTCACATTGTTCTTTCACGACAGCTTGCGGCCCGAAACCATTTTCCGGCGATTGATGTTCTTGCATCCATTTCCCGGGTCATGACCAAAGTTGCGACTAAAGAACACAAGATTGTAGCAAGTCACTTACGTGATCTACTTGCTGCTTATAAAGAGTCCGAGGACCTTATTACAGTGGGTGCTTACGCTCGTGGATCAAATCCTAAAGTAGATAAGGCCATTGTCATTTACGATGATCTGATTGCACTTCTTCGTCAGCAGATTGAAGAATCATTTACCATTGATGAACTCTTCGACCGTATGCTGGAAATCGCTCGTAAAGCAGAGAAGGCGACGGATCCAAACTTTAGATAATTATGAAACGTTACCAATTCCGGCTTGATCCGGTCTTAAAAGTCCGAAAACTAAAAGAAGAAAACTGCCGGATGGAGTTGGGGCAACTTATTACGGAACTCAATCGCATTGAGGACCAGCTGGCCCATGATCGTGATCAAATTGACAACTATTATAAGATTCAAGAAGGCGGTTTGAAAAACGGCATGAGTGGAAGTCAGTTGCAGGCCTTCCCAATGTTGATAGCCGCAAAAAATAAAAACCTGGAGCTTCTGGAAAGAGATAGAAGACGTCAGGAACAGAAAATCGCGGATAAAAAACAGGAACTCGCACAACTCAGAGGGGACCTCAAAGTGATGGAGAACCTGAAAGAGAAGGACTACGAGCAGTATCGTAAGGCCTTGAACAAAGAAATCGACCAAAAGGTCGAAGAACAAACACAAAATTGGTTAAATCATAAAGATAAATAGGACCTCGTATGAAAGCTTTCTTAATTCTCCCACTTCTATTTGGAGCAGCTTCTGCCTTGGCACAGGTGAAGAAAACCTACACCGAGGAAGACTTTGTTAAAAAGGTGAATGAGGAAGTTAAAAAGAAAGTGGACGTGATCAAGAACAAGTCCGTGTCTGATCTCACCAAAGAAATCCTGGATAAAGAAGAGAAAGTCAGACTTCGTGAACTAGAGCTTCAGAAGCGTGAAGATTCTTTGAAGGTCTCTGAAAATGATCTTGGTAAAAAATACAGCGAGTTTGAGGCCCGTCAAAAGGCCTTCCTTGGTTGCGTGAAACGCAATGATGAAGAAGCAAAGGCCAGAGTAGGGCAGTTGGTTGACCTCATTTCTAACATGAAGCCGGAAAAAGCTTCAGATGTTCTTTCGATTCAAGACCCAGATGTGGCAGTTCAAATTTTGCAGAACATTGATACGAAGAAGGCCTCTAAGATTTTCAACTTCATGGATAAAGAAGTATCGGCCAAACTTCAGAAGCAATATCTTCAGATGAAGAAGTAGTCTAGTCTTTAAATCCGCATAGACTTAGCGCGTTTCCTTGTCATAGGCACTTGTCTTTTGAGACAATGCGTTTATGAATTCGAATAATGACTCCGAAATTCTCAATTTATTAAGGGACATTTCTAAAACCGATCAAACGGTCTTGGGATATGACTATCTAACGACTGTTACCGGAAAGATAGGTGAGGCCCTTGGGGTGGAGTATGTTTTAGTTGGACGCTCCACAGATGAGAATCTTTATCGCATCAAAACCGATGTGGCCTGGAGTCGCACTAAGGGCATTATTCCTAATTTTGAATATGATCTGTCCGGTTCACCCTGCGAGTATGTGATCACTGGAAATCGTGTCTGTGTTCATACCGAAGATGTGGCCGCTTCCTATCCGGATGATCCACTTTTGGCGGAAATGGGAATCCACGGTTACGTTGGTGCTCCCATAATCAAGAAAGATAAAGGTCTTACCGGCCTTATTGTCGCCATGGATACCAAGGTCATTAGTGATCAGGAGAAGGACCGAATTGCGGCCATTCTTGAGTTCTTTGGAAGCAGGATCGCTCTGGAGTATTTTAGAGTCGATGCGGAAGAGAAGCTTAAGCAATTGAACGAAATGCTTGAATCAGAAATTCAAGTGCGAACGATCAAATTAGTGGAGGCAGAGAGAGAACTCCGTAATCAAGAAAAACTCGCCAATCTAGGTATGGTCACGATGGGCGTGGCCCATGAGTTAAAAAATCCTTTCAATCTCATTCATGGCTCTTCGGAAATTATTCAGAACACGATTGAGAAGTATTTCGCTGAAACGAAGAGCATTGATAAACACACTGGCAACGCCTTCGAAAAAATTAAGAAGGCGAGTGAGCTTTTATCGAAGCAAATTCTCATCGCGAATCAATCTCTGGATACACTCTTAAAGCAAGCACGTACCGGAGAACTTCATACACATAATATGTCTTATGATCTTCCGGAGGTGGTGGATTATTGTCTCAATAATTCTCTTCACCGCTTTGAAGAATATGACTTCATCACGTCTATTGAGTTCGTGAAAAATTATGATTCTATTTTCGTGAAACTGGCCTCTCTTGAGGCCTTTGAGAAAGCATTGGAAATTTTCTTCGATAACTCTCTTTATGCTCTTTTGGAGAAGAAACAAAAGTCTCCTCCTGGATATGTTCCGCAATTAAGTGTCACCACTCATAGCTACGAAGATCATCCCACTCTCATAATTCGAGACAATGGAGTAGGGATTCCAGAGGACATTCGTCATCGTCTAGGCCGTCCTTTTGTGAGTTCGAAGCCCAGAGGCAGAAGTACTGGTCTAGGAATCTACCTCGCCAGTATTTTTGTGGAAAAAAACTGTGGAACCCTTACCTTCGATTCAGTTCATGGTGAGTACACCGAGATCAAAATGGTGCTGAAGTAGCCCTTAAAAGGGCAATTTTTGCCGTTTTAATATTTCCCCTAAAGGTTTTGGAATATATTGCCCGGCTTCAAAAACATGGAAGAAGTGTGGAATAATTCTCATAGGACCACTTATTAGGGAATGAAATGATTCAGGCTCCACAATCTAAACCAATCGAAACAAAAGCTCAGAGAGCTGATGTATCGAACAAAGCGCAGAAGGACGCTAATGTTGCTGAAGGCACATTAGAGGCCCAGATCTTCGTTAGTGAGTTAGAGGCGAGCATGGCAGATACTGCTGAAGTGAGGCCGGTAGAAGTAACGGCCGAGCAGATGCTTGAAATGCCTTCTTCATTAATTAACCAATCCGGCTCAGTAGAGTCGACCTCTCCGAAAATCTTTGATCCAGCGATGACCAAAGGTGTGGAGAAATTAAACCATCCAAAAAATTCAGAAGTATCTCCAGAAGTTCAAAAGCTTGATGCTGAAGTTCTTAAACTTGTTCAAGCGGGCAAGATTGAAGTGCCGGTTGAAGCACAACTTCAGGAAGCAGTGGAAGTTAAAGAAGAGATCGCGAAGGCGATGCTTAAGACTCCACAAGTGGCCGAAGGTGCAAAACCAGTTGCTACTGGTCGCGCTCCTGCGATTGATTTCGCAAAAAGCGAAGTTGATCCTCAGCTAATGAATATGGAAGATTTCGTTGCTCAGAAGAATCTTGCAACGAAGAAGGCCGTTCCAAATGCTTACGGCATGAAGACACTTCCGGCTCAGCATCAGAAAGTTGCCTTAGAATCTGGTCTTAAACAGACTCAGATCGTGAAAGAGGCGGCTCTTCCTGAGGCAGGTTCTTCTTCAGTTAATTCTCAACAGTTCATCTTAAATATGATGAACGAGCAGAAGGGCGCGCCGGTGTTAAATGAGACTCAGGCCGCTCCAAAAGTTTTCGATATGAATCAGGTGAAGACATCTAATCCTGATCAGATCATTAATCAGATCACTGATTACGTGGTTCAGGCCAAGGCCGCTAAAGAACCAACTGTTAATATGCGCGTGAACCATGAGGAACTAGGGATGATCGATATCACAGTTTCTAAGGTAGGCGCAAATCATGAGTCAATCGCCGTGAATATCGGTACTCACTCAGTGGATGGTAAGAACTTCTTCCAACAAAACTCAAAAGATCTTTTCTCGCACTTAACAACTGCGGGTCTTAACGTTGCTGACCTGAAAGTGGAAACTCCAACACAGACAGCGAAGAACGATTTTGATTTCGGCTCTCAATCTGGCAGAAACCAGAGTGGAGCGGATAAACAGTTTGGCTCTGAACAAAATCAGCGTCGACATGAGTCTGAGCGTCGTCAGGACCTCTGGAAACTTCTTAACCAGGAAGCTGCCTAATGCCTGAAATTGGACGTCCAGTAACTCCACAACAAATGCAGTATCAGCAGGTCACTATGGGCCCAAAAAGCCTTGGTGGTCAAAAGTCCGAGAAACAGATTCGTGAAGACATCATCAATAAGGCCACTGGTTATAAGCCTAAGAACGAATTGTTCAAAGAAGGCCCACATAACCAAATGGGTAAAGATGAGTTCATGAAGCTTTTAACTTTCCAGCTTCAGAACCAAGATCCAATGAATCCAATGGATCAAAGTAAGTTCACGGGTGAACTTGCTCAGTTCTCGCAACTAGAGCAGTTAACAAACTTGAACAAGAAGTTTGATGAAGGGAACAAGAACCAAGGCATTCAAGATAAGTTCTATGCCGCTTCGTTCATTGGTAAAAAAGTTGTAACGAATGGTTCATCAATTAATCTAAAAAATTCCGGCGATCCGGGAGATGTTCTTTTCAAACTCGATGGTGATTCGGCCAAAGTTATGGTGCGAATCCTTGATGAGAAAAACAACGTGATGGGCGAGATCTGGAAAGACGGAATGTCTTCTGGCTCACATCAGGTCACATGGGACGGTGTTGCTCTTGATGGTTCACCGGCCGTGAAAGGAACTTACCGTGCTCAAGTGAAAGCTTGGGACCACATGGGTAATGAAGTAGGAACAAGAACTGAAGCAACTGGTACTGTTCAATCAGTAACATTTGATGAAGGTGAACCTGTTCTTACAGTGAATGGTCAGAAAGTATTTTTAAGAGATGTGAAGAGCTTTCACACTGCTGAAACTCAAACACATTTTTCGAATAGTAATGCTGAACAGGCAACAAATTCCGGCTTGTCGGGGCAAGATGGTTCGATACAATTTAATAATAACGCATTTGGTGCGAAAAGTGTTCCGACTCAGCAAGCGATGAACGCTTACGAAGAGAACACAGGAATTTACGATTAGTATGAGTAAGGTGAATTCATTCTTAATCCCTAACGTTTCGTCGCTACCTTCTGATGTTCAGAAGGCAGAAAAAACGAACGCCTTAAAGCAAGGGGAGAAGAGCGAGTTCAAAGGTCTGGTAGACCAGCTTTCTCAGCAAGACCTTCGTCAACCGCAGGTCACTGAAAAGCAAGTTGGCCATGATGTGAATGTTTCAACTCATGCAATGAAAAGATTGCAGGAGAGAAATATAGAGCTTGATGGAAATGAGTACATGAAGCTTAAAGAAGCGATCAGTAAGTTACGTACGAAGGGCGGTCACGATTCACTCGTGATTACAAACAAGGCCGCTTACGTCGTTGATGTGGACAAGAACACGGTTGTAACGGCCGTAGACAAGAACAACATGAACGAAAACGTTTTTACTAAAATCGATTCGACGATATTTATGATGTAAATCGACTTAGGAGTGAGTCGAGAAACATAGGTAGTTATAATATTAATTTGGATTGAGGTTGGCTGGTCCTTTTCTGGAAGCCATTGGTAGAGAGCCCGTTGTGCTCGAAACCCCTCGCCAGGAGTCTAGGAGGGACAGGTATGAGTATTCTATCATCTTTTAACATTGGTGTTACTGGTCTAAATGCTGCGGGCCAATCAATGGGCGTAATCGGTGACAACATCGCCAACGCTGGTACACACGGTTTCAAATCTTCTCGTGCTGAATTCCAAGACATGCTTGCCAACTCTCTTAAAGGGATCGATGGCGGTGACCAAATGGGTTCTGGTACAAAACTAGCTCACATCACTTCTCAATTTACTCAGGGTACAGTTGCTCGTACTCAAAACATTACTGACCTTGCCATCAATGGTAACGGCTTCTTCGTCGTAGATGCACCATTCGGTAAAGGTTACACTCGTGACGGTGCTTTCCACTTCGATAAAGAAGGCTTCATGGTCAACGGTGATGGTTACAGAGTTCAAGGTTTCCAACCGGACGAAAAAGGTAACATCACAAACAAACAAGGCGCGATCAAGCTAGGTAACACTAACATCGCTGCTACTCCAACTTCAGAAATTAAAATGTCGATGAACCTTGATTCACGCGACGGTATTAAAGTGTTCGATCCAAAGAACCCTGATAAAACTTCTAACTTCAATACTTCAGTAACTGTTTACGATTCAGTTGGTACTGCTCGTCTAGTTACTCTTTATTTCAACAAGCAAGCTGACGGCGCTACATGGGAATACCATGCTATGGTTGACGGTGCTGATGCTGCTAACGGTGTTCCGGGCCAGATGCAGGAAATGGCAAATGGTAAATTGAAGTTCAATCAGAAAGGTCTTCTTGAAGAAGAAACTCCGGGAATGAACTCTTTCAACTTCAATAAAGGCGCTCTTCCTAACCAGCAAATCGCTCTTAACTTTGGTTCTTCGATTAAAGAAGGCGGTACTGGACTTGATGCTGCTACTCAGTTCGGTTCTAAATCATCTGTTGCTCGTCACTCTCAAGACGGTTCATCAGCTGCGACACTTGCTTCTATGTCGTTCAATGATGACGGTGTTCTTACAGCGGTATATGACAACGGTGTTCAACGTGAACTTGGTCAAGTTGCAGTTGCTAAATTCGAAAACAACGAAGGTCTTTTCAAAACAGGTAAAAACCTTTTCAAAGAAACTCGTAAATCAGGTCAAGCGGCCCTTGGTAAACCAGGCTCTGACGGCCGCGGTGAAGTTCTTGCTAAGTCGATTGAACAGTCTAACGTTGATATCGCTCAAGAGTTTATCGCTCTAATGGGTGCTCAACGTAACTTCCAAGCGAACACAAGAACGATCACAACATCTGACCAGATGTTACAAGAAGTTCTTAACATCAAGAGATAATAGCTAATAACTAACTCTTAGATATAACTCCTAGTTTTCTCTATACTCCAGAAGGGGCAACCTCACGGTTGCCCTTTTTTATTTCCCCGGTAAGATAAATTTATCAGGGGAATTTATGCCAACACTACTTTTAGCTCTTCTTTCACTTTCAGCTTTTGCCTCATCACTTCCAACAAATGGTATGTACCGTTGTGTGAATGGAAACAACGAAAGCATTTGCGATCAAAAGGTGAGAGTCACCAATCAAGGTCAAATCACGATTCTAAAAGTGACTTACGAAGGTTACTGCAATGGCCAGGGCCCATATCTTTATGCTTGTGACGGTAGTGTTTGCACGGATGGTGCCATCAGAATCACACCGAAGGATGAGAACCATTACTATTGGGAAAATCTGAGCTACGGCTTTTACTGTGATATGGAGAAATCTATCTAATGCGCTTTTTACTTTTATTGTCCCTGATGTCCCTTACTTCTTGTTCATCTTATATTCGCACTGTTGGTACTCGCATGATTTCTCCTGAGACCCACGGTAAACTTGGTAGTGGAGCACTCGAGGCCCGCCTACAGGCCACGAAATATGATCGTCTGGATTTTGATAATGATGAAATAGACAATGCAGTTGATCGCGATTCAACTCCTTACACACTGGGTGGGTTAGGGGAACTCGGACTTTTTCGTCGCTTAGATATTTTTGCCATGCCTTCAACGGTGATCACACCAACATTATTAGGGGCCAAGTTTCAATTTATTGGAAATCCTCGTTTGGAAGCAAAGAAGGGGAACTTTTCGGCCTCAATTCTTCTCGCGACCGGTTCTAAGACCACTCATAATGATGATTCAGATTCACTGGATGATTTTTTCAGCGGAAATATTGAAAAGCTTTCGACTAAAATTAAACACAACGAAGTGGGTCTGATCGCCGGTTATCGCTGGCAGGACAAACTTCTTCACTATGTGAACGTGAACTATTTTCGAATGGATCTAAATGGAAATGTGACGACTGATGGTGGAGGACTCGATAATGCGCGTTTTGAGCTTCATCAGGACGGCATGCTCTATTCAACCGGGCTGCTCTATTACTTTGCCAAGGCCCACGTGAAATTCGATTACACGTACTTCACTTCTGACTGGACCCATACCCAGAAACAAACTGTGAACTCGTTAAATGCTGCTTTAGGATTTGACTGGTAATTAACCGTTATTTCCGATGGCCTCAACTGGACAAGCTGCAAGCGCGTTTTCAGCGTCTTTCATTTCTTCCGGAGTTGTAGGCTGGAGTTTAACGTAGGCGTGGCCATCATTATCGTTCATGGCGAAGAACTTTGGAGCTTCTACACAGCAGGCGTCGCACGCAATACAAGAATCATCCACGTAGTATTTACCAGGAATGTTGTCTTTAAAGCGTGCGTTTTTGTCTGCCATAATGTCCTCTTTTGAGGACCCTAAATTACATCAAAGACGGGTTTGTGACAACCTTTGCTTTGTTGTTCATTGTTTTGATCAATTCCTCGCGAACCTTTCTCGAGAATAGCTGATTTTGAGAGGCCACTTCTGCTTTTAGCTTTTCCGCTGGAACTTCCGCACCCTTAGAGTCCTTAGAAACCACTTTTACCAGGAAGATGGTGCCAGGGTTACCGAAATTCAGGATTGTACCAGGAGCTGCCTTGAAAATTTTATCCGCTTCTGCTGGAGCAAGAGTCGTTTGAGCAAGCGATTGATCATACTGGTTAACTTCTGTGTTTTTGAAAACTGTGCCATCAACTTTTTTGGCCAGGGCCTCAACTTCGGCCATATCACCTTTATTTAGGGCGGCCTCAAGAGAATCAGAAGTCGATTTTAGAAGTTTATCCAGGTCAGAACCCTTAGTTTTTTGAAGGGCCATCTGGGCAAGTTCATTCTTAACAGAATCAAGTGATTTTGTTTCAGCGGCTTTTTTATCTTCCACCATGATGATGTGGTAACCGAATTGGGTTTTTACAGGTTCAGAAATCTCACCCTTATTCATTTTGAAAGCAACAGTTTCGAATTCCGGAACCATGCGACCAGCAGCGAACCAACCAAGGTCACCACCGTTGGCCTTACCTGTTGGATCTTCAGTTTCCTTCTTAGCGATGTCCGCAAAGTTCTTAGTATTAACCTTCGCTTTGATGGCCTTGATTTTATCTAGGGCCTTAGCATCTTCACCCTGAATCAGGATGTGACGGGCCTTAACTTCTTCTGGCTTATTGTATTTAGAGAAGTTTTCAGTGTAGGCAGTTTCCAGAGACTTTTGGTTTTCTGGTTTCGCTAGGTAATCTTTAATTTCTTGTTCAGAAACAGTCACCATCGGGGCCAGGGCCTGACGGCTAAGCTTAATTCCTTGAACGGTAACGATGTTGTTTTTGAATTTCATTACGTCTTGAACGAAGTTCTCAGAAACCAGAGTCGAGTTGAAAAGCTCATCAACTTTCTTTTGCTTTAAGTCATTGGCCACTAGTTCTTCGAATTGAGTTGGAACATATCCATTGCCTTGCAGCATATTTCTATAAAGGGCAACGTCGAATTGGTTATTGGTTTTGAAGTAAGGCATAGACTTAATCTCGTTCTTCACTTCATCCAATGACACAACGAATCCCATTTGGTCGGCCGTATTCAGGATAAGTTTTTGTTGAATCAGACCATTTAGCACAGATTGCTTGATGCCCATTTCTTCAAGTTGTTTTTGAGTCATGCCTTGGCCACCCATCATCTGATTAAAGAATTCAACCTGGCGAGTAAGCGCCGTTTGGTATTCTTTAAGAGAAATTGGAGTGCCGTCCACAGTTGCTACGTTTGATGATGTTCCCAGAGAGAAACTTGTAAAGTTAGAGAACAAAAAACTCGCTGTGATGATCAAAAAAATGAACGTCAAAATAAAATAAGACATCTTGCTCGCAAATGCGTTTTTCATGGGGTTCCTTTGAACGTAATAAATGCAAGTTATTTTATCGGGGAAGGGCGGGTATGGTCAAAGACTTTATCTCGAAACTTCGTTGGCATCGGGCACCGATTTCGTTTACTCTTAAGGGATAAGTTTAAATAGAGGTCTGTAGCTTGAAACTAATCCAAGAGTCTTCAAAGACTAAAATTGTCAATAATCTCATTGTGGGTGTTCTTGCGATTTATGGCATTTCGCAAAAACAATTTAACCTCGGTGAGCCCTCGCTTTTTCATCAGATTGTGACGGAAGTTATCTCTCCAGTTCAGGAAGGTCTTGCGAGCTCGAAGAAGAACCTTTCTTCTCTTTGGGACAACTACCTTTCGATCGTGAACACGAGTAAAGAAAACACCGTTCTTAAAAAACAAATTTCGCGTCTTGAAAGTGACCTGACTTTCATGGAAGAGATGCGTAAAGAGAACCTTCGACTGAAGCGCTTGTTGAATTTCTCTGACGAGAAAGAACACACTCGCGTTCTGGCCCAGGTTGTTGGTTGGGACTCTGCCAACGAATTTAAAGTGATTCGTCTGAATAAAGGAACTCGTCACGGCATTAAGCCAATGTCTCCAGTGATCACTGATCACGGTCTCGTGGGTTACGTTTACCGCGCGACTGATAACTATGCTGACGTGCTTACGATTCTCGATCAGAACAACCGTGTGGATGTTGTGGTTGAAAGAACTCGTACACACGGAATCATCGAGGGTGTTCTGAACTTCAAGTGTGCGCTTAAGTACATCATGAGAAACGAGCAAGTAGAGGTGGGAGATAAGCTCATCACTGCTGGTGTGGGTGGTATTTATCCTAAAGGCATCAAGGTCGGGATGATCACAAGCATTGCTAAAGAAAATTTCGGAATGACTCTTTCAATTGAAGTTGTTCCAAGTGTTGATTTCGACAAATTAGAAGAAGTTCTGGTGCTGACTCCGGTTGAAGGTGTTCAGGCGAGCATTGATCCAGCTGCAGCTCCTGCTCAAGTAGCCGCTCCAGCACAGGAGAAGAAAATATGAGAATGAGTATCTCTCAATTGTTAATTTCATTCGCGATTTCAGTCGCGATGCTGATTGGTTTTGAAATCGTGACGTCAACTATCCTTCCCGCGTTGGGGTGGACTGAATATCGTCTGACTTTCAACGTTCTGTTTATCCTGTTCCTTGCGATCCGTTTAAATTCAGCGGCCGTGCCTTGGATGATTATGGGTCTTCAGATCGTTCACTCAATCTTCTCAATTGAAGGTTGGGCATTGGGAACATTGGCAGGGCTCATCGTGATGATGTCAGCGAATTACCTGAAAGAGCTTCTTCACCTTACGACAGCAGTGATGACGATGGTCACTGTGCAGTTCTTCCAATTCGTTTGGTATCTCACTGTGACAGTTGTGATCTGCCTTAAAATCTCGAACTTCGATAAGTTCGGAATGATTCTTTGGAGTTTCATTCCAGGTAGTATTCTTCTTTCACTTATTTCTCCAATTCTTTTCTGGGTATTGGAGCAAGTATGGCGTGTTCCAAGTGACCGCGGTCCTGCAGGAGTTGAAATTTAGTTATGTTCGGTGAAGAAGAACTGGTCAAAATACATAAAGAAAGAGCGGCGCTGATTTCTTATATCATCACTGCTGCCTTTGGTTTGGTGCTTGCGCGCCTGTGGTACCTTCAGGTCTACAAGGGTGAAACACTTCACAACTATTCCATCCAAAACCGTCTTCGTAAGGAAGTAGTGTGGGCACCTAGAGGTCTCATTTACTCCCGTGATGATCAGTTACTTGTGGATAACATCCCTCGATTCGATGCGATCCTGACTCCGCAGTTCTTGATGGATAAGGAAGAAACTCTAGGAAAGCTATCTAAGATGCTTTCAATGGACATCGAGTCGATCAACACTATTTTAAAGAAAAACTCAAACCAGGCGAAGTATCGTCCTATCATCGTTAAAAAGAACATCTCATTTGGAGAGTTGGCGCAGATTGAAACTCAAAACGCTGACCTTCCAGGTGTAAGCGTTGATACATTCATTTCACGTGAGTATCGCGATAAAGAAATCGGTGCCCACTTACTTGGTTACATTTCTGAGATTTCTCAGACTCAGCTTCCAAAACTTCGCGAGCGCGATCATGCTGATTATCGCCTGGGCGACTTCATCGGTCAGTTCGGTATTGAAGAACAATTAGATAAATACCTTCGTGGTGAAAACGGACACGAGTTCGTGGAAGTGGATGCCCGAGGTAGAAGAAAGCGCTACATCAACACTGATAACCTGTTTAAAGGAATTGAAGACGAGAAGCCTCTGTCTGGTATGAATGTGAAACTCACAATCGACCGTGACATGCAGATTGCTGCTTTCAATGCTCTTCAGGACAAAGTCGGTGGTGTGATCGCGATTGACATTAACTCTGGTCAGGTTCTGGCGATGGTGTCTCGTCCAAGTTTTGATCCTTCTCAGTTCTCAAGAGGTTTAACGCCTGAGTATTGGAGAAGTCTTGTGGGTAACAAAGAACACCCACTACGTGACCGTAACATTCAAGAACATTTTTCACCAGGTTCAACTTTCAAGGCCATCACTGGTATCGCCGCTTTTGAAGAGGGTGAAATTGATGAGAACACTGAAGTAAATTGTGGTGGTTCATTCCGTTTAGGTCGTAAGGTCTATCACTGTTGGAAGAAAGAAGGTCACGGGCCAACGAATCTTGTGAAAGCGATTCGAGAGTCTTGTAACGTTTACTTCCAGAAGGCCGCGAACCGCATGGACATTGATGCCATTTCAAAATACGCGAAGGCCTTTGGTCTTGGTGCTAGAACAGGTATCTCACTTCCACGTGAAGTATCAGGTTTGATCCCGACTAAAGAATGGAAGAAGAAGAGATTCGGACAAGAGTGGCAGGCAGGGGAAACTCTGTCGTGTGCCATCGGTCAGTCATACGTTCTGGCCTCTACGATTCAGCTTGCAACAGCTTATGCAGCGATCGCCAACGGCGGAAAGATCTATCGTCCGTACGTTGTGAAAGATATCTACGATACTCAAGGTGAACTGGTTAAGACATTTACTCCGGAACTTCTTTCTTCGTTTGAAATGAAGAACCCGAAGACTTTGAAGTTTATTCGTGAAGGTCTTTTCCAGGTTGTGAACAGCCCGAAAGGAACTGCGTTTTATCGTCGTGGTCAGGGTATCTTGATGGCGGGTAAGACAGGTACGTCGCAGGTGAAGAGTGCTTCGGCCGATAAGGTTTATGCGAAATGTGAAAACATGGACTATGAATCTCGTCACCACGGTCTCTTTGTAGGTTTTGCTCCGGCGGACAATCCGAAGATCGCAGCTGCGGTAATCGTTGAGCACGGATGTCACGGTTCAAGTGCCGCAACTCCAGTTGCTGAAGCAGTGATTACTCAGTACATGAAAAAATATCATCCTGATCTCTATTTACAGAACTTAGAGAAGGACAAAGAAATTAGAGACAATTGGGTGAAGTCTCTGCGCGCGGCCCAGCCAGCGAAACCTAAACCAGCAGCTGAACCTGCTGAAGAATAAACGGAGCTCTTGTTTTGAATCAGACGATACTGCAATTTTTAAAACGATATGATTTCAGCTTCATCGGAAGTATGGCCGCCATCTTCCTGGTTGGAGTGCTGAATCTTTATTCTTCAACTCACGCTGACGTGGCGGCCGGACTCGATGCTCTTTATCAATCACAGATTGGTTGGTTCATCCTGTCTGTTTGTGTTGCGATCGGTATTAGTTTTTTGAACCCAAAAACATTTGAGCGTTTTTCTTACGTTGGTTACGTGGGAACTTTGTTTCTCGTGTTCCTGGTTCTTTTGATGGGTAAAGTAGGGATGGGTGCTCAACGCTGGCTTGTGATTGGGCCAATCCGTATGCAGCCGTCTGAGTTCATGAAAATGGGTCTGGTGCTTGCCCTTGCTCGTTACTTCACGAAAGTGAATCCAGAAAGACAACTTGGCTTCAAAGATTTGATTATTCCTGGCCTTATTATGGGTATCCCGGCAGTGATGGTTATTATTCAGCCGGACTTAGGTACCGGAATGCTTCTGGTGTTCATCTTCTCACTTATGATTTTTTATAAGCGTCTTAAGTGGAAAACGATTACCACTCTCGGAGTCATTGCGGTGGTGTCCGGAGTCTTGATGTATAACTTCGGTCTTCGCGAGTATCAGAGAAAACGTATTCACACGTTCATTGATCCGTACGAAGATGCAAAAGGTTCTGGTTACAACGCCATTCAGTCCGAGATTGCGATTGGTTCAGGAAGACTTTTTGGTAAGGGGTTTAAGAACTCTTCTCAAGCGTCCCTTAACTACCTTCCAGAAAACCATACCGATTTCGTGTTCGCGATCTTCAATGAAGAGCACGGCTTCTTCGGTTCGGTGTTCTTGATTATTCTGTATCTCGTTTTCTTTATGAGGCTTATCTGGCTGGCCACATCCGTGCAGAGGTTTTACGACTCTGTACTCGTGGTAGGTATTATGGCGATCTTCTTCTGGCACACGTTTATTAACATGGCGATGGTGTCCGGACTTCTGCCGATCGTGGGTATTCCATTACCACTTATGAGTTACGGGGGATCGAGTATGCTCACCTTCGGTGTGGGGGTAGGGATGGCGACGTCGGTTTCCAACAGTCGAAACTTCTTCAACTAAAAATTCTAAGGGCTCCGCAAGGGGCCCTTTTTTTTGACTCACTTCCACTTCGACGTCGAAGTAAACCTTAAGATGAATTTCCCTTTTATTTATTGAGATCAATAATGTAATTCGCAGTCCATAGTACCTTTGAATTTTCCTTTCTCATCTTTAACATCTTTTGGGGTAATTTTTTTCTCAATCTGATCAAATTCATTACCGGGACCATATTTGTCGCCTTTAACCATAAAACTTCCAGATTCGTAGACAAATGTGGCATCTGATAAACCATCATATTTAAATTTATATCCAACGTAAGGTAACTCAAAAGCATGCAAATTGATCCAAGCATTCTTGCCCCAAGGTCCTTCTCCTAATTCACTCCATTCTCCATTTGTACTCTTTGCTTCGTATAAGAAAACGAATTGATCGATGGGATGACAAAATGCTTTGATAAAATTGCTCTCAAATTTTGTCGAAACATTATTGGTATCAACAAATGTAGAGTTAATTTGATTGATATTTTCTGGCAGTATTTCGAGTACGGCTTTTCCAATGATTTTTGACTTTGAATCGGGAGCTAAATAAAGCGGATAGCTAGTTTCCATCTTTTGGAGTTCTGCTGTTGAGCATGTCGCTTTAATATTTAATTCTGAAGGATAACGGCTTCTTAGACTTTGAAATGAGGATTTGTTTTCTGGTTTTATACAAACTGCTGAATCCTTTAAAACAAATTGAGATTTTAAGTTCGGAGAGTCATTCAAATGGACACTATGTATTTCAGTGAAGGCAGTTGATTTGATGTCTTCAAAAGAAGCAGGTGAAAAACACTCTTGTCTTCCTTCATAGTATATTGTACCTCTTACCATCTCTTCTTTTAGATCAGAATTTAGGATGGTTATTTTCTCATCTTTTAAATCATTTTCATTAACATTCACAATTCTGGAATGCACTTTCTGAATTCCATCCTGTTCTTTTGTTCTAAAAAAGAATTCATACTGACCCGGACCCATTTCAATTTGAGTTTTTTCATTTACATCTAAGTAATCAATTGCTTGATCGACCAGTTCAATAGAGACACCTTTATGGCCCTCTAATGAAAACTCTATTGTCTTAAAATTTTTAGGATAAAAAATTTCATATTTATTATTGCCTGGGACAAGTTTAATTGAATGTGAAGTTAGCTTTCGAGTTGGTTTATTCACTGTAAATTTTGTTCCTGGTTTCACTTTTATAACCTGTCTTTCATAAGACTTTGTGTAAACCGTAATGACCGATGGACGTGTGATGTTCTTGAACTCAAGTATTTGAGTTCCTTTACTCATTGAGCTAAAAGTTTTTGATTGGCCCTTTAAATGAAAAAAACCTTCGCCAACACTTTTATCAGAAGTAATGTAAATACGATTAGAAACTTCAGCCCTTGCTTCGAAAGTATATTTGAAGTTACAGGTTTGGCTGTGGATTTTACATTCACCTATATTTGAGATTGTATTGAGAGGAGAGCAATGTCTATTTTCAGGCTGAATCTCTAAATGTGGTGGTAGGAAATTTACAAACACTGGCCAATTCTCGGATTGGGAGAAAGTGATATTTGAATATAGAAGGATCAAAAGCACTGAGAAAAAAATGTTCATAATACTACCTTGTTGAATTTCTCATTTTCCAAAACAATCTCCTGGCGGGGTAGTTAAGAATTCTTATATTCAAATAATGAATACTTATGGCCCTAAACTTATTCCTTAAATATCCGATAAGCCTACATGGGTATTCTCACATGAATTGGCCTAAACACATTCATCTGACCCTCATCGCGCTCTTATTTGCGTGCTCATCAGCTCTAGCCGAAGAAGTTTCGTTACTCTTAAATCGTCTGCAGGCCCAAAGCGTTCGTGAGCAAATGATCATGAATGAGAAGAAGTTCCTCTATCTCAACACTTATCTCTTCGATCTCGATGACTTCGGACAAAAAACCATCGGTCTTCTCGTAGATGCCGCTCGACGTGGCGTGAAAGTCACAATGGTCGTAGATGGAATCGGGAAGGGAGTGACCTATCATTCAGCAGTGGTGGAAGTGCTGAAGAAAAACGGCATTGATGTTAAAGTCTACAATCCGAAAATTCGTCATCTTCCAGAAATCAATAATCGAAATCACCAGAAGGCACTTATCGGTTCTGAGGCCGTCATTATCGGCGATCGAAATATGACCGCGAGTTACTTTAAACGTAAGGCACCCACAAACTACATCAGCGCTGAGATGAAAATCACTGGAGAGGCAGCTGATGAGGCCAGACAAACATTCGTGAATCTATTGGCCAAAGCAGAGGTCAAAAATCCTGTTACCATTGTGACCAACGCCGAAATTGATCTGGCCACAAAAGACGTAGAGGGATGGATCACTAAGGCAAAGAAGGAACACATTAAACCTGGTAAGGCCTTCACTGCAAAACCAGAAGAAGTTAAATACATTGCCGATCTTCCTGACATTAAAAAACAGGCCGGTATTCATCGAGAGATTCTCAAAATGCTCAATGAGGCGAAGACCTCGATTGATATCATGAATCCATACGTTCTTCTGACAAAGGAATTCAAAGACACACTTGAAAAAGCACTCGATAGAGGAGTGAAGGTCAGAATTCTTTCTAACTCAAAAGTTTCAAATGACGTTTATCTGATGGGAGTTGCCTGGGACGCTCGTAAAGAAGAACTGGTCAAAATGGGAATTGAGACCTTCGAGCTAAGGCCTAAGCACTTTATTCACGCTAAAACCATTGTCGTCGATAACGAGAAAGTTTTCGTCGGAAGTTTCAACATGGATCCTCGATCGCAAAACATCAATCTTGAGAACGGTGTGATTGTGAAAGACAAAGGGATGGCGGAGAAAATCTCAACTCACAATACCCGCATACAAAAATACTTTATGGACAAGGTAGAGGTAGTAAACCCGAAGAAACTCTCTCTGAAAGACGCCGTCAAACACTGCACGAAAAAAAGTTTCTATAAGCTCATCACGAAGGCATTCGAACCGGTTCTCTAGTCCCAATTGTACATTTCCCAAACACTGCCATCAGAAACTGTCTAAAACCTAGACAGATTTCACCCTTAATTCTGGCATAAGGCTTGCTCTTAATTCTCCCATTCAGGGAGTTACTATGCGCCGTTGTTTGCCACTGTTCACGCTCATGCTTTTCGTTTCTTGTCAGCCTGGGCAAGGTTCTAAATCCATTACTTTAGGAAACATCATTCAAGATGGTGATGATAGAACGAATGTTTCAAAACTAGATGATAAGAGCAGAAAAACCGCCGCGGCCATTGCCACGATTGTTGAGGCAGCACAGATCATTGATAATAAGGACGGTACGTTTACCATTAAGCCTAAAAGCATTGATAGCGATCTATGTCCCGAAGAGAAATTCAGCAACTCGTACAGCTATGGATCATGTACGGCTTTCAAAATTGCAGATAACGCCATCGGTACCGCTGCTCATTGTATTGAGTCTCAAAAAAAGTTAGCGGACTTTTGTACTGATAATCGTTTTATTTTTGATTTTAACGATGCAGGTACAAAGCCGGGAGCGAATGCTGGAGATCGCATTGTTAATGCTTCACAAATAGCGACTTGTGACAGCGTTGGCTACTATTCCCATAGCAGCTCCGGTGATGATTTTGCTGTTCTCTTTGCTGAAACAAATCCCGAAATTCCTTCATTAGATATTTCAGATAGAGAACTAAAAGTAAAAGATAAGGTCATTAAAATTGCCCATGGTTATGGTTATCTCTCTAACATGTCCGTGGGTAAAGTAACGAACATTAACGAGAAATATGAATTCGAATCAACCAATGATATTTTTGGTGGAGATTCCGGTGCTCCTATTCTTGATGCTGAAACACACGAAGTTGTAGGTGTGGCCGTCAGGGCCTATAAGGCACATGCTCAGTTCAGAGTTTTTGATGCCGTCAGAACTTGCTATCTAGAACCAAAAACAAAAGACACAAAAACGGGCCTAGTTGTTTCAAAAAAGGCCTCGACGATTGTTGTTCCTGCTCTTCAAAGTCTTTTAAAATACGAGTTAGTAAATAATGCTATAAAAAATCCGACTCTTGCAAATTTGGAAAACTTGAAAAAAGAAGTCGATCCAAATCTTCATTTCTCATTAACGAATGGAGAAGTAGGCGTTTCTTTTTTAAGTGGCCTGTTCCAAATTCATAAATATTCTGTGCCTCTTTTAAAAGAACTCTCTCCTATCTTAACTGAAGAAAGCTACCTGACTCTTCTGACTCTTGGTGTGATGAACAGCCAGAAGTTTGCTGTGGCCGTGTACGACAGATTCAGCGATTTGATTGAATATAATGATCTCGATACAGCGGCCAATATTCTGCATTTAGTTCCAGATTCACGTCTTGAGCAGCACCTTTCTCATTATGAAGATGATCAGCTGATTGATCTGTCTCTAAGTCTTTATAAGATGAGAAGCCCTTTGATTACGAAAGTTGTGGCCCATAAGAGAGCAGTCGTGGGTTACATGAAAAAAGACTTCTACGACAGAACTGTTACTCTATGGGCGGAGTTGGCACAAAACTACAACTCTTTGATGAAGGGTCTCGATAAAACAGACAAAGACGAAATCACGCGCCTTAACTTAGATTACTCAATTCTTTGCACTTATTTTGGAGTTAATAAAGAGCTCACACCGGATGATCTTAAAATCATTTCTCGAGATGGTACGGCCATCGGGAAATACATGAAGCTCCTGATCGAGTGGAACGAACATCAAAAGAAACCAAAAGCATAAGGGACCATATATGAAAGCTATCTTCACAATTTTACTTTTCACTTCGTTCGCCGCTCACGCCTCACCACTTATGACCGTGAAAGAGCGTCTCCGTTTGGATATGTGGATCAACGGTGTGGATGAGAGACCTGTCATCAATAAAAAGGCCCAAGCTCCTCAGAGGCCTCTGCCAGAAGAATTAGAACGGGCCCTTCAAAAGACTTGAGTTTTGCCCGAGTCATAGTATGATAGTCATACTATATGGGGATCCATGAAGAGAATTGCTAACATCGGAAGTTTGCTAAAAAAAATCTATCGAGTTTACTCGATTGAGCTCATTAAAGAGCTTCAGTCTCGTGGCTTCAATGATCTTCGCCCAAGCTTCCTGGAAATCCTAATGTACCTTTCTGAAAACGATGGTCCATCTATCAAGATGATCGGGAAGGCCTGTGGTCTCAAAAAGCAGACCATGACTTCACACTTAAATGAACTCGAAAAACGCGGTTATATCAAGCGTTCGCACTCTGACCAAGATAAGCGTGAACAGTTGGTCTTTCTAACTGATTACGGTGAAAAATTTAAGCTGAATCTACTTCAAGTGACTAACGATCTTGAGCGCCAATACACCACCAAACTAGGTGAGGTAGAACTCGATCGCGTTGAATTGATGCTGGATAATCTTTATCGTGAGCTTCTAGAGAATCAAACTAAGGGCAGCCTGATTTAGGCAGTTTGCTCTTTAACGATCGAAAGCTGATTTCCCTTCCAATACTTATAACCACCGGAAACGTTGTTACAGTTATAGTAACCACGCTTCACCATGTATTCGCAGGCCATTACTGAGTTTGTCCCGTCTTCAGAAATAAAGAGAATAGGAGTGGTCTTGCTGGTGATTTCCATGAATCTTTCTGGAAACACTTCCCAAGGAATATGCAGGGCCTCTGGGATTTTATTTTCAGGAGTAAAATCCGCGGCCGAGACATCAATCAGAATGAAATCAAAATCTTTGTTGTTATAGAGCTTCCAGGCCTTCTCAGGAGAAAGATCCTGATAACGGCGACCATGGAAAAGGAAATCATCCGATACTTCCTCGCGATTTTTCACACGAATCAGGTGATTACGTTCAATTTGAATGAGTTGCTCAATTCGCTGTTCAAGCTCCAGGATACGGGCCTCTAAATGGCCAATATGCTCTTCAAACTGCTGAAGCTGGGAGAAAACGTTGTGAATTTTGTTACTCATAGGGACCCTCTGGCATTCATTTTACCAGAGGGTGCCCCTACTAGAAGAATGGGTAAATTGTACCGAATTGGATACGATTCACGATCATTGTAGTCAAGATTGCGCCAGCAATGAATACAGCACCTTCGTAAAAGCCATAACCATAACTCTGACGATCTTCTTCAATCAGACCTTCGTGGCCACGCTCTTCGCCCAGTTTCACAGGGAAAATCTTCATGAGACCTTTTTTAAAGATCGGAAAGATGATGAGAGACAAGATGGTCTTCAAAAGAACCTGAATACAGTAAACCGTAATGTCGTAGTGTTCCTGATCAAAACAGCTCGCAATAATAAAACCTGCACCTAGCGTGAATCCACCATAGGCAAAACACAGAGAGAGGTTCTTTTGCATCATGAGCTTGTTAAAAGTCAGGCGGCTAATCAGGGTAAAGTACTTTACGGAAAAGCCCACGATCACCAGCATATACAACCAAAGCACCAGGAGAATCACTAGTGAGTTCTCCGCCTCGAGCATCACGGTTCTGGTTAGAAATGCGATCACAATAGCATGACAGAAGCTAATGAAGGCATAGCACATGTTTTTGCGCTTCAAGATCTCATCAGTGTAATCGAAGTTATAGAAAACGATCGATTCAATAATAAAAAGCGAAAGAAGATACAGTACAATCGCGATGGTTCCCCAAACCGCGAAATGGAAAATACTTAAAAAGAAACCTGACGCCTCATTAAAAGAAATCGACGAGAAAATCAGGGCAATTCCCACCAAGCGAGAAAAAAGGTGAAGAGCATCTGCCGGGTTTTCGGCCGGGTTAATTTTTTTCAGCACCTGACGTTTCACTGTCGGATAAAAAATCACATGAGCGTAGCGATACACCCAGATCATGAAACACACAAAAAGTGCTAATAGAAGTCGAATGACGAGCCTGTCGAAAATCTCGGCCATATGTTTTCCTTAAAAGTTCTCTTTAAAATATTCAATCAGAAGGGTCTTCATTTCTACTTTCTTCATACGTTCATCTTTGAAGAAATGAGGAAAGTTCTCCTGAGTGATGCGACCTTTCGGTCCAAATTCGTTTTTTAGTCCATAGAAGGGCTGATTGAGCGTCACACTGGCGCGCATCTGCTGGTAAAATTCTTCAGTTGGCCGAAAATTGCCCCAGCCCAGATACTTCGGAAAGTTCTTGAAAGACTTATTAAAGCGCCATTTCATGTCGCCTTTTTTATTCATCTTCCATTCACCAAATTCACGGTTACCGATGTACAAACTTCCCGGAGGCAAAGGAAGAAACTCTTCCTTGTCATCAATTCGGCGATAAAGAGAAAGACCAATATTGGCCAGGTTCTTTTTAGCAAATTCTTTACTAGTTCGAACGATCACTTCTTCAACTGAGTCGTAGCCGCTAATCACCCGGTACTTTTGATAATAGGTCTTAATCAAAAAACCAGTAGCGTGAGTGTCCACCAGAATTGCTGTGGCCAGTGGGGCCTTAATAACTTTAGAAAAGGCCTTCTCGTTTTGAAGATATTGCACACCAAGCTCGGAAGGCGAGAGTGCCTTCGCGAGACCCAGGTACAAAATCATCAGCATCGAGTAGAGAAAAAACTTATACATACTAGGCCTGAATGATCTTTAGGATTTCGGCCTGTTGATTTGGTTTAAGCTCATCGAAGTCACAGTGAATACGGTTAACTGCGTGAGATTCACTGTATTTCGTGAAGAGATCCGTCGCTTCTTGAATGTTTTTAATGGTGCGATGACCTTTAGCAAGTGAAGACTCTCTCATCACTTTCATCGGATAAACTTCCTGAGGTGAAGTGGCACTGTAGTATTTAGACAGGCGACCAGTTGATGAACATTTAATATAGTCGATATTTTCCGACTTCATAAATTTCTCAAGGTCATGCATCTGCTGCAGATGAACAGTTCCAAAGGTCTCAAGGATCTTTTTTGGAATGGAGTTTCTTACGATTCTCTTCGCCCAAACGTTATCTGATTTACGAAGCACTCTCATAAGATAAGCATCATCGTGTTCCAGATACGCTTCAATGTCGGCCGGAATTGAATACTCATTTTTCTCACTATCAAAGTAGCGCATGAGCATTTGTTCTAAGCAAACCGCACGATAGTGGAAATAGACCATCATGAACATATGGAAACGAGAAAGCAGGAAATCATCAAAGGTTGAAATCGCACGTTCTGAAATTCCCAGAAAGGCCTGATTGCCTTCAACACAAATTTTGAGATTGTCGATGATCCAATCAAGATCGAATTTACCATAACTCACGCCACAGAAATAACTGTCGCGCAGAAGGTAGTCCATCCGGTCGCAATCCATCTCGCTTGATACGAGTTGGTGTAAAAGCGGAAAGTAGTTTACGCCACCAACGGTGAAGTAGTCTGGATTCTTGGTTTCACCAATCACGAGTTCAGCAATGGCATTTGGATCAATTCCAAATTCTTTTGTCACTCCCTTGAAGGACTGAGTGAAAGAACTGTCCGTGATGGATTTAATTGTGTAGTCCTCGTGCGAGGCCTGACGTTCTTTTCCTTGAAACTGCTTAGGCAATTTCAGGGCACTAACCATCGGCATCACCGATTCAGTTGAGTGAGAAAGGGGAGCGTGACCAATATCGTGAAGAAGACATCCAAGACGAAGGCTTTCCTTCAATCTTTGGATGTCTTTTGAATTTTGATCTTTAAACAGGCTATTAAAAACTAACGTCGAGACATTCATCACACCAATTGAATGCAAATAACGAGTGTGTGTTGCCCCTGGAAAAACATATTCTGAGAAACCCAGCTGTTTGATGTTCCGTAGACGCTGAAAAAATGGGTGTTCAAGAATTTCTATTTCAGCATCGTGAATAGGAATCGAACCATGTACCGGGTCTCTAATTTCCACTTACTTGATCTCCACCGTGAGCAATTTCTTTTGCGTATTTATGTAACCAGTCTGCGATGTCGCGGGATTCGTGCATTGGTTTACCGTCGATAACGAGACATGGAACAGTTCCACGGCCGGTCATCTTGATAAGCTCTTCTTTTCTGTGTGGCTCATCGTGAATGTCATAATAAGTCACACTGTTCTCCAGACCAGTCACTCTCAACGCCGATTCTACAATCTGGCAGTAAGGACATTGTGGGAAAAAATAAAGTTCTAATTTCTTCATAAAACACCTCTCAAACAAAAATGGCCCCAACTGGGGCCATTCTCTACTATCTAGTAGTCTTCATCATCTTCTTCGTCTTCGTCGTCAGACTTTTTCTTTGGACCTCTAACGTATTCAGCGTCTTCGTCCATTTCATCTTCCTCTTCCTCTTCTTCTGGAGAGTCTAGACCTTCTTCATATCCCCAACCGTAACCGTAGCTACCTTCTTCATCTTCATCGGCAGCTTCGTCGGCAGGCTTCGCTTCACCTTCTTCTTCTTCGTCTGAATCGAATTCAGCGTCGAAATCATCGCTTAGTGAATCAGCTGTATAATCATCGTTAAAAGATTGAGCATGAGCTGGAGCTTTTGGAGCAACCACTTCAGGAGTGATGGCCTTTTTCTCTTTAGCTGCTTTTGGAGCGGCCTTAGGTGCGGCCTTCGGAGCAGCAGCTTTTGCTGGAGCTTTCTTAGGAGCAGCGGCCTTTTTAGCGGCCGGTTTTGCTGCAACTTTTTTAACGGCTTTTTTTGGAGCAGCTTTCTTAGGAGCGGCCTTCTTCGTTACTTTTTTTGGAGCGGCTTTTTTAGGAGCAGCTTTCTTAGTTGCCTTTTTAGGAGCGGCCTTCTTAGCAGGTGCTTTTTTAGCGGCTTTAGCAGGCGCTTTTTTTGTTACTTTTTTGGTCTTTTTCGTAGCCACAAAAGATCCTTTGATGAAGTGAAAGGTGGTTTTAGACAACCTTATTATAAAGGGTGGCCAGGGGTCTAATCAAGAGTAGAAATGTTAATACTTGATAGAGTTTAAATCAGAACCAATGACGTCTGGATCGAGAGGGTTTGCAAATTGTGTAGGTCTAACGTCTGTATCCGCACCACTTGGAGTGCCTTCTGAAATGATACTAAAGTTCGAACTAGGGCCATACCCACCCGAACTAAGCAGTGAGTCAAGGGTAACAAACTTAGTTGAGTAAAAGTTGCGGCGCATATTCTCTTGAATATTAGAGCCTGGAATTGGGTTAGAGAACGTCCCATTATCGCCTACGCCAGTAAATGGCCCTGGCATATAAGCTGTGAAAAACCTTTCTCCAGCGGCCCCAGTTGCATTGGCGGGCCACGAGAAACTGAAGTGGTAATGAGTTGGATTAAACGTTGGATCATTTGCTGAAGCAGCAAAATACTCACTAATCATGGTGCCCAGCGGTTTAGGGCAGCCGGCTTCATTTTGAACCGGATCTGGACCAACTCCGCCACCGTAGTAGAAGTAAAGGAACTGGCCTGCAATGCTGTTACAGCTTCCCGGGTTTTGATCTAGATTTGGGTCACCCATATTGATGTCTGAAACCCCACGGGCAGCTCGCTCATAACCAGGAGCAGAGTTCTTAGCGCCACCTGCTACCTTATTTTTTTGCGAATCAATGATCTGAGCGGCCTTGTTGAGAGACATTTTATACTTACGCATTCCCGTTTCCTGGGCACGCATAAATTCAAAAATAGTCGATGTCACAGTTGAAGGGTTATCAAAGAGAATATCTTCCTGATCTGTTCCCGCTTTATAAAGAGGGGCGTACACATATGCTTCATGGCGATTCACACCGTTTTGAAGTGGCGTACCTGCAGTTCCAATAAATCCAAATGAGTCCATTTGATTGGCAATATTGAAGCTGTTGGGTGATGGAATGAGATAGTTGGCGGCCTCATAAAGAGTCGGAGCACGAACCCGTGCTATTTCTGCATCAAGATCCCCAGGAGAGACCGTTGCTGAAAGACCAGGACCTTTAAATGCGTTAAACTGGAATTTACTGTAAAGACCTACTGGTTGCTCAGTTGCAGGACTGGCCGATCTGATTTTGTAAATCTTTTCACCGGCGAGAGTGTAGCCTTCAGTTGAGTAGGGAGATTGATAATCGTAAACGAGATTAGGAACACCAAATTTTACACCAGAGGCATCGGCCAATAATCCACCAAGAGGACTGTTTTCATCTTCAAGCCAGAATGGTCCTGGATTTGTCGTGGTATTGATCGGAAGAGGAACACCCGGTTCAAATTGGTTTGGTTGAAGAGTTCCACCACTTCTAACCGGAGTACCGGTAAAATCATAAGAAGTAATGTAAGGAACTGAACGACGTTTTTGAGTATCGTTACGACCTAGAAAATAATCCTGACCTTGCTTTTGAGTAAAGAGCATTGGCCCGATTCTTCCACCCATTGGTTTTGCGGCAGAGTAGGCAGTCAGTTTAATTCTTTCCGGAGTGAATGGATTGAAGAGTCCCACGAACTCAGCTTCACCACGAACAGCATAGTAAGTCAGCACATCGGGATTTTTGTAAAAACCAAGTGGATAACCAGGAACAGGGATCGCAACTTTTGTGACATCACAAGCACCTGAAGTGGCCGAGTCCGCTCTTGGAATCATGGCCGCATAGAAGATGGCGTAGTTGACCATCATGAGTTTTAAATCCACCCATTGCTTTTCATAGGTGCTCGCCTTATCAGCTGGAACGAGCAGATAACTAGCGTCTGATGGACGAGTGAATGCTACTGGCTTTGGACGAATTTCTGAAAGAGTGAAAGTGTCTTTCATCTCACGGTTAGTTGAGTTACCAAGATTTCTATAACCAGAATAGAAGGCCTTGAGAATTCTTTCGTTACCTAACTTTCTTTCCTGAACAATTTCACCAATACCTTTCTGACAGTTCGTACTTGATGTTGAACCACCACCACCTTGGCAAACACCATCAATGACGGCCGGACGGTTCATGGCAAATTCAAGATTTCGAATCCGAAGACCAAGTTCAACGGCGCGAGGCCATGCCCCTTGTCGGTCGGCGAGAATGGCCGGCGCTCTTCCTGCAAGTGATTCATCCATATTGCTGGCAAGAACGTTGTAGGTCCAAGTTGTTGCCACCAGCATGTTAAGACGTGTGCGGTCTACACAGTCATTCACTTTGGTCGCAATCAATGTGTCCATGAAGGCACGAGATGCTTCTTCCGCACCTGGAAGGTTAGAAGAACCAAATTCCGGAAGACCTGGAATTGCATAGCGCTTACAGATGTTGGTCTTTGAACCAGCGATGTGAATGCAAACAGCAGGGATGTTGTAGGGGTCTTTTGTGACCACACCACTTAATACGTTTTCATCCGGACGAAGATTGAACTTCATCACACCGGCACCACCTGGATTCTCAACGTCTTCAACGTTTAAGTTTCCAATCACGTAGTACTTATACATCCACTCTTTGTAGATATTTCGCATTTCCCAGTTGAGATAGGCGATCTTCGTGAGTTGTCTTGCCTGAACTGCGGCCCCGGAAAAAGCTGCCGCATCGGTGGCGTTTTGAAGATTGATCTTCGCTTTCACAAACAGACCAATATTAATCACGAACGCAATAATAGAAATCAGCACGATCAGCGAAGCTGAAAAGAAGATACTAATTTGTCCCTGCTCGTGGGTCCGTTTTGTCACTGGCGCCATTTTGGAAATGATTAAAGTTCGTAATATTACGTCATTCTATTTTGGTATGGCATTTGCGAGGTGTAAAGCCATCCAAAGGGTACCGATCTTTGGAAGTGGCACGTTTGTTGAATTCGGTAGACCTCTCCTAGCAACCCACCACATTTTTGTCCTTCCTAAAATTTCACAACCCTAGGCATCGCGGGATGCCTAGAGGCTCGCCCGAAATCGAAGGAAAGGCAAAATGTGCAGGGTCTTAAGGTTGAGGGGAAATATGGTCTAATAGATCCAGGAGTAGTGAATGAAAAAGAACTCAAAAGATTGTTTCTGTGCCCTTTGTAGATCACCGAGAAAGTTACGCTATTCTCGTTATCTTTCAGGTCAAAATTATCTTCAGATTCTTGTTCTCACTCTTTGTGTAACGGCCGCGACTTATCCATGGTTCACTTGGAAAGGGGCCTGTACTCTTCCCATTATCTGGGGTCTTTTCGAGAGCATTCACAAGTCACTTTATCGTAAGGATCTTAAGTGCCCATACTGTGGCTTCGATCCAAAGTGGTACAAGAAGGATGTGAAACTCGCTCGCCAAAAAGTAGAGGAGTTTCTTAAACAAAATCCAGAGAGTCCTGTCTTAAGAAGGGTTCGTCAGGAAGATTCTACTTATACTCACCTGAATTAATTTTTCAGACTCGCATCATCTTAGCTCCAATTTCCATCACTTAAACTCCATCAGAGTTGGCCTCTTTTTTTCAATTAAAAGAGTCAGGAAAGGACAGGAAATTCTCTTTTCCCATAACATCAACCTGAGGTAAGAAAGAGATATAGGAAAATCTTTTTACCAAATTATTCGCAACCTATGCGACTAAGGAGTTTTATGAGCGTAAACAAAGTTATTTTATTAGGTCGTCTTGGTCAGGATCCTGAGCTTAAGTACACTCCAGGCGGCGCCGCTGTTTGTAACTTCTCTCTAGCTACTACTGAAGCTTGGACTGATAAATCAGGCCAGAAACAAGAAAAAACTGAATGGCACAGAGTTGTTGTTTGGGGAAAACTTGCTGAGCTTTGTAATCAATATCTGGCAAAAGGCCGTCAGGCTTTCTTAGAAGGTCGTCTTCAAACTCGTTCTTGGGACGATAAAGATGGTAACAAACGTTACACAACTGAAATCCTAGCTTCGACTGTTCAATTCATTGGTGGTGCATCTGCTGGTGCTAACCAAAATACTGGTGTTGATTCTTCTTATGCTCAAGCTCCTGCTCCTGCACAAGAATATCAAATCGCATCTGACGCTTCATTCGCAGCTGACGATATTCCGTTCTAGTACGAAGTTAATATTTTATTAATAGAGGCCCACGCAAGTGGGCTTTTTTATTGACCTAAAGAAATAGTCCCGCCACTGGTTCCTGAAAGTGGTACAATGGCGGAATGGACACGAAGCCCAGTTTCTTTTCCGTAAGGTACGACCTGATACAAGTCGGCCAGACCCTAAGTTTTGATCTTTTTGTTAACTCATCGGTCATTAAAGGGAAGGAAAAGTTTGTACGAATTTTCCCGCAAGGTGGCGTTCTTCAAAAAGAAGACCTCGAAGAATTTCACCGCAAATACTTTCAACTCTACATTCCTGAAGAGCAGCGAAGAATTTATCTTCGAAGCTTGATGAAATCAGAAGCAGATGACGTTCAAAAAACGTCTGTTATTAAAGAGGCAGCTCTTCAATACCTGCATAACATTTTCGATAAGGACAAAGAGTTCTCGACTGAGCTCCTGGCAAAGAACATCGAGGGTTGCCGGGAAGTTGTAGAAGGAATGGTGGATGTCCTCGACCACCACAACATTGATTCACTCAGAAATCTCATCGCGAATTTAAGTTTCCACGATTTTTATACTTACGATCACTCCATCAACGTTTCCATGTACTGCATTTCAATTTACAAGACGATCAATCCAAAAGCGTCTCGTAAGGAACTCATGCATGCGGGTCTTGGTGGATTACTCCATGACTTGGGAAAAATTAAAATCCCGACTCATATTCTAAATAACCCAGGCGGGTTAACGGATGAAGAGTATCAGATGATTAAACAGCACCCTGACTTCGGTCTGGATCTGCTCTTGAATGGTCACTGCGAAGTGAGTAGCGATATTGATTTAAAGATCGTTGCTCGCGTGGTTCATGAACACCACGAGAACTTCGATGGAACCGGTTATCCTAAAAAATTAAAAGGAAAGGAAGAGATTCATCTTCTGGCCCGCGTTTGTACTATCGCCGATTTCTTCGATGCGATTACGACCAAGCGTTCTTATAGTGAAGTGCTCTCGATTCCAGACGCCATGAACACCATGAGAAAGTTTCGCGGGATTAAACTTGATCCAACCATCTTTGATATTTTCGATCAACACGTTCGTTACGTGAGAGCGGAAACCACCAAAGATTTAAAACTTGCCGACCACTTTGACCCGACGATTCCGTATGCGAAATTACCTATCGAAGAGATTAAGAAGTTCGAGAAGGAAATGGATTTCGGGAAGATTAAGGTCGTGGAGACTGGGAAGAAGAAAGAAGCCAAAAAATAAAAAAGGCCGCTTTCGCGGCCTTTTCTTTGTGTATAAATCTAAAAATTACGGATTAGCTGGCGCAGTTGCAGGAGCTGCAGGGGCCGCTTGTTCAGCTGGAGCTGGTGTAGAAGCTGGAGTTCCGTTAGCGTCTGTCGCAGGAACCGTTTCAACACCTTTAGTGTCTAGTGCCTGAACGTCAGAGTTAAGCGGAGCTGCTACAGGAGCTTCGTTATCGAATAGAGAGCGCTTAGAGTCTCTTGATTTCATAGTCGTAAGAACGATTGAGTTCACCATGAAGCCGATTGCTAGAATCGTTGTAAGCTTCGTCATGAAGTTACCCTTCGCTGAGCTAGAGAAAACAGCTTGAGAGGCACCGCCACCCATAACTGCGCCCAATTCAGCTCCTTTACCGAACTGAAGAAGAACTGTAACAACAAGAAGAACACAAATAATAACGTGTAGAACGATTAGAAAAGTAATCATAGTAGCTAATCTCCAAATTAGACCCTTAGTTTTAACAAACTTCCGGGCACTTGCAAATCAAATAAGTTTACCGGTCCCCGCAAAGCGCTAAAAAGTCGGCCGGCTTAAGGCTCGCGCCCCCAACTAGACCCCCGTCGATGTCCTTTTGGGCCAATAATTCTTCCACGTTAGCAGGGTTTACGCTTCCCCCGTAAAGGATGCGAGTTTTGTCCCCAAAGGCCGGGAATTTGGTCTTTAGAACGTTTCGAATATGGGCGTGGACTTCTTGTGCCTGGGCCGGAGAGGCGGTTTTACCGGTTCCGATGGCCCAAACAGGTTCATAGGCCACGATCAGGTTAGTAGCGTTAGCTAGGCTTTGATCGTTAAGCCCCTGGTGAAGCTGATCTTCGATCAAAGAAAGAGTCTGACCGGCCTCACGTTCAGCAAGAGTCTCACCTACGCAGTAGATGACATCTAGACCTTCAGCAAGGGCGGTACGGATTTTTGGACTTAGATTTTTTGAAGTTTCACCAAAGTATTGGCGACGCTCAGAGTGGCCAAGAATAACGAAGTGGCCGCCCATTTCTTTGAAGCTTCTTGGAGAAACTTCACCTGTATAGGCACCGCTCACATGCTCAGAACAGTTCTGGATACCAGCTTTGATTCCAGAATTGATAATGAGTTTAACAAATAGGGCCTGAGATGCGATCCAAGCTTCGCGTTTGTTTGTGAACTTGGAATTGAATTCTTCAGTGAACTGAAGAGCTTCCTTTCCATTCTTGTTCATCTTCCAATTACCAACCATGAGCTTACGAGTCATTTTAAAACCTCATCTTCGTTGTCGCCGTCGTCACTCGTCGTTGCGACGTGCAGGAGCACGTCTCACTCCTCATTTCCTAGTCTCCTAGAATCTGAGGTCTTCAAATGACTCTCGGTCAGTTTTGTTACACTCCAAATCTTAGAGCTTGCACACCAGGTAGTTCGCCTTTCTCAATGTACTCAAGAGAAGCACCACCGCCAGTTGAAACGTGAGAGAACTTCGACGCTTCACCAGACTGTTGAACTGCTGCTACTGAATCACCGCCACCAACTACTGAGAAGGCTTTGGTTCCAGCGATTTCGTGAGCGATGGACATTGTTCCGCGAGCGAAAGCTTTCGACTCGAACAGACCCATTGGGCCATTCCAGAAAATTGTTTTCGCCGTCTTGATATGATCGCCGTATGACTGGATTGTCATTGGGCCAATATCGAGACCCATTTTTCCATCAGGAATGCTGATCGTGTGACAAGTCTCAGGTTTACCTTCAAGACCTTCGGCCACAATGTGATCTTTTGGAAGTTGAATCTTCCCACCTTTATCGGCAGCAAGAAGTTGCTTCGCGAGGGCCACATCGTCATCGCTACAAAGTGAGTTACCAACAGTGTTGCCACGAGCTTTAAGGAATGGGTAGGCCATAGCACCACCGATAAGAAGTGTGTCCACCATTACCAGAAGTTTTTCGATGGTCTTGATCTTATCAGAAACCTTTGCCCCACCAACGATCGCCACGAATGGCTTTGCTGGTTTCTCGAGAAGAGAGCTAAGAGATTCGATTTCTTTTTTCATGAGTAGCCCCGGATAAGCGCGGCCCTTGAAGAAAGCGTTGATTCCATAAGTAGAAGCGTGCTTACGGTGAGCGGCACCGAAAGCATCATTCACGTAGATGTCACCATACTGAGAAAGCTTCTCAGCAAGTTCCATATCGTTCTTCTCTTCACCAGGAAGGAAACGGATGTTCTCAAGAAGCACTAGTTTCGTCTCAGGAAGTTGAAGAAGGTTTCTTAGACCGTTATCAACTGCTGATTCAGAAAGAATAACGTCAGTACCTAGTTTGGAAGCAAGGTATTCCGCTACTGGTTCAAGAGAGTATTTTGGGTTTGGTTGACCATCTGGACGACCAAGGTGGCTAATCATCACGATCTTCGAAGCGCCTTTTTCAAGGAGCAAACGAATCGTAGGGATCGCTTCATCGATGCGGCTAGCATCTGTAATAGTTCTCGGTTCAGTTTTAGTCAGAGGAACGTTGAAGTCGAAACGAACAACAACTCGTTTCCCTTTTAAATCGACGTCCTGAATTGATTTAAGTTGCATAAGTTCCTCTTAGAGTTTTTGTCCCACAAAGTTAGCAAGATCTAGTACACGGTTAGAGAAACCAACTTCATTATCGTACCAGCTAACAACTTTAGCAGTGTTGCCGATTACGTTAGTAAGTTTAGAATCGAAGAATGAAGACTCAGTTGTTCCCATGAAATCCATAGAAACTAGCTCTTCATCTGTGAAACCAAGAATACCTTTTAGCTGACCCTGAGAGGCCTTCTTCATAGCATCGTTGATTTCTTGCTTAGTTGCTTTCTTCTCAAGATTTACAGTTAGGTCAACCATAGAAACATCTGGAGTTGGAACGCGAACAGCGTAACCATCAAGTTTACCGATCATTTCAGGGATAACTTCGCCAAGAGCTTTAGCAGCACCAGTTGAAGTTGGAATCATTGAAAGAGCAGCAGCACGAGCACGACGTAAATCATCGTGAGCGTTATCAAGAAGGTTTTGATCTGAAGTATAAGCGTGAACAGTTGTCATAAGACCGTTAACGATACCGAAGTTCTCATGAAGAACTTTAACGATTGGAGCAAGACAGTTCGTTGTACAAGAAGCGTTTGAGATGATGTGATGCTTAGATGAATCGTACTTCTCGTGGTTGATTCCCATTACGAATGTACCATCTAGGTCTTTTCCTGGAGCACACATGATAACTTTCTTAACAGTACCTTTCATGTGAAGACCAAGTTTCGCCTTATCTTTGAAGATACCAGTACAGTCGATAACAACGTTAACACCAAGTGAAGACCAGTCTAGTTCTTCAGGGTTACGTTGAGAGAAGAATTTAATTTTGCGGCCATTGTAAGAGATCTCTGCTGTTTCTTCGTTGAAAGCGAAATCACCTTCAAGTTTGCCGTGAAGAGAGTCGTGCTTTAGAAGGTGAACGTAAGGCTTAGGGATACCAGGGTTGTTAACAGCAACCACTTCAATATTTGTGTCCGTATTCTTTGCAATTCTATCGAAGTAAGCGCGAAGAATTGTACGACCGATACGTCCAACACCGTTGATACCAATTTTTACTGTTTTCATAAGACTCCTCATGTCACTGAAAGTGACGCCACGATATGATTCAAAACTAAGATATTTTAAGCGTTTAGAACATACTCCAAGCGCGAGGTTTTGGGTAGCGGATTCAAGTATTTCCGTGTAGTCTGAAATCCTCTTTTTAAGCACTTAACGCATGGGCCTACTATGACAAAACTTTTTATCTCCGATTTGCAGGGTAAAGAAGAAATTGAATCTGTCTTTCTCGTTAAAATCTTCAACGTAATGGAAGGGAAGGACGGTAAAAAATACTTCAATATCATTCTGACCGACTCAACAGGGGAAATGGAAGCTCGTCTATGGCATTACTCAGCCGAGATTGAAAAGAACATCACCAAAGGGAACTTTGTTAAGGTTCGCGGGAAAGTGAACTTCTATCAAGGTCGTAAGCAGTTCATCATTGCCCACATTGAGAAAGTGGATCAAAACGACGTGAACCTGGATGACTTCGTGATGAAGGCGGTTGAGGATCCGGAAGTTATGTACAAAAAACTTTTGAAGATCGTTGATGGTCTGACTGATGTTTATATTCGTGACCTTCTTCGCAATATTATTACCGATGGAGAAATCTCTCGTCGTTTGAAAATTTGGCAAGCTGGGAAGTCAATTCACCATGCTTACCGCTCTGGTCTTTTAGAACACATTCTTTCTTGTACAGAACTGGCACTTCATCTTTCAAAACACTACAAAGTGAATGAGAACTATGTCGTGGCCGGATGTATCCTGCACGACCTGTGTAAGATCTATGAGCTTACTGATGGCGTGAACGTCGAGTACACGGAAGAAGGAAAACTCGTTGGCCACTTAGTGAAAGGTCTAGAGATCGTTGATCGCTACTCTTACAAAATTAAAAATTTCCCTCATTACACCAAAATGCATTTGAAACATATTCTTCTCGCTCATCACGGTGAGTATGAGTATGGATCACCAAAAATTCCTCAGACCTCTGAGGCCTACCTGGTTCACCTGATTGACCTCATGGATTCGAAGATGGGGTCATTCGATATTATTCGTAAAACTGACTCTGCTACCGGACATTGGTCTGGTTATGTGAAGCACTTGGATCGTATCGTTTATAAGTCTGAGCTTCCTTTCTATCCTGAGTACATTCAGGAAGAAGAGCATCATCATGAAGAAAGACATGAACGTCCGGAACCTAAGCGTGAGGCACCTAAACCACAAAGAGGGCAGCCCGAGCCTAAGACCAGCCTAGGCAAAATGCTGGGTGGGTTTAAGGTCGAAGAGTAGTAAATAAAAGAAATGTTTAAATAAAAGCGTTAAAAGCAATATTTTAATTGTTTCTTAATAATTCTCATAGTTTCACCCGAAAAAGGCATATGCCCATTTTTTGGAGAGATTATGATTCTGCGACTTCCCTTCCTATTACTTCTCGTCTTCCTTACTGCCTGTGAAGGGTTAATCAAATTCTCTGATGAAAATGCTCAATCCACAAGTGGAGGTGCTGGAAGTGGTGGAGGCAGTGGATCTATATGTGTGGCCGGCGGAATGACCAGCTGTACTTACCAGGAAATTTGGGATCGAGATATTGTTACCCCTTGTTTTGATCCAGGTGGCCCGGGTCCGGTCGCCAGGTTTTTTCAAGAGCCCGATTACTGGGTCGACTCAACCGAAATGGCATTTAACCAAAGACTTGTTACTTATGCTGATGCCGCCCATTGCACGAGTATGGATGAAACTGGTGCTTCTGTTTCCGCAGAAGCGCATTTCATGGTTCATGAAGATCTCGATCCGGGGGCCACACCTACTGTGGGCAGCGGACAATTTTTTATCGGACGCTCTAGGGCCGCAGATGGCTCGACATCCGCAGATATGGTGGTCTGGTATGATCATGGAAATTCAATGCTCTGTTTTGCTTCGATTGGGATGGGTGATTCAGCAGCAACTGTTCTCTCAAATCAGGCGAACTTTTTGTTAGACCCTACAAATAACGCTCAGTTTTGTTTGACAAAAATTTAGAGCGCTTCCGTTGGTGGAATTAAGTCCGCGAGCTCCAGGGATTTTCTAATCCCTTGGGCCGTGAAGTATTTCAGAGTGAGAAGCATTTCAGTGTTCTTCTCTAAACTTGGAGTTTTAAGTTCTTCCAAACTATCAGCAGCGACTGCATCAGCTTCTTTGAGCATTTGATTGAGCTCGGCCTTCGTGAATGTTTTCCCTGGCACCGTCAGAAGTGGAAAGAGTTTATCTTGAATTCCCTGAAGCCTCTTAATCTCTACCAGAACGTCTTCCTGGCTTGTCGTTAAATCTTGCTTAGAAAAATATTCCACAAAGTTTTCACAACGGTAGGCGAGCGAGAAGTAGTCACACTTACTTCCCTTAATCGGTCGTGGTTGGTTTTGATATTCTCGGTAGTGGGGAGTGAGCTTTTGATTCTCCTGACAATCTACGTCCTTAGATCTTCCATAAACTTCATTGGTATGATGGAATTCGAATTTATCAAGCTGATTCGGAGAATCTTTACCGAAAGTGATTTTATCACTGATGTAGGTCTCCGAGTGGAGCATATGGTGATAACCAGAGTAACTGCGATCAATGGTAGAGATTAAGAGACGTCCCGGATAAAGGGCCTCCCAAAACTGATTGCCCTTATTGGAGGCCTCGTCCTTTTCAAAAATAAATTCGGGACCGAAAGTGCTAATGATATCTCCCGGAAGTTTTTGTTCATTAAGATTAAGCTTGCGACAGACGGGGCTGTCTAACCAATACTTCATTTCCTGAGACCAGATAAAGCGTGGTCGAGTGGAAATCTTTTTAAAGCTCATGGCCGTTCCCCAACAGTTAGCGCCACTTTTAGCGAGCTTTTTATGCTGATTGGCCTTCACGAACTCAGGTAAACAATTTGAAACAGTGATTGAATACTTATTGGCAGCGATTTTTTTACACGAGTTTGAAATCGCAGGAATTTTGAAACTAGGATCCAAAACTTTTTTCCACTGACAGATGGCCTTATGCTCTGAAATGAGAGTTTCACAGGCCGGAGCAGTCAGGAGCAGGTCATTTGATGAAGAGTAGCTGATACTCAGGTTCGAAGCGAACGTAGTGGAAACAAGACCAGAAAATAGAGTGAAGACTGTAACGATTTTCATCATATAAGGAATATAAACGGCCCCATAAATTTTCACTAGTGGGGCCGTAATTCTGACCTAGGGATGTCTAATTTTTGGACAACCTATATTTACTACAATCCCTATGTTCTCTGGCCTTAAATTACTCTATCTTGGCCTCACTATTAACTTGTTAAAGAAGATCATTATGAAAATGTTCATTGGTTTAATGCTTTTTGCTTCCTTCAATTCATTCGCTGCCAGTTCTTTCTGGAACAAAGGTGAAGTTCAGCTCGATCCGAGAATTTCTCATTATCAAGGCCTTGATATGGCCGAGTTTAATGAAAACTTCTCTGAAACAACTTCTGAATTAAGAGATAATTATATTCGTCAGGCCATTAATCTCATGGAGAATGGTGCTCTCGGAATGGAGGCCATGGAAATGGTTCTTCAATTTGATGATCGTGTTTATGATCGACGTCAAGTTGCTAAAGCGGGCATGGGAGAAACTCTCGTTAATTATGTAAGAAGCGGTCTTGAACTATTAAATGAAGAATATGAAATCCAAGGTGGTGTACGTCGGATTGATTGGTCGGTCGCCTCATCTCGCTATGACTTACAACTCATCTGGGGAGTAAGACCTGGAGCTGGAGTTTATACTGTTCTCAAAGTCACTAATAGAGACACCGGAATTTCACGTAGCTTTGCTTCTAGAGGATCAGTGCTTAATCTCAATGTTGTGGGATATGCGCTAGCAAGTCAGGTGTTTAATTCTGTTCATAAAACAACGTTCCCATTACAAGTTAAAATCGGATCAGAGAATTTGATCTTCTCTGGAATTAAAACTTTCAAAACTAACGGCAACGTTCAGTATCGTTATATGCTTCAGCAAGTCGGAGAATATTGTCGATCAAGAGGCGAGAGACTCCCGACTGTAAGAGAGCTTACGGCGCTATTCGGCCGCGGTGCTTATTTCGGCGGAATGAACATTGGCCTTAAAACTGAATGGGCCGCGACAGATTATAGTGGCTACAGTGTGGTGAGTAATATGTGGCCAATGGGTAATAATGGAGTTCTTGTGAATCTTCCTTATAACTACACCATGACATATACCTGCGTAAAAGCTGTTAAATAAAGAAGGGGCCATAGGGCCCCTTCTTTTTTATTTCGCCGCCACATGCTCATTGTTAAATTTATCAATCTTACAAGTCTTCGGGTTTACTGAACCCACAACAAGAGTCCTCACAGTCTGTGTTTGTCCTGTTTCCCACTCAATATCTAATTCAAAGTTAGCGGTGAGAACGTACTCCTTAGGAAGTCTCATCATGTAATCAGACACTTTAAAGTTCTTGGCCCGGGCACGTCCTACATTTCCTTTTTCATTAGTGACTGGCATGGGGTCTTTGTACTGCGAAATAATTTCGTCTTTGAGAGGAGCAAGGTCGCATTTCGCAAAAGCTGAACTAGTCACAAGGAGAAACACAAAAATCCATTTCATTGGAACTCCTTTGAGTTAAAGCTCCTATGAAGAGACCCTGTTTGTTTCTGAATGAAAAGACACTCAAGCGTGCGAGAAAGAGGGGAAGTTATGGAGTGAACCGCAACTGAATCTAAAGTTATGGGTGTAAGAACCTAACAAAGTTTAACAATCATTTTGTTGTCAGTCATTTTGCAGTAAAACTATCAGGCTGCTTCGCGAGGGACGACCCCTCTAGTGAGATAATTGAAATCTTATTTGACGTAAGACAGTGTGGCACCAGATCTCTCCTAATGGTGTCACAAAAAAAAGGAATTTATGCTACCAGTGGAAATGTCAGAAAATCACTCCGAGATTCACGACGCTAACCATGTACGCTCTGTTCTGGAGCAGTTTGAGCGTTCAAAAATTTTGGAAGTTTATTTTTCGCGTTTAGATGGGCGCTTGCCGGAAATTATTCCGCAGGAGCTTGCTGAACTTTATGAAATTGAGTTGAATTCTATCAAAGGCTTCCTGTTAGGGCAGCATCCGCAAGACACACTTCTCATGAAAGTTTTCAGGATTATGAATTAGCTAATTTTGAAAAACAGCTGAGCGAATTCTGATAAACTTCTGCCTTTAATTTCTCTAGATCCACATTTTTTAATTCTGCGATCTTCGCCGCCACAAAGGGCAGGTAGTAAGGAGCGTTTTCTTTTCCGCGATGAGGAACCGGCGTTAAAAACGGAGAATCGGTCTCGAAAAGGATTTTTGAAGTAGGGGTGATCTTCACCACCTCTTGCACGTTTTCGGCCTTTTTAAAGGTAATAATGCCGTTAAAACCGATGTAGTAACCTTCACCTAAAACAAACTCAGCGAGATCAAGACTCGAAGTAAAACTGTGGATCACTCCACGACGTTTGAGTTTGCTTGAGAAGTTTTTAAGAATCGCTTTCGTGTCTTCATCTGCTTCACGGGTGTGGATGACGACTGGAAGATCTAGATCACAGGCGATTTGAAGTTGTTTTTCAAAGACGGTTTTTTGAATGTCCGGAGGGGAATTATTGTAATGATAATCCAGACCAATTTCTCCCACCGCCACCATTTTGGGTTCAATTCCACGAGTGCGAATTTTATTAAATTCAACGTCTGTGGCCTCTTTAGCATCGTGAGGATGAATGCCCTGAGTGTAATAGACCTCAGGGCAGTTCTGTGAAAGTTCCTGAACTTTATCGAGATTGAGAGGGTCCACGCCAATGGTCACAACTTTTTGAATGCCGGCCTCAGAGATGAGTTTACGAATCTCTTCCAGTGGTAGGGCCTTTAAATAATCCAGATGGCAATGGGTCTCAATAAACATCTTAGTTTCCGCTTAAAATATCTTCAAAGATCGCGAAGAATTGATTGTTAGGAATTGTTCCTTCAATCTTCTTACCGTTAATGATGATCGTTGGAGTCGACTTCAGGTTATATTTTGTCCCTTGGTTGATCGCTTCGATCACACGATTCTTGATTGTTTCGTTTTCTGAACAGCCAGTCAGTTCATACTTCTTGGCAAGATCAGCTAGAACGCCTGATTGCAGTTTATCTTGATTCGCGAAGATTTCATCGTGCAGAGACACAAACTTCTTCTCGTCACAAGCGGCAAGCATAGCAGCGTCACAAGCACTTTCGTGGAAGCGACCTTTTACGTTTGAGTTACATTTAGCATCTAGTGGGAAGAACATATACTGAATACTTACCTTATTCGGATATCTTCTGATGATCTCGTGCATTTGATCGGCCACGACCTTACAGAACGGACATTGGAAGTCAGAGAACACTGAAATACGAATAGGTGAATCAGCGAATTTTTCCGTCGCCATGTGAATCTTGTAAGGAGACTCAACATCCGGATCACCACTTGAACCAAGTTTTCTAAATTGCTCTACGATGCTCTTAGAGATCTTGGCATTCATGTCTGCTTTTTCTTTGGTCGTCATATACATGAATACAGAACCACCAACAAGAAGTACCGCCCACAGACCAGCGACTTTAAAGTCTGGTACCCATGAGTTTGACCCATACTTCCACATGAGGAAAAACGCCACTCCTGAGAGGATGTAATAAAGTGTACAGAAAGGACAAAGACTTCCAAGTACCACAAGTGAGAAAATGAAAAGAACCACACAACCGATGAAGTTGTACTTCGCTACGGCACTTGATGTTTTTTCAAGAGATTCACCTGGCATTAGACTCGTGAATAAGAACAGAAGACCTACAATAATTCCGAAGAAAGAAATCGGGACACCAGCAATGTTTGAGATCGCTGAATAGGTCGCAGAATCACAGTTAAAGAAGTTAGAGATATTACAAAGCGTGCTTGCTCCACCCAGTTTGGTTGGGTAAAGAACGTCATAGAAGTGAGTAGTTAGATAAATACTCACACCAATCATGGCCACAGCATTTAAGATAAAGAGAAAATTTGGCCCGGTCATGCCATTCATGGTGAGGCTTTTTTTCTGTTCCATTGAGATCATCCTTTTATATAGATATTCCAGTTTCTTTCAGTTGTTTTATTACGACGGTAACTATGAAATTTATCATTACAGCAAGTGCAAAACGGGGCGATTTCTACCAGAAGATGAGGAAATGATTCTCTCAAACGGCGTTTGGCCTCTTCTGGAAGATTGAAGTAGTGTTTTTCTCCGCGCTTGGTAAAAAACGGAGAGCCTTTAAAGTTCTCACCGAAATCCGATGAAACTTCAAAGCAGCATTCATGAATACATGGCCCAATCAGAACTCGTTGCGGTTTGATCATGGCGATTTCAGGACGCTCTAAAATTCCATGAGCAAGTCCTCGCCAACCAGCATGAAGGAACACCACACCTTTTTCACCTTCAATCACAACCGGTAAACAATCAGCAGTTTTGATCGCGAGCGGTTGATTAAAATCTTCCCAAGAAACAACCAGGCCATCAGCTTCACAAGGAAGAGTTTCCATGGAGACAATGTCGGTTCCATGCACCTGGTGGGCATGAACTAAAAACATGTCAGGCTTATGGGTCCAGGTCTTGAATCGACCACGATTGAGATTTGTTGAATAAGGGATATTCATGCCACTATTGTAGCCCTAAATTTCACTCTGAGAAAGCTTTGAGTGCCGCTTGGAATATTTCTGGTGGCGGTGCCGTGAAATGGAGCTTTTCTTTGGTAATTGGATGTACGAATCCAAGCTCCTTAGCGTGAAGCAGTTGATAAGGATAATCAATTAGTCTCTGACGGATGGATTCTGGGGCACGTTTTAAGTGCGAATCACTTCCACCATATATTGGATCACATAAGACTGGGGTGTGAAGCATTTGTGACATGTGCACACGAATTTGGTGAGTACGACCAGTTTGTAGTCGAAGTTCCATGTGGGCCGCGCCCTTGTACTGTTTTAGAACTTTATAGTGAGTCACCGCAGTTCTGCCGTTTTTTACATTCGCTGCCATCTTCTGACGATGAGTCGGGTGTCTGCCAATTGTAGTGGTGATCGTTCCACCTTGTTGCGCCGGTTGGCCGCCAACAAGTGCTTCGTATTTTCTATCAATATCGTGAACCGAGAAAAGACTTACTAGTCCTTCATGTGTTGCCTGATCTTTTGCCACGACCATCACTCCGGAAGTTCCCATATCTAGACGGTGAACAATGCCGGGACGCTTTTCTGCACCAATGCCTTTTAAATCTGGGCAGTGATACAAAATCGCATTCACGAGGGTTCCAGTGTAGTGTCCAGGTGCCGGGTGTACCACCAGACCTGCTGGCTTATTCAGAATAATAAGATGTTTGTCTTCGAAGAGAATATCCAGTGGAATATTTTCCGCGATGAGATCAGTGGGAACCGGAGGAGGGATTTCAATTTCAATCACGGTTCCGGCCGGAGGCATTTTATTAATAGAAAGTTTTACCTCACTCGAAATTTCTTCATCATCAAATAAACGGCGAAGTGTGGAGCGAGAAAACTGTGGAAGTTTTTGGGCGAGATAGACATCCAGGCGCTTATACTCTTCACGGTCTTCGTTAGTGACGGTGACGGTGTAGTTCTGGGTTTCGTCGGTATTTTCTAATTCGGAAGACATTACTTTTGGTTTTTAAGTTTTTTGAAATGCAGAAGGTAGCTATTCGCGACCGTATCTGGATTAAGCTTCAAAACTTTCGCGAATTGATAAACATAACCACGAACATAAACTTCTGCCGGAAGTTTAGCAACGTCTTCATTTTCAATTGCCGTAAGATGAGTTTTAGAAATTCTTGTCATCTCTGCCATGCGCTCAATAGAAACATTTTTATATTCGCGGATTTCTTTTAGGAAAGTTCCAGGATAATCACTGGCCTCACGGATTTTGCGTTCCATGTCTGCGTTCTCAGAAAACTCAAGACCAAATTTTTTCTGGGCCGTGATTTTAGAAACTCTGGCCTCACTAAGGTTTGAACCAAAGTTTTCGTATTGAATGGCCTCGTTCCTACGATCTTCAACTGTAGATACGGTATGGATTTTTTCCGGGTTTACTTGAGTGGCCATTCCACCTTGGTTGAAACCACGAAGGCGATCGTACTCACGACGCTTTTCAGGGAAACCAAGCACTGAATAGGCCTCTTCGATTTGTCCCAGGAAATTATCGCACTCGTCTTTAGTCATAAGCGAGTAAAGAGCAACACTGTCACCAGAGTAGGCGTTACGGGCGCGGATGTAGGCGTTCTCAATTTGATTCGGAGTCGCGTTTGTTTCGATCTCAAGGACTTCGTAGTAGTTTTTCTTTTCAGCATCCATGCGCTTTTACCTCTAAGATTCGACCAAACGGTTTACGATACGATCAAAGTTATTCACCAGTTTTGAATTCGGATATTCAATGAGAAGTGGTTTTCTCTTTCTCACACTCTGCCAAACTGACTGATCGTAATCAAGATAACCAGGGAAGGTCATTTCAATACCGAAGTACTTACGGCAAATGCTTTGAATAGAGTAGCCGATATCAATGTCTGCTTGAGAGCGAACTTGATTGATAATAAGATTAGGACGGAACTCCGCCATTTCTTCTTTCACACGGCGACCAATTTCTGGATTAATTTCGGAAATTTTGCGCATAAGATCTGCTGGAGAAGTTGTTCCACCAGTAGAAAGCTTCGCATTCATGGCCTCGTTAATAAGAGGTTCAATTTCTGCAATCCCATCCACCATTTTTAAACGGCGATAGAACACTGACTTAATGAAGCGATACGTGTTTTCAATTGAAGTCGGCTCAGGAAGAACAACTAAAATTCCTTTATCAGCACTGATAAAGAAATCAATAGTGTTAAATGCCGTACCAGCACCTAAATCGAACAGAATGTAGTCAGCATCAAGCTCTGAAAGCTTTTTGATGATCTGATTTTTGTGCATGTGCTTTAAGTTCGCCATGCCCAGTTCATCCTGTGCTCCAGAAATGATCTTAAGATTGTTAATTGGGGTTGTTACTAGCAGGTCCTCAAAGTTATCGACTTTTTTCGAAACATAATCCGAGAGTGTCGTCTGTGGAATAGGGAGGCCCAAACAAGTATGGAGGTTTGCTCCACCTAGATCCAGGTCCACGGCCACTACTTTGTTTCCCATTAGCGCAAGGCAAATCGCAACGTTTGCAGAGACAAGACTCTTTCCAACGCCACCCTTACCACCGCCAACGGCCCATATTTTTTTCATATTTTCCGGCGAAATTTCCGCCTCAGATTCTAATTCCATATCCTGAAATTATATGAATCTAAAATGTGGTTTGGAAAGGTTCTTTCATGAATGATTTTCAAGATTTAAGGGTGGTTCAGAGATACCTGACTGCTAATGGGGGTAGACGATGGGGGTGGAATCCTTTAAATTGGTTGGACTTTGTTTTTTATTGATTCTAGAGGGATTTTGTTTAAATCCCTTTTTTAATTGCGAAGGAGTAGGGATGTCAGCATCTCAAGGCCAGAAATACGATTCGTCTTTTGAGACAGTTTTACATAAACGTTCAGATCTTCACATACTTAGAAAGCTTTGGCACATTTCAACTGGTTCTCTTGGCCTATTCCTGTTCCACCAAACTGAAGCTTCAACTAACACTTTTGCCATCATTACTATGGCGATTGCTTTCGCTGGATTCATGGCGGACATCGTTCGCGCAAAATATGCTCCTTTTAATAAACTTGTAATTAAGCTGATGGGTCCACTAATGCGCCGTTCTGAAAAAGAAGGGATGAGCGGACTTCCGTTCTATGCACTAGGGGTGTCAATTTCTCTTTTCTTCTACCAACGTGACATCGCCATCATTTCAGTTATGTTCTTAGTTTTCTCTGATCCACTTTCATCATTTTTTGGAGTGCTTTACGGGAAAGATAAAATCATGCCGAACAAGTCACTTCAGGGTGCTGTGGCCGGTTTCTTTACTTGTTATCTCATTACACTTTTCTACGTGATGAACACAGCGACACTTGGGACTCATATTCTGGTGTTCGCGATTGTGTCCGGTGTGATTGGTGCGGCTTCAGAACTTGTTTCAGCTTTTAACATTGATGACAATCTGACGATCCCGGTTCTTTCAGGACTCGGAATGACTCTTCTAAATCACTTCGTTCCGGTTTTCGGATAAACAAATAAAAAGGCCACCTTTCGGTGGCCTTTTCTTTTATTCTTTCACTACAAAGTTACAGATTTTTCCAGGAACGTAGATCTCTTTTACGATGGTACCGCTAAGATACTTAGCAATTTTCTCATCGGCCTTAATGATGGCCATTAGATTTTCCTTCGAGATGTCCGCGTCCACTTCAAAAGTTCCACGAGTCTTACCATTTACTTGGACGGCAACTGTGATCATAGAATCTTTTGCGAGTTCATGATCAAATGCCGGCCATGTCTCATAAGCAAGAGACTTTGAGTGGCCAAGGAACGACCAAAGTTCTTCGGCCAAGTGAGGAGCGAATGGAGAAAGAACCAGGGCGAATTTCTCCGCAGTTTCTTTCGACACCTTACCAGTTTTATAAACATGGTTCACAAAGATCATCATCTGAGAGATGGCCGTGTTAAAGCGCATACCTTCGATGTCTTCCGTCACTTTCTTGATAAGTTTATGAAGTTCTTTAACGTTAGAGACGTCTTCAGTTCCAGTGGCGTAGTTTTCCTTGTCCAGGAAGAAACGGAAAGCGCGGTTAAGGAAGTTATAAACGCCTTTCACGCCATTTGCGTTCCAAGGTTTTACCTTTTCAAGAGGGCCCATGAACATTTCATAAAGACGAAGAGTATCAGCACCAAACTCGTTTACCACTGAGTCTGGGTTTACCACGTTACCACGTGATTTACTCATCTTCTCACCGTCTTCACCCAGGATCATCCCTTGGTTAACCAGCTTGAAGAAAGGTTCTTTGGTGGAAACGAGACCAAGGTCGAAAAGAACTTTATGCCAGAAACGAGAGTAGAGAAGGTGAAGAACCGCGTGCTCCGCTCCACCTACGTATAGATCGACTGGCATCCAATAATTTTCAATCTTAGAGTCCCAAGGACGCTCTGTATTTTTTGGATCGCAGAAGCGAAGGTAGTACCAACAAGAACCGGCCCATTGAGGCATAGTGTTTGTTTCGCGTTTTGCTTTTTTACCAGTTTTTGGATCAATGACATTTAACCACTCGTCGATGGTCGCAAGCGGAGATTCACCTGTGCCAGACGGTTCATATTTTTCAACTTCCGGAAGACCAACAGGAAGTTCGTCAACATCAAGACAACGAACAGTTCCATCTTCGTATTTAAGAATTGGGAACGGCTCACCCCAGTAGCGTTGACGAGAGAACAACCAGTCACGAAGTTTGTAGTTCACTTTCTTCGAGCCGATGTTGTTGTCTTCAAGCCATACGATCATTTTCTTGATGGCGTTTTCTTTATTAAGACCATTTAAGAAATCAGAGTTAACGTGCTCACCATCTTCAGTGAAAGCGGCCTCATCAACGTTTCCGCCTTTGACCACTTCAACGATAGGAAGGTTAAATTTCTTCGCGAACTCATGGTCTCTTTCATCGTGACCAGGAACTGACATGATGGCACCTGTGCCATAAGTGTTCAGAACGTAGTCTGCGATATAAACCGGGATTTTTTTGTTCGTTGCCGGGTTAATGGCATAAGCACCTGTGAAGGCACCGGTTTTATCTTTGTTAAGTTCAGTTCTTTCAAGATCTGATTTCAGAGCTGTTACTTCACGATACTTAGCAATCTCGGCCTTCTGAGCATCTGTGGTGATGAGATCAACAAGCTTATGTTCAGGAGCAAGCACCATATAAGTGGCACCGAAAAGTGTATCAGGACGAGAAGTGAAGACATCAATCATATCAGTCTTGCCTTCTACGGCGAAACTGATGATGGCACCCTCTGATTTACCGATCCAGACTCGTTGCATTTCTTTTACTGATTCAGGCCAGTCTAGGCCTTCAAGATCTTGAAGCAGACGTTCAGCGTATTCAGTGATTCTAAGCATCCACTGTTTCATTGGTTTTCTGATTACTGGGTGACCACCCACTTCAGATTTACCGTTGATCACTTCTTCGTTAGCAAGAACGGTCTTTAGATTTGGACACCAGTTCACCATCATGTGTGATTCGTAGGCGAGACCTTTGTTGTAAAGTTGAACAAAGATCCATTGAGTCCACTTGTAGTAATCAATGTTAGAAGTCGCGATCTCGCGTTCCCAATCATATGAGAACCCAAGCATCTTTAACTGACGCTTGAAGGTTTTAATGTTCTCTTGCGTAGTAATGTTAGGATGAATACCAGTTTTCACCGCATGGTTTTCGGCCGGAAGACCAAATGAGTCCCATCCCATTGGGTGAAGAACATTGAAGCCCTTCATGCGTTTGAAACGGGCCATGATATCCGTGGCCGTATAACCTTCCGGGTGACCTACGTGAAGACCAGCACCAGATGGATAAGGGAACATATCGAGTACGTAGTACTTCGGTTTGCTTTGATCGATGCCAGTTTTAAAAGTTTTTTGATCGTCCCAGTATTTTTGCCACTTCGGTTCGATCTCGGAGAAATTGTATTCCATAAGCTTTCCTTGCACTTTGTGAGTGCTAGTAGCTTACTGGAAAAGGGCCCTTTTTTAAAGGTATTCGGGGTGCGTTATTGAGATCCTGGAAAGTATTTGAGTAGGCCTTTCCAGGTTTTCATCGTCTCTCTTTAAGTAGTTTAAGTTCCTTGGCAGTTAATTCAGGGTACTTCTTTTGAAGTTCTGGAACTGATTTACGGGCCAGATCCATGTAGAAAATGTCTTTTTTCAGTTCGTCCCAGTCTTTGGTTTTTTCATTTTGATTGAGCAGGGCCTCGCGCTCGTCTCTGTCTGGAATTGAACTCTGATGCGAGTCTTTTTGGATGTTGAAGTTTTCGAGTTCCTTCGATTCAATATCTGGGTCGATAAATATAACATTTGCTTTCTGAGCGAAAGCTGAGAGTGAAACAAGGAGCATCGGAATTGTCATTAGCTTTTTCATATTTAGTTCTTTTGGCCTTCGCCTAGTTAAAAAGTTAATCAAGTATTCTTATTCTTCGTCCTCATCATAAGAATCTGCCGCATCTTCATCATCACCAGTTTCCACGTAGTTTGGATCTCCGTACATTTCTGGCGGGATTGTCACTCCGGCCGGTACTCCACCCATCATCCCTCCGGTCATGCCACCATATCCACCAGAGTAGGCACCGGCACCATAGTAACTACCTCGATTGCCAGCAAAGTCTTTCAAACGAATAGGGAATTGAGGCTCTTCAGTTCTGCCGGTGAATTCGTGCCAACTAAAAGGGTTTTGGAAATACCCTAAGTGGGCGCTGGTGGCTGAAATCATCCATGTAAGGGCCTGGCGTTGTTTATCAGGAACTCCTGGCACGGACAATAATCCGCTTGCATTGTGAAGATTCAGAAGAAGATCTTTTCTGCTCTTCTCGTTCATATTTTTGGCGGTTGGGATCCACACCTTATTCTCTGGTTTCGAGAATTTTTCTTTTAAATCTTTGAACGCCATTGTCTGTTGATTGATACTTTGTTCTGCAATGATCAGCATTTGCTTCTTGACCATTACCATGCCTGCAGGATTGGCCTTTACGCTTTCAAAATTGTACTTGGCCCCACTATAGGCCATGGCCGCATTCATTAACTCTTGGGCAAGTGGAACTAGATTTTGTGCTAAATCCATAGGACCGTTGTAAGCGCCAGTCTCCGGATTGATAAAATTTTTCACCTGTGAGTATTTCGGATCATTGAATAAGGCATCACGCTTTTTTAATTCCTCATCGAGTTTTTTTTGTTCAGCGGCCACCCCAGCCTGTGGGTCTTTTTCGAGAGCGGCAATCTCGGACTTTAGGTTTTCAATATTTTTGTTCAGTTGCTCCAATGATTTATTGAAACCCTTCTCAATGTCCTCAAATTTTAAATCAGCAAGGAGCTTTTCTGCTTCTGCTAAATCATCTTTGTAGTAGTTCGCAAAATTTTGTTTGGTGCCTTCATAAAAAAGAAGATTGAAAACGGAATTGAGATTCAAATCCATTTGAAGAATTTCACCACAATGCTCAATACGTCTTGCTTCGTTATAGATCTGACGAAGTTCACCACTGGCCGTGTTTTTAGGAATTTCCAGTTCTCCAGAGTAATATTGATTAACTTTAGTGATCAGTGCTTCGATTTCAGTTCTTTTGTTCTCACATTCTTTGATATCAAAAGGGCGAAAGGCCTTACCTTCTTTTTGAGAACCGTAGTAAAATTCGCCTTCTTTTGTGCCATCACTACAATAGAGGTACATGGCCGCATTCATTTGAGTCAGACCCTGAATGTTTTGTTTGGCATAGGTCTGAAGCTTCTTCTGTTCTGCATTTTTCAGAAGGCTTTTCTCTTTCAAAAGAATGTCTGAGATGTACTGGTGGCCCGCAGGTTTATCTGAAAGAGGAGCAGACCCATCATACCCGGCAATTATTTTGATGTCTGGAAAGATGTGCTTCCATTCGATGACTTCTTTCGGTACTCCGGTATAACAACCAAGAAGTAAAACCGAGTTTACTTCATTGATGTCCTTGTAGTCCTTCATCATTTCGCCAAGCTCATAGCGACCGAAGTCACCTTTGTATCCACCAAAGTGTCCACCGCCATCGTGTCCCGAAATAGTTAAGTTCTGAAGCTTACCGCCTGCGGCCTTGATTTCATCCAAGGCCTCTTTCGTCTGCTTTTTAATGGATTTATTACTTCTCTTAAGTGCCTGGAGCTCTTTATCAATTCGTTGTCCCTCGGCCTGAAGTGCTGAACAGTCTTTTTTCTCTTTGGTACACTTCTCATATTTTTTTGAGACTGAAATCATGGCGTTGGTGTGCTTGATGTAGTCTTTATAGTTCTTCGGAACGACCACCAATCTTTCTCCTCGCTCACATGCGGCTTTCTCAGTCGTGGCGATTTCGAGTTCTGAGTTGTTGGTATCAATAAAGAGGATCACCTTATTTGGATCCACTTTTTTGTTACACTGGGCATGGGCACCAATTGATAAAAGTAGGGTGGCAACTGGAACTAACTTTTTCACGATTACCTCTTGTCCTTGAGAAATGTGAGTTCTTTCTCTGAGATTGCTGGATATTTCTTTTTAAGTTCTTTAACGGATTTAGATTTGAGATCCATGTAGAAAATGTCTTTCTGAAGTTCGTCCCACTTTTCAGCGGCCTTCACACCTTTAAGGACCTCATCACGGATTTCTTTTTTTGGAATGGAACTTTCGTGACTGTTTTTTTGAACATCAAAGTTCTTCTGTAGAGATGAACCATCGATGTGCTCATCGATTAAAATCACCTTCGCTTTTTGAGCGTGAGCAAATGACGAGAATAAAAGCAGATAAAGCACAACTTTCATGAAATTCCTTTGAGCGTAACTCAAAGAAACTTATCGGAATTTAATTAAAGAAGATTAGAAGGTGATTGTTGTGGTCAGGAAATAAAAAAGGGACCTCACGCATCCGGCGCTAGTCCCTTTTTTTACAGGGGGGTATAACCACTACTAAGCAGAGTGACAATTGAGGGGGTATGTCATCTCATGCCCTTTAGGGGACGTAATCGAAAGGTAGTCGTTAACATCCGAGAACGAGTTTGTGTCCTGGACGTTGATTCGATGTTTTAGTCCATCGATGTAAAGAGTTTTTGTAAAGCCATGGTTCTTCTTGTGAGTTCTCACAGATTCACCATTGATAGATGAAATGGAACGACTAACTCCCGCTTCATCTTCTTTTTGGAATGAGATGCGGTCGTCTTGAATTGTGAAGGTCTTTTCACCAAAGGCCGTTGAACAAGTAATTTCCGGAGTGGCGCTGTATGCATTCATGGTGTGAATCATAAGGACCAGTCCTAAAAAGCCAAGAATCGTTGAAAGAGATAGTGTTTTTGTTTTCATGTTTTCCCCCTGTTTATTTGAAGAAGATGTCTTCCTGTCATCGCCCCTCGTGCCTCTCTTAATACAAGCTGTGTGCCAAAAAAAGGCCCTAGGATTCAAGGGGTTATAAGAGGGGGAAATTGTCGAATCTATACATATGTCTATTTTTTAGACGATTTCTCTTCTGAAGTGTTTAGTCCTGTCCAAGCTTTTACCACTGCTCCCTTACGTCATGTTTCCTATATATGCCTCTTTCAAAGGAGGACCTGTGGGTAAACAACTTCAGCTTAATGTCTATAAAGCGAACAAAGGTGGGAGAAGGCCAGGATCGGGAAGAAAGAGGGTTCACTCAAAGGGAGTGGCACATCGGGTTCGGGAGCGAGTTATGAGAAGAACTCCACTTCACATTAACTTTAAGTACAGGACTCTTATCAGGAACAAGTTCTGCCTGCGTCTATTGAAAAGGGCAATTCTCAATGCCCGGGCGCATGGACTAAGGGTGATGCATTTTTCACTTCAATCAAATCATGTTCATTTAATTATCGAAGCTGCAAACAATCAAGTCCTCACCAAAGGCATGAGGTCCCTTACCGTGACCTTTGCCAAAGGACTAAATAAGGGAAGAGTCCAAATTGAGCGTTATCATCTGCATGTCTTAAGGGGACTTCGAGAAACAAAAAATGCCATTCAATATGTTCTCTTTAATCAGCATAAACATGAAAAAGGCACATATACACGGGTCGACGAATATTCGTCTTTGTTGTCTTTAAAGGAAAATCGAAAGGTCATTCAGCACTACGCCCAAAGGGTGAAGATAACTATTGAGATTAAAAGGGCGGAGTTCTGGGAGCTGGAAGTTGGTCGAAGTTATTTGAGTAGGCGTGGACTGGAACTCCTGACCTGAACTATAATAACAACATGGTACCTTTAAATTACAATCAGCTTTATTATTTCTACAAAATCGCAGAACAAGGCTCTATCGCCCTGGCCTCGAAAAGTGTTCTTATTAGTTCTCCTGCACTTTCCATGCAGCTCAAAGAACTTGAAGACTCATTTGGCACTCCATTATTTGATCGAGTGGGAAAGAAACTGGTTTTAACTGAGGCCGGTACCATTGTCTTTGAATACGCTCGCGATATTTTTAAACTTGGTTTTGAATTAAAAGATACGCTTGCTGATCGCAATAAAGGACAAGAGAGAACACGCATTGAAATTGGTTGCCAGGATTCAATTCCTAAGAATGTTGCAGATGAACTTCTGGACTTCTTATTGGAAACTAAATCTTGTAAGGTCTATCTTAAAGAAGGAAATCGTGAACAATTGCTTAAGATGCAGAACGAATATAAGCTCGATCTCATTCTTACCAATTCAGTTCCGCAAGTGGATAACTCTTATATTTTCGAATCACGTCTTCTCGCTAAAGAAGAACTGATTGTTGTGGGTCATCCGAAATTCAAATCAAAATCGAAATGGCCTGGAATTTTAAAAGAAGTTCCGATGGTACTTCCGACTTACGATTCAAGTGCCAGACAAAAACTTGATTTGTATTTTAAGAAAAACAATCTCCTTATTGATGTGATCGCTGAAGTGGAAGATAAGGCCACTGAAATTGACCTCGCTTTACGTGGTCACGGGCTGATCTCCGTCATGAGAAAAAGTGTGGCTCATCTTCTGAAAGAAAAAGTTTTGGTAGAGTTTGGTCCTCTTCCAGGCGTTCAGGAAGAGATTTGGATGATCATCGGAAAGCGTAAGATTCTGAATCCATTAGCACTTCATGCAATGAAAAACTTTACTCTCTCAGTTAAGTAAATTTCACTGAAGGGTCTCTTCAAAATTACTGAATGTCGCAAAAAACTGACTCTTGTTACCCTTGATTCAAGGCATGAAACAGAAGGAGTTCGTTTATGCATGTTCAAGTACACTATCAGAATCTAGAAAATTCACCTTGGATGGACGAGTTTATTTCAAGTCGAGTATCTAAGTTAGAGCGTTATCTGGGAACTGCGTCCAGCATCCAGGTCAATTTGAAAATGTTTAAGAATCGCTACATCACGTCTCTTGCTATTCATAATAGAGGTCATGATTATGCGTTCACGGCGGATGGTGATAACTTGTATGAGTCATTTGCTGCGGCCGTCGATAAGGCGAACCGAGCACTTGGTGAACAGAAAAGAAAAGTCAAAGACCGTATCAATCGCAGATATGTTTCTTTAAAAGAAGTCGCCTAAAAAGAAAGGGCCCGGATTCGGGCCCTTTTTTATTTGTAATCTTGGATGAGTCTTCGATTGTAGGAGATTTCCTGGACCATTCCCGGTTTCATGATCTTCGCTGAACCGAATGCCTTTTTCACTGAAGAGAGTTGATATTGAATGACCAGCGTTTTGTTTTCTTTTAACGGAATAAATGACATCACAGTCACACCACCCAGTGCGTACTTCGTATACTGAGTCATCTCTTTCACCATGATAGAAGAGGCCCCCTGAGAGATGATGTCCATTTTCTTTGCCGCTGAAACAGCGCGAATGACCTTAGAGTTTGGAAGAGTGCTGATATCATCTGAATCAATGAAAATTTGTAACTTGTATTGATGAGCAAAGTCTCCTGGAACCGTGACTTTAAAAGTTTCAGGATTGAGTTTTTTGACCTTCTGATCACCCAATGTATAGGCCACATATTTTTCATCTGTCATTTGCTTATCATCAAAAAAACCTACAGGACGATCTACTACATAGGCGGCCTTGGTAACGGCGATCATGGATTCTGGCTCTGAAAATAATGAGAGTGAATCTAGATCGAATAGTTCCGGGTGGTTTTTAAGCAACTTTCTTGGGTTATCCACTGAAAAGTAATAATGAATGTCACCCTTCATTAACTCTTCTGTTTTAACCGGAAAATTAATCTGTTTCTGTTCGACCAACTGGGCGTACAATGGAACAGACGCCACGAGGTTAATGACGACAGTAAGTACCAGCTTCATCAAAGAGTTATTCATAGTATGACCTTATAGACCTATTGTTCGATCAGCCTTATCGGTTATTAAGAAATGTTTCATGAGGAAAAAAGGAAATTTTTTCCCAACTACGTACGAGGGACCTATGATTCAGCCAATATGCCGTATGGGAAATCCAATTTTAAGGAAAAAGACGGAAGAAATATCCAAAGATTACCTTTTGTCTGACGACTTTCGTCAACTTTTAATAGACCTCCGGGATTCAATGAAACATTACGGCGGAATTGGGATTGCTGCTCCTCAGATCGGAGTTGATTTGCAGGTGGCCATCATTGAACTCATGGGCTTTAATCGTTACGGGGAAGAGGTGAACCTTCCACTGACTACTTTTGTTAATCCAAAGATCGAATATCTCACCAACGAGGAGCAGGGATTCTGGGAAGGATGTCTTTCAGTTCCAGGACTACGCGGTTTCGTTGAGCGTCCAAAAAAAGTTCGCGTTCGATATCTGAATGAAAAGGCCGAGCCACAGGAAATTGTGGCGGAAGGTTTTTTGGCGACGGTATTACAGCATGAACTAGATCATCTTCAAGGCATTTTATATGTGGATCGAATTAAGGATCCAAAACTTCTTTCTTATCAGGAAGAGTTTGAACAGTTTATCCAGGCACAGACTTTAGAGTAATTTTATGACAACAAATGTTCTTCCTCGTAAAGAAGCGCTCACGCAGCTTCTGATTTTTGCTTTACCGATAATCTTTGGACAATTGGGCCTTATGTTAGTGGGAACCGGAGACATGATCATTGCCGGTCGCTATTCTCGGGAGTGTTTGGCCGCTATTGGTCTCGCGATCTCAATTGCTAATCCGATTCAAATTTCAATTCTAGGAATGCAGTTTGCGATTTCACCTCTGCTTGCCCAAAAAAGAGGGAACGGTGAATCGGTTGATGATTATTTCTGGACCGTGACTCTTTACAGTTTCTTTGTTGGACTTGTTTCTTTTTTACTCACTTATTTAAGTGTTCAAATTGTTCCATGGCTTAATTACGGAGACAAACTTGAGCCCATCATTCTCGACTATATTTTAATTACGAGTTTTTCCTCTTTTGGGCTTTGCTTCTATCAAAGCTCAAAAGAGTTCTTTCAATCTCAGGAGAAAACTCTCGCGGCGAATATCCTGGCGATGCTGGCAGTTTTTGTGAACCTCTATTTTAACTACTCATTTGTTTACGGTGTCTATGGCATGCCAGAGTTGAAAGAGCAGGGGCTGGCCTGGGCGAGTCTTATGGTGAGAATGTTTATGGCCATTGGTCTTTTCGTTATGACTTACAAATACTGGAAGTCTTCGAAAAAGATTAATTGGAACTTTATGAAGGATCTTCTTCGTTTGGGAACTCCTATCACGGCCGCGCTCTTCTTTGAAATTATGGCCTTCTGTGCGGTGACCTTATTTGTAGGAAAATTCGACGCCATTCAAACTGCTGCCAATAATCTGGCCCTGAATATCGGTTCACTTGCGTTCATGATTCCAATGTCTATTTCGGCCGCAGTCGGAGTAAAAGTAGGGCATGCTTTTGGTGAGAAGAACTACGCCAACGTCAGAATTTATTCTCAGGTAAGTTTGTTTGCTTCCTTTTGTTTTACGCTGATGACAGGCCTGTTTTTTTATCTTTTCCCTCAAATCGTGATGGGTCTTTATACCGACGATAATTTGGTGATTGATTTCGGAAAGAAACTTCTTTTCTGGGTGGCCTGTTTTCAACTCTTTGATGGAGCACAAGTGACGATCGCCGGGATTCTTCGTGGTCTCTCTATTACCAAGGCCTCTTCATTGGCGATCTTTACCGGTTATTGGTTAATCGGTATTCCGCTAGGCTATTATCTTGGGTTCTTCAGCGGCCTTGAGGCGCAGGGCTTTTGGGTGGGACTCGCGACTTCGCTTGCGGTTGTGGCGGTGATGTTGGGAATGATTTTAAAAAGAAAATTGAATCAGTTATAAGAAGAGGGGGGGACAAAAGTCCCCCTTTATTTTTTTAAAGAAAGAAATCACCGTTACCTGGAACGATTGTGTAGTTACAAGAGTTCTTGGTGATCCCACCAAAAATTCCTAAGAAAGGTCTAAGTAACCATCTCTGACTTACAATTCTGTAATTTTTTGGAACAAGCACTACAGCAAGCTCTTTTGAAGGAACATCACGTCTTAATGTTCTTACCCAGAACTCACCGTTGGCATTTAAGTTAGAGTAGCTATAGCCTTCTTCTTGGCCCTCAGTATAAGTATACGGATGCACATACCAGCGATTTGTTTTCACATAGAAAACAACTTTGAACTTTTCATAGGCGTCAGCTGGAAGACCAGTGATGTGACCTCTGATGTGTTCGTTCTTAATCACTTCATCAACAGTCACCACTGTGCTCTTACACTCTTTTTTGTATTCGCGTAGCACGTTGGCCGATGCGGCCTGACTGATGAGCAGAGTCGCAAGGACTAGAAATCCTTTCATAGTTCACCCCTTTGTAGGTATTAGATATTTTTATTCTCTCTCTACTGATAACTGCATACAATTGGGGGGAACTTTGCCGTTAGGAATAGGAATGGTTGAGCAAATAATTCAGGAAATTGAAGAAAAAGGCTGGTGCCATAGAACCAATGTGATTGGTCCTACGGAGCTTGCCGAGATCAACCAATTCTTTGAGCATCGCCGAAATGAATTTGAACCGGCCAAGGTAGGAAAGGGTGAAAACCTGCAACGAGCAGAAAATATTCGTGGGGACTTTACCTTCTGGATTGATCCCCATGAGCCACCGGCCACTTTTAAACACCTGGTCCATTTTCTAACTGAACTAAGAGAGGCCTTGAACGGTTATTTCTTTTTGGGCCTGAAAGATTTTGAGTGTCACCTGGCCTACTATCCTCCAGGAACTTTCTACACCAAGCATTCAGATCGTCATGGATTGGAATCTTCACGTGTACTTTCTTTTATTTTTTATCTTCATGATGAATGGAATGAAAATGACGGTGGAGAGTTAGTGCTCTACGATAAAGATGATTCTATCTTAGAGATAATTAGGCCAATTCCAGGATCATTCATTTGTTTTCTAAGTGATAAATTTCCACATGAAGTAAAACCATCTAAGCGTGAGCGCAGAAGTTTTACGGGTTGGATGCATCGAAAAATTTTGTACTGAGGTTTTATGAGTTGCCCATTGTGTGACAGATCAAAGAATACAGCAGAAGGAAAATATCCTTATCTCATTCACGAATTTAAACATTCGTATTTATATTTAGGCGAGCACCAATACTATCAGGGTTACTGCGTGCTTGTGACAAAAGATCATTATCGCGAGATGACAGATGTTCCATCACCAAAACGTGAAGAACTTTTTCAAGAGATGATGAGATCTCACGAAATTATCCAAAAAGTTTTCCAACCAAAAAAAATGAACATGTGCAGCCTAGGAAATGTGGTTGATCATGTGCATTGGCATTTCTTCCCGCGTTATGAGAGTGATCCAAACTTTAAAAATCCACCTTGGTTACAGATGCAGCATTTCGATAGTGCCAAAGTGTCTCCTGAGAAGCGTGACGAACTAATTGGAATGTTGAAAAACGCATTTTCATCAAAGTAAGCGCCTGTCAGTTTTGTGTTAAGCTAAATTAATTCAGCAGATTAGCATTGCCATTTGGTCGCGAACATTCTTCAATTTAAGTGCAAAAAAACTTTTAACATGGATGTGTGCATGAAGTTTTCATTCCTTCTCATCCTCCTTTTGAGTTCCCATGCATGGGCCAAATGGAGTGTCTCGACTTACAACATTAGAAACTTCGATAAAGATTCTGGAGCAGGTCAAACAAACGTGGCCGAACTCGGAAAAATTATTAAGTCAGTACAAAGTGATGTGATGGCCTTCGAAGAGGTCGTTAATAGAACTGCTTTCGACTCACTCATTAAACAAAATCTTCCGGGCTATGCTTACCAAATGTCTAACTGCGGTGGATTCGGAAAACAAAATCTCGCAGTGGTATACAATCCGAAGGTTTTTGAGTTTATGAGCACAGTGGAAGATCTAAGCTTCTCTGGTTCAAACAATAATTCTTGTGGATCACTACGACCGGCGCTTCTGGTAACACTGATGCACATTGCTTCAAAGAAAATTTACACTTTCGGCGCTGTTCACTTAAAGGCCGGCGGTGACAATCGTGCCATGTCACAGCGCTGGAAGCAGTATCAAAACTTGGCAGGGTTAGTTAAAAAATACGCTGCTCAGAATTTGATCCTTCTCGGTGACTTCAATACGACTGGATATAATATTCAAGATCAAGATTACCAAAGATTTGAAGACATGCTTTCTGGAGCAGGTGTGAGAACAATGTCTGAAAACATTGGTTGTACGAACTATTGGAAAGGCACCCTAGGGGGCGCCGAATTTCAATCATCTGTCCTTGATCACATTGTTCTTCAGGACAAAAACCTCTCTCAGGTGATGAATGTGAGAGTCGGGGCACATTGTGCCATGATGGACTGCCGTCCTGCGACGCCACAGGATTTGGGTGTGAGCTACCAATCCGTATCTGACCACTGCCCGGTACAGGTCACTTTCCGTTAAACGGAAACTTCTTTCAAGCCTTTCAGCAATTCCATTTTAATGATACTCTGGGGAGACGAACCAATCTCCTCAGGGATCATTTACATGAGTTTTTTATCGAATCGAGTTGAAAAATTAGCTGAATCTGAAACTTTGGCCATGGCCCGTCTTGGGAATGAGTTAAAAGAAAAAGGCGTTAATGTCATCAACATGAGTTTAGGTGAGCCGGATTTTGCTACACCGGATTTCATCAAGATTGCTGCTAAAGAAGCGATTGATAAAAACTTTTCATATTACACTCCAGTTCCAGGATACAAAGATCTTCAAGAGGCGATCTCCGCCAAATTTAAGCGTGATAATAATCTGAACTATAAACCGTCGCAAATTGTGGTCTCGACCGGTGCTAAGCAATCCATCATCAACGTTGTGATGGCGACAGTGAATCCTGGTGACGAAGTTATTCTTCCCGCTCCTTATTGGGTGAGTTATTCAGAAATGATTCAACTTAATGAAGGGAAAGTGGTTGAGATTCAGACTGACTACAAAGCAGATTTTAAAATTACACCCGAGCAACTGGAAAAAGCGATTACTCCAAAAACAAAAATGTTTTTGTTCTCGAATCCATGTAACCCAACGGGGACCATGTACACCGAGAAAGAGCTTCGTGCTCTGGGAGAAGTATTTAAGAAAAACCCTCACGTGCTGATTGTTTCTGATGAAATTTATGAATACATCAGTTTTACTGAAAAGATGTTCTCAATCGGTTCGATTCCTGAACTTGCCAACCGTACTGTAACTGTAAATGGTGTCTCGAAAGGTTTTGCCATGACTGGTTGGAGACTTGGGTACCTTGGTGCTCCTGAAGAGGTGGCGAAGGCCTGTGTAAAAATTCAAGGTCAATTTACTTCTGGGCCAAGTTCCATTTCTCAGCGTGCAGCGATGGCCGCCGTGAGTGCTGATCCTGATGTTGTCCACACTATGCAAGTGGCATTTAAAAATCGTCGTGATCTTCTTATCTCTCTCATGAAAGAAGTTCCTAATATCAAGTTAAACAATCCTGGTGGCGCTTTCTATCTTTTCCCAGAAGTCTCTTCATACTTTGGAAAGAAGAACGGTGACACTGTCATTAAGGACGCAAAAGATCTTTGCATGTACTTACTAAACGTAGGGCATGTGGCCATGACTCCAGGTGGAGCTTTTGGTGCTCCTAATTACCTGCGTCTTTCTTATGCAACATCTGAAGAAAAAATTCGCGAAGCCGTTAAAAGAATTGCAACTGCTTTAGCACAGTTAAAGTAAGACTGATCTCAAGGCAGAATTTAGGTCTAGGCGACACAGCGGTCAGAGATTTTCACTCAGAAGATAAGTTATCTTCAAGCGCGAATCAAACCACGCTCAAAGCCTAGGAGTTTGCCATGAGACACTTCTTCCTTATATCTCTTCTATCAATGTCATCAGTTGTATGGGCCGCACAGGACTGGAAAGTTGTGGCGGAAACAACATCATGTGATGAGAAGGTCCAGATCCTCGCCAAAGAAGGTGAGAAATATGTACTTGCGGTTCAAGGGGACCAGAAAAGCAAACTTGTTGCCAAAGATGGTTCTGCTTTCCATGAGAATTCAATGAAGACTACTGAGTTTGAAACTGACATCAAAAGTGATGAATACAAACTAGGCAATCCAACTTATACATTCATTCAACCAAGCTATGTTGAAGGCAATCCTCCAAAGGTTGATGTCTATAACAGTGGCGTGAAGAAGCGCTGTAAAATGGAACTTGCTCGTTAAGATCCCTCCATGAAGGGCAATGTTCGAATTGAGAAAGATTCATTTGGAGAGATCGAAGTACCGGCGAACCATTACTGGGGCGCTCAAACGCAAAGATCTCTCCATCACTTCAAAATCTCCCATGAGAAAATGGAACCGGAGCTGATTAAGGCATTGGTTCTGATCAAGAAGGCCGCGGCCCAAGTTAATGAAGAAATGAAGGCCCTTCCTTTGGCGAAAACCTTAGCAATTAAAGGGGCGGCCGATGAAGTCCTAAGTGGTCAGCATCGGGATGAATTTCCTCTTTCTGTCTGGCAGACCGGAAGTGGAACTCAGACCAACATGAACGTGAATGAAGTCATCGCCAATATTGCTAACGAGATTTTGGGAGGAAAAAAAGGCGATAAGCTCGTTCATCCCAACGATGACGTGAACAAGGGACAAAGTTCAAACGATGTTTTCCCAACGGCCATGAGTATCGCTGCCACGAGAGTGATCTTGATGGATCTTTTGCCGGCGGTGGAAAAATTAAAAAATACTTTTAAACAAAAATCCGAAGACTATTGGGAGATCACCAAAATCGGTAGGACCCATTTGATGGACGCCACTCCTTTAACTTTGGGACAAGAGCTCTCTGGTTATGTGGCCCAATTAGAGCATTCAATCAAACATATAGAAGCGCAGTTACCACATCTTTCAGAATTGGCCCTGGGAGGAACAGCAGTCGGTACGGGTCTCAATGCTCCTGTGGGTTTTGCTAAAAGAGCCGCTGCCGTACTTACACAATACACCGGCATTACTTTTGTTTCCGCCCCCAATAAGTTTGAGGCCCTCGCGGCCAACGATGCTCTTGTTCAAGCGCATGGTGCTTTGAAAGGGTTGGCGGCGTCTCTTATGAAAATTGCCAACGACATTAGATGGCTCGCCAGTGGTCCACGAAGTGGATTAGGGGAAATCTCTATTCCCGAGAATGAGCCAGGTTCATCCATCATGCCGGGGAAAGTGAATCCTACTCAGTGCGAGGCCATGACGATGTTATGTGCTCAGGTCATGGGAAATGATGTGGCGATTAGTATTGGTGGTGCCTCCGGAAATTTCGAGCTGAATGTTTTTAAGCCTCTTCTTATTTATAACTTTCTTCAAAGTGTGCGCCTACTGACCGATGGGTGCGTGAGTTTTGAAAAATTCTGTGTCAGTGGAATTGAACCAAGACTTAAAAATATTGAAGAACATTTGAAAAATTCTTTGATGCTGGTGACGTCTCTCAATCCTCACATTGGATATGATAATGCTGCTAAGATCGCCAAGAAGGCCCATCATGAAGATAAAACACTCAAAGAAGTGGCGATTGAATTAGGCCTGGTATCAGCGGAAGATTTTGATAAGTGGGTGCGGCCGGAAGATATGACCAATCTTAAACATTGATCCCGATCCTACGATAAAAAAATCTCGTTACCCAAAGTGGTCCAATTAAAAGAAAGGCGAGGTCTTGTAGAAAAGATGGTTTTTTACCTTCAATCTTGTGTCCCCAGAATTGTCCAATCCACGCCAACACAAAAACAATAATACAAAAAGGCAGTAAAATTCCCGCTTGGTAAAGATGGTGACAGATAAAGCACATGATAAAGGTCTGGACGGTCATTCCGAGAAACTGAATGAAGTTCAAAGTCAGGTAAAAACACAAGCAAGCTATGATGAAGATAGTCGCCCAGTTTAAGAAGGGAACTGAAGCAAAGGCCGTCGGAGTTGGAATACACCAGAGAAAACCAACCACAGTGAGCATGATTAAGGGAACACAAATCTTATGAATGAGTTGATTGGTATGGTTTTGATGACTCACTCCATACTCATCCATCCATTGATTATAGGTTCTCATGAAATGCTCCTGTTAATCCTATTATAGATCTTGCCCTAGGATCTCTTCAAGTTCCTGACGATGGAGTAGTGACTTGTCTCTGCATCCCTCGAAAACCTGTGGGATTTTAAGCTCTTTCTTGGCATCTACACAGCCTTTTAGGTAGGACATCTGGGCCTGGTTAAGGGCCGCATCAAGAGTAACGCCTTCTTCGCCTTTTTTTGTAGGCACTTGTGAGCAGCTCACCAAAAGAAGCAGAATAAAGATGATCTTCATTCTGACATTTTCCTGTAAGAATCTGTTCTTTGCCACTTAATAATTGAAGCAATAGAATTTTAAGACATTCACTAAGGAAAGGAGTCCTTCCATGTGGCGTATAGCACTTGCTTCCGCATTAATATCATTATCAGTTCAGGCCTCTCACCTTGATAACGTTTGTAAAATGATGTCAGCTCCTTCTTTCGCTGACGGCTTTCTCACTCGTTTCAATGTTCTGGAAAATCTTGAAGGCCAGTTAATTTTTGAAAATCATGTTCGTCTTAAAGGTGTCATCCGCGATGGTGACAAACTTTGGGTATTGGCAAGCAACTCCCTAATTCAGATGAATAAAGATGGTTCTGGCATCGAAGGTTTTGAAATGGATAAAAATATTTCCATGACCAAGGCCCAAGATTTGATTCTCGTTGTTCGTGGAGGTGGAGCTATTTCTGCATTCAATACCAAGACCAAAGAAATTGCCTGGACCTCATACTTAAATGAAGTTGATGGTGGTGAGGCGGTTTCCGTGACGTTTGACGGAACTAATGCCCTGGTGGTGATGACAGGAACACGCGAAGGTGGATTTAATGGTGTGGCCACCATGAACCTTGAAGGTAAAGTGATTAAGACCGCACCTTACGATAATGTTAGAGCTGGAGTCATTGATCCCGAAGCGATTGCTCATTGGCACAATGGAAATCTGATTCTCAATAATGGAGGATGGATTCATGTCATCACTCCGAAACAAATTTCAAGTGGAAAGAAATTCAGACCTCGTTGGGTGGCCCTTCAGCTTGGTTCGGGTATGAGCACCCATTATATGATGCTCAAGGGTGACTTCTATTTTGAAGGCAACACTTTGGTTGGTTGTGGGCTTTATAATGAACATCAAGACGGTGACATTGTGAGAGCAGGTGCACTCTTCAAAGTATCATTGCCATGAAATACTTCTTTCTTCTTCTAATGATTTCAAGTTTTGCTTGGGCGGACAATGTTCGCCCTTTTAAGACTGACTTCTGCACCAATTTTCCGGAAGGAACAAAGGAAGAACCCGCTTTATGGAAACATTGTTGCCTTACTCATGACATGTTTTTCTGGGCGGGAGGAAGTAAGCGAGACCGTGACGTTGCAGATTTAGATTTAAAAAGTTGTATCGCCAAAACCGGTGCCACTCAAATAGCAGAACTCATGTATCTTGGGGTGCGAGCAGGGTCTCTTTCACCTATTAAATATCCTGATAAGAAGTGGAACAATGGCTGGAGAGATCGTCCTGATTTTCAAGGTCTTACTTCAGGAGACATCACTCAAATCGAAACTGAAATCTATAATGGTTATGATTATATCTCTCAAAATATAAAAAATTATTTCATCCATCAATTGCGTTCTCGTCTGGAGTAATATGCTTTATTTCGTCCTGAGCTTCTTTCTCTCTTCTGCCTTTGCTGCCACTTATAATTGTAAGGCCACCTATCAGGAATTAAATATTCCCCATCAGGAAGCTCAAAGTCAGGATGAGGCCATCTATTGTTTTGGCTTTCACCATGCGCATGACCGTGCTTGGGAAATGGATTACTTTAGACGTGTAGGACAAGGAAGAAATGCCGAGGTCCTGGGATTTTCTCAGCTCCGTTCTGACCTCATGATGAGACTTTTAAATCTGGAAGAACTTGCCACCAAGCTTTGGAACGAGTTCCCGCCAGAAAGAAAACGTCTGCTTGAACTTTATGCAGAAGGAGCGAATGCTGGTTTTGTTGAAGGAAAGAAGGCCCGAGAGTTTCAGGATAAATGGTACGAGCCTGAACCTTGGAGACCCGAGCACACTGTTCTCATTTTACTTCTTCAGTCATTTGATCAAACGAGAAAAACCTTCTTCCGAGATTATGAGGAAGAAAAGTTAAAGGCCAAGTGGGGCAGTAAAACGGAAGAGCTTTTTGATGAAGACCACATGCCTTGGGAAAGTACGATCCTTAAAGAAGGAGAGTACTTAAAAAAAGAAACTCCTAAGACTACCTATACCAATCACAAGAATGTAAAACTCTGGGCCGAATTCCCAAGTGTCTTTGGACTTGAATCAGGCTCCAATAACTGGGCAATCAGTAAAAAGAAATCGAAGACCGGTCACGCAATTCTCGCCAATGATCCCCATTTGGATTTAAAAACACCAATGTTTTGGTATTGGATCAAAATCTCGACCCCTGAGGAAAAAGTTATCGGGGCCAGTGTTCCAGGTGTCCCAGTTATTGTGAGCGGAACCAATGGTAAAGTCGCTTGGGGGCTTACCAACTCTTATTTAAATTCTGCCGATGTGTATTTCGCGAGTGATGCAAAAGATTCAGATATCGAAACGTTTCGACCAACGGTCTGGATCAAGGTGTGGTTTTTCAAAGTACCTTTTATGTTTAAAAGCTTTGAGCGCTTAAAAACAGGGCAGAGAATTTTACCTTTGGAAACTGATACTGATAAAAAATTGGTTCTTCGCTGGACAGGTTTCTCGCTGAAACCGGAAGAGATCTTTCCGATGTTTGATCTCTATAAAGTGAAGAATGTGCCTGAAATGAATGACCTCCTCTCACAGATTGGTCTTCCTTCTTGGAACTATGTTTTTGCGGACACGAAAGGTGACATCGGTTATCGTCTGATTGGAAAGACCTATCTGAATCGCGAAAAAAATCCCTATGGCATTAGCGAAAGAACTCTGACTGAAATTCAAAATGAAGAATACTTGCCGGTTGAAAACAGACCACAGGTGATTAAACCAAAAAGAGAGTACGTATATTCCGCCAACAATCGTCACTGGCCATCGGATGCGGCCTTTTATGGAGGCCGTGGTTACAGTTATTCTTTTCGCGGATTTCGAATTGAAGAAATGCTAAAAGATCATGAAGATCCTGAGGCCTTTAAAAAAATTCAGTGTGATCGCAAAGTGGTGGACGCAAGATTCTTCCTTCCAAAAATTCAGAAGTATCTACAAGCTGACGAGTTTAAAAATTGGGACATGCTGGCCACGAATGATTCAAAGGTTCTTCCACTTTACCGTCGTTTGTTAGATCTCACATTTGAGAAATGGGAAGTGAATGAATACGCTTTATTTAAACTCCTGGATGATCTTACTGAAACACAAGTATTAGAGTTTAAGTCTTTCTTTGAAGAAGCGAATAAAGATGTTCAAGGGAGACCTTGGTCAGAAGTGTTGAGATTGAACTTTGCCCACATGTCGAAAAATGAATCTTGGATATTTTCACCTGAACTCCCAGGTGTAGGGGACAACCATTCTGTTGATCCAGGAACCTCCAAATGGAATCCGGATCGAAAAGTATTCGAGCAATACTCGGGCGCTTCTATGAGAATGATTATTGAGATGACTGAAACACCAAAAATTCAATTGGTTCTTCCGGGCCTAAATCGAGATTATACGGAGAGGCCTGAGACCTCTCCGTGGGAAAATTGGCGTGACTGTCAGTACACCACTCTCGCATTTTAAAACTTAGTTTCGGACAAAATTTCGACAAGCTTGTTGGCCCGCACCCACTGCCCAACCCCAAGGAGCGGTGTGGGCCTCAAGGCAAGCATTGAAAACTTCATTCAAGTTGAAGTCATCGCGATTGAAATTAACCGGTCTTCCGTCTGCATCTTTACCGAGAATGTTTTTCGCCACACTCTCAGGAGTTACATATCCAGCAGGTGTAAACTTGTAGTAGCAGTCATGACTGCCATATTGAGTTTCAACTGGGAAAGAAGAACCTTTGAACATGCGCTCTACTAAATCATCTTCGCCTGCCTTGATTTCTCTACAGACAGTGTTTTCTCCCACAAACTTTTTCATCCATGCATTAGGAAGTAGAGGTGAGTTAAATTTTTTAGGAAAGCCCTTGTCCATCACCCACAGTTTTCCTTTTTCATTCACCATTGGGGCCACGTGATACCACCACGTGAATTCTCCATGGCGATTGTTTTTACGAGTGAAGAAAAGAAAAATCTTTGGCGAATCAACTTCAAATTTTTTCTTAAAATCGAAGGCCCACATATGGGCGCGGCTCGAGCAAATCGAATCTTTCGGTTTAATTAAAGAAAGATCCATGCTCTTGTAGAGATCTTCTTTATTCAACTTAAGAGTCGAAATGTCTCGGACAGGATACTTAAATTCTTCGATCGTTATTGTTTGTGCGAAGACAGAAAGCGGGAACAAAAAGGCCAATGCTAGGGACTTCATGGAATACCTCACTTGTTAAGGAGGTCTTTACCATATGATTAGAAATTTCTAATTACGATGTAGGCCAACAAGGCGAGTACAAGAAGTGCGAAAATAATTTTCTTATAAATATTATCAAAACCGATCCAGGAATTTTGGCCTTTATTAAATGCCGCATCCATAATGCACAGTCCATGCAGAAAGAGACCGGGCCAGAAGAAAGCAAAGTAGCCAAAACCAACAAAAAGGGCCCAGAAAATACCCGCCATGATCTGACCTTTCATTAATTGGCCAAGACCTGGAAGCATCATCGACCAAATAGCCGCGATGGAATTATCTACTTTGTTATCAACTGGGTTTTCCTGCATACAATACCTTCTCACATCATCATACTCCTCTCTAGATCAGGCGCATATTCTTATGCTTTAAATGAGACGCAAAAGGCCCGTGCCTGGAGTAAACTATAATTTATATTTAGGCTTGGTTTAAGTTCAAGCCCTCGAAAACACGACAATCTTGAGCGTCATACTCAAGAAAATGGACCTTAATGTCGATAAGATTTCAAGTTCTCGTGATGAGACGAAATGCTCTATCTGGAGGTACGTATGAGTAAGAAGCATGAAAACAATGGTCAGAAAAAGAAACTGACGAAGAAAGAACAAAAAGCAATTAACCACGCCAAGCTAATGGCCAATAAAGGTCAAGGTAACGTCGTGGATATCAACGCATTCCGCACTGACCAAGAGAATAAAAAAGCTGCTTAGTTTTTTTTGATAGAGGGGGACTTGGTCCCCCTCTTTTTTTTTGGCTATTATCTTCTTCATGAATATCACTAAAAATTTTCTAACGATTGAAACTCCCACTGGGCCCTTTGATCTCTACGTTGCTTCTCCTGAAATTAAATCTCCTGTGATCCTAGTGTTTATGGAAGCGTTTGGTGTGAACCATCACATCCAAAGTGTCTGTGAAAGACTGGCACAAGAAGGTTTTATGGCGGTGGCCCCTGATCTTTATCATCGAGAGGGGAGAAGAATTGTGGTGGATTACGCCAATCGAGAAGCAATTTTTCCTCTCCTGGGAAAGCTCACGAATGAAGACATTATTGAAGACATAAAAGGAACTTTGAAATTTCTTAAAGATCTTCCCATGGCAGATCTAAGTCAGGTGTATTCCATTGGTTTCTGCGTAGGTGGATTTATGTCGGCCCTAGGAGCGACAAAATTAGACATTAAACGCATGGTCTCCTTCTATGGTGGGGGAATGGTAAGACCTCGGGAAGGGTTTAAAATTCGTCCTATTCTGGATGATTTAAAACATATCAAAGGACAAACGTTGTTCTTTTTTGGTGGAAAAGACGCCAGCATTACAGAGTCTGATATCAATGTTCTTCGCCAAACACTCTCTCGTGATAGTGTTCCACATGAGATTGTGGTCTATGAAAACGGTGATCATGGATTTTTTTGTGACGAGAGAAAATCTTATAATGCTGAGGCGGCGGTGGATTCGTGGAAAAGAACCCTGGAGTTTTTTAGATAACTCCAGGGAAATGAGATTATTTTGCTACGTATTCTTCACATTTCTTTTTGCTAGAACCAAAAACGCGACCAATTTTTCCCGCAGCTGCTTCTACACAAGCTTCCATTAATTCTCTTTGAACGATGGCCGGACGCTCTACGCGAACCGGTTTACCAGAAGCATCTTTACCCAAAAGAGATTGAGCAAGAACGTTTGGTGTCCAGATAGTGTGCGGAACAATCATGTAGTAACAAGGATGATTTCCGTATGCTGTGTATTTTGGATAAGTCTGCTGAGAGAACATAAGTTCAATCAATTCAGTTTCATGTGGTTTAATCTCACGACAAACCTGGCCCTGGTTGAAATACTTCATCCAGTCTTCTTTTGTTCTTGGTTCGTTGATGCCATTACGACCCTGGAAACCAGCATCTACTACCCAAATGTTGCCATTTTCATTGATAATAGGAGCAACGTGGTACCACCAAACCTTGAATTTAATGTCGTCGTTCTTTTTTTCTGTGAAGAAGATAAAGATCTTACCAGTATCTAGGTTGTGATCACGTTTAAAATCGTTTGCCCACATAAGAGCACGGTTAGAACAGATAGAGCTCTTTGTTTTAACAAAATCAGTATCCATACCTTTGAAGAGAGTTTCTTTAGTAAGACCGCGAGAAGCAACGTCTGTCATGGTCCATTGGAAAGGGTTTAGTTTAATCTCTTGGGCGAAAACAGAGATAGAAAGACCCATAAGCGCAAACAGGCTAATTAATTTCAAACAAGACCCCCTGTAAAAATTTCAAAGGCTACATACCAATCCGAGAGCGAGACTGTCACCCTTGAAATGGTTTTGTTTAGAGCAGAATTTTTATTAGTGCTCCATGTACATGAAATCATGGAGAGATTTTGCAGCGTAAAAAGGCCTCTGTTTCATTTTGTCTAGCCTCAGTTTTCTTACTTCAATAGGAATTTTTCTTGCTTTTTGATGTCACTCTGACACCGACTGTGAAGATTTTGTTATGAACTAAAAAAAAGTTAACAAGGCCCTTTCTAATAATTGAAATCATGTATACAAGAAGTGAACATTAACTTTTTTAAAGATGGGTATATCAAATGAAAAATTTGTTTTTGATCCTCTTGTTGAGCTCTGGAGCAGTTTTTGCTCAGACAACTACAACATCTGCGACCAACACCTCATCGACGGAGCTATCTGGGTTTTCTCTCCAACGTCTGAGAGAGAAATTTAAGATCAGCTACTTCAGTGAGACTCTCGGCCCATCCATAAAAAAATGGGACGACAACGAGATCGAGGATGATGGTAGTAAGAAGCGTGAGCCGATGACCATGTATCACTCGTTCAACGTCAGGTATCTTCTGACTCAGAACTTTAACCTGTTCATGAGTCCAAGGGTCAGTACGGTAATCGGTGATAGGAATGACATCCGATCAAACGCCGATCCACACGTGGTAATGATGGATGACTGGCAATTTGGTATTTTCTATACCTTCTACAAAACGCCGACTTTCCAGTATAACAACCGCCTCACTCATCGTGCCCCTTTTTCTACCAAATCCCGTAACGAAAACATTGAATCTCAAATCGAATGGCAGCATGACTTCACTTGGATGCCTCGACCTGAATGGCGTATCATCCTTTGGAACAACTACCGTTACTACGCGATGGAAAATGATGCGACTGAAGAACGTCACCGTATCAACTTCACCACACTCATTAACTATCAGATCAATGACAAGTTCAATGCTCAGATGATGCACGAGTGGGACATGCAGCACAGAAATACGAATGATTCTTCAAACCCGAAGCACAGGGACTTCTGGTACTTGAAGAGATATAAAAACTATTTCAGCTGGGGTGTTGGTTACTCACCAATTCCTTCGCTTACAGTGATTCCTTTCATCCGCATGCTTGATGAGAGAAACATCCGCAACGAAACGATGATGGTTGGTTTGTGGGTGCTTGGACGAGTTATCTAATTCAAATCTTCCGGCGGCATTTTTAATGCCGCCTTTTTTCACACACTTAAGCTTCAAATTAACGTAAATGCCCGAGGATTCCGATAAGGGAATCCATGAAAATATATCATCTCATTCTGCCCTCAGTTCTCATCCTTTCATCTTGTATGCACATGGGAAGGCGAACCGCTAGCGCGCCAATTTCTCCACCCAGACTAGATGATTTACTACGAGCGAGTGAAGATATCTTGGCCGATGTTGAGGACCATCAGTTTCCTCAAAATTGCGTGCCTTATTTGAAAGAGTTAGAGAAACAGATTGATGCCATGGACGTAAAGTCTATTCCTGCTACGGCGGTCCAGGATGCTGAGAAGATCACTAAAAATTCTTGGCTCATCAGAAGTACACTTCATTCTCGTTTAGAGGAAGTGGATAAAGATTGCGCGATTCAAATGCAGGCAAACTTTCGTCAATTGCGTTTCGTGGAGGATTACTTGTTGGAGTTGTCTCGTAAGGTCACTCACGCGACACCAGCCGAGATTGATTTTCAAAAACAACCAATACCCATCCGTGATAACTCTGCCCCGTACTATCAATTTCGCTCAAACAATTCTCCAAAACTTGAACCAGGTGATTTGTTAATCACGCGTGGAGTGAGTTTCCTTTCCGGAATGATTGCTCGTCTTGGGACTCGTTCAACTCAGTTCAGTCATGTGGTGATGGTGGCGGAAGATCCTAAGACCAAAGAGCTTAAAACCATTGAGTCATATGTTGGTGTCGGAGTTGCTTTCTACGATATGGACTATGCCCTTAAAAATGAAAACGCACGGATCCTTTGGTTAAGAGCAAAAGATAGGTCTTTAGCGAAGAGTGCCGCCGAGAAGATGGCCAAATTGGTTCAAGAACGGATTGATGCCAAGGCTCCGATTAAATATGACTATGAATTGGATTTTAATGATTCAAAAACCATGTCATGCGCCGAGGTCTCTCAGGTCGCTTTCCAAATGGCGAGTAATAACCAGTTTAAGATCCCTTTCTACCCGAACGAGATCGCCGGTGCCAAAAGTATCATCGAACGCTTAAAACTCGTTGAAGGTGAAACTTATGAGCCAGGTGATATGGAGATTGATCCTCGCTTTGAACTCATGGGTGAATTCCAGGATCTTCGTCTGACACGAGAATCTCGTCAAAAAGACGCCATTATGTCTGCTATTTTTGATTGGATGGTTAAAAAAGATTACGAGTTAAAAGATAATATGAAGTCGCGCTTGGCCGGTACTTTGATTTATGATGTTCGTCGTACCTTTATGTGGCCACTTGTGAAGAAAGTTTTGAAACTGGATGATTTTTCTAAAGAAGTTCCGCGCAATATGATCAGAACAGTGACTATCATCAATCAATTGGGTGAGAACCTTCTGGTAGAACTTAAAGCGCGTGATGTTGCTTTTGAAAAGAAACATGGCGTACCAATGAGTTATATGGATTTTTATCGCGAACTGGAAGAAATGCGAAAGACCGATTTAGCGGTCTTTAAGAAAAGTAAAAAGAAAGCAAAATTTCATCAATTCATAAGACCTAGATCATAATAGAAGGCCACCTCTCGGGTGGCCTTTTTATTTTCTAGAATCCAAAACCGATTTGAAAAAGCATGGCGAGACGGTTACCTGAAATGTCTTTACCATTCAGACTATCATCAAAGGAGAAGATCTGTTGAACACCCGCCCCGAGGTAGAATGATCCAGTTGACCCCTCATCTTTGTCCCATTCTTTTAGAATAAAGCGGGCCATAAGCTTATAATCGAAGATCAGCGCAGTCGATAGATCATCATAATAGGCATAGTACCAGTAGTAGTCACCACTCTCATCATAAAGAGTTTGCCAACCGAATCCTGGTTCAAATAGCACGTGAAATTTTGGAGTAAAAAAATGGCGATAAGCATAGTGGAGATCAAATGTTGAAATGGAACCATTATCAATTCCTGGAAATTTTCTACTTCCATTAAAGTCAAACTCATTGGAATAAGAAAATCCGATCCCATGATTTTCTCGGAAGAAATAGTTAAACTCAAAGCCGGTATTAATATTTGGCTCACCGAGATCCGAAATTCCACCAGATTGGCTTAGTGAAGGACCTAGATTGAAGTTTATATCCATTGTCGAATAAGCTCGTGCTGTGGGTGCTGCAATAAATATTGAAAGCAGGAGCAAAGAGGCGATGATTGACTTCATAGATTTCTCCTCTGTTTCCAATAAGAATACTTCCGCATAACAAGAAGTCATGATCAAATGCCAAAAGCAATTTAACGGCCTATCTTTGTTTATTATTATTTAGGAAACTTAAGGAAGGCCGCTCATTGGAAATTGAAATGAGCGGCCCGGTGAGTGCTATTTAATTTTTGTCACGACAAATTCGATCCTACGGTTAAGAGCGCGACCTTCAGCAGTTTCATTTGGAGCAATTGGCCCTTCTGAACCTTTACCAATGGCAGTAATTCTATTTTCTGCAACTCCTCTTGATACCAATTGTTTTTTTACTTCTTTCGCACGATTTTCTGAAAGTAGTTGATTGGCACCAGCATTACCAGAGTTGTCGGTATAACCTTCAATCGTTGCCGTTGCATTCGGATTTTCTTTCATGGCATTGGCGATAAGGTCCAGTTCAGATTCGGCCCCTGTCATGAGAGCAGCAGAAGAAGAAGCAAAAACCAGATTCTTAAAGCTAAAGCGTTTTGGAACAGCAGCAGCATCTCCGGCCTTTAAGAATGCAGAGAGTTCACTTAGAGCTGCTGGCCCCGTGGTCCCTGTGGTCGCAATAGAGGTCGGTTCTTGTCCTCTTGCAGGAGCAGAGGCCGTTGTTTTGACTGTATCGGTTTCGGTATTTGGATTTGCCGCAGTTGTATTTGATGTCGTTCCTGCAGGAATGTTCGTCACTTGAGGCATTGTCGCCGCATTAGGACTGGTTGGAGTAAGTGCGGCCTTTGGGATTTGTTCTTTCGTGCTTTCTGATTTAAACCAAAGTCCAATGAGAACTGCGAATACCGCCAAAACCGCAAAAAACCAATAACGTTTTGATCCAACCTTCTTGTAATGATTTACACCCAGACCTCTATAAGACGTTGTCGCAGCGGTCCCTCCACCTAAGCTTGTAGGGATAAGACCGGCCAAGGATTTTTTCTGTTGATTAAAAAATCCCATCAGACCTGCAGCATTCAAATTATCTTTCTTAACTTTGTTTCCAATAACACCCATAACAAGTGGAGTCGCGAGTCCTAACATTTTGGCAACACTTGAAGTATTCAGACCTGTGAAGTTACCTAGTCTTGAAATCATCGGAGTAAGGCCGCTTCCGAAAATCCCATTGAGAACACTGTTTCCTTCTGTCAGATTCGTTTCACTGAGTTCATTCGCAGGAGAGTTAGGATCTGTGGGATGATTGCGAGCAAGATCTGCAATTCTTTCTGCTCCTTCTGGAGTGGTACCTTTATCTGCAATACCCATCAAGAGAGTGGGAATGGCAGATTTAAGTCCGGCCCTGGTCTTTTCTTCCGGTTCACCTAAAAGCCTACTAAATTTTTTTACTATGTCAGGAGAAGTGAAAGTTTGAGTGAGGCCCATGAGATTATCACTAAGTACCATAATTCCCTCCTAGAATGCCTCGTTGGAACAATTTCACGAAGCTTTATTCAGAAATAGATATCTTCGTGCAAATGGAAGGCCCATTTTACTTTAGTGAGTAAGTGAGACTTATAAGCACCGAACGGTGACAAGACCTCTTGCGTATTTTGAGAATGCTTACAGTAGTCCACAAGGATGTGATTTATGAAAATCTTATTGTCACTTATATTGTCTCTTTCATCTTTTGCTTTTGCTGCCGATGAACCGGGCTTCAAAAGCGGTTATCCAGATAACGACACTGTCATTCAAGCAAGAAACGATCAAGTCTTTCAGCGGGCGGTACAGGCCTATCGCTTTTGGTATCCAACGGTCTCTGCTGAAGGAATTTTTAATGGATTCCGAGAGCAGGGTTTAAAAGATAATGAATCTGTCGCTTATCTATTAAGTGCTTCACCAGAGGCCCTCGCTTTTACGGCCAATATGGACACTCCTTATGGAGTTGGAACATTGGATTTAAAAGATGGTGCCATGGTGATTGATATGCCACCCGGTCCATTTATCGGAGTTGCCGATGACCATCATCAAAACTGGATTTTAGATATGGGGCTGCCGGGCCCTGATGCAGGAAAGGGCGGCAAACATTTGATTCTTCCGCCAGGTTATAAAGGTGAAATACCTGCAGGTTATCATGTGGGACGTGCAACTAGTAACAAAGTACTATTTGTTATGCGATCGGTGCCTCAGAATGGCGACATGAAGGCCGCAATGGAAAGACTTAAAGACATAAAGATTTATCCTTATGCAACGGCGTCCAATCCTAAGCTCATTAAATTTGTCGATTTCACAAATAAGAAAATAGACGGCACTCCTTTACGCTGGGAAAGCAACATGGAGTATTGGACACGTCTTCATAAGGTGATTGATGAAGAGCCGATCCTGGAAGAATTTAAACCCATGTATGGGTTGCTATCGGCCTTAGGAATTGAAAAAGGAAAATCTTTTGCTCCTGATAATAAAATGCGGAGTCTCCTTGAACAGGCGGCCAAAGAGGGACGTCGTCAAATGCTCGTATCAGCATTTGCAAACTGGCGACCGGATAGGATGGTTTGGAAGGACCGCAAATGGGAATGGGTAGGTCTTGTTTCGGACAATGGAAATTTTTCAACACCTTCGGGAATGGATCTTGAAGCAAGGGACCGTTGGTTCATGCAAGCAATAGTTGGATCTCCGGCGATGTTTAAAAGAACAGAGGGAGCAGGTTCCCTATATTGGCTTGGACTAAAGGACAGCAAAGGTGAATATCTCGACGGTAGTAAAACATACAAGTTGTCAGTGCCAATGCCAGTGCCTGCAAGATTATTTTGGTCTGTCACTGTTTACGATAATCAGACTCGAAGCTTGATCCAAACCGATCAAAAACTAGCGGCCCTTCGCTCATTGGTAGAGCTTGAAGGGTCTCCAACCATAGGCAATGTCGATTTATATTTCGGCCCGAAACAAATTGCAGGCAAAGAGGGTAAATGGATCAAGACCATTCCTGGAAGGGGTTGGTTTGTTTACTTTAGAATTTATGGTCCTGGTGAAACCGCCTTCAAAGGTCAATGGAAGCCAGGTGACTTTGAAGAAGTAAAGACCACTGATCAAACGGCCTCAAATCCATAGAGGGCATATGCGATATCTAAATCTTTTTTTTATTTTTGTATTGTTTTTGGGCTGTGCTCATGAATCGGATAAACCAAAAACTCAGTCTATGAATGAGGTTCTTGCCGAGGCCTATGAGTACGGCTTTCCATTGGTCTTAATGGACGTGACGCGAGAACATGCTACAAATGTGGCCCGCCCTGATTCAAGAAAGATTCGGGCCCCCATAAATCAATTTGCTCATGCAAATCGCTATCCTGATCACGATTTTAAAGATGTCGTAAGAGTTAGTGTGGATGCGATGTATTCTATGGCGTGGTTGGATTTATCTAAAGGGCCCATGATCCTCGAGGTTCCGGATACTGGAAATCGTTACTATACTTTACCGATCTTAGATGCGTGGACAAATATTTTTTCTTCTCCGGGAAAAAGGACGACCGGAACCCGCAAAACGAAATTTGCCATTGTGGGTCCTAACTGGAGTGGAGATCTTCCGATTGAAGTGAAAGTTATTAAGTCTCCTACAAATATGGCATGGATCGTTGGGAGAACGGAGGCACGAGGAAAAAAAGACGCCCAAACCGTTGTGGCCAAAATTCAAAAAGGATTGAAGCTTTATCCTTTGAGTGCCTATGGTAGAAAGTATCATGCACCTGAAGGTAAGGTTGATAAGAAACTTTCCTACTCTGAATCTCCAGTAGAAAAAGTGTTTAAAATGTCGACTGAGGAATACTTCAATCGGCTTAATCACTTAATGAAGGACAATCCTCCTCCTGTTGCGGATGCTCCAGTCATTCAGAAATTTTCCAAGTATGGGATTGCACCTGGTGCGAAATTTACTTCGGAGGTCGTTAATCCGAGAGAATTGAGGGTCTTCAATGAAATCCCTGAGACAGTAAGATCGAAGTTTGAAAAGGAAATCGAATCCATTGCTTTTCCAAAAGATGGCTGGGTCATGTTGAAGAACCTGGGAAATTATCAGACCGATTATGCCAAACGTGCGCTGGTGGCCTACGCTGGACTTGGAGCAAGTCTTGATCTCGATATTGTTTATCCCACGGCCCTAGTGGACGGTGATGGCGAAATCCTTAATGGTCAAAACAGATATGTGATTCATTTTAAGAAAGAAGAACTGCCACCAGTGAAGGCCTTCTGGTCTTTGACTGCTTATGGGAAAGACGGTTACGTGGTCAAAAATCCACTTAATCGGTATTCTGTCGGAAACCGAAGCAAGCTTCGCTATAACTTAGACGGGTCTTTAGATATTTATATCCAAAATACTTCTCCTGGAAAAAACTTGGAGTCAAATTGGTTGCCAGTTCCGAACGGGGAATTTTCACTTACCGCTAGATTGTATTGGCCCAAACCGGAAGAAATTAGAAATTGGAAAATGCCGCCAATCCTGAAATCGACGGCAAGGCCAAGTATCAGTGCTGCTGAAGGCGACAGAAAGAAATCATCACCTGCCCAGCGTATGTGATGTAGAGGAGTTCTTTTGTAACTGGATTCTGTCGCATCCAATAGATATAGGCCGGAGTCCCATTGGCATATCTCACAACTGCACGAGCAGTATTGTCCTCAGTGATCAGCGTGCTATGTTCTTTCCAGTAGGGAGAAATTTCTGCACGGGCCTTTTCGAGGCCCCAATCTTTAAAATCATTCTCGGGCGCGAAGAAAGAAAAGATACTTCCGAAGGTCCATTTGCCTTGATGCTGGTCTAGTAAAACAACTGAGTAGTGATCTACATCAGGTGAATACATTCCAAGATGATTGCAAACTCCACTATAGACCGCGGGACTTTGATCTGGAAGTACACCAACTGTTTCAAATTCGGTCAGAAGTCTTTGCTGAGTTTCTGTACAACCTGTATAACAAGCATTTGGTGGAGTTGAAGGAACATCTTGAGCAAAAGAAGAGAATGTAAAGGCCAGGGCAAAAAGAGTGAAGATTTTTTTCATATGATTTACCTCTAGAAATATTCTAAGAAGCAAAACCGTTTTGTGCATTTCGCGCTAGGTTGAGACTTGTTTCGACAAAGAGAGAGGGTAGAGGCATCGTGAATTTATTGCCACCTCATTTGGTGGAGAGAATTAGAGATCTTAAAACTCCTTAATCAAAAATCTTCATTTTGTTTTTTTCGACCCAACTAATAAAAGATTGCAGCTTAAGTGAAACAAATCTTTGCGGCGGGTACACAAATGAGAGAGGAACAGTTCCCCAACTGAGACCTGATGCCACTTGAACCAAGTGTTTGTGTTTGGCCTCACGCTTACCCATGAAGGACGGAAGAATTCCAATACCGTCTCCACCCACTGCAAATTCTTTGACCGTTGAAAGATCGTCCACCACAATTTTTGCGGACGTTGCTACTTCAATGATTTCTTTATCATGAGAGAATTTTAAGGTCGGAGACCAGGCCGTAAAACGAATAATGGTATGCTTTTTCAGATCTCTTCCGTTTTTAGGCATCCCATATTTTTTTATATATTCTGGACTTGCCCAAAGAGAGAAATCCACATCAGTGATCTTTTTGGCCATAAGAGAAGAGTCTTTGAGCTGACCATAACGAATGGCGAGATCAATGCCTTCACCTATCAGATCCACGACTCTTGGAGTGAGAATAAGCTCAATATTCATTTTGGGGTATTGTTGTAAATAACCGCGAATAAGCTCAGGTAGAATGGTGTGCCCAAGTTCGGCCACAGTTGAGATTTTTAGGGTCCCTTCCGGCTCTGCCTTTCCAATGGAGAGTTCATTTTCTCCCGCTTCAATTTCTTCTAAGGCGACCACACATCTTTTGAAAAACACAGTTCCGGCCTGAGTGAGTTGAAGCTTGCGAGTTGTACGTTGGATTAAAGTCACTCCCAATCGGTTCTCGAGATAGGCGACCTTGCTACTGACTGTCGTTGTAGGCATTCTCAGTGCCTTGGCCGCTGCCGTAAAGCTGCCTAATTGAATGACTTTTACGAATACATCAATGCCGTCTAAATTCATAAGTTTGATTATGCAATATATTGCATAAAGTTTCCATATAATCCCGTCTAATTGTTTTCTTAGGTTTCAGCGATACTGGTTTCATCAAACAATTACACCTTTAGGAGGGTCGTTATATGAAACTTATGAATCTCGTTGTTGCTACTATGTTAACGCTTGGTGCTTCTTCTGCTGCTTTTGCTGGTAAACCGGCGCCAGGTCTTCTGACTCCAAAAAACCATACTTTGATCCTGATTGATCATCAGCCGCAAATGGCCTTCGCAACTCGTTCTATGGATATTGCTGAACTTCGCAATAACGTAACGGGTTTGGCCAAATCGGCCAAGGTTTTTAAGGTTCCGACCATTCTAACGACTGTTGCAGAGAAGTCTTTTTCCGGGCCGATTTTCCCTGAGCTTCAGGCGGTGTTTCCAGATCAGAAGCCGATTGATCGTACAACAATGAATACTTGGGAAGATGATCGTGTAACAGATGCTGTTAAGAAACTTGGCCGTAAGAAACTGGTGATCGCAGCTCTTTGGACTGAAGTGTGTGGTGTCATGCCAGTTATGTCGGCCATCAATGAAGGCTACGATGTTTACTTCGTAGTAGATGCTTCAGGTGGTGTTTCAACTCCTGCTCATGAATATGCAGTTCAACGTATGGTGCAAGCAGGTGCTCACCCGATTACTTGGATCCAGTATCTTCTTGAAATGCAAAGAGACTGGGCACGTGGCGAATCATACAATGACGTCATGAGTGTTGTTAAAGAACACGCTGGTGGTTACGGTCTTGGTGTGATCTACGCTAAAGAAATGTTCGGTGCCAAAGAAGGTAAATAATCACAAACAATCAAAATGGACCGGTTCGCCGGTCCATTTTTTTTTCCAGGAACATGATATGAGAAAGCTATTATTTGGATTAACAATTGGACTTCTTACTGTCGGTGCTTGCACTCATCAAGATCACGATCGAAAACAAGCAGATATCATCATAAAGAATGCGAAAGTGTTCTCACATAAATATGGATTCAATGAGGCCCTCGCTGTAAAGGACGGCCGTTTTTATAGAGTTGGTACCAATGTCGAAGTGTTAAAGCTTCAAGGACAGAATACTAAGATCATCGATGCGAAAGGAAAAACAGTTGTTCCCGGACTCATCGACACCCACACGCACCCAATCAGAGCGGGCCTGAATTACAATCTTGAGCTTCGTTGGGACGGCGTAAAGTCATTGAAGCAAGGTCTTCAGATGATTCGTGAACAGGCCAAGCGTACTCCTAAAGGTGAATGGGTGCGTGTTGTTGGTGGATGGTCACCTTATCAATTCGAAGAGAAGCGTATGCCGACACTGGCCGAATTGAATGAAGCTGCTGGAGATAAACCACTTTATGTAATGTATCTCTATTCAAGGGGCTTTTTAAATAAAGTTGGTCTTCAAACTCTGGGATACGACAAGAACACAAAGTTTCCTGGAGGAGAGGTTGAACTAGATAAGAAAGGTGAACCTACCGGACTTCTTTTGGCAAAACCCAATGCTTTTGTTCTCTATAAGACCCTTGTTGCTGCTCCAAAACTTAAATCCCGTGAAGAAGAAAGAAACTCCACAGTCCTCTTTTTTAGAGAGTTGAGTCGCTTTGGTCTCACAACGGCCATTGATGCTGGCGGCGGTGGATTCTACTTCCCGGAAGATCATAGAATTGCCAAAGAGCTTTATGATGAGAAGGCGCTTTCTGTTCAGCTTCCATTCTTCCTCTTTGCCCCAACTCCAGGAAAAGAACTTCAAGACTTTGAACGTTGGACAAAGATGATTTCTCCGGCGAGTAAGCATGAACTTTCTCATATTGTGCCTTACCACTTAGTTGGCGGTGGTGAGAACTTGACGAATGCGGCGGCCGATTTCGAAAACTTCCTTGAGGCCCGTCCTGATCTTCCTGCCAATATGGAGAGCGAGCTTAGACCAATTTTAAAACTTCTCTTCGCTAATCATTGGATGTTCCGAATTCATGCGACCTATGACGAATCCATTACTAGAGTCTTGAATGTTGTTGAGGATCTGAAGAAAGAAGGTGGACCTTTTCCTGAAAGATTTATTATTGATCATGCTGAAACAATTTCGCTAAAAAATCTAAAACGTATTAAGGCCCTGGGTGGTGGTATTTCTATTCAAAACCGTATGGCCTTCCAAGGTGAGGACTTTATTAATCGTTACGGAGCAGAGAAGGCAAAAAACGCTCCTCCCATTAAGGCGATTCTTGATCTAGGCATTCCTCTCGGTTCTGGTACAGATGCGACTCGTGTTTCATCTTTCAATCCTTGGGTCTCAATGTATTGGATAGTAAGTGGCAAAACCGTTGGCGGGCTTAAGCACATGGAAGGCCTTCCACGTGAAAAGGCCCTCTATCTTATGACCAAGGGAGCCGCTTGGTTCTCTAGAGAAGAAATGGTTAAAGGTGATATTACCCCTGGGGAAGTGGCGGACTTTGCGGTTCTTTCTGAAGATTATTTTCAAATTCCGGAAGAAAGAATCAAGAGCATCCAATCTGTCTTGACTGTGAATGAAGGTAAGATTGTTCATGGTTCAGGTGATTACAAATCTTATGGCCCGAAAGTACTTCGAGCGATTCCTGAATGGTCACCAGTAAACTATTTTGGCGGATATCAGGACTAATATGAAACTCTTCGATGTCTTCATTATGTTTTTAACGTTGGCCCCAGCGGGGGCCAACGACATCAATCAGCTCATTGAATCCCAACCGGTAGATGCTTTTATCAAGGGACAAAAGGTCTACAAACAATATTGTATGGCCTGCCACGCGGCCTCAAACATCATGGTGTCTTCACCAAAATTTGGAGATCGCATAGATTGGGGTGAAAGACTTCAGAATAATAAAAATTTAGAGACTTTGGTAAAGAGCGCAGTGAAAGGAAAAAATGCAATGCCAAAAAAAGGTCGCTGCATTAACTGTTCTGAATCAGATTTGAAGTCGGCCGTGCTCTTTATGATGAGAGGGGAAGTTACAAATAACTAGTTATATGACTAACATGGGAAGATGGAAAAGCGATCTTCCCAGATGTCGAGTGTCCTTGAAAATGCCCTAGATGCCGTTGTCGCCATGAATACTGATGGCCTGATCATAGAATGGAATCATCAAGCAGAAATAATATTTGGATGGAAACGGGAAGAGGTCATTAACCAAAAAATGTCTGAAACCATAATCCCCCATAGATATCGCGAGGCCCATGAAAAGGGACTCAAACAGTTTCTTATAACAAAACAGGGACCGGTGATAAACAATAGGCTTGAGTTGACCGCCTTACGTAAAGACGGAATGGAAATACCAATTGAATTATCTGTCACATACTTAGCTGATTCTCAACAAACATGTTTCTATGCTTTTTTACGTGATATCACCGAACGGATCAATTTCAGACGAAGTCTAATTGAAAATCAAAAAGAGCTCCAGAGCGCGCTCAAGAACCGTGATGAGTTTGTATCAATCACGTCTCATGAACTAAAAAATCCTCTGTCTGTCCTGGCAATGAAGTCACAGATATTTCGACGGAACCTAAGCAAGGACGAGGCCGGCGCTCTCACAAAAGAAAACGTTGAGAAGTTTATTAATCACGTAGATGATCAGATCTCGAAACTTACTCGTTTGGTTGAAGAGATGTTGGACGTTTCGAGAATCAGGACTGGCAAGTTAATGATTGAGTGGAGCGAATTTGAAATGATAGGCCTTGTAAGGGACCTGTTGGATAAAATGCGCGAGCAGTTTCTTTTGGCCCATTGTGGAGTTCCCCAATTAAAGGCAAACGTTAAAGAGATACTCGGAACTTGGGACAAGCTTCGAATTGAACAAGTTCTGATGAACCTTTTTACGAATGTTATCCGGTATGCGAGTGGACGACCTTTTGAAGTGGGTCTTGATCTGATAGATAGTAAGGTTTTGATTTACGTAAAAGATCAAGGGCCGGGGATCACTGAGGAAAAAAGGGACAAAATCTTTGATCCCTTTGAACGAGCCTCGGACCCCAGTGAGGTTAAAAGTCTGGGATTAGGGCTTTATATAAGTAAAAAGATAATTGAGGCCCAGGATGGAAAAATCTGGGTCGAAAGCGAAGCTGGTAAAGGCAGTACATTTTATGTGGAATTGCCAGTTTTACATAGGAAGCCCGGAACAGTGGAAGAAATAGATATCAGACAAAAATAAAAAAGGTACAATCTTCCCATATGTTTAGATTGTTAAACGTTTTTGTTGTTCTGTTTCTGGCATGTTCTTGTGCTCATAAATCTGAAGCAAAGTTCAGATCTTTGCTGACTAAGGGTCAGTGCGAACAAGCAGTTCTAAGTTTACCAAATTTCAAAATCAAGAAAGTTAGTGAATATGGACTTACGTCCTCAAGTGCAACTGCCAGTATTGCCTTAACCAGCGCCGCCTATGGATATGATCTTATCTATTTCGTGGTGGGGGGAATGACGATTCCAACCTTGGCCTGTATGCCGGCGGGCACTGAATTCATTGGAGCCGCCACTTTATATGAAAAATGTTTTGAGCGACTTCACACCACTTCAGATTTAGGTCGTAAAGCTTGTCCTGATCTGAGCTTTGCAGTTGATCAGCTATTAGATGTGGCCCAATGTTATGAAAAAAGAGGAGATGCCGGGAAGGCCCTTGAACAAAGAAAATTACTTCTCGATGAAAATGCCTTCGGGGGTTGTGTTAGTGAAGAATATAAAACCAAGATTTCTCAGTCACTAGAGCAGGGTAATTGAAGAACAAACGTCGTATTTTCTGCCAGGGAGTCGAAGACTAAATCTCCTCCATGCTCTCGCATCAATCCATGTGAAATACTGAGTCCCAGACCTGTTCCTTTTCCCACTGCTTTGGTTGTAAAGAATGGCTGAAAGAGCTTTGATTCAACCGCCTTGGGAAGAACGGCACCGCCGTTGCTCACTTTGATGAAGATAATGTCTTTTTCTTCTTTAAATGAAAGCCTGACCCATCTTTCCGCAGAGTTCTTTTCGGCATCGAGAGCATCTTCCGCATTTTTTATGAGATTAATGAGCACCTGAGAGATTTGAATGGGATGACATTTAACTTCTACGTCCGGAATAGGGTCAATAATAAGTTTGATATATCTGGCCCTTAACATTTCACTGCAAAAGCTGGTGGTGTCCTGAATAATGTCTTGAACAGGGGTCACGACCCTGGGAAGAGAATCCGACTGTTGAGAGAAGTGCCTTAAACCCTTAATAATTTTTGTTACCCGATCAATTGAGGCCTGGGATTTAGCTGAGAGTTTTAAAATTGTTTCAGAATCAAATTTCCCTCGACTTACGAGTTTCTCAATTTGTTGAATACTCCCGGAAATAATCGCCAAAGGATTATTTACTTCGTGAGCGATACCTGCGGACATTTCCCCAAGTGCTGCTAAACGAGAGGTGTGAACAAGTTTAGTCGTCTGAGAGATGAGAGCATCCTGACTTCGCTGAAGTTCTTGGTTGGAATGCTCGAGATCCAATTGATAATTGAGTCGCTGTTTGATGTAGCGGTTATAGTCCTTGAATTGTCGCAACTGATACAGGAAGTACATGAAGTAAATTGGTATCAGGGGAAGAGCATTCACTTTTTCCGGCCCATAATAAAGCGCCAGGATTACTCCCAGCTGAGGAACGAGGAGAAGGGACTGGAAAGGCAAAAAGAGAATGGCATCATAGGCCAGACTTACGAGAGAGGCGGCCACAAAACCAGCGAGCATGGTTGTGGCCGCAATAAAATGAGTCCCAGTCAGTTTCAATTCATATGTGGCAGAATTAAACGCAATCGACCAGCCGATGGCATTCAACCAGACGTAAAAGATCATGAAGCGCCAGTGTTTATGACTAACATGACCTTTTTTATGGATCTTCTTCGCGAGCATAAAGCGCAGAAGAGAAACTACAAAGACCAGGACCATTGAAAGTTTAATGATCATGTCATACCGAGTACAACCGAAACTATAGAAGAAAATAAAGACTGACCAGACAGCAAATGCCGCCGAACTTTGCGTACTTTTATAGGTTACTTCCATACGAAGTAAGTTTCGTAGTTCTAAATCTCTGGGAGTCATGAAAATGATTATAGCTTTTTTTTTGATGAAAGTAGGTGTGTATAATTTTTAAAACTACCTAAAGAATTCTTAAGTTGTTTTGAACTGCGAGAAGTCTTTCTTCCTTTGAAGGTGGATAATGGGGAAAACCGGAGGTCTAAGATGAAAAACTTCGAGAACCAAGTAGCATTTATTACAGGCGGGAACTCAGGGATTGGAAAGGCCAGTGCGCTTTCCGTTGCCAGGGAAGGTGCCAACGTTATGCTTGCTGACTTGAAAGAAAATCCAGAAGTCTTAAGAGAAATTAAGAGTCTAGGGGTGAAAGCTTCCTTCGTCAGATGTGATGTATCGAAGGCCGAAGAAGTGAAGAATGCGATCGCAGAGACCGTTAAGCAATTTGGGTCCTTAGATATCGCCCTTAATAATGCCGGTATAGGTGATCAAGGGATGATCCATGAAAAAAGCCTGGAGCAGTGGGAGCGGGTCATAAGTATCAATTTGAGCGGTGTTTTTTACTGCATGAAGTATGAAGTTGAACAAATGCTGAAACAAAAGACCGGCGGAAAGATCATCAATGTGTCTTCAATTTTAGGACAGGTGGCCGAGGCCGGGGCAGCGGCATATGTGGCCGCTAAGCACGGAGTTGTTGGTCTAACTAAAACGGCAGCGATTGAGTATGGAACAAAGAACATTCGAGTGAATGCCATTGGCCCAGGTTATATTGAAACTCCACTTCTTAAAGATATGGATGAAGAAAAGATTCATGCTTTGGAAGGTCGTCATACCATGAAACGTTTAGGGCATTCTGAAGAAGTGGCAAAGGCCTTCTTGTGGCTTGCTTCGAATGATTCGAGTTTTTTAACAGGTGACTATATTCCGGTAGATGGTGGATATCTGGCCCAATAAGAGCCATCTTTCGGTGGCTATTTTTAACTTATCACTACTTATGAAAGATATGGTTATCTAAATAAAAATCTGTATCCTGTTGAATTACCTTTCATTGTTATTTCTTTAGAAATAAATCCTCGATTTGGATTTACTCTTAGGACTTCCCATGGAGGTACGTATGTCGATTAAAGTAACAAAGACAAAAGTAGCAGCTATGAATTTAGCAGCAGATGGTGGTTCCGCGACGATTGGAACTTATTCTGCGTTTGCCGCTTTTGGAATTGCTACAGCGGGAAATTTAACAGGTAATATGTATGCAGTCCTAGGAACGACAGCACTGGCCTTAATAGCTTTTCTGGGTTTCAAAAAATACTTAGATGAGTCTTAGAATGTGGGCCGCACAGGGCCCCTATATAAGTCCTTCATATAAGAAATCATTCAGTGGCTTCATCAATTTAAAATTCTTATCCACGAGCTTTCCAAATCCAGGTTTCATTACATCGCTCACATCTAGCTTCTTCATTACCACAAAGCTTTTAAGCTTAATGAATTCGATATGAGGAGCATCAGCGGAGAAGCCTTTTGGTGGACGAACAAGTGCACTGTCCATACCTAATGAACCGAAGGTCTTCTTAAAAGTGCTGTTTTTTAGAACGGCCTCAAGTTCGTCACCCGCATTCATAATATGTCGTCTTACCTTGAGAAGACTTGGGGCCTCAGGCATCCATACGCCACCGGCCACAAAAACTTCATTGGGGGCAATGTGAATGTAGTATCCAGGAAGGTCGCTCTTTTTTCCTCCGTAAGAGAAGAAGGCGCCCATATGAGTTTTGTAAGGGGTCTTATCATCACTAAAGCGGATATCGCGGTTGATTCTGAAGGTGCAATTCTTTGGTTCCATGAAGGGGAGACGGGAGTCCCAAGAGCTTATGCGTGTAATGAGCTCTTGAACGAGAAAATCAAATTCCTTTTTGGCCGTTTGATACTCGTCTTTATGAGCGTGCATCCATTCAGTGGTGTTATTTTTTTTAAGTTTTTTGAGGAAGGCGATGGCATTTTTCATAGGATAAATAAAACAGTTGTGACTTCTGATGTAAAGAAGCGACGAGGTGGATAATGCAGACTCCAAAAGAAGTGCTTTTAAAATGGATTGAACTCTTTAATAAGGCAGATGCTAATGCCATTGCTGAACTTTATCATGAAGATGCCATCAATCATCAAGTGGCCCTTTCTCCAATCGAGGGGAAAGAGAATATTCGTCAGATGTTTTTAAGAGAGTTCGGTTCGGCCGAGATGGTTTGTATTGTAGAAAACATTTTCTCCGACGGAGATTGGGCGATTCTCGAGTGGAAAGATCCTAAGGGGCTACGCGGATGTGGGTTCTTTAATATCATCAACGGAAAGATCAAATTTCAAAGAGGCTATTGGGACAGGCTTTCGTTTGAGAGAATGTATGGAAATTAACTTGTAAAATTTTTGATTTAGTTCAATCTATAATTATGGTCAGAGTACCCCATGGTTATTGGACAAGATATTGGATCACGCTCGTAATATTTGGACTGGTAATTGCATTTTTTGCGACTAGCTCTGATTGGCTTTTACTTGCAGTTCGTTTTCATTCAGGAGTTTTTTCTGTTTTGATTTTTACCTATCTTATTTTCTTCACAATCAATTTGTTCTTATTAAGAAATCCTAATTACCGAAATGATTATAATTTTATTGCAGTCAAAACCCCAATTTACTTTCCAACGTTGGCCCCAGTATTAAATAAGATATTTTTTCCAATAATGTTTGGCTTCCCTTTAGTTGTCGGTGCAATCGGGCATTATGAAAAACTAATTGTAGATCAAAAATTTGAAGTTGAAGAATTTAGGATTGTCTCGTCTTATTTTGAAAACCGGAATAAGCCATCTCGTAAATGCTATTTGTTATCAAACAGTTCAGGGACAACAAGTGTATGTGATACAAAACAGAAATTTCCTGAATCAGGAACAGTTAAACTTAAAACCTATCGCGGTCTCATAAGTGATTACTACGACTATGCCAATAATCCATAAATGGACATTGTATCTAGTACTTCGAAATCGGTAGAGATAATGATCGAGGGTGTAAATCTTAAGTTTCACTTTCGCTGGAGAAAGTAGGCAAAAAAAAAGGTCATCTTTCGATGACCTTTGATTTAATTCTGAAATAAAGATGGCGGGAGAGACGGGACTCGAACCCGCGGCCTTCTGCGTGACAGGCAGACGTTATAACCAACTTAACTACTCCCCCAGAATGTTCAACAAATATAAAGACCCGGCGTGTTCTCGTCAAGGATAAATCCTCAAAAAATCTTTTTTTGAGGTGCGGCAACGTGGTTGGGAATCCCAAATCGTGCTAGAATTTTGAGACTTAAAAAGGAATTTAAATGAAAGCTGTTTTCATCACCGGTGGAACGACCGGAATGGGCATGGAACTCGCCAAACTTTACGCCAAAAAGGGCTGGAAAGTAGGGGTTTGCGGTCGGGATAAAACAAAATTCGATGATAACTTTCAGACTGAAAAGGACCAGATTTCCTTCTATCAGGTGGATGTCGCCAATCGAGCTGAATTAAAGGCCGCCATTGCCGACTTTTCTAAGACCATTGGCCTTGATCTTCTGATCGCCAACGCCGGTATTGGTTACAAATTTAAGACCAAAATCCCGGATTTTGAGTGGAGCTATAAAATGGTCCATGTGAATTTTCTGGGTGTTATGTATGCCTTTGAGGCCGCTCTGGACGTCATGGTTCCTAGAAGCAAGGGGCAACTGGTGGCGATCTCGTCAATCGCCGGTTACAACGGTCTTCCAGGTGTATCCGCTTACAGCGCTACTAAGGCCGCAGTTCAGAAGTACTGCGAATCTCTGCACATCGACCTTCGCCAATTTAATATTCATGTGACGTCGATTTGCCCGGGGTTTGTGGACACTCCACTGACTCAATCAAATAACCACAAAATGCCTTTCATCATGTCGGCACCAAAGGCGGCCCAAAAAATCGCACATGCCATTGAGAAAAAGAAAATGGTCTATGCATTTCCATTTTTCTTCGCAACGATTGTACGTATCCTTGGAATGCTTCCGCGTACCTGGTACCGGGCCTTTATGAGCATCAAGGCCGTAAATTATAGTAAGGAGTAATCATGAAATTTTTTATCGTTCTCGCTCTAGTCGCTTCATCGGCTGTTTATGCTGCCCCATCGGCCACTAAGAGAGCGGCACCGGTTCAAAAAGAAATTGAAGCAGCTAAAAAAGAAACAGCTAAGTCTCAAAAGAAAGAGGAAGATTGTGATGATAAGGCCAAAAAGCCCATCGAAATCAAAGAAGAGACAATCTCTCTTAGTGGCAACACTGGTTGCTCACTAGACGACGCTCACTAAAGCCAGTTTTGAATTTGTTCTTTAATTAAGGCATACGAAAGCATCGCCATCCAAATAACAGTGATGGTGATGCCGTGGCCGATCAGAATCAGAATAATATCTTCCTCTAAAAGTCCCACACAGATCATAAAGATGCTCAATGCCGGAATAAGATTCGAGAATGGAATCGGTAATGGCAGCGAAAGAAACGCGGCCGAAAGTGTAATCGAAAGACCACAGATGATGTGGCTTATGCGAGTATTCGTAATGGGGTGCTTGTAAGCAGAAATCTTAGAAGTGAAGTTACTGAATTTCACCGCCGCTTTATAGATCATTTCGAATTTTTCGTGAGTAATGTTCACTTCTTTCAACTTCTTGGTCAAAAGGGGCCTGCTCCAGAAAGTAAGTCCAATGCCTTGAAGAAGGACTATCAGTCCTAAAACACTAGATAGACCGGGAATAGGAATGGGTTGCATGAAGGGAAGGATTGCCACTAAACAAAGGATCAATAGTGCTTCGCCTTCTACGTGCTCAACGATTTTGCCCAAAGTTATCTGGGGCAAATCGCGAACTTCCTCTAAGGCACTGACAAGACGGGCACTCATTCTTAATCCAAGGTTAATAACACCTTCATAATAAGTGAATTTGCGCTGAAAGCAAGCTGTTGTATGTTGTCCGCTACGCTTAGAAATTGATGCTGCAGCACATTTTCATGTCAATTGTTTTGATGGCCTAATAGAATAGAAGAGTAACAAATCGTTTGAGGAAAAATTATGTATCATGAAACGTCTCTCGCTGTCTGGGTAGGATTTGTTATCTTTATTCTACTCGTGCTTCTCCTGGATCTCGGGGTCTTCCACAAGAAGTCCCACACTGTTGGTTTTAAAGAGTCCATCATCTGGTCAGGTGTTTGGATTGCCCTTGCTCTGGCCTTTGCGGTCGTCATTCTTTACTGGCGTGGCCAGGAAGATTTCATGTTGTTCCTCACCGGTTACGTCATAGAAAAGTCCCTGTCCGTGGACAACCTCTTTGTGTTCCTGTTGATCTTTGGATTTTTCAAAATTCCAAATCAATACCAACATAAGGTTCTCTTTTACGGAATCTTGGGTGCTCTCATTATGCGTGCCTTCTTCATCTGGGCCGGTATTGCGATCCTTACCAAGTTCGAATGGGTGATCTACATCTTCGGTGCGTTCCTACTTTACTCTGGAGTGAAGATGCTTATGCCACAAGCAGAAGAGCATGATCTTGAGAAGAGCTGGGTGATTAACTGGACAAAGAAGATTTTCCCGACAACACCACACTTCCACGATGATAAGTTCTTCGTGAAACTAAACGGTGCTTGGATGATTACTCCGCTGTTCATTACGTTGATCTTCGTGGAGTTCTCAGATCTAGTGTTTGCGATTGATTCAATTCCTGCGATCATCGGTATTACTAACGATCCGTTCCTGGTGTTTACGTCTAACGTGTTTGCGATCCTGGGACTTCGTTCTCTGTATTTTGCTCTAAAGGGCTTTGCAGATATGTTCCATTATCTGAAATATGGTCTTGCACTGATTCTTATGTTTATTGGTGTGAAAATGCTCATCATTCACTGGTTCCATATGCCAGTGGCGGTGACGATGGCCGTGATCTTCACAGTACTTCTTGGTTCGGTACTCCTGTCTATCTGGAGCAATCGTAAGAAAGAGAAAAACGCTTAAAATAAGAAGGGCCCGAAAGGGCCCTTTTTTATATCAGTAAATTTTGTTCATTAACAATCTCATTCATATTCATAAAGTCATACAACCAGCCAACTCCTAAAAGTCCGCCGGTACATAACCAGATGATTCCTGAGATCCATTTTCCAAGATAAAAACGGTGAACACCGAAGATCCCTAAAAAGGTGAGGAGCAACCAGGCCACGCTATAGTTATAGCGACCAGGAACAAATCTGCGATTCGATTCGCGTTCCATGCCAGGAATGAGAAAGAAATCAATTATCCAACCGACTCCCAGCAGTCCGAATGTACAGTAGTATAAAATTCCGGTCCAGGTCTTACCGTAATAGAAACGATGAGATCCAGTAAAACCGAAAATCCAAAGTAAATAACCTAGTGGTATTGAGTGAGTAGATGCGCGCTCTTCCATTAGTTCCAAATTAGTTGAAGTTCTTCCTCATTTTTAAATGGGAGCTCCTTAGGAGTCAAAACTAATTTTTTCACATCCTGCATGCGCGCGCGAGATGCACAGGTCCGAAGTGTGTGACTCCAGACTTTTTTCTTTCTTTGAGGAACAGATGCCGGTTCACGCTGAGTAAGTGTGAGGAGATGATACTGAGATTTTTGATCCACTACTGCTGCCATCCAGTTATAAGGCTGGACCACTTCTGATCGGGTACCTTTTGAATGGAGAGTAATAACAATACAAATGTCCTGGTCAGTAATGGTCTTTTCGGCCGTGGCCGTGATTTTGCCTTTTGCCATTGAGGCGGAAGTGTAGGGAGAAGGCGCGGGTGGGGCAGGGGCCTTGACCGGTTTTTGAGCGCAACCAGCTAAAATGATTAAACAAAGAAGTCCTGAAAGCCTCATGCTTTCCTCCTGTCCTTATCAGTTTATCAAAAATTGCCCCTACATGGGACCGGGTCAGATTTTCCACACTTTATAAGGAGGGTGGCCAAAGAACAGGCGAATGATGATTGGACTTTAGTGTTCAAATCCAAAAACAAAACTAATAATCAGTCCAAACAGTACTAAGAAAGCGATTCCCGCCAGGATGTATTCTTTTTGTTTCAGAAATAGGAATCCCGTTAAGAGTACGCGAATAAGCGGAAGACTAATCAATACAATAAGACCAAAGTAAGAGACCAACGCTCCATAGTTTCTGCGCATGATATGGTGTTGAATCATATCCAGAAAAGGAATCTGGTCATAAGTCGAGAAACTAAAAAATGGATTGGCGGTAAGTTTAAACTGCATCATCCATCCGGTGAACATAAAGGCGGCGGCAACTAAAACTCCAGCACGAAGAAACTTTGAAATTTTAAGTTCTAATGATTCAATCTCGTTCATGCTTTAAATCCTTTCATCACCATTTGGATTGAGATCACAACCAAAACAACCACAAAGATTTTTCGGATTCTGTCTGCCGGCATTCTCGGCATGACTCTCGCACCAACAAATGAGCCGATGATAATCCCAAGAGAAACTGGGCATGCAATTTCCGGACGAATGTCACCTTTCATGAGATAGGCACCGGCACTGGCCGTGGCGGTCACACCAATCATGAAGTTGGAAGTGGCCGATGAAATCTTCATAGGTACTTTCATGGCACCGTCCATCGCCATCACTTTAAAAATTCCACTACCAATTCCTAGGAGAGCAGAAAAAATCCCTGCGAAGAACATGACAAACAAACCGAGAGGAACATTGGCCACATGGTAATGAACCAGTTCACCAACTTCATTATTAAATCTTCCACCAAGATTTAATTTTTCAGACCAAGGGTGATTGACTTCAGCACGCGAATCCCCTTTCTTTTTTAGCATGGAGAACGCAGAGAAGAGTAAGAAGCCACCGAAGAGGAAGAAGAGCCACTTGGATTGAATATAAGAGGAAATAAAAAATCCGGCGATGGCGCCAAAAACAGTCCCTACTTCAAGAAGAACGGCCAGACGAAGATTCGTCAGGTGATCTTTTAAGAAACTTGCAGCGGCACCGGATGAAGTTGCGATGATGGAAATAAGACTGGCAGCAATGGCATAACGAATATCAACTCCGAAGAAAAGTGTCAGAGCAGATACCACAATAACACCGCCTCCAAGTCCGAGTAGAGCACCAAGAAATCCACCAAAAACAGAGATGACAAGTAGGAGAATAGAATACATGACTCGAGTATAGTCCTTATTCTTTGATAGGGGAACTGCTCCCAGAGGTTTAAAATTATTAATTTGTGACAATCTAGGTCGTGTCATTACTCTCTGAGCAGCTGGAAAATGCAGATGGAGGAAGTCCCATGTTTGATCCATATGCAGCGTTGGGTGTCTCTAAAACTGCCACTCAAGATGAAATTAAAAAGGCCTATCGTGCTCTCGCGAAAAAACATCATCCTGATTTAAATCCGGGGAATAAAGAAGCTGAAAAGAAATTTAAAGATGCCTCACATGCGTTTGATTTAATCGGAACTGCCGATGCTCGCGCCAAATTTGATCGAGGTGAAACGCAAGAGCATGAACAAGCAAGATATGAAGAGGCCTTTAAACAAAGACGTGGTCCGTTTTATTATAACACTCAAGAAGGAGCGGATGGTGGACGTTACACTTATTCATTCCAGGATGACATGGGTGATGAAGATCTTTTTGAGGCCCTCTTTGGATCTCGAGGAAAGCGTGGACAAAGAGCTCGGGCGGGAGGTTTTCCGGGAGAAGATCAGCTCTTCCAAATTGAGGTTGAGTTTGAAGAGGCCGCTTTAGGAGCGGAGAGAATCATCACTCTACCAAATGGAAAAAAACTTCAAGTGAAGATTCCGGCGGGGATAGAAGAAGGGAAAAAACTTCGTTTCTCGGGGCAAGGTGGAGCAGGAATGGGAAATGCTCCTCCAGGTGATTTATATCTCGAAATAAAAATCAAACCGAAAGAAGGTTTTAAACGAAGCGGAAAAGATATTGAGACTGAAGTTTCGATTAGTGTTTTTGAGGCACTCGTGGGTGGGGAGGTTCCTGTCAAAACGTTGGATGGAACAGTGATGCTCAAAGTTCCGGCAGGAAGTTCAAGTGGTACGAAAATGAGAGTGAAAGGAAAAGGCGCTGGGGCCGGGGAGAGTCGAGGAAACCTTTTGGTTGCTCTAAAAGTTGTTGCTCCGAAAAATCCTTCACCTGAACTCATTGAGGCCATGAAACCACTGGCAGAGAAGTTTGCTTACGATCCAAGGAAGTGATTATGAAGCTCAGACGTCGAATGGAAGAAGTATGTATCATGTGTGGAACTTCTCAGGAAATCATCATGCATTTTATTGAAGAAGAGTGGCTTCATCCCATTGATCGAGAGCACATCATATTTGATGATGAAGACGTGGCGCGAATAAAACTCATTGTAGAGCTAAAAGACGAGTTTGGAGTGAATGACGAGGCCATTCCTATAATCTTGCATTTGATTGATCAACTGAATGCTTTCAGATCTTATCGAAGAGAGCTTGAAATTTAGATGTTGAATTTATTTCCGCACTTACGATTCAGGTAGTTCAGAAGGTCATTATCATTTTTATAACGGAAAGAGGTGTCCCCATTCCATAGCTGGCCAGCGGGAACTTCGCACTTTTTACCATTTTGAGTGATGACAGCGTTCCCTTTCATAAGACGAGGGTCTTCTCCCCGGCGATCAACACGAATACTGATTCCGGTACCGTTATAATCTAAAGGCGCTGGCTTTCGATTGAAGCGGTCAGGGTTTAAATCAACAGCTCTTTCCTTGATGACTCCGGCCTTTACTTCCTTGGTGTCTTTATCGAAGACGACCTTCTCACCGGTGGCGAGAGTCACATGAACATCACCGTTGACCATGGAAACGTCTGGCTTCATTTTTCTTGGAATGAGCATAACAACTGATTCCATTAATTGAGAAAGTTTTCCAGATCCTGCATCATCAGTGACCCAAAGATAAGATTCTTGTTTGGAGTTATCATCACTTACAAATCGCCATTCGCGCATCACTTTTTCCTCTGGATCGAGAGGAGTTCCGGCGATTTTATTTGGGCCCACATTAGTAAGCACAAAGCCCGTAGGACGCAGCTCGGCCTCATTCATATCTTTCTTGTAGGTCATGTCCCATGAGCGGTTTGAACCAGGACGAGTGGTTGTATATTCAAGATTGATTGGACGGGGTTCCTCTCGGTCAAAGGGTTTACCATTCGTTTCCGGAGGGCAGTCAATGACTGCGACTTCTTCTTTGACTTGGACAATACCTTTATTTACAAGCTCGACTGATTCAATGAGATCTTTCTTTTTTTGCTCATCAGTGACTTTTTCACCATCAATAACCACGATAGGTTCAGTCTTCACGATATCAGGAGTTGTCTCTTCGGGTTTAGACTCTTCCTTCTTCATTTCTACAATTGGTTTTGTTTCTTCTGGTTTCGTCTCTACTTTCGGCCTCACGTCGAAATGGCGAAGCTTCTCAACCGTCGCTTTTAAACGCGTACACATGGGAGTTGAGGCCTGTTTCCCTTCAGTACAAATTTTATCCGCAAAGTCCATGAGCTCCAGAAGCTGTGCCTCTTTATTATCGGCCTTAACTTCATTGACCACGTCTTCCATGGTTCTTTTTGAGGCCGCGAATTTCTTTGTACAGTTTGAAAAGGCAAGGCTTCTTTGTTGTGGAGTTCCAGTAGGAACACAAAGTCCTTTACCGAACATCATGGGCTGACAATGCATCTGATTGGATGAACAAGAACCATTATCGTAATCAGGATTCTGACGTCCAGGAGAAGAACAAAGATTGCTTACACGCTTTGAGGGCCAACCTGCGTAGATACAGTTCATACCTTCAGTCGCCCATGCTTCATTGATAAAAAACTGCCACATGGTTGTTTCACGTAGCTTCCATTCTTCATAAGTGGAGGCCTCTTTTTGAGAGAGCTCATTGTAGAATGCCTGATAACCAGTCAGGAGTTGAACCTTTCCATAAGTGTTAGTCACTTTCCACGCATGCCGACCGGTGCTGGTCATTGACCAGCTCGAAAGTGAGCACATGAATAGAAGTGCAACGATAAATTTAATCAAGGTTCCTACCTTTACCTTTGGCGTATCGGAATAAACCCGCAAAACCTATACTATTATATTTGAGTCAGGTTTCTGTCTCTATCTATTTGAAACTAGGGAAATAGTCTTAATGGCCTAAAAGGAAGCATCAAAAAAGACTGAGCGGTCAGATGTAGTGAAAATAGTTTTTTATGTTTGGAATGAAAGTGTGGAGGCCCATATTACTAAATCCATACTCACTGCACTTTTTAGAAGTATTGGAGAATTTGAAGCGCTTTGCGTGTCTATTGATTGGAGTCATTCATTTCGGCACATCTTTCCTAGCATGAACCTAAAAATTCCCTGTGGCAAAAAGTAATCCTCAAAGTTTTTTCCAGGAGGATTTATGGCAGAACAAAAGAGCACGACAATGACAGATTCATTATCAAATGAACTGGTTGAATTGTTTGACATGAAAAAGGCCCGAATCAGAGAGGACAAAGAACTTACTCAGAAGGCAAATGAGGCCCAGAGAGATATTCGTCTATTGAGCCTAATGTTTCGAGATGGAATTCCAGATATCACCATGAGTGTAAACGATACAGAAAGTATCCGCTGGTGTGCTCGTTCTCAGCAATTAATTTATATGAAAGACGATCATAGCCAGCTCCTGGAGGCAACGAGTAAAGAAGTTAGGGTGCGGATGAGACCGTTCTTAAAAGACCTGGTCAAGAAGGCCAAGGACTTTTACTGCGATAATTAGATCTTGAGGTAAGGCAGGCCATTTCCTATAATTTTAGTAAGGAGACATTTATGAAATACTTCTTCTTGCTGATTCTACTTCTGAGCATTGGTTGCCAGGAGACCAAAAAAAATGGCCCTACACCTGAGAAGGTCGCGCAAACTGAAGATGAGCTTTTCAAAGGAAGCATTCAGATAGTTCCGAATATCAAAGGGATTCGAATTGAAGGCTCAGGCATGCAAAAAGAAGGTGACCTGACCATGACTGAAGATCTTGCTGTCGTCGAGTCGAAGACGAAAAAGATCCTTGATGAATTTCCTATGCTCGATTGGGGACTGGTTGGTTTTAAGCTGGAGAATCAGGTCCTAAAAGTGTATCCGGTGAAAGACGTTTTTGAGATTCAATATATTTCTGATGAACAAGAGAATGTTAAGCGTTCAGTAAAATGTGAATTCAAGAACCAGGATCAATCATCTATCTATGATGACTTAATGAAGAACGCTCGTTCTGCTAAGCCCGATTGGGAAAACATATTTGATGGATTAGCAAAGCTGGCCAAAGAAGGACATAAGGCCAGCTATAACTTTTTTATGGAACCAAGTGCTGAAGAAAAGAAGCTATATCAAACAGGTAGCACCGTTGCCTCAGTGGATGAGATCTTTAGAATCCTCGGATACATGAAGAAGAACGGTTGCAAATGGTAAGCACTTTTAAGAAAAATTAAAAAAAAGTCATTGGACTCTGATTCTTTTTCCTTGTTATAAGCCCACATGGAAAACACCTATCGTCCAGTGATTCTTATTGTAGATGATCAACCCGAGTTGATTTCAGTCATGAGCATGTACTTCAGGCATTTCGGTTATCAACACTACACTGCTGGTAGTGCTAAAGAAGCACTCGATGTCCTTAGCAGTGAAAAAATTAATCTTGTTATATGTGATCTTGTGATGCCTCAAATGGGTGGCCTGGAACTATTGAAAAAAGTTCGTGAGTTCAATTCTGAGGCGCCTCATTTTATCTTTTGCAGTGGTCTTTGTGATGTCCCATTTTCTTCTCCTTATCCTGAAGGAGTTTTAGGGTTTATTCAAAAACCGTTCTCGATGATGGATCTTATGGACAAGGTCGCCGTCCATTTAAAAGAACTCGCGACGACCTAGTTAAAGTCATTGATTAAGATATCAAGCATTGAGTTTTCACCCACGATCCACAGAGTGTCGTTGATCTTTAATTCAAAATCCGTGTCAGGGTTAATAATTCGAGCATGCTCTCTTTCAATTCCCACCACCATGGCGTGATATTTCTCACGAATACCAGATTGCCTGATCGTAAGTCCCACCACCGGTGACTTGGCAGAAAGTTTCATATGCTTCAAGCGATAGTTGGTACTTGAAGAGAACCTGTTTGCAATATTCACCGGGATCTCTAGATCAGGTCGGGCCTGATCTAGTTGATCGTCGGTTCCTAAAACAATCAAGGTGTCCCGAGGAAGGAGAACCTCCTGGGGCTTAGGAGCAATGATAGTTTCCATTCCTCGTTGAATGGCCACGATATTAATGCCGTACTTATTACGAAGTTGTGCCTGCATGAGTGACTTGTTAACGAGATTCGCGTTCGGATGAACTTCGATATTCACTAAGTGTGAGTCCCAAGGGGCAAGGTTCGTAAGAACGTGCGTGCTGGTGTCCGTTTTCTTGTCCTCGAAGGTTTCAAGGAAAGTCCGTTCAAACCATTTATAGTAAGACTCAAGCTTTCTATAAAGTGAAAGATACACCACTATGATAAGTAAAATGGTGACTGGAAGAATGTATCTTAGAGAAAAATATTTCGTACTTAGATAGCCGATCCAGACCGCAGTTAGAATAGGGAAAGAGAGAACGATAATGGCCTTAAAGAAGTTTTTCTCTTTACGGATACGGAGATAGTTTTTCTTCGACGTGAAGATCATTCCCCAAATGAATGGAGAAGCAATCGCCAGAGTAATAAACCAAGTAATGACGGCAGACCACTTTGACTCGATTAGTGGAGCAATGGTTGTCAAACCCAGATTAAAAATGAATGTCACAATAATCCCGTTGACCACCCATCGAGCAAGGATCATAAAGATGTCCTTGTTCTTTACTCCGCCTGTTTTACGGTATTCGCTCCAAACCATATAACGATTTAGGTTATTACGGAGTTTCCAAGGGAGTTTATCTTCAAGAGTGTCGGCGATCTTTCCTGAGTACTTAATTAAGTAAGGAGTCGTGAACGTTGTAACTAACGATACGGCAACACCAATAGGGTAGAGTTTGTTACTAATGGCGTTGAGTCCAACTCCCAGTGAAGCAATGATGAAGGAGAACTCACCAATTTGAGCAAGACCCATTCCCACTTGCAGGGAATTTTTAAACGATTGTCCTGAAATCAGGGCACCGAAAGAAGTAGAAAAAATCTTTCCTAAGATAGTTACGATACAAAGAAGGGCAATGGTCTCTTTGTATTCCCACATAATATTTGGATCAATGAGCATACCAATTGAAACAAAGAAGATCGCCCCGAAGAGGTCTTTGAGTGGGGCCATAAGATCTTCGATTTCATGAATAATATCTGTTTCCGCCAGGATTGATCCCATGATGAAGGCGCCAAGCGCTGTTGAGTAACCTAGGTGCGAGGCCAGTACGACTAGTCCTAAGCAAAGGGCGATAGAAACGAGCGTGAGCATTTCCTTGTTACCTGACTTGCCGATATAAGAAACAAGGCGAGGAACAATAAAATATCCTGTGATGAACCAGCTACCAACAACGAGAAGAAGATTAAGACCGGCAGTAAAAAGGGCCATTACCGAGAATGTCTGAGTCGTTGCAACCGTAGTAAGACCAACGAGAAGGAGAATCGCTATCAGGTCTTCTACGATCAAAATCCCGAAGATGAGACTCGCGAATCTGTGGTTTTTTAATTTAAGTTCTTCCAGGGCCTTGATAATAATTGTAGTGGATGAGACCGAAAGCATGGCACCCAGAAAAAGACTGTCCATCGAAGACCAGCCTAACCATTGTCCAAGACCAAACCCTACAAATAGGAAGAAGATCACTTCGAAGCCGGCCCCTAAGGCCGCAGTTAGTCCCACACTCAAAAGTTTCCTGAAGCTGAATTCAAGTCCCAGAGTAAACATCAAAAAAATCACACCTAATTCGGCCAGTGTCTGAATACTAGGGATATCAATAACCAATTTAGCAGGTGGAGTATAAGGACCCACAATGACACCAGCTATGATGTAACCCAACACTACCGGTTGGCGGATCTTTTGAAAGATAAAGCTCATGATTCCGGCGATACCAAGAATCAGGGCCAAATCAATAATGAGCGGGGCTAAATGCATAAGACCTTTTTAGTTAAATTTCATCTCAGCCCAGATTAACACGCCTATGATGATGAAAGTAGAAAGAACTATAAGGAGTGATTTGAGTGAAAGTTTATTTTGAGTTGTGTCATTAGAAACAGATTTTTGGTTCTTCATATTAAGCTCTTTAGTTAAAATCGTCATTCTTGGTGCGGATAAAGCACTACAAAGCAATAAAGGGTATTGCGGAGGAATGTGACTTAAACGGGAGGAGCTCGTGCCTTTGAAGGACTTCTTGCCAGCGACTCATTATGAATAATAAAGGACGTCTCAGGCATTTCTGCTAAAAACGATTTAGGTGCGAGAGAGTATTTGTCAGGGAGCGGAGCAGGACTTTTTGTTACAACTCGTTTAACAGTCGTCGTCGTTAGTTGTTCAAGGACAATTAAAGTATGAGCAGTGCGTTCAGCACGTGACATACGGTCAGACGATAGCGGACCATCAAGTTCAGGAAAACTTGCAAATGGAATGTTAAAGAGAAAGCTGAATAGAATGAGAAGCTTCAGTACTTGCACTATCCAACTATAGCAGATTTGCCACAAAGGGCAATCTGAGTTTTATACTCTATGAATTCCTATAGCTTGCATGCATCAATAAAGCCTGATGGACAGTTCCATTTTGTATTTCTTGAACAGCTAGGTCCTGGAACAGGCACACACTCATGAGTATCAGTTGCTCCGATCTCACATCCATCTCTGAAGTTTTCCGGACAAAGAATGGCAATTTCAAATTCACATGCCGGGCCTTCGGCCTTTAAGACGCATTGATGCTTAGTGGTTTCTCCTGTGAGGCATCCGTCTATGTAACCATTCGGACAAATTAAAGCATACTCAAAACGACAGGATGTAAACTCTTGTGCCCTACAGAAGTGGTTTCGCTTGGCCAGGGCATGAGTTGCAGTAAGTAATGAAAGTATGAATAACAAAATAAAGGTCTTCATCGTTCCTCCAAAGTTGAGTGATTAGACTCAAAATATCTTGGAGATAAAATTTTATAAATTCTAAATTTTGGAGGAGAAACGATGCTGCGTCTTTCTGAAAAGATCATCTCATCGTTAGTATCGGGCTGTTGAATTTTCAAAGGAGTGAATATATGGCATCACGAAATTTACCGACTGAAAGAACTGAAAGAGGTCTCAACCCATTTGCATCTTTTCGAAACGAAATGAATGATTTTTTTGATCGCTTTGCCAGAGAAATTTTCCCAAGTGATCAATCCAGCTTTATGCCGAAACTAGAAGTGCGTGATGCTGGATCGAAGTATGAGCTATCAGCTGAACTTCCCGGTATGAAAGAGGACGATATTAACATCTCTCTTAAGGACAACATGCTGGTGATTGAAGGTGAAAAGAAGAATGAAAACAAAAAAGAAGGTAAGGGCTTTTACCGCTCTGAAATCTCATACGGTAGTTTCTATCGTGCCATTCCTCTTGCAGCCGACGTGAACCCAGACACTGTATCGGCCACTTATAAAGATGGTGTATTACGTATTTCATTAGATAAAACCGCTGAGGTTGAATCTAAAACGAAGCGGATCGCCATTAATAAAACTGGAACGACCGATAAAAACCTTTCTAACCGTCATTAAGTGATTTAATCCATTTTTTACACCTCTCTTGGTCTATGTATTGCACTTTATGCTACTGCACGAGAGAGGTGTGAAATGATGGACAAGGAAATCATTCTAATAACGGGTAGTAGTGGGTACATCGGTCGGGCACTTGCGGCCAGGCTTGTGGAAAAATATCACGTCATTGGTCTCGATTTAGGCGTCCCCGATAAAAAAATTCCTAACGTAACTTATAAATCATTAGATATTTCCTCATCAAAAAACATCGAAAACGTCCTGGATGAAATTCGTGACGAGTTTGGAACAAAATTAAATTCTGTGATTCATCTGGTTGCCTATTATAGTTTCTCAGGTGAGCCGAGTTCGAAATATCAGGAGATCACAGTTGATGGGACAAAAAATTTTTTAAGCTCACTTCGCCGTCATTTTCATTTGGATCAGTTTATCTTTTCAAGCACGATGCTGGTCCATGCTCCGACTCAGCCATGTGAGAAGATCTCTGAAGAATCAGAGGTGGCCGCGGGATGGCCCTATCCTCAATCAAAGGTGGCCGCAGAAAAAGCGATACGGGAAGTAAGAGGGGACACTCCAGTCGTTTACCTTCGTATGGCCGGTGTTTATGATGATTATGGGCATTCGATTCCAGTAGGGCACCATATCGCCCGAGTCTATGAAAAACAAATTAGTTCCGCCCTTTTTCCCGGAAACGCCAATCACGGTCAGTCTTATCTTCACCTGAATGATCTCATCAAGGCGATGACATTATTAATAGAAAAAAGAAAAGAGCTCCCGAATGAACTCACTCTCTTGCTGGGTGAAGAAGATATAATGACTTACAGAGAACTTCAGGAGCAAATCGGTTCTCTCTTACATGAGACCCCTTGGCCCACGATTAGAATTCCTGCCTTCATGGCAAAGGCCGGGGCCTATGTTCAAAGTCGTACACCTTTTATGCGGGAACCTTTTATTAAACCATGGATGATTCCATTTGCAGACGACCACTATGAATTGGATATGACGAAAGTAAGGACCAATCTCAACTGGGCACCAGAACATAAGCTTCGCGATACACTTCCTAAAATTATTAGTGCTCTAAAAGAAAATCCTGAACGCTGGTATAAAGAACATAAAATGGTGGTTCCTGCTCTGAGAAGTTTAATCACTTCTGACTATGAGGAGACCTCTTACCGGACCATGGCGATTCTAAATGTGTTCTTAGGAATTTGGCTTTTTGCGAATCCATTTACCTTTGGTGATATTTCTCGAGGAGAATTCTGGAGTGAAGTTATTTGCGGTATTTTAATTACTGTGACTGCCACTCTCAGTTTGTTTCCCACTCTTCGCTGGGTCCGCTGGATCAATACAGTCTTTGCCTCATGGTTAATGTTCTCCCCATTAATATTCTGGACTCAATCAGCGGCGGCCTATTCGGCCGATACTTTACTTGCGTCTCTCATCTTACTTGCGAGTGCGTATACTCCATCAAAAGAGCCAAGCGCACCAAATGAGTTGCCACCTGGATGGACATACAATCCGTCTTCTTGGAGGCAGCGTCTTCCCATTATGATGTTGGGATTTACGGGATTCTTATTGGCAAGATATCTGGCGGCCTTTCAATTAGGACATATTCCTAATGCCTGGGATCCGTTCTTTGGCAATGGAACTGAAACGATTTTACATTCAGATGTTTCAAAAGCGTTTCCAATTTCAGATGCAGGACTTGGTGCCTTGTCTTATGTTCTCGACGTGATCGCTGCTGCCATCGGTGATAAAAATCGTTGGCGAACCATGCCTTGGATGGTGATCTTATTCGGTCTCTTCATTGTTCCAACCGGAGTGACTAGTATTACTCTTGTGATGCTTCAGCCGATTGGTGTGGGTGCCTGGTGTACTATCTGTTTAGTGGCCTCATTTGTGATGCTCATTATGGTTCCACCTTCGGTGGATGAGGTATGTGCTTCTGTACAGTTCTTGCGGAGAAGTGTTCGAAGTGGAAGATCTTTCTGGAGAACCTTCTGGTTTGGAGATAAAGAAGTTGAAGGTGAATTTGTCCGACCTAAACTGGATGAAGGTGGAGTTCCTTATAATCTGGTCGCCAGTACCATCTTAGGTTGTTGGCTAATGGCCACACCAGGAGTGTTTGGCATTACTGGAAGTGCCGCGAATAATATTTGGATCTCCGGTGCTCTTATTACAACATTCGCTGTTATCGCATTTGCCGAAGTGGCACGCATCGTTCGTTTATTGAATGTGATCTTTGGGGCCTGGTTAGTGATTTCTACGTTCTTCATAGGAGAAATGGATCTAGGTGCCAAGCTTCATTCACTTATTATTGGTGCTGCTCTTATTGCTCTTAGTATTCCAAGAGGTAAAATCTCAGAACATTTTGGCTCTTTGGACAAATGGGTACGTTGGACACCGCTGGATGTGGCCCGTTGGTATCAGCACCGGAAAACTGTCTAACTTCTAATCAAGGGTAGTGCCAAAGTGGCCTGATTTTCAATCTAAGTTCTTGTTCCAAACAAGTGTTCATGGCATCGGCCTTGCTCAATCCTACTTTGGTCGATTCAAGGAGGATTACCCATGATACAAGAGAGAATGATTTTATTAGAAGATCCCCTTCAACTTACCAGTGTATTTCAACATCTGACGAGCAGACCAAATAAGGTCCTCATTTGGCAGAACATTCAAGGGAAAGGCAAACGAGTCTGTCAAAGTGCGAGGATCGGAGCGATCAATCTTTCTCAGGAAGAGATGGCCCTTTACCCAAAGAATGGGGAGTTTCTATTTCATCACCATAGTTACTTATATTTCTTTGGTTTTAACCGCACAACCATCTTTAAGGCCCCCATCCTTTACCATTCCAGACTCAAACTCGTTTTAAGGCTTCCTAAGCAGCTCATGCTTGCCAATAGTAGAAACGAGGTCAGAGAAGATTTGTCGCTAAGTCATAAATTTGTATTTTATACCCATAATTCTTTCACTGATCAGCCTTACATCAGCTCAAAGCTGTTAGACCTTTCACCTAAAGGCCTTGCTTTTAGAAGTTCATTGCATAATGTTGTAAGGTTTAAAAAGGGTGATCGTTTGTGGATTCGTTCGCCTTTTACAGGTCGTGAACTTTTAGAAGGGGAGGTCAGCAATGTCACCAAGGTCTCAGAGTCTATCTCTCATCAGAATTTTTGGCGGATCGGAGTCAAACTTTAAAAGCTATTGCTAACGGACAAAGTCATAGGTAGCCTAATCATATCTATTTATTTATGGAGGAATTACAATGACGTTTCCAAAAGATATTTCTGATCACCATAAGGAAAATCTCACTCAAAAGTGCCACTACCTTGTGGGCCAATTTAAAAATAAAGACCTGGCCCTTTGGGAAAAGTACAAAGCTCGCCTTGCTACTCTTAAGCCAGAAGAGTCTTGGGATTTCTTCCATGAAATGCTAGTTGAATACCAAAAGCTAGTGGATAAGCCTGATCTTCCAAAAGAAGCTCCAGCTGCAAAAGTTGAAAAGAAAGCTCCTGCTAAAAAAGAAGCACCAGCTAAGGCCAAGCCAGCTCCAGCTAAAAAAGCAGCAGCACCGGCAGCGAAAAAGGCCCCTGCTAAAAAAGCGGCCAAGAAAGTAGCTAAAAAGGCTCCTGCGAAGAAGGCAGCAAAGAAAGTAACTAAAAAAGCAGCTCCTAAAAAAGCAGTGAAAAAAGCTCCGGCCAAAAAAGCCGCTCCTAAAAAAGCGGTCAAGAAAGCCCCTGCCAAGAAAGTTGCTAAGAAAGCATCTAAGAAGAAGTAATTTCTATCTGGCCTGGAGAGTTAGTCACTCTCTGGGCCTATCAACGCGTCTACAAATTAAGACATTCTAGAGTTGAGACAGGCCTTCCCTCATGGAAGTATGCCCGCATGATCGAGAAGCATCATTGGCTCCTTCGCTTGTGCCATTGGATCAATTTCCTTTTAATTTTTCTCATGATTTGGAGTGGGATCTTAATCTATTGGGCCCACCAAGCCTATATTGAAATCCCGGAGGACTTCGCTGAGAAAATTGGGATTGATCATCGTTTAGCAGAGGGAATGGGATGGCATTTCTTTATTATGTGGCCCTTTGCTATTAATGGGCTCATCTATGTGGCCTATCTAGTATTGAGTGGTGATTGGAAATTTCTTTTTCCTGATCGTCAGTCTTTTAAAGAAGTCATTCCCGTCATCTTGCATGATCTAAAACTCCGTTCAGAGGCCCCACCTCTTCGGGGGAAATACAATGCGGCCCAAAGAGTGGCCTACTTTATGGTGATTCTAATGGGCATGGGTGCTCTCATTACCGGACTTGCGATTTATAAGCCGGTGCAAGTGGGATGGCTCACGAAATTACTGGGTGGATACCAGGCCGCTCGCTTCGAGCATTTTGTTTTGATGGTGGGGTTTGTTTTCTTTTTTATTATTCATGTCACTCAAGTCGCAAGGGCCGGCTGGAACAATCTTCGATCCATGATTGCGGGGTATGAGCTTGAATAAGAGACTACTGATTTCACTTTTCATCGGATTCTTGTTGGTGATTGGTTTTTTCACTGCCTTCAATTACATCCAGAACGGTCCTCAGTCAGGCAATGCTCCCTCTGCGCTTCGTTATTCATTTATGTGGAATGAAAAGGTGTGGTCGCTTCTTTCTTCAGCAAAAAGAATGTCAGTAAAGAAACCAAAACCTCCCAAGGGAAAAACTCCTCGGGTAAATGGCATGCTAGGACTCGAGTCTGCAGTTGATCTAAAAAATTATCTGGTTGAAGTTGAAAGCGGTCCAAAAAATTTAAAACTTCCGGTAGGAATGTTTCACCTTATTCCTAAATCAAGTTATTCAACCGACTTTCGGTGTATTGAAGGGTGGAGTGAGGAAACTCATTATGCGGGAGCAAGGTTTTCGGATTTTATGAAACACTATGATTTAGGAAGAAAGTCTGATGGATCATACTATCAATATGTTGGGCTCGAGACTCCAGATGGTGAGTACTACGTGTCCATTGATATGGAATCCATGATGCATGATCAGACAGTTCTGGCCTATGAAATGAATGAGGCCCCGTTGTCCTTGGAAAATGGAGCTCCCATTCGTCTGATTATCCCCATTAAATATGGGATAAAGAGTTTAAAACGCATTGGCCGAATCTTCTTTTCTGATTCTCGACCTCCAGACTATTGGGCCGAACGAGGATATGATTGGTACTCGGGTCTCTAGAGCGTTCTAGTCAGGAATAGTTTCCCTCCATTGTAAAAGGCAATAGTCACGGTATCCTTTAGTGAAAGGACGACCCAATGCCTGTCATTATTATCCTCATTTTATCTTTTGCACTTCCACTCTGGGCAAACACACCTATTAAAAGCATTACTTGTTTCGATGAAGTCACCTCAATGATGATGAAACTCAATGTGACCCAACCATGGATGAAAGTGCATGAAGGAAATGGCTTTTCATTAATTGAATCAAAAGAAAAGAATGATCAGAAATTTACGGCCTGGTTAAGCACTACAGAAGGTGAGAGTGATTTGATGGTGCAGAAGTCAGGGGCCTTCATTCAGCACTCATTTATTAAAAAAAATGATTGTAAAATGAGGACCCTCATTTCAAAGGGTGAGATCAGTAAACTATTTACCACATTGGACTTTTATAAGACCTCGAAGGACAATTCAAAGTTTGTCATTCTCCTCTGGTCTTCACAAATGGCCATTAGTCTTAAACAAATGAGAGATCTTAAAGGCCAGAAGTTTGAGGTCCCCATTATTTACGTCCTGGATGAAAATGCAAACATTCAGTTTGCTAAGGACTTTATTCAAAAAGAAAAGTTACCTGTGAGTTATTTAAGACAGTGGAGTTTTGTTGGTGAATTGCCGGCAACGATTGAACACTATCCTAGTGCTTTGTTTGTTAAAGAAGGAAAGATCGTTAAATACATTCCAGGTTTCAGCACCCCTCAGATCTTAGAAAAACTAATTAAGGATCACCTATGAAATTGATTCTGGCCGCTGCCTTTTTTACAACATCTCTTTGGGGACAAACTTCAAATTATTGTGATGTTAAAGGACAGAAACCCAATAAAGTGGTGAAGATTTCGAGGACCCCCGATTACTTTTTTAAGGCCTCAGAAGACGGGAAGTACATTTATTACATTTCAAACAGTCAAAACTATGTTTTAAACACTGAGACCATGCAAGAAGGACGTATGCCGGGTATTGCTGATCCCGTTTCTTCTCCGGATGGCAAAATATTTTCTTTTTTAGAGAAGGGCTGGAAGCTTTATTTAGGAGTGAAAGACAAGGACAATAAGGTAAGTGCTTTTTATACGGACAATGAGGCCAGACCTTATCAATCTATTGGCCAATCCGAAAACAAGTATCGTCTATTTTCTCAGTCTGAGTCTCTTGGAAATTATGTCTTATGGAGTTATCGAGATTATTCATTAACAAATGGAAGTATTACATCTGTTTCCGAAACGATAAATGTTCCTGACTCCTATCACATTAGACTTCCCATGATGGACAAGACGGGAAAGTTCCTCATTGCTCGAAATAGCAATACCGAGAAATCAGAGATCATTAACGTTGAGACCGGAGCTGTGGTTGAAACTTTACCGGTAGGCGGAGGGAAATCTGATTTTAGTTTCGATGGTAACAAAGTGACATTTCATTTAACTGTAAATCCTTCTTCTCAGCAGAAATGGTTAGAGGAAAGTTTTGGTTCTATTCAAGATCAGGCCCTGGTTAGAAACATTTTTGTTTATGATCGTCCGTCAAAAAAATTAAAGCAGGTGACAAACTTTACTGAGGGGAGTGCTTTCTTCCCGGTATTTCTTAAAGATGGAAAAATTGTGTACCTCTTCAAAACACCAGAAAATGAATTTGAGTTTCATATAGTCAATGAACCAGCAAGTTCAGTGCGTTCTAAATCAGTGGTTGAAAATTGTATGGGTGTGGAAGAGGCAAACTCAACCATGAATAAGTTGGTTGAAAAATGGTTTGAGGCCTGTGATAACTGGGCGTCTTCAGCAAATAGAACAATGGCAGAGTTGGCCATTTTAAATCTTCCTAAAGAGTATTGTTTATCACTTGGGAGGGCCGCCAATGTCTCGGGAAATGACATGGAAAAATTTTGTGATCCAAAAATCGAAGATAAAACTTTGGGCAATAAACCAGCAACTCCAACATCTCCGGCCCAAACCATCATGAATAACAAGTGTGCTGTTTGCCACTCGGACATACCCTTTAATAATGAGAAAGATTTAGCAAATTGGGGCAAAAAGATTGAAGAACGTCTTAAATCGAATGACCCTAATTTTCGCATGCCAAGAGGGGGAAGTCTTAGCTCGTCTGAAAAGCAGACCCTTCTCAAGTACGTTCAGCAACTGAAACAGTCTAAATGAAGAACTTATGAACTTCAAATTACAACTGTTTTACCAATCCAAACCAGCAATATTCCCAGAACAAAGTTGATGGCGATATTACCTGCGGCCGAGACATAGAATTGGTTCTGAAGTAACTCTAGGGTCTCAGCGCTTAGGCTTGAAAAGGTGGTAAATGAACCCACAAAGCCAATTGAGAACAACATTAAATAATGTCTGTGATGAGGAAGTGCTTTTGTGGCAAATCCCAAAATAAGACCTGCAATAAAACATCCAAGAAGATTGATAATCAGAGTTCCAACAGGAAAATTGTGCGGGGGAAATGAACGTTCGAATTGATAGATAAGATAACGACCAATGGCCCCTAAACTTCCCGCCAAACCAACTAATAAAATGTCCATACATCCTCCTACTATGAGTAAGTCTCGATTAGTAGGAGTCATTAGCACTAGGGCGGTTATAAGGCAGACTCCATTGCCGTTAATGGAGAATAACAAGTTATGATGGAAAATTCAATTGGATCATTTTATTATCGGACCTATGGAATTCGGTAAATTAGAAGATATCTCATTGGTTGACTGGCACATGCCTTCAGATGATCCCAAAAATGCGGCCCGTTTATTATCGGCGCAAAAAGATCATAAGCTTTACTTTGGTTCTCCGGCCTGGGGAAACAAACATTGGGTGGGAAAAATCTATCCGCCTAAAACTCCTCCTGAAAAGTTCCTTTATTACTACTCTCGAAACTTTAACTGTATCGAACTCAACACGACTCACTATCGTATCCCTGACGAGGCGACTGCGAAGGAATGGATCTCGCAGGTCCCGGAGAATTTCTTATTTTGCCCTAAGCTCTTTAAAGACATTTCTCACACAAGAACCGGCATGGTGGACAAGGCCCTTCTAAAAACCTGGCTGGATTTTATTCAGCATTTAGGAAGGAATCTCGGTCCCTGTTTTGTACAGTTTCATGAGCAGTTTTCTTATCAGGACAAAGTTCTGCTATTTAAATTTTTAGAAAGTTGGCCCAGTGAATTTAAACTCTCACTTGAGCTTCGCCATCCGAGTTGGTTTGAAAACGGAAAAATTCTTCCAGCACTTACTGACTATCTTCATAGAAGAAATATTGGTCTTGTGATTACAGATGTGGCGGGTAGAAGAGATGTTCTTCATAGCTCAGTCTCCGCGCCCTGGACCATGATTCGTCTTATTGGAAATGATCTTGATCCTAGTGATGAAATACGATTGTATGATTGGGCAGAGAGATTAAATTCCTGGGCCCAGATGGGGCTCCAGGAGACTTATCTGTTATTGCATCAAGAAGAAGACATCCACACCATAGAGTTCGCTCAAATGGCGGAAGAGATCTTTACGGGGGAAGGATTTCCAGACGTTCCAACTTTTACCTTTGAAAAAGAAAGAGATCTTTTCAATTACTGATTATTCATGAAATTTTGATTCTCGAGATAACTCAAAACATTTTGCGAGTAAGTGACATGGGACTCTCTGGTATATTTTAATTTGGTGTAAACCTCGGCCAGAGTTTTAACATTATTCTCGATCATCATTTTTTTAAGCTCTGGCACTTCACTGTATCTCTTCATGCCAAGTGTCTCTCTTTCTAGATAAATATCTTCGATCTGTTCAGAATTGTAGTCTTGGTATTTTTCCTTATGAATCACACCTGAGACTGGAAGCCTTTTTCTTATCTCTGGAGATTCATCTGGATAACCTAGAGAAAATCCCACAACGGGAACCACATTATCCGGACAATTTAAAACACGACCTATTTCATGTGCATTTGCAAGAGTCGTACCCATGAAGCAGATGCCTAAACCGAGGGACTCGGCTAGGAGGGCGAAATTTTGCGCAATGAGAGTGGCATCAATGCTCGCGATCATAAAGCTCATGAAGTTATCAAAGTTCAATGGTGCTTGATTTTTCTCGACCCATTTTCTCATGCGATTGAAATCCGCACAGAAAGTCACTAAGACAGGTGCATCCATCACCATGCTCTGATTGAAGTGGAGAGGGTAGAGTTCTTCTCTGATTTTTTGATCTTTGGTCACAATGATACTGTAGCATTGCATATTACCCGAAGAAGAGGCATTCATGGCCGTTTCAGCAATTTGCTGAATGATCTCATCTGAGACTTCAGTACTTTTATATTTGCGAATAGAACGATGGTTTGCAATGCTTTGGAAGATATTATTCTGCATAGATCCTCTTCCCGATGATTGAATATGTTCTACCTTCAATAATGAGCTTGCCCTTTAGATTCTTAAATCCATTCGAGGACAAAAGTTCATAGCTCCCTTTTAGAGGAGAATTGTTTTCAATGGCCGAGATATCAAAGCTGATTTTCTGTTTGTCCGCTTTGACGTTTAAAATTTTTGTCGTGAATTGACCGGGAACCGTTAAAGTTCCGGCCACGGTTTTCTTTACTGAGTTCAGGATCAAGAAATCCTTGAAGTTCGTATTCTGGATTTTGGTATCTAAAAGATACATCTCCATCGCCTGGACATTGCTTGTGATAAATAGGGACAAAAGGAACAATTTAAATTTCATAAAACCTCTCTCGTTCATAGTTCAAACTTATGGCGAGAGATGATTGATTAAAAGTGAATTGTTTTTATTAATAGTTAACTATTGGTTAATCGTTCTATCTTAACTTCGGTCATTCAGGTTAAAAATAAAAAAGGACCTTTGCAGGTCCTTTTATTATTTTAGATTTTTGGTGGCTCCCCCGAGACTCCCTTCATCACTTTCGCTTCACGCTCAAGTTCTTCAGGTCTGTGCATTTGCTCATCATGACTTCGTGTCATGATGCCGGCCATGAACCCTGACGGCTTCATCGGCCGTCGCAAATCCCTTCGAGTCCCGTGAGAGCATTTGTAGGTTAAAATAAAAAAGGACCTTTGCAGGTCCTTTTATTATTTTAGATTTTTGGTGGCTCCCCCGAGACTCGAACTCGGACGTTGTTGCCAACGGCGGATTTTGAATCCGCTACGTCTACCATTCCGTCAGGAAGCCACACAGATTAACGATTCTATTGATTCGGGGCTTTTGTGTCAATGAAACGCAGTGCGAGAAAGGTGAATTAATTCGTTAAGGGTTGGCCGCTAGAACTAAATTTTTGGACTCGGTTCATCTCTCGGTCTACGACATAGATGTTTCCAGAGGAGTCCAGCTCTACATAAGTAGGTTTCAAGAATTTATCCAAGTCTGTTCCTTGCGACCCAAAAGAGAGCAGGTGAGTGAAACTTGAATCAAAAATCTGGATATTGTAGCTATCAATATCGCAAGTATAGATTTTTCCATCAGCATCGACTTTGACGTCTCTCACATATCTAAACTGACCAGCACCTGGACCCCAAGTGCCGAATTTGCTGATGAAGCTTCCGTTTGGAGCAAATTTCTGGATCCTACTATTACCTGTGTCCGCCACATAAATATTCCCTTGCTGATCGACGTCGACCCCAAATGGAAAACTAAGCTCTCCATCAGCACTTCCCTGGACCCCAAATTTCATGAGGAAGTTTCCATCCGAATCAAACTTCTGAATACGGTGATTATTCGTGTCTGCAACATAGATGTTGTTGTCTTCGTCCACCGCAAATTGCCCATCATAAGAAAATTGGCCATCGCCCGTACCAAATGAACCGAATTTGCTTATATAAACTCCGTCTCTGGTGAATGTTTGAATTCTGTCATTATTGATTTCACCGACGAGCAGTTGGCCATTAGAATTAATCGCAACATCGGTCGGACGATCAAACTGCCCATCTCCCGACCCGAAACTTCCAATGTCTAAGAGGTGATTCCCCTGAGAATCATACTTCCGGACCCTATGATGATCATGGTCTGCCACATAAATGTTACCATCAGCATCGAAGGCCACACTTGTAGGAGTGCTTAGATCACTGGCGTTGGAATAACTCTGTCCTAGTTTATTATTAAATGATCCATCCGGATTAAATGTGAAGATGGCCAGTTCTGTCGAGTCAAAGACATGAATAAGATTTCCCTGTCCTAGAGTGATCGAGGTCGGTCTAGTAAGTTTTTCTGCGGCGAGGCCCGTGTTTCCGAAAGTGAGTAAGTGATTTCCGGAAGCATCGAATTTTTGAACTCGTGAGTTGTTCTCATCCAAGACCAAAATATTGCCGGCCTGATCGACCATGATGTCTCCGGCACCATTAAAATCTCCATTGGCCGAACCCGTCTGGCCCCACGCCAGGATCGGTTCCCCATCCGGGTCGAACTTTTTAACTCTATCTCCATCTGTGACATAGATATTACCCGCTCCATCAACTGCAATAGAATTTGGATTTGCGAATTGAGAATCAAGAGTCCCTTGGCGACCAAAGCGCATTTGATAGACGCCGGCGGAATTAAATTTTTGGACGCGATAGTTTCCTTTATCTAAGACGTAAATATTTCCACCGCTGTCTACATAAGCGTCAGAGGCATTATTAAATTTTCCAATCGCCGTATCTGTATGTGGTCGTTCAAAATACTTAACAATACCATCAACGATGTTAAATTTCTTCACTTCACCGTTACCCACGTCCGAAACATACACATTCCCGAGAGCATCAAGATCCACCCCTCCGGCCTCATCAATCTGGCCGGGAGCTGTTCCCGTTCCTCCGATGGTGTCTTGATGAACACCGGCTGAATCGAAAATATTTACATTTGAATTTGTGTAGTCTGAAACATAAACATTATTCAAACCGTCTGTTGCAACTTCTACAGGAAATTGAAATTGCCCAGGACCGGTTCCAGCAGAACCGTAGTTTCTGATGTGGACCCAGCTAAAATCGAACTCCTGAACTCTTTTGTTGTTGGCATCAGCGATAAAGATTGAACTCGGCGAAAAATGAATGCCGGAAGGTAGATCAAATCTACCGTTAATGGTCCCTGTTGTTCCGAATCTTGATTGATAGACACCGGCGCTGTCGAAAATTTGAATTCGATCGTTCCCCGAGTCGACAACGTAAATCTCTCCTGAGCCGTCTATCACTTCCACGCCGACTGGTTCAATGAATTGTCCATCTCCTGAACCGTAGCTCCCGAAACTTAAAACGTGCAAACCAGCTGCATCAAATTTCTGAATGCGGCCATTGAGCATATCTGCGATGTAGATGTTACCAAGTGAATCGACCTTCAAACTTCGAGGAAGATTAAACTGGCCATTGGCCGATCCTAAAACACCTGCACCAATACTCATCTCAAATGTCCCGTGAGAATCATATTTATGAATCAAGTTGTTTAACTGATCAGAGACATAATAGTAACCGCCGGCCTCTTCCAGACCCATCGGTTCAAAGTTAATCGTCACCGCTGATCCAGCAGATCCAAATGAGTTGAGATCATTTCCAGAAGAATCGTATCGTTTAACAGCAGATGTCGTTTTATTAAGGATAATCAAGTTTCCACTGCTATCCACGTTAAGCCCTGTGGCATTACCAGTATTCGTCACTGTATCGAGCAACTCACCCGTCTCAGAAATTTTCATGATTTGGGAGGTACTGGAATCGGTTAAATAAATGGCCCCATTTCTATCGGCCGCTATAACTGCGTTTTTGAATGTGGAGTTTGTGGACTTATTACCAAGGGGAAAAATCTGAGTGGGGCCCGTAATATTAGCGGCTCCGCTAAGTGAAGCAGTGATCTTTCCACAGCCGGAAAGATTCATGATCGCAAGCCAAGTTAAGAGGGTATTAAAAATCCGCTTCATCTTAATAATTATCGGTATTTCGATTAACCAGATTAAGTGGTTTTTAATATATGTAACTTATTGAAAACTAACGAAGCTTAATGAGTTCTAAAGCCTCTTTAATTGAAAATCGGAGGAACTTCGGACCTAAATGCTTTTGCAGCTCCTTATTCGAGATTAAACAAGAGAATTTCAGATACTCCAAAAGATACTCAGGAACTTCTATATTGAACTTCTTAAGAGCGCTGTTTAGCCCTCCCGCAAGCACCATAGGAAAAGGAATGCCCTTTGTTCCAACTTCGTCTAAGGCATCACGAAGAGAAATAAAATCACTTCCCGCCACATTGTAGGTTCCAGTTGGAAGAGAATCGAGTGCTCGATAAAGAATGTGGGCCATATCAAATTCATGGATGAATTGAAAAAATGGATTGTAGTCAATCGGACTCAAAGCAACCGGGCCCGACAAAAATTTCGTCATAGCATTTTGAATTTGAGTTCCAATAATATTGCACGGACGAAGAACAACTGTGGAAATACTGTTTTGGTTCTTCCACATCCAGTTAGTACAGATTTGGTCCATTTCAATCACATCTCTTAACTCTGGATGGCGGATACTTGCTCTCAGAGGAGCGTCTTCTTTAAGGAAAATAGAATTATCCGGAAGAGCACCATAGACGTGGAAGGTGGAAAGGATCACAACTTTCTTTACCCCTGAACGCTCACATAACTCAAGAATTCTATTCGTGCCCATCACAGAAAGATCAATTCTTTTAGCCAGAACATTATGTTCATTAGAGGAATGACTGATTCTTCCCAGGTGATAGACCACATCAAAATGATGAGTGCGGAAAAGATTTTCAAAATTCCCGCGCGAGTATTTTAAATTAATCGCAGTTAGATTTTTTAAAGCAGGAACTTTTGAAACATCTCGAGAATCAATTCCCACAATTTCCCAATCTGGGTGCTCAGTGAGAATAAGTCTTGCTGTCATTTGAGCAAGGCCACCGGCAATACCAATGAGTAGGATCTTTTTCTGATGGCTCATCGGTCACCTTTATTTCTGAATTCTTTTATCACGAATTTTGAGATGGGTCTTCTTACGGTATCAAAGAAAGGCCTTCTATGTTTTAAACCATGAATAAGCATGCGCTTAATGGTGTTCTCAATGTGGAACACGTTTTCTTTTATTTCTTTGTCCGTGGCCTCATGCTCGAGATTGGCCGGAATAGGAATTTCTTTTCCAATATAAATATCAATAGGTGAAGGAAGCGGGAAAAGATTTGCAGTCAATGGGAGCGCAGGAACTTTTAGTAACCGCGCAAGTCTCTTTGAATGAAAAACGAACGGGAACATTTCTTCGGCCCCAATCACACAAACAGGAAGAATGGGGGTTTTCTTCTGAAGAGCAATTCGGTAAAAGCCCTCAGAAAAACTTCGCAGTTTATAATAGTCCGGCGTGTTCTTAGAAATTCCTCTCACACCTTCTGGAAAAACCAAAATAGATTCACCATGTTCTATGAGGTAAGCGCAGTTGGCGCGATCACCGAGAATAGAACCTGTTTGAGCGGCGAAATCACCAATGAATGGAAGTTGTGCCATGAATCTTTCAACCATGGCCCGAAGAACTCTTGGAGGAGCGACATCCAAAAGAAAGGCAATCGTAATGAGAATGGCGTCCACTGGTAATTGACCGGTGTGATTCGAGGTTACGATGTAGGATTTTTCTTGGACGTTTTCTGCGCCAAAAACTCTGACCTTAAAATAGGATCGATAGAAGGGCACGATCTTCTTCAGCGTCTTTTCACAGAGATCGAGATTAAATCCCCAAGGATCTTTGTAGTCCTTATATTTCTCTCTGAGTTCAGCGAAAATTTGATTAATTTTTAATTCGTCCTCAATGCTGAGGAGGAAGGATTCACCTAGTTTCAACATAGTATGACTAGTTTAAACCTATTAGGGTTCTTTTTCTGGCCATCCCTTTTTTCCAGGATCAAAACGCTCAGTTAAAACCTTTCATGTCGCTATTACGCTTTACGAAGCTAACAATGGCCTGTTCAACGGCCGGGATACCGTCGCCCTTTTCGGCCGAGGTAAAATGGATTTGTTTGACCCACTTAAACTTATTGTAAATGTCAGGCATTAAGTTTTTAAGGCGGGCCTTTTCACTCTGAGTCTTGAGCTTATCAATCTTGTTGAAGAGAACGTAAGTCTCGAGGTTAAACGTCTTAATGTAGTCATGGAAAAGCATGTCGCTTTCCTGGACAGGGTGACGACAATCTTGAACATTCAGAAGCAGAATCTTTTCACTACACATCTGAAAAAAAGTATCCAAGAGGTTTTGCCAGTTTTGGGCCATCTCTTTTGAAACGTCGGCATGCCCGTAACCGGGAACATCGAAAAGATAAAAGTGTTCTAGTGATTTGGTTTCTTTATTTTCAACGATGAAGTCAAAAATATTCACCTGACGAGTGCGTCCCGGGGTCTTAGATACGCGCGCAGTAGTTTTACCAAAGAGGGCATTGATCAAAGAAGATTTTCCAACATTGGAACGACCGATGAAGGCAATTCCATTTGCGAACGAGTGTTCATTCAGCCATTGCTGAAGTTGCCCAACTGAGTCGATTCCCATGAGGAATTCGGTTTTTCCTTTTTGAATGTTCATGCGCTCTTTCCAGATATCAAGTTTTCTTTTTCCACATCCTATCAGAAAAGGTCACAAGCGTCTTCAATTTTAAAGGGAGTGGCCATGTATCAACGGAAATTAATGAAGAAACAAATAGAATTCGCGGGTGTAAGACTCGGGGACAGTTGCAGTATCTTTCCTTCTCACGGGCATCGCAAGGCCTTTACGCTGAATCGATATTGTATTGATTTGATTTCTTCTCAGTACCGGCCTGATAACTTATCACTGAGTTACATTGAACTTCCAAATAGTGATGTTCAGCATTTTCACTATCGTTTGGAATTGGATCAGAAGGCCGATGAAGGAAGATTTGTCCTAAAGACCATTAAGGGAAATCCTTTTTGGTTAAACGGGCTTGCCGCACGTGAGGCCTATATAGAAAGGCAGGATCGAATTTACATTGATGACAATAAAATGAACTTTGATCCGTTTGATTTGCAGGAACTGTTGAATCGGCATTTTGAACATCCGATATTACTACAGCAAAATTTAATTGAATCTGATCTTAAAATTTTAATTGTCGGAGAAACAGGAACTGGTAAAACTCACCTTGCTTCAAAAATCCATGAGAAGAGCGGAAGAACAGGAGAATTTGTTTCTGTTAACCTTTCGTCTTTTAACCCGCAGCTGATTGAGTCTGAACTTTTTGGTCATAAGAAGGGCGCTTTCACAGGGGCGATTTCAGATAAGATCGGCGCATTTAAGGCCGCTGAACATGGGACATTGTTTTTGGATGAGGTTGATTCTCTTCCCCTCGATCTTCAGACCAAGTTGTTGAGTTTCATTGACAGCAATAAGTTTCGAAGAGTGGGAGAAATGAGGGAGACCGCCATTAAAACCCGTTTGATCTTTGCTTCAGGTCGACCTTTGGAAAAATTAATTCAGCAGGAAGTCTTTCGGAAAGATTTCTATTTTCGCTTGAAATCGGGCCACTCCATTGAACTTAAATCTCTGAGAAACGAGGTTCAAAGAATTCGCGAGGCCTGCCAGTATTATTCTTTGAAAAATGGAGTCACGATTTCTCAGAGACTCCTGGAGTTCTATGAGACATTGGCCTGGCCGGGAAATCTTCGTCAGCTTTTTGGGCATTTGGATAAGAAGAGAATATTAAGTCGTTATATTAAACTTGATTTTGATCATTTGGATGAAGAACTGCTTCTTCAGAGTTCAGACTTAATGTCTCTTGCCGGAACTGAAAAACTTGTTCCGCTTAAAGATATTAAGGAAGATTATGTGAAGAAGGCATTTTCTCTTTGTGAAGGAAACGTCGCTTTAACCGCAAGAAAACTTCAATTAACAGAAAAGACAGTTAGAACTATTTTAGGAAAGGTCTAGTTTGCCAGGACGTAGGTGATTTTAAGTTCAGTGATCTCACCTTCAATATTGTGAAGCTTCAAGAAGTCATTGATCTCGACCAGCAGTTTTCTTCGGATGATTTCTTTTCCTTCCTCTTCGAGAGGGAAGGAGGCCACGGAAGGCTCAATTTGTAGAATCAAATGATCTCGTAATTGGAACTCTTTCTTTTCAAGAAACATACGAGCATTACGATTTGATGTGGTCGCGGTGAAGTCAATATCGACAGAGCGAATCTCGTTTACTTGGGCCACATAAACTGGAAGTCTTAGACTGGTAATCTCAAAATGTCTGGTCTGTTTTTTGTAATAGGCCGGACGCTCATAAGGAATCTCTTCTTCTATACTTGCCGGAGCGCGATTGCTTTCCATGTGATGGTTGGCCAGACGATTACCTGAAAAACCAATACCAATGGCCGCAAGAATAGAAGCAGAAGTAAATGCAAGAAGAAGCATGGACTGAGCTGTGTTCAGACCTTGTAGCCACTGACCCACAACTAAAAACGGAGTCAGAACAAGAGTTTTAAGCTTGCTAGTTTTTCCCGAAGACTTTTCTTTATACTGAACAATAGCGTTCTTGTAGCTCTCAACAAAAATGGCCTTGAAATCAATTGAGGCCAGAGTGCTCTTGGTCTTTGCTATGAGAAACAGAATAAAAGTTTTGGCGTAAGACGGAATTAATTTGATTTGAGTATTTAAAAAAGCAAACCATGATTGAATTTTTTCAATCACTCGCTTGATCGGTGCAGGAACGAACTTATACATAAGCTCGCTCAGCTTAATCAGCAATGTATTAATGAGGTTTTCAATTTTTTCTATAAGGCCCATCAGCAAGCTTGTCGGATGTTCATCACTAAAAATGAATTAAAAGCATTTTGATCAGGTATGGGCAGTTTCTTCCGCCCTAACTCTTGAATCTTACGAGGAGAGAAAGAATTTCCGAAGAGCAGAGTGACGTAAAACAAAGGATGGTTTTATGAAGCGTCGTTCTCTCGTTCTCTCACTCTTTCTACTCACTGGCTGTGCTGAACTCTACACGGGCCGAAGCTACCTTTCAGAAATGGAAAACAATAATGATGCCCGCTACTTCAATCCCCGTGAAGATTTTCCGGTTGTAGGAGGAGATTCCGGTCGTTACTGGAACACAGAGGAAGAGACACGTGACAGAACTCCTGCGTCCGAGGGAGATCTCGCCGAAGAAAATCGTAAACGTTCTTTGCGTGATGAGCTTCGTAAACTTGAAGATTCACAATCCGATGATGGCTCTGAGCTTTATCAAAAACATAAACACCAACTCAAGACCGTTTCAGAACGTATTTATTTTCTAGAGCTGCCTCCGAGTGAAAGATACGAATATCTTGCCTCTCGTGGATTTCTTGAAGAAGAAAAAGATGAGTACGTTAATTCTAAAGAACGCGCCTTCGCCGTTAGCAAACAAGACATTGTTTTAGGAATGACCAAAAACGAAGTCGTAGAAAGTTGGGGCAAACCACTGCGAATTGAAATCGCCGGAAATCCAGTTAACGAAAACGAGCGCTGGCTTTATCGAATGAGAAATGGACAGAAGTTCATTTATTTTGAGTCGGGCCAGGTCCAGGGCTGGGAATAGGTTCTCCTCTTAGACAAAGTACTTGAATTGGCCAGTTGGCGATGCGTTATCGCTACTAAAATTCAATGATTTACACTTTCCTCGTATGAGGAAATTCGTGCATTTTCCCCTCGAACAAGGTAATTTAACCCATTACTTTAAGTCTTACATATCAACTAGAACCCCGAGGGTTTTGATGGATTTTACTTTAGAATTTGAACGTCCGGTTTCCGAACTTGAAAATCAGATCAGAGAATTAAAACAGGCGACACACCAAAACATCGATATTTCTCATGAGATCGAAGCGCTTCAAGCGAAAGTTGATCGCATGTTGGAAGATATTTATACCAAACTTTCTCCTTGGCAGAGAACTCAGCTCTCTCGCCATCCATCTCGTCCGCACGCTATTGATTACATCGAGAAAATCGTGGCCGACTTTCATGAAGTTCATGGTGACCGTCGTTTCTCTGATGATCCATCAATGATTGCAGGTTTCGGTTACATTGATGGCCAGAAAGTTGCCGTGATCGGAATTGAGAAAGGTCGCAAGACCCAGGAAAAAATTAAACGTAATTTCGGGATGGCAAATCCTGAAGGTTATAGAAAAGCAATCCGTGTTATGCAAATGGCCTCTCAGTTCAGCATTCCGGTTGTGACGTTTGTTGATACTCCAGGAGCATATCCTGGTATCGGCGCTGAAGAGCGCGGACAGGCCCTTGCGATCGCTGAGAACTTGGAAGAAATGTTCAACATCAAGGCCCCGATCATTTCAATCGTGATTGGTGAAGGTGGATCGGGTGGTGCCCTTGGTATCGCCGTGGCCGATAAAGTTTTCATGATGGAGTACTCTGTTTACTCAGTCATTTCCCCTGAATCATGTGCTTCAATTCTTTGGTCAGATCCGAAGATGGCAGAAACTGCGGCCAACTCACTTCAGCTTTCTCCTAATAAAGCTCTAGAGCTTAAAGTAATTGATGGTCTTATTAAGGAACCTGCTGGTGGTGCTCACCGTTACCCTGATCGCGCTGTAGCGATGGTAAAAGATGCCATCCTCGCGAGTCTTGAAGGCCTTAAGAAAGATGACCTTGATGTGCTTATGCAAAAGCGTTTTGAGAAGTTCCGTCAGATGGGTAATCTAACTCTTACAATTGATCAGTCAGAAGGTTAATCATGAGCGTTTATTCGATGACAGGATTCGGGAAGGGTGAAGCTCAGGGGCAGAACTATTCCATCACCACTGAAATTAAAACGGTGAATAACCGCTTTAAAGATTTCAAGTTTCGCATGAGCTCATTGTTTAACTCTGTGGAATTGGACCTTCGTTCAAAATTAGAGAATGAATTCCGTCGTGGTAGCTTTGATATCTCTGTTACGTATAAGCGCACTGAAAAAGCTGTTACTGAGTTTCAGGTTGATCCTAAAAAAGTAGAGGGCTACCTGTCTCTTATGAAACCAGTTTTTGAAAAGAACAACGTACCTTTTCATGTGAGTCCTACTGAATTTCTTCGTTCTGATTTCTACAAAGACGAAGATGAAACAAAAGAAAAAGAACTTGAGCCGCTTGTGATGGCGTCTTTCGAAGAAGCGATCAAGGCGCTTAAAACTTCTCGCGCAGGCGAGGGGAAGAAGCTGGTCGATAAACTTCTTGAGCATCTTGCGATCTATGAATCATGTCTTGCTAAAATTGAGGCCATGAAACAAGAGTTTCCTGAGATGATGAAGGAAAAGCTTACAACGAAGCTCAATGAGAAACTCAAAGATATTAAAATAGATGAGTCACGCTTCCTTCAGGAAGTGGTGTACTACCTTGAGAAATTAGAAATAGACGAGGAAATCAATCGGGCTAAAATCCACGTCACAAAACTTAAATCGGTGCTTAAATCATCCGGCGAAATCGGTCGCCAAATCGACTTCCTCCTCCAGGAACTGGGCCGTGAGACCAATACGATGGGATCAAAATCTGCCGTTCCTGAAATTTCGACAAATGTAGTCGAGATGAAAGTACAATTAGAGAAGATTAGAGAACAGGCCCTGAACTTGGAATAATCATGTCCTCAAGAATGATTGTAATCTGTGCCCCATCGGGTACGGGTAAATCTACATTACTTAACCGGCTTAAGGCCGATATCCCTGACCTTGTATGGTCAGTTTCATGTACGACTCGTCCTATGAGAACGGGTGAAGTTCATGGAAAAGATTATTTCTTCATTAAAGTTGAAAGTTTTGAAAAGCAAATTGCCGATGATGAATTTATTGAGTGGGCCAAGGTCCATTCAAATTATTACGGAACTTCAAAACGCTTTGTGAGTGAAGGGATTCAGAAGGGCCATAAGATGCTCTTCGATCTGGATGTTCAAGGTGCGGACGCTATGAAACGCATCTACGGGGCGGACGCTCAGGTGATTTTCATTGAACCACCATCAGTGGAAGAACTAGAGAAGCGACTTATTGCTCGTGGAACTGATGCTCTCCATGTGATTCAAGAAAGAATTAAAAACGCCCGTGAAGAACTGAAGAATAAACACAAATACGATCATTTGATCCTTAACGACAACGTTGATAGCGCTTATGAGAAGCTGAAGACGGTCGTTGAAAAGATTTTGAGCTAACTATGTTCGCAGAAAGAATCGATTTCTCCCATGAGGCCAACCTCACGATTGATGAACTCGTCAAACGTGCTGAAGTGCTTTTACCTGATGCTGATCTGACGATCCTTCGAAAGTGCTTCGAGTTTGCAGATAAAATGCATTCAGGTGTGAAACGTTCTTCTGGTGAGCCATATATTATTCATCCGCTTAACGTAGCGGCGACCTTGATTAAACTTAAAATGGATCTCGATTCCATTATGGCCGGTCTTCTTCACGATACAGTGGAAGACTGTGATGTTTCTCCGGAAGACATTGCCAAGATGTTTGGCCAGAGCGTTGCTCAAATCGTAGTGGGCTGTACTAAGATCTCTAAAATTAAATTTAAAACGAAGGAAGAATCTCAAGCTGAGAACTTCCGTAAGATGGTTGTGGCCATGGCCCAAGATCTTCGCGTCATTATCGTGAAGCTTGCGGACCGAATGCATAACATGCGTACCCTTCAGTATATGACGAAGGAGAAGCAGCAGGCGAAAGCGCAAGAGACTTTGGATATTTACGTTCCACTTGCTTCTCGTCTGGGTATTAACTCGGTGAAAGCGGACCTGGAAGATCTTTGTCTTCGTTATATTCACCCTGATATCTATTACCGTCTCGCTGAAAAAATCGCGATGAAAAAACGCGAGCGCGAGTCATACATCACTGAGACTTTAAATCTGATTGAAGAAAAAATGCTCGAGTATTCGGTGACCGGTGAGGTGACTGGACGTCCGAAACATTTCTTCTCAATTTATAAGAAAATGCAGCAACGTGGAGTGGATTTTGAGCAAATTCAGGATTTGCTCGCCTTCCGTATTCTCGTTAATAACATCACTGAATGTTATAAGTGTTTGGGTATTATTCACTCTGCATTCACTCCGGTTCCTGGACGTTTCAAAGACTACATTGCCATTCCTAAGGTCAACAACTACCAGTCTCTTCACACGACAGTAATTGGACCTAAGGCCGAACGTATTGAAATTCAGATTCGTACGTTTGAAATGCATGAAGTTGCTGAACGTGGGGTGGCCGCGCACTGGAAGTATAAAGAAAGAAACAAAGGCGAAGGCGTTAATAAACTGAAGTGGGTCGAAGAACTCATGGAGTTTAACCAAAACGTTCAGAACTCTTCTGAGTTCATGGACGTGGTGAAAAATGACCTCGATGTTGGTGGTGTTTTCATTTTCACTCCGACTGGTGACGTAAAAGAGCTTCGCTATGGCGCGACTCCGCTGGATTTTGCATATGCCGTTCACACTGAGGTCGGTAACAAAACGGTAGGTGCGAAAGTTAACGGTAAGATGGTTCCACTTAAGTACCGTCTTAAATCAGGTGACACAGTTGAAATTCTAACGAGTAAAACTCAGACTCCATCAAAAGACTGGTTAAAAATTTGTAAGACATCTCGTGCGATCACGAAGATTCGTCAGTACCTTATGAAGGTAGAGCGCGATGAGCATCGTGCACTAGGTGAAGAAGTTCTTGAGAAGGCCCTGAAGAAATTTGAAACTTCAATTAAGGCCCTCGACAAGAAAAATGAATTTAAAGCCATTCTTGAAAAGAACCACTATAAGACCCTGGAAGAGTTGTTTGTGAACATTGGTTCTAATCACCTTCCGATTAAAGATGTCCTAGTTGCTCTTCCTTCGATCGCGTTCACTGAGACAGATGAACTTGATTTCAAAGAAGATGATAAGGACCTGGAAAGTTATTATAAGAAAGTCGCCAAGACCGCCCGTAAGAGCACCAGCAATGATAACGCTGTTATCGTTGATGGCCTTGATGACATCGTGGTGAAGATGGGTCGTTGTTGTAATCCAATTCCAGGTGACCCAATCACAGGAATCATTACGCGTGGCCGCGGTATTACCGTTCATACAATTGGTTGCGGACGGATCGTAGACATAGAAAAAAGTCGTCAAATCCACGTTGAGTGGAACAAGCATTATACATTCAGTCACCCAGTGAACATTAAGGTTACGACCCACGATAAACCGGGAATTCTTTCTAAGATTTCGAAGTCGATTAACAACGCTGGCATCAATATTCGTTCGGCGATTGCCCGTTCGATGCCGGATCAAAAGGGTAACTTCATCTTTGAGATCGAAGTTAAGGATTACTCTGAGCTTCTAAAGACCATCTCGAGCATTGAGCAGATGGAAGAAGTGATTTCGGTAAACCGCGCTTAAGACAAATCATTTTGACTTTCAGAAATGGCGAGACATAATTATTCTATGAATAAATTATTACTCGCCGTTCTCTGTGTTTTCTCTTTCTCTGCCTTCGCTGAAAAGGACCTCGCGGTTCTTACGAGTGAAACTCCCTATGATAAGTTAAAGGTCGACACCCGCAAGAGTCATTGGTTAACGACTTTCGGCTTTGAAGGCATGAAGTATGATGCGGCCTTTTCAAACTATAACGGAGACCACAAGGATTTTGGGGCCTCATCAAGAGACCTCTGGGGTGCTAGACTGGGAGTTGGTGGATCAATTTACTTAGGTAATCAGATTAACACTACGACTCTGGTAGAGGGGTACTATGCGGGCACTCTCTTTTCTCAAATCTTGAATGGTGGGCCCGAAGATGAAGATCTGGAGTTTGCTTATACTAAAAAGACCAGCCAAATTTGGGGAGTAACTGCCTCTCAACAACTTGGGTTCATGTTCGATATGAAAACCAAGAACCCATTTCTAGATGAATGGTCATATTTAACGGTAGAACCTTATGTGATGGCCGGAATTGGATTTGCACGTGCTTACAATAGCATAAACTACAGTTATTCTTTGGCCGGAACTAACGACCGTTTCAAGGAATCAATTTCTGATGAGTTAACGAACCTTCAAATTGGGGTAGGGATGAACTTTACGGCCACTAATGGCTTCTTCTTCTATACCCGAGTTACGCAAAATCGCTATGATCTGAATTCTAGAGATATTGAGACTAAAAAGCGGGAATCTGGTGATCCAGCAATTTCTTCTACCTCCTCCAAGGACAATGGTGCTAAAATTGATCCTATAACTGTCTTCTCTGTAGGCGGGGGATATAAATTTTGAAATCATTTGCTCTGATTGCCGCATTAGTTTTGCTAGGTGTTTCCTGTAAAGAGGAGATGATTCAGAGCTATAACAATCTCTCAGCAGCAGAACAACAGGCCATTAGAGACCGTGCTAAACAGAAGTGTCTAGATACTTACACCTCAATTTACGATCGCTTCAAAACCAACTCAGGAAATGTTTTCAGTTCTTCGGATTATAACCGCGGTAAAGGTTTTTACTTTGAATACAAAGTAAATACTGACGTGAAGAGAAAGGCCGACATCCGAGTTTGGAAACGAACATCAACAGATCTTTACTTTTATATCACTGAGACAAACTTAACTGCGAAGAGCTTTTTCCTAAAAGTTTCTCGAGTTGAGAATGAAGATATGATTGATGATATCCTGACTGATCATTGTTCAGAGCCTAAGATCTATACAAGTGGATCTTCAAGCACTGGAGGACCGCTTACTATTACTTACGAATACGAAATTCCAAACGCTCCAAATGATGATCGCTATACAGATGTGTATTCCTTCCCATTTACGGAACTTGCGTTTTTTACGAATTATCGCCAGAACCGAACGTTGAAAGTGATTAAGAGTGATGACACTGTAGAAAGTACAACGAGCTACGTTTCAACTCTGGCAACGAAGACGTTTACTTTCAATAGTAACAACTACGCTGATACCTCGTACTATGTTCAGAGTTTTTGCAATATCAAGAAAGACGCTAGTGCGAATAAGTATAGACTCCCAAAAGAACTCTACGGTTTTGAATTTGAGTGCGAACCAGCACTTCCAGGCGGCTGGGATCTTTCGATCTAATCTTCTAAAACAATATCTTCTCTGAAAATCTTCAACTGAATGAAGGTCCTCACGATTTTCATGGCCTCTTTAAGAAGCTTCTTGGTGTCTTTCCAAGTGGTGTAGGTGTTAGGCACACTATCAAAGTAAAACTGCTGTTTTGAGTCTGATAGGAAGTGAGAAATGATGAGCTTGATTCTCATGATGTGATAATCACTCGAGATGATCAGCACCTGTTGAATTTCTGGATTTGCCTTCAAATACGAAACCGTCTCGCGTACGTTCTCAAAAGTATTCTTAGATTCATAATCCAAGTCCACCTGAACTCCAGGCTCATTGATTTCAGGAGCGGCAGAATCGTTAGATTGCTTATTAATCAGCGTTTGAACCGAGTTCGCGGTATGAACTCCAGAGATGAATAATTTAGACGTAGGATTCTTTTTAAGAAGATCCATGGCGTACGCAATTCGACCCTTATCACCGGTAAAAACGGCGATAGCATCCGGAGACTTCTGATAGAAGGCACCATCGGCGCGACCTTTCTGCATCTTAGCGTAAATCGGAATATAAACGATGAAGCTAACAAGTAGAGCGATCGTGAGACAGGCCAGAAAAACGCCGCTTAAAAGTAAGCGGCGTAATCTGGTTGTTTTTGATTCGAAAGTGTACTTACGTCCAAACATACTATTGCTTTGGATTTTCCTTATTTTGCGGCAATAACCTCAATTTCAACCACTGCACCTTTAGGGAGAGCTGAAACCTGAACTGTTGAACGAGCAGGGTAAGGAGCTGTGAAGAATTTTACGTAAGCTTCATTCACTTTTCCGAACTGAGCTAGGTCAGTCATGAAAATTGTTGTCTTGATGATGTTGGCACGAGTCAGGTCTTGAGACTGAAGAAGACCGTCGATGTTCTTCATAACAGTTTCAAGTTGGGCGTCGAAGCCGTTTGCCATTTCACCAGTTTTAGCATCTAGACCGATTTGGCCTGAGAAGTAGTAAACGCCATTATGGAAAACACCTTGAGAGTATGTTCCTACTGCAGCAGGTGCTTTATCTGTATTGATGATTTTTTTCTCGAAAGACATATGTTTCTCCTTAAGAATGTTTTTGTGCTCTATGGGCCTTGATCTCTTGAGAGATTAGGGCAGTAAGATGACTCATGTTCACGATCTCATCCACTGTTGAAGTACGCTGAACGATGTTGATTGCGTATTTCAATGGAAGAAGAATTGGACCAATTGAAGTCGCTCCACCAAGTTGGGCCAGAAGCTTGTAGCTGATGTTCGCTGAACCAAGGTCAGGGAAAATCAGAACGTCTGCGGCCTTATCAAGTGAGCAGAACTCGAAAAGGTTCTTCATGATGTCAGCATTTACAGCAACGTCTGCCTGCATTTCACCATCAGCAATTAGAGTTGGATCTTTTGCTTTAGCGATCTTCACAGCTTCTGCCATCTTCGCCGCCTGTGGATCACGATTTGAACCGAAGTTTGAGTATGAAAGGAAGGCCACACGTGGCTCTGCCTGCATTACGTTTCGGTACATCTGAGCAGCTGATAGAGCAATGTCCGCCAGATCGTGAGCGTCTGGATTCATCTGAACTGTACAGTCTGCCAGGAACACTACACGTTGCTTGAAGACAAGCATCATAATGCCCGCTACTTTCGCGCGGCCTGGAGAGTTTGTACCAATCACTTTCATGATTGGACGAATACATTCAGGATAGTTCTGAGTCGCACCAGTAATCATACCGTCTGCGTTTCCAGTTTTAACCATCATTGAACCGAAGTAGTTACCACGTTTCATTGTGTCTTTGGCGAAAGAGTAAGAAACACCCTTGCGCTGACGTTGAGTGAAGTAATCTTTTACGAATGTTTCGTAATTAGCGTTGTCTTCAGGGTAGATGATTTCAAGATCTTTAAGATTTGAAACTCCAAGCTCGTCCATCTTACGGTGAATGATTTTCTTGTTACCAAGAAGGATCGGTTGAATCAGACCTTCGTCACGAAGAATTGAAACCGCTTTAAGAATACGAGCGTTTGTTCCTTCAGGGAAAACGATACGAGGCTTTTCAGCTTTACCGGCACCTGGAAGACGAGAACGAATGTTTCTCATGATTGAGCCAACCTGGCCCAAACGTTCTTGAAGAGACTTTGCGTAAGCATTAAGGTCTTCAATTGGCATACGGGCCACACCTGAGTCCATAGCGGCCTTTGCCACAGCTGGAGCAACCCAAGTAAGAACGCGTTTATCGAATGGCTTAGGAATGAGGTAGTTTCTTCCGAAAGAGAAGTTTTCGTTACCGTAAGCACGCTTAACGTCTTCAGGGACTTCTTCTTTCGCAAGTTTCGCAAGCGCCATTGCTGCCGCTTTCTTCATTTCTTCATTGATCTTGCGTGCACGTACATCAAGTGCTCCACGGAACAAGAACGGGAAACAAAGAACGTTATTCACTTGGTTCGCGTAGTCTGAACGACCAGTCGCCATAATAGCGTCTGAACGAACTTGTGCTACTTCTTCTGGTGTAATTTCTGGATCAGGGTTTGCCATAGCGAAGATGATAGGATCTTTCGCCATTGTCTTAACCATCTCTTTTGATACAAGACCTTTTGCCGAACAACCGATTAAAGCATCGGCATTCACCAAAGCGTCTGCAAGAGTACGGCATTTAGTTTCATTCGCGAAAGCATCTTTGTACTTATTCATACCATCAGTACGACCCTTATAGATCACACCTTTAGAGTCTGCCATAAGAACGTTTTCACGTTTTACACCAAGCTCAAGTAGGAAATTAGCAGTCGCAATCGCCGCAGCACCAGCTCCTGAAACAACAACTCTAACTTTTGAGATATCACGATTTGTGATTTCACAAGCGTTAAGAAAAGCGGCCCCACCGATGATGGCCGTTCCGTGTTGGTCATCGTGGAAAATAGGAATATCCATGATCTCCTGAAGTTGAGTTTCAACTTCAAAACACTCTGGAGCTTTAATGTCTTCTAGATTGATACCACCGAATGTTGGTTCAAGAGACTTCACTGTACGAACGATGTCTTCAACCGAACGGTTGTTGATTTCGATGTCAAAAACATCAATGTCAGCAAAACGCTTGAAGAGAACGCCTTTACCCTCCATAACTGGCTTACCAGCTAATGGACCAATATCACCGAGGCCCAGAACTGCAGTTCCGTTTGAAAGAACAGCAACCAGGTTCCCTTTAGCAGTGTATTTATAAACATCATCTGGAGTTTTTGCGATCTCAAGACATGGGGCCGCAACACCTGGTGAATATGCAAGTGAGAGATCTCTCGCTGTCATAGTTGGTTTAGTCGGAGTAATTTCAACTTTACCAGCGCGTCCATGGGCGTGGTAGTCGAGGGCCAGTCGATACTTTTCTTCGGCCGACGTCGTTTCATTTGTAGGTGTAGTCACACGTCATCCTTTTGTTGGCGAAACTGTCGAAAAAATATGCACCGACGATAGCAGCTTTTGTGCGAAATGACACCCTTGAATGCATAGAGGCAAGAGCGCCAATCAGGCTTTTTTACGAAGGAGAGATGGAATTAGGGGGAGAGTTGTACAAAGTAGTCCGATATAAAACTCATCTAATGTGGATAACTCGAAGAGTTTGTTAATAACTTTCCATGACACAATGCCAATACAACCAAATGATACGGCCCAACAAAAACTCTTCTCTGAAATGACTCCTGGTTTCCACTGGCCCACGAGGAGAGGAAAGAGAAGGCAGGCAGCAGAAAAACCACCGAGTGTGCGCCAAACTTCCACAACATTTCCTTCGAATTGAAATCCGATTAAAACTGATGCAAGGCTCACAGCTATCAGAGCAATATGATGGTGCCAGGTCTTAAATTTATCTTTGAGTTTGAAAAAATCGTAACTGACAGAAGTGGCAGCGTTAAAAATATAAGCATCCAGCGTGGAAAGAATAATGGCGAGAATCCCGGCCAAGATAAATCCTCTCACTCCATGAGGCACGAGCTGAATCGCAAACTGCAAGTAAGCATTATTAGGGTCAACATTCGGAAGGGCCACACGTGCATAAAGAGCACCCAAAGTCGTACAACAATCGAAAAAGAACCAGATGAAAGTAGAAATGATAATTCCGCGTTTTGCTGTTTTCTCACTCTCGGCCGCAAGAACACGTTGATAGAAGTTGGGATCAACGAGAGTGGAAAGAGCGATAAATCCCCAAACTAAAATCGTACTGGTCTTCTCACCACCGGTCCAATCCAGGTGAGTGGCCGGTAATTGATTCATGAGAGTTATCGGTGAACCCATTTGGGCCCAAGCAAAAACCACAATGAGAAAAACCGCCAGGATCATCACCACAAATTGCACAATATCAGAGTAAACCACCGCCCTGAATCCTCCCCAGAGTGACCAGAGAGTCACCAGCAATACTCCTAAAAACGTATTGATGAACAGGGAGCCACCAAAGACGGCCTGTAAAAAGAGTCCGAGTGAGATGGTGTAAGCCAGTGGTAAAAGGTTCAGGAAATTGAGAGTGGCGGTGAGTTTCTGGGCCTTCGGGCCAAAGACTTTTCCTGCTAATTCAGGAATCGTCATAACATCAAAATTGCGGATTTTTTTCACCAGGAAAAAAGCGAAAAGAAGATAACTTCCATACCAAAAAATTCCCTGAGTCAGAAGATTGTAGATACCTTTCTCATAAGACAGGGCCGTGACTCCAAAAATCCCCCCGTACCAGGTCGCAACCAAAGTGGCGACAAAGATTGGCAGAGTCAGTCTTCTTCCCATAAGGAGAAGTTCAACCGTACTCATTTGTTCAGACTCTGAAAGTTCCTGTTTTTTCTTCTGGCCCCAAACCACACATGCAAAAGTCGCCGCTAAAACAGCAAAGAAAATAATCCAGTCCAAAGGGTTCAGGAATTGCAGTAGGGTATGATGGGAAATCATAGCTAGATTATACGTTTTGATTTATTCTTTTGCTATGAAATATCTGGTTGTCTTAGTCATCGTAGTGGTTCTGGTCCGCATTGATGTGGTCATGCGCCTCTTTGATAAAGCCACCGAGAAGCTGAACTCGAAAGTTCCTGAGACTCAATCGAGCGATATTACTTCTGATCGAGAAGTTGTTTCTATGTCCCAAGATCAGACCTTAAAGCAAACACCTCGTCAGGTCTTTTTGGCCTTGCTGGATGATTTCCATGGAAACCCATCGAAAGATGTTCGTGAAACCGCGATGAATTATTTCAAGAGTCATCCAACTATGTTTGGATTAACTCTTGATAAAAATCTTGAGATGGTAGTGTTTCGCTGGAGAGATCTTTTAAATCTTAATGAACCTGAGATGGTGAATTTTCTTTTGGATCTCTTGAATGTGCTTCAAGGTGAAAACCAGGAAATGGTTAAGCGGTTTTTCTCATTGTGGATGGAAATTGATATGCAAAATTTCCTGACTGCTTATTCTAAAACGAAAGATAGTAATTGTGTGATTGCCACAACTTTCGGCGATAGTATTCCGGAAGAAGAAAAGCTCAACGAGTACGTTGATCGTGAGGCGGCAGTCGCCAAAATTTTAACCAATGATAAACTAGATCCGACCGTTCGGGCCCTGGCGACTAATTGCCAGTTGATGCTGAATCTCCAGATTTCAAAAATGGCCCCACCACCTCCGCCTCCAGGTGAAGAAGATCAAGCTGCGAGTACTGAGGAACCATGATTCAAGTTGTAAATTTAACCAAAGGTTTTGGAACACAAGTCCTGTTTCAGGACGTCACTTTCACTTTAGGTAAAGGCGAGCGCATTGGCCTTGTGGGAAGAAATGGAACTGGGAAATCGACTCTTTTTAAAATTCTTCTCGGTGAAGAATCTTATGATGGGGGAGAGTATATTGTTCCTAAGAACTATCAGATTGGAACTTTAAAGCAGCACTTACATTTTTCACATCCAACAATTCTTGAAGAGTGTAAAACTGCCCTTCGTGGCGAGAACGCGGAGTTTGAGCAGTATAAAGTTGAGAAGATGCTTCTGGGTCTGGGATTTAAGATCACAGATTTTAATCGTCCTCCTTCGGACTTTTCTGGTGGGTATCAGATTCGCTTGAATCTCGCGAAAGTTCTTCTATCTGAGCCGGATTGTTTGCTCCTGGATGAGCCCACCAACTATCTTGATATCGTGTCTATGCGCTGGCTGACGAAGTTTCTTCGTGAGTTTAAAGGCGAGATGATTCTCATTACACACGATCGCGGATTCATGGACAGTGTTACGACTCATACCATGGGAATCTGGAGACAAAAACTCTTTAAGATTCCGGGTGACTCGACCAAATATTTTGAGCAGATCGTAGCGGAAGAAGAGATCTACGAAAAAACTCGGCAAAATACAGAGCGTAAGAAAAAAGATCTTCAAGCTTTCGTTGATCGTTTTAAGGCCAAGGCGAGTAAGGCCGCTCAGGCCCAGTCGCGTATGAAACTTTTAGAAAAGCTTCCAGAGATGGAGGCCCTTTCGATGATGGCCACCTTGGATTTTGAATTTAATCACCAGGAATGTCCTGGGAAAATTCTCATGGAGGCCAAGGATCTCTCCTTTGGTTATACCGAACAAAGTTTAATACAAGACCTAAGTTTCTCGATTGGCCGCAATGATAAAATCGCCATCATCGGTAAAAATGGGAAAGGGAAGTCGACGCTTTTAAATCTTTTGGCAAGAGAATTAGAACCGAAGTCTGGATCAGTGAGTTCCAACGTGAACATGCAGCTTGGACACTTTGGTCAGACCAATATCAATCGTCTGGATCTGGAAAATACCATTGAAGAAGAAATTCTTTCAGTGAATCCCATGATGGGACTTCAGCGTGCTCGAAGCATTGCTGGTGTGATGATGTTTAGTGGAGACCTCGCCAAGAAAAAGATCAAGGTCCTTTCCGGTGGTGAAAGAGCACGAGTTCTCCTGGGTAAGCTTTTAGTAAAACCTAGTAACCTGCTCCTTCTGGATGAGCCCACCAACCACTTGGACCAAGAATCAGTGGAGGCGCTGACATTAGAGCTTCAGAACTACCCAGGTGCAGTCATTATTGTGACCCACTCTGAGAGCATGATCCGAGATGTGGCAACTAAGCTCATTGTGTTCCATCACGACAAGGTGGAGTATTTGGATGAAAATTACGATGGCTTCCTTCGTAAGATTGGTTGGGAAGAAGAAGAGGTCGCACCTGCACCTCAGAAAACGGCAGACAGGCCCAATCGTCAGGAAGTAAAACGTCTTCGTTCAGAAATGATTATTGAACGCGGCCGAGAATTAAATCCTCTTAAAAAGAAAATGGAAACTCTTGAAAAAGAGATCATCAAACTAGAAGAAGAACAAAAGACTCTTGAGGCCGTTCTCATTGATCCCGCAAGTGACTCAAAAAAGATCCAGGAATCATCTCAACGACTCGGACAGGTGAATAAGAAAATTGATTCTTCATTCGAAGAACTGACAGAGATCACGATGAAGCATGATGAAATTTTTCAGGGCTACGAAGTTAAACTAAAAGATTTGGAAGTCTAAAAATTACTTCTGTTTTGAGTAGATAAATATACCAAGGATTGAATTGTCTCCGTAGTCACGGGAAATTCTTAAGTTAGTATGGTCAGTATTGACCCACAGAAGACCTTGTTTTGATTGACCCTTAGTTATGAATTCCACCTGAAATGTGTTCGAAGGATGTTTGGGATCCATCGCTCGGTCACCGATTTGATAATCGCCCTGGACTGTATCTATGGTAGAGATCTTTTGGCACTTTGAATCTTTATACCACTCACGTTTGAATACAAATGAACTTCCTTCAAAAGTATAGATTTCTTTCACATGACCCAATTTGCTGTAGATTTGACTCTGAATGCAGTTTGAAATCCATGAGCCATTGAGTTTTTGATTATCAATCTTGGCGTGTGTGGAAGCGGAAATAAAAAAAAATGAAATAAGTAAGAACTTCATAAATTAATCTCAAACGGATTCACATCATTCACGGCAAAGTATAACCATGCAGTTCCAGCTACTGACGAAGCAGTGGTGAAATCAGGATTGGGTGTAAAAGTGGCGTAGGCGATACCACCGTCGGCTTTTTTCATTTTATGAATCGAATACATGAATTGATCGGCCGATTGATCGTTACAAGTTGATCCGACCTTTTTCATGGCCAATACTTGCCCCAAAGTTCCTTCTGACCACACAAACTTTGAGGAGGCAGGACGACGTGTCGGTTTACTGTCCATAAATCCTTTTACGTTTTCATGTTCAACATAAAAGGCATCACAATTAAGTTCCATTGCAAGCTTTGGATTAATTTCACGAAGAGCATCACGATCGAGAGCAAGTAAGCTCCAGCTTTGGTTATCAAGATAAAGTTCGTCTTTGTTAATGGCGCCAGTTTTTACATTGGCCCCTGACCAGAAATGAGAGCGGGAACTGTCCCACATGCTCATGATGAAACGATTTAGCCCCTTAATTTCCCCGTTCCACTTCTCGGTTTTATTCAACTGAGCAAAGTGTTTGAAGGCCGCATAGGCATCAAGGTTGTGCTCGAGAGCAACGGTTTCGGCCTCGTTCCAGCGTGTGGCCTTAATATCGGTTGGAGCAAATCGAACTGCTTTTACTTCTTCGCCATTAACTTTCAGATCTGCCATTTGAGATTGAAGATAAGAAAGAACGCGATAGTTAAAGGCGGAAAATTCTTTTGAGTGAAAGGCATGTTGATAGTGAGAGGCCGCAAGTGCTACCCATGCGATGGCGCCAGCAAAACGCTTATCACCTTCAATTGGATAGGGAGAAACTCCATCCATGTAATAAGAAAAGTAAAGCGAGCCGTCCTTCATCTGAAGGGACTCAAGACCCAGCAGGAGTGACCTCGCCTTATCCTTTTCTTTTGCTTTAGCGAACGCAATGACCGCTAATGCCTGATCGTAAATGTAACTCTGAGTGTGATGAGTGAAACTCTTAATGAGCGCACCTTTCTTCGATGGAAGTTTTTCCATTCGTGCACTCAAATTTTTTAAGAGCTCCTGGTTGGTAGTAGTGTCCGCAAAACTGCAGGCGCACCACACCCCCACGAGTACCGATAGTACTCTAAACATGAGGTAAATCCTCTCCTAGCTTGTTTTGAGTCTTTTCGTCGGATATTCAAATAACTTGAGTGATTTTCTCTGAATGGGCGTGGTTTTAAGGAGTTATAAGCTTTTTAAAGTAGGAAGAATGCAAGGCCAAGGTCTCTAAATAGGGACGGATGTCCTGAAGCTTCGGGGCCGGCATGTCTTTTAATTGGTAGATGTGTTCTTCGGGAACATATCTGAAGGTGAAATTGATTCTACGGGTTTGGAAGTTTTCGATCTTTGGACCCAAAACTTCTTTGCGTTTATCTTCAACTCGTTGAACCCTGTGGAAAGTTTTTGTTTTCCATTTATCACCACCAAAGATTTGCAGTGATGAATCCTCAAGCCACTGTGAGAACACAATATTGTCTTCGCCCAAAGATGATTTGCCGTTAACGAACTGAAAGAAAGCGCGATCGCCCAATGAAAGTGATCCTACAGGTCCTGGTTCGAAATCTTTATGCTCACCAACCCGAGCGCGATCGACCCATTTTCCGTCTTCGAATTTATTCCCGTAGAAATTAATGAGACAAGTATTGAGTTTCCATTTTTCAGGAAAGTAACTTTTTGGAAAACGTTTCTTCGCGATGAATTCAATTCTATCCACTAGTTTTTGAAGAAGCGGAGGATAAGTTTCAGCACGGACGCAACGGTGAAGGATTCCCTTTGGAGGGTGATAGTAATCTAAACAAGCAAATTGCCAGTTCCCAAGCCAATAAACCGGTCTTAAAAGAGGGCGCTGCTCATCACCTTCCGGAGGTGGGTTATGCTCTGAAAATCGCATTTCCCAGAGAGGGTGGAGGGTCTCAAGCCAGCTCAAAAGCTGGGCCCGTTCTTTCCGGTCCACGAAAGGAAATTGATAATAAAGCCCCATTGGGGTGGTGACATTCTTCATAAGGATGGAAAGTAAGGTACTTATATTGCTTTTCGGAGTCAAACACCTTGTAAAAAGGTGGTGGTCGCTTGAGGAAAATCCTGAGGATGGTACTCTCTGGCCATGAACCTACAATTAGCGACCGAAGAAGACATCTTTCAGATTTCTCAGCTTTACTTTGATGTTTATCAAGGAACATATCCTGATCCTTTGATGAAGGACTTTGGTCTTATCCGTCAGTTCATTCAATCCGAGGCCGGCTTCTGGTTTGTGACGAAGGACAATGGCAAAATTATTGCTTCAGTTCTTACTGCTTACGATAAAGAAAACTTGATCGCCAAGGCCTTCGGGGCGGTGGTGAGAAACGAATATCGCCAACGTGGGATCATGGAAGAGCTTCTGGCCTTCGGAATCAAATATCTTCGGGAGAAGACCGGTGGCGTGGATGTGATTTATTCAACCACTCGTACTGTGAATGAAGCTGCTCAGACCCTCACTGAAAAACTGGGCTTTAAAAAGTTAGGAATCTTTCCCAACGCTCACCGAACCAATGAATATGAAACTCATTGTCTGGCAGCGATTGTTTATCCCGAAGCTTTAGAGAAGAGAAATAAGAACTACATGATTCATCATGAGGTCGCTTCTCTCTACGATATTGTACAAAATGAAGTGGGGATGGGTGCTTTAGAAACCATCATCCCGGATAGACCATCCAAGGTCCTGGTTGAGCCGGGTGATTTAGAAGTCGTGAAGTCACCAAAGTTTGTGAACTATCGGTACCAACATTTAAAGAATGAAAAGCAATTAGAGTTTGAGTTCTTCCCTTTCCATCAACCGAACCTGGTGATCCTGACTCCTGATCAATCCGTGGAACTCTTCTGTCACCTTTCGAGTGTGGACGGTTACTGCGTGATCGTAGGTGGTAAGATGCCGGGGAATTTAAACTTCACGGATCTCTTTCTTCGTTCCAATAAACTGTTACGAGACGCCGGTGCTCGCTATATTGAAGTCATCGCACGGGCGGACAGACCAAAGATTCTAGAGAGTATTTTAAGAGCGAAATTTATCCCGTGTGGCCTTTTTCCTGCCTTTCAAAAGGTGGGAGATCGTCGCCATGATTTCGTGGTGTTTAGCCGCTCATTTGAGATCTTTGATTTCCAAAACGTGCGCTTAAAAGGACTTAACCAAGTTTATTTGGAAGAGTATTACAACGCCTGGAAACGGATGTCGTTAAATCCAAAGTTATTGAACCTATGAGTGAAACTGAGAAACTTCTCAATTCAAATCCGTTTGAGTTCTCAGAGACCACGAGAAGTCTCTTCCTTGCCAGTTTTAAAGAAAACGCTCTTCATCATTACAAAAATCATACTTTTACTAAAAGATTGTGGGACAAGTTAGGCTTTCATCCATCAAGCATAAACAACGAAGAGGACCTCGCTAAAGTTCCAGGAACAATGGTTCACTTGTTTAAAGAGCATGAGCTAAGAACCGCAAAAAAAGAAGATCTTGTTCTGACGCTTACAAGCTCAGGAACGGGGGGACAAAAGTCTCAGCAGTTTTTGGATCAACAGAGCCTGGATAACGTTAAGAAGCTCGCTCTTAGTATTCACCAGTCTTTGGGGATGGCGAGTGATAAAGAATATAACTACCTTTGTTTTACCTATGATCCAAAGGTCGCAAATGACTTGGGCACTGCCTTTACGGATGAGCTTTTAACGAACTTCACTGGCAAAAAAGAAGTCTATTACGCCATTCAGTGGCAGGAAGATAAGAAGGACTTTGCCTTGAATGAAGAAGGCGTAGTTGAGACGCTGAAGCATTTTGCGGCATCTGGAGTTTCCACTCGTATTTTGGGTTTTCCGGCCCTGTTATTTGAAGTGATTGAAAAGCATAATATTAAGCTTAATCTTGGTCCTGACTCTTGGTTACAGACCGGTGGTGGTTGGAAGGGCAAGGCGGATAAAGAAATTCCCAAGAAGGAATTTAGAAAGTTTATTGAAGAGCGTTTAGGCATTCCTCAAAAGAATCAACGTGATCTTTTTGGAATGGTTGAGCACGGTATTCCTTATGTGGATTGTGAGCTAGGAAATCTCCATATTCCAAATTACGCCCGTGTGTATGTTCGCTCACCTCATGATTTGAGTTTAAGGCAAAAAGGTGAACGAGGGCTCCTGCATTTTTTATGTTCTTATAACTTTAGTTATCCGGCCCCAAGTCTTCTTACCACTGACTATGGTCGAGTGGGAGCGTGTACTTGTGGTATTAAGGGAGATGTTCTGATTCTTGAAGGCCGCGCCGGTGTTTCTAAACACAAAGGTTGCGCTTTGAAGGCCTTAGAACTTTTGGAGAAGTAATGTATTGGTTTGGCGAACATTTATCAGATAAAAAGAGCTGGCAGGATTCTGCTAAATGGTCTTCTTTGTCTCAAAAACGCCGAGCTCTTAATGCAACTCCTATTGATTCAATCATTGATCTTCTCGACTCATTTTCAAAAGAATGGACGACTTTTTCAAAAGAGGCACTGCCTCGCTTAATCGAAGAATCTGGTTTCTCCCCTGAGGAAACAGAAAAAACTCTTTCTCTACTTCCGGGTCTTTTATCTCGGGAAAGTTTGGAGAAAAGAATTAAGGCCGAATTTGTTCGTCCTGCGGTTCTAGATAGATTTACCAAACTCCCATATGGTGGAGGGAAAGTTCGTGCGGTTGGAAATGGAATCGTTCTTCATGTGACCGCAGGGAATGTGTTTTTAAGTTCGATTGATTCTCTTATCATGGGCCTTCTCACTAAGAACCTTTCGATTGTGAAAGTGAGTGGTCAGAATCAATTCTTTCCTCTTTTCTTCGCGGAAAAGCTTAAGGGCTTTGATAAAAACGAAATTCTATCAGATAAGTTTGCTGTTCTTCATTGGAAGGGCGGAGATTCCGAAACTGAGACCTTCATTAAATCTAAGGTCAATACCATCATCGCTTGGGGCGGTGAGGAGATGATTGCGAGCTACCAGAAAAATCTTCCAAAACATGTGAAGCTTTTGGATTTTGGCCCAAAGATTTCATTTCAATTGATCACTACGCAAGGTCTTGAAAAAAAGAACCTGGATGTCGTTGCTGAAAAAATCGTGGCCGATATTTTGCCTTGGGACCAATCGGCCTGTGCTTCTCCACAAAACCTTTATCTTGAAGAGGGCGTGGATAAAGAGAAGCTTCTTGATGCCATTGAGAAGGCCTTCTTAAAGGCCCCTTCTCGCGGAACAATTTCTGATGATGAGGCAACCGAGATTCTTAAAGAAAAGTATCGTGGGTTATATTCAGAACTCATGGAAGAGGGAAAAATCTCTTCAGGGCCTGAGCATTTGATTCATCTGGAACAGAACAAACTCTTAAAACCTTCGCCACTTCATCGCTCACTCATCGTGAAGCGCTTTCAGAATTTAGAAGAGCTGTATTCTTTATTAGAACCGTTTTCATACTATCTTCAGTCTTGCTCGTATCTTTTAGGTGCTGAAGAAAAGACCGAATACCTTGAGACTTTATCTTTGACGGGAATTAAACGCTTCGCTCCTCTTGGAACAGTGACTTTCGGGATGGAGGGGGCTCCTCACGATGGACGTTTTGTACTTCGTGAGTTGGTTCATTTCATTGGCGATGAAGTTCGTGCTCAGAATTATGGGGAAGAGATTCTAGAAGTTGAAAATTCTGCCACTCTTAAATCTCATTTTGAAAAATTGGAACGTCCTCGCGGATACGTCTTCTCTTCAGGCGGAACTACTGGTGAGCCTAAATTTGTTCATTTTAGCTATGAAGAATTCGATTACATGAGTGATATGCTGGCCGCGAACCTGACTAGGCAGGGAGTTCGTCCTGGAATGACAGTGGCCAATTTATTTGTGGCCGGGAATCTGTGGTCTTCATTCATGTGTGTGGAACGTGCTCTTGAAAAAATTGGTGCCGTTCAATTACCAATTGGTGGAATGTGCGCCACTGAGAACATTCTTCTTTATCTTAAAAAGTTTAAACCAGATGTAGTGATGGGAATTCCATCCATGCTGGTGATGAATGCCGAATATATGGAGAGTAAAGGGGAGAAGATCGAGGTCCCAATGATCTTCTACGCAGGTGAGGCCCTTTCTGAAATTCGCAAGGATTACCTGGCCCGCACTTGGAACACCATGTTCTTTGGTTCTGCTGGTTATGCCTCTGTAGATGCGGGAGTCATAGGTTACCAATGCTCTCAAGCGGGTCTCGGGGAACATCATTTATTCAGTGATTTGGTGGAGCTGCATATTGTTGAAGAGGAAGCAGTTGTGACTTCTTACGCTCGAAGCACGATGCCGATAAAGAATTATCGCACCGGAGATAAGATTGAATGGATCGAAGGAGCATGCGCCTGTGGCAGTCTGGATAAACGTTTTAAGCTCTTAGGCCGCGTGGATAATGTAATTCAGATCTGGTCATGCCGACTTCTCACAACCGATGTGGAGGCCGTTATGAGTGCATATGGGATTCTTACCTTCCAGCTTAAGATCTCGGAAAGCCGTGAGGCCAATGTCGTAAGAGAAAAGCTCGCGATTACCTATGAAAAAGGCCAAACAGATTTTGATCAGGAAACCTTCCTTTTTGATCTCTATAACCGCTCTAGAGATGTAAAAGATACCATCTCATTCGCAGAGTTTAAGAAAGATATTTCGCTTACTTCCGTCGCATCAGGGGCCATCCCTCGAAACCCAAGAACCGGGAAAATTAGCCAGGTGTTGGATCACCGTCGCTAGATAGATTTTACATCTTAGGAACTCTTAAAGGTTGCGTCGTGTTATAAGGTCCCCGCAAACAATTGGGGAACTATGAAACTTCTAACAACTCTGACAATCCTATTTTCTTTAACATCAGCTTATGCCGCTGAAGAATTTGGTGGAATTACTTTTCATTCTTCAGTTGAAAAGAACCAAGTTAATGTTCTTAAGTCTGATCTTCGGTATATTTACCAAAACCCAGTTTCTAATTTGGATAAAGATTTTCTGGCCATGACCAAGATGCAAACTGGTGATGGAAAGGAAATGCATAATTGGATCCTAAATCGTGTTCGTCATATCGTGGGTGAGAACTTCAAACTGAATGATGAGAACATCGCAATTAGTATCAGAAGAGCGATCTTTTTTAATTTTCCAAACACGCCTTTCCCGGACGGGCTGGAGAAGAAAGACCGACTGAGTGCCATGGAAGAGGAAGAAAGAGACGTTAAAACAGTGATGTCAAATATTGGAACTGCTTTATATCTCAGTGGTAAGAAGGCCCGTGTCCCATTCGGACTTAAACTTGACGGTGAAAAAGTTTATGTAACTTCTCCGCGTACTGGTATTCTTCAGGTTGGTGAAGGTCTTTTCTTCAAAGACTTCGAAATCAATCGTGAAAATCCCAATGCCACATCGAATTCGATCTCTCGCCTGGGAACTCTTTTTCACGAGGCCCGTCATAGCGATGGAAACGGTAAGGGAACTGGTTTCCTTCATAAAATTTGTCCTGAAGGTCATTTTTATGCTGGTTATGCTGCTTGTGAAATTGTTGGAAATGGTCCCTATACTTTAGGTGGACTGGCCCAGCGTCACTTGCTTCAAAACTGTTCTGACTGTTCTACCGAAGAACTGACAGCACTTTCTGTAAAGGTTCTAGATTCGTTTAGCCGTGTGGTTAATATCGAAAAACTGGATCGTATAAAATATCTTACTCAGCAGATTGATACCTACAAAGATATTATTAAAACTTATGAATTACTTATCCGAGAAATTCCAGAAATTAGAGAAAAGTATCAGGCCGAGGTTGATAAATTAAAAGCACAGGTTGCAGAGATGGAAAAAGAATTGAAAACACTTCTCACTCAACCAGAGAAATCTTCAGAATATGATGCAACTCCTGAAGGAAAATTCTCTGAAATGACAGTGAATCAATCTTCGAAGCTGATGGAAAAATCTCTTAAATAAAATTGACCTAAGAAATAATGAAGAATGAATCACCGTCGTAAGACGGTGATTTTTTTTGCCCATAAATGATTTTTAATCCAAAAAAAACCACTCATGTAAATTTTTCACTCAAGAAAAAACAAGTCGCCTAACGCGCTTCGGAGTGTTACTACAGCTCACCTTTAGAAACCATAACGAAATAGGGGAAAGGAATGAAACTACTCGCTGTACTTACTCTCGCTGCTACCCTCACTTCAGCATCAGCTGCTACTGAGTTTGGTGGATTGAAATTTCACTCTTCCATGCCTAAAGTTCAGATCGATCAGATTAAAGTAGATTTGAGCTACCTCTATAACACTCCAGTAACAAGACCAGATCCTATCTTCATGGGAACCGCTCAAGTATCTAAGGGTGACGGTCCAAACATGCATAACTGGCTTGTAAACCGTGTTCGTTACATTGTGGGTGAAAGTTATCAACTTGATGACAGAAACGTTCTTCAGGCCTCTGGATATAGATTCCCAAATACTCCGCTTCCGGATGCTTTCTCATCTACGAACAATGAAGGTGCTAAAAATAGTAAGCCGGTTGTCGTTATGTCTAACCTAGGTGGCGCCGTTTACCTTATGGGTAAGCAGGCAAATACTCTACTAGGTGTTAATTTTGATGGTGAGAAGGTGATGCTGACTTCTGCCCGCGTTGGTCTTCTACAAGTTGGTGAAGGTCTTTTCCTTCCACGCTTCCTTCTTAATCCAAACGTAAACGCACCTGCGAACTCAATTTCTCGTCTAGGAACACTTTTCCACGAGGCCCGTCACTCTGATGGTAACGGGAAGAGTAACTCGTTCACACACGATATCTGTCCTCCGAATCACCCGTACAGAGGTGCGGCCGCTTGTGAGTTCTCTGTAAACGGTTCTTATACAGTTGGTGGTCTTTCAGAGAAGCACTTACTTATGAACTGTACTCAGTGTAGCCAAAAAGAGATTGGTGCTTTGACTGCGAAAGTTGCTGATTCATTCGGCCGTATTCTGAAACTGACTCCGGACGCTAAGCGTTTCATTATTCAGACTCAGATTGATCAGAAAAAGCAACTAATCGAGCAATATAAGGCCATGCGTCCAACTCAGAAGCCAGAAATTCAGGCCGAGATCGATGCAGAAATCAAAAATCTTGAAGCTCGCATTGCTCTGCTAGAAAATGATAAGAGAAATGTTCCTTCAAATATGCCAAGCAAGAACATCATTCTGGACCCGAGACCAGAAGGCCAATGGCAGCCAGTATCTCTTCAGGCCTCTCAACAGATGATGGATCGTTCTCTTAAAATTAGAAGATAATGAATAGAAAAACCAAGTTATCACTTGTTGTCGTCATCGCCCTGGTTCTCGGGGCGATGATTTTTCTCCGAAGTAAACCTCAAGATACAGAAGTGACTGAAACAGAGACTGAAAAGTCGACTGATCATCATGATCACGATCATGACCACAGGGCCACGATTCCAAAAGTTGCCCCAACCACCGAAAAACCATCTGCTGACCCAAAAGAACTGTCAGTGACAATGACTGAGCTTCCATCTTTGAGAGATTTGGAAGGGCTGACAGACGAAGAAGTTCACCATACTCCAGACTTCATCGTTGAGGGTGGGATGAAAATCGGTCAATTGATCGAAGAGGCCGATGCTAATCCGGCCAAGCGCGAAGAGACGTTGAAGTTTATGAAGAGCTGTGCTGAGAACGATGATTTAGTTCCGGCGATCCGAGCGGTATGTTGGAAAAAGACCTTAACTCAGATCACCAATTGGGAAATCTTTCTTCCCATTTCAGACGCGAAAGTTTCTGATGAAGTGAAAAACCTGGCCTCTCAACTTCCTTAGTGAGTTCGAACTAATTTTCCATTGAAAACAAAGGTAGCGGTTCTGCCAATGGCGGAACCTGCTCCTGCATAAGAAACTTGGAAGGCCTTAAGGTCTACTTCCTTTTCAAAAAACACAGTCATTTCTTTATCTTTGATTTCCACTTGCATCGGAATCTCAACATTCACGGGAATTTTTCTCATTGTGAAGCGACCTTTGAAAGTCACCGGATACATACCATTGGCGTTCAAATCAATAGTTTCGACAAATTGACCAGTTACTCTGATTTGAGGAAAGAGATGAGACTCCATGTAGATATCGTTAAACTCTTCTTTCTGATACGAGTCCTTGAATTCAAAATCTTTAACTTCCATTGCTAGAACCAGATCTTGTTTTCCATTGCTCTGTCTAATCGTCAGAACTGCTTTTTTCTGAGTGGCCTCTTTAATCATTGTGCCCTGAAACTTGAAATCACTTTTTGTTTCATTTGAAACGAAAGTCTGAGCATAGGCAGAAGAAATGAATAGGCAGCAGAGAAGAAGTAATTTCATAAAACATCCTTGTTACTTCTATTTCAGCTGGATGCAGGTAGAAATGTCAATTTTTCCAGAAATCGAGGAGAGCGTTAGGAATAGGGCTCTTTTCCCAGAAGATATTAAAGTCTTTTTGGATTTTTTGATTGAGTTCTTGTTCTTCAGTATGCAGGCGCTCACGTTGTTCCAAGAGCTCAATTTCTGAATAGCAATGCTCAGAGGCCTTGAGTTCCACATGGTGTGAGTCAAAGGCGAGACAACCATAGGGCTTTACTTCTCGGGGCAGTGGGCATCCGAGTTCCATGTGTCCGAAGAAAGGGCAGGTATAAGTTTTACGAAGATAAGAGCGAGTTTTAGGGTATTTGGGTTCTAAGCGATAGGTGGTGATAGAGGCTTCTAGTTTGGCCTTAAGCTCTGGGGTGAGCTGGCCACTTGTCTGCAGGAAGGTGAATAACTCATATGCCTCTAAAGGCGTTAAAAGCATAGAATTGGCCTCGTAAGTACAGCATGTACCCGGGCAGCCCAGACAACCCATTCCACGGGTCTCCAGGCCTTCCATATGTTGGATCAAAATTTCCCTACGATTTTCCATTAGCAGAAACTAATTGAGAGTGAAAAAGACGTCAAATGTTCACATAGACTTTTCATACCACCTAAGTTTGTTTTATAGAGTCTCCACCAACTTTTAGGAGTCTCTCACATGAAAAATCTTTTGATTTTACTCGCTTTTATTCTCTTTTCCGCTCATGCATTCAGTTCAGTGGTTGAAACTTGTCGTAACAGTCAATTCCTCTCGGGGACTGATGATCTTCCACATTGGGAACCAATCAACTTTTCAATCGTTGTGAATAAAACGAATACTCGTTATTCAGCTGTAATCATGGTGGATGGCAAAGAGATGCCGACAGAAAAACAAATCGAGGTCACTGATTTTGTAACCGGTAATGAACTTGCTCGACTAAAGTACATTTTAAATATGGCCAAGATCCCTGCGGGCAGGACCGCAACTATGGCGACAATTTATAACCTTCATCCATTTGCCAACGCCGAAGACTCAAATGGAGTTACCTTGAACGTTCTTTATGACAGTAGAGGTTTCATCGTTGGGAAGGTTTTCTCACTGGGTTGGGGAATCGGAATCTGTAAGTAATTCTTTTCAGGTGCGGGCGCTTTAAACGGGTGCCCGTGCTGCTCCTTGTTATCCACGTCTTTTCCCTGTTTTACGTTTACGATACCCGTCATTTTTAGTACAAAATTCTATACAAAATTTTTCTGCACTATATTGAGGAGATCAGCATGATGGAATCTTGGTTGTTGTGGGTGAAAACCCCAGTGATCTTTGGCGTAGTTGGCCTATTGATCGCAGCCTTCTTCTATTTTCAGGTAATGAAACTAGGAAAAGGAACAGAAACGATGGAACGTATCGCGGGTTATATTCGCGAAGGCGCTATGGCGTTTCTTTTCAGACAGTATAAAGTACTCGCTGTTTACGGCGTAGTTGTTGCTGCTTTGATCGGTTACGGTCTTGGTGGAATCGCTGCTGCTGCATTCGTGCTTGGTGCATTCCTTTCTCTTCTTGCTGGTTATATCGGTATGAAGGCAGCTACTTACGCTAACGTAAAAACAACTCAAGCTGCTCGTACTGGTTCAAAAGCTCAGGCCCTTCTTACTGCCCTTGATGGTGGTGCGGTTATGGGTCTTTCAGTTGCTGGTCTAGGTTCAATCGGTCTTGGCGTTCTTTACATCTGTTTCCAAGATTCTGAACACCTTGCTACGATCCTTCACTCGTTCGCAGTAGGTGCTTCATCGATCGCTCTTTTCGCTCGTATCGGTGGTGGTATTTATACAAAAGCTGCTGACGTAGGTTCAGACATCGCTGGTAAAGTAATCGAAAACATTCCTGAAGATGATCCTCGTAACCCTGGTGTTATCGCGGATAACGTTGGTGATAACGTTGGTGACGTTGCTGGTATGGGCGCGGACATTTACGAGTCAATGGTTGCTGCTATCGTAGCTGCTATGGCGATCGCTCTTACTTCTTCTGAGCTTCCAACTCTTCTTGCAAGTGCAGATGCTACAGTTAACAAACTAGTTGCTGTTGGTCTTCCTCTTGTTCTTTCAGCTGTTGGTCTAGCTGTTTCTATCGTTTGTATCTTCATCGCTCGTATGATGAAGAACATGGATCCAGCGAAAGTTCTTCGTGGTGCTCTTATCCTTCCTCCAGTGGTTCTTGCTATCGCGTCTTACGTGATCATGGCCTCTCTAGGAATTAACCAATCTGTAACTGCAATTATGACGATCGGTGCGATCGGCGGTACTATTATCGGTCTTGTTACTGATTATTATACTTCTGCAAACCCAGTTGCTCGTATTGCTGAATCTGCAAAAACAGGTGCTGGTACAAACGTCATTCAAGGTCTTGCTGTAGGTATGGAATCAACTGCTATCCCGATGATCGTGGTTGCTGTTGTTGCTTACCTTTCTAACAAGTACCTAGGTCTTTACGGTATCGCTCTTTCTGCAGTTGGTATGCTAGGTGGTACAGCGGTTGTTATGACTGTTGATGCTTACGGCCCAATCTCAGACAACGCTGGTGGTATTTCTGAAATGTCAGGTCTAGGACCTGAAGTTCGTGCGATCACAGATGAGCTAGATATGGTTGGTAACACAACTGCTGCTATCGGTAAGGGTTACGCAATCGGTTCTGCGATCCTTACAGTGCTTGCTCTATTTTCTGCTTTCAACATCGAAATCAACCACGTTCGTTCACTTGCTGGTCTTGGTGCTGTTGAGCTAGTTCTTACTGATCCAAAAATCCTAATCGGTATCCTTCTTGGTGCTATCCTTCCATTCCTTGTTGGTTCAACAACAATGCTTGCTGTAGGTAAGGCCGCTGGTGCGATCGTTGTAGAAATCGGTCGTCAGTTCCGCGAGATCCCAGGCCTTATGGAGCTTAAAGCTGAACCAGAGCCGAAGAAAATCGTAGATATCGCTACATCTGCTGCTCTTAAAGAAATGATCCTTCCAGGTATCATTGCTATTGTTGCTCCAGTGCTTGTTGGTTTCTTCATGGGTCCAGCTTCTCTTGCTGGTCTTCTTGCAGGAGCTCTTGCTGTAGGTGCTACTATGTCGCTTTTCATGGCGAACGCTGGTGGTGCTTGGGATAACGCTAAGAAATACATCGAAAAAGGCAAACTTGCTGGTGAGAAGAAAGGTACTGATACTCACAAAGCTGCCGTAGTAGGTGATATGGTGGGTGACCCGTTCAAAGATACATCTGGTCCGGGTATCGCGATCCTAATTAAAGTGATGTCAGTAGTATCACTTCTAATCGCTCCTCTAATTGCTCTTCTATAGTTTCTGAGGGCCCCGAAAGGGGCCCTTTTTTTTGACCAACAATCAATTTCTTGGTTTAGTTAAATCATGATGGATCTCAAAAATCTGCTCAATCGTCCCCCGGTAGAGGTCGATCTTGGGCCGGTAGCAGAACAACTGCAGAATAAAATCGTGATGGTGACGGGTGGCGGTGGTTCCATCGGGAGTGAGCTTTGCCGTCAGATCATTCAGATGAGACCTCTTAAACTCCTTATCCTGGATCACTCGGAACTTAACCTTTACAAGATTGATTCTGAGCTACGCGAACGCAATTTTGAGGTTGAGATTGTTTCGATTCTCGCTGATATTAAAGAACTGCATTCATTAATCAAAATTTTTCATAAGTATTCCCCTGATTATGTTTATCATGCCGCTGCCTATAAGCATGTTCATCTGGTGGAGAGTAACCCATATTCTTCGATCGTTAATAATGTCCTAGGAACAAAAAATCTGATTGATTGTTCGATTGATTTCCAAGTTAAAACATTCGTCATGGTTTCGACTGATAAGGCCGTGAACCCTGTTAGTATTATGGGTGCCACAAAAAGAATCTGTGAGATGCTCATCACAGAAGCGGCCGAAAAAAGCGGAAGACGTTTTTGCTCGGTCCGTTTTGGGAATGTTCTTGGAAGCTCCGGGAGCCTCATTCCACTTCTTGAAAAACAAGTTCTCTCTGGCGGGCCAGTGACCATCACTCACCCGGATATGATGAGATACTTTATGCTCATCTCTGAAGCAGTGAAACTGGTTTTAAAGGCGGGGCAGCTTTCAAATCCAGGTGACGTCTATATTCTAAAGATGGGTCCGCCGGTTAAAGTGATTGAAATGGCGAGAAAGGTCATTCAGTTACTGGGAAAAACCGAGGAGGAAATTCCGATTATTTTCACCGAGATCAGACCAGGTGAGAAGTTATTTGAAGAGCTTTATCTCGTGGGTAATGAGACCCTGACTGAACATGAAGATATTTTAGTTTTGCCTCATCGAAGTATTGAGAAGCAAAACCTAGAACTGATTCAGGAAATTGTTAAATACGCTTTCGATGAAAATGAGAAGGCATTAGAGCTCTTGCGGATCCTATGTTCCAAAGAGAACTTCGAGCTGAAAAATAATGAAGGGAGTTCTTCGGAAGGACCACTCTTTGGGAAAATCCAATCCTGGAATCACATCGAAATAAATCCACTGCCGGTATAAGTTGCGACGATAGTTAACGCTCAAGCGATAGTTATTAACATGCCAAGGGCCATTGTTAATGATCGTCTGAAAAGTTGCTCCGTAGATAAAAGCGTCGTTTTCTGTCATTCGATGCCACCAGGTTGGGCCATGGTTGGTGTTGATTTCTTTTTGAAGAATCTGCCATCTCTTTTCATTCAAAAAACGGAACAGGAAATCATCTGTGTAAACGTAATCGGTGAAAAGTTGCGTTTCTTCCTGAAGTCCATCTTCACTCGTAACATAGGTCAACTGTTCTACAAAACGATTGATCAGTGTTCCCGTCAGAAAAGTTTTACGAACACGGGCACGCGTGGTTAAGCGTGGGGGAATGGCGGCCGTGACTCCAATGTCCGCGTTGAATAACCAGCCTGTGGCAATTCGGTCCCTTGTAAGTTTCTCAGTTAAATCGGCCTCTCTTACCGGACTATTTTTTCTGATCCTGCGCTTTTTCTTCTCGTCATCAGCATAAGTGTCATAGCGAAACTTCTGTTCCAGTCGAGGAAGTTTCAAGTTCACTCGGTACTGGTTATTTAAATCAGAAATGGCCCTTTCTCGTAAAAGAAACTGAGAGCGAATACGAATCCGGCTTCTTCCAAATTCATCGTCCGCACGCTCAGTCGCGAAGAAGGAGTCTAGACGGTTGGCCGCAAAATTTGCTTGGGTCCCAAATAGCTCGCGTGCCGATTCTAGAATGGCAATAGATGTATCAGGCGGTTCTTCGGCGGGAGAAGAAAACGCCTCATGTGCCATCAAAGTTAGAGTCAAGAGAAGGATATACCTCATGGAATTATTGTAACTTATTATCTCTAACTGCCAATTTTTCGTGTCATAAATTTTGTCTTTAGGGCAGGGCCTATCAGACTAAGGTGGTAGATTCATGGACTTTGCTCATTAATTCCCATTCTTAGATTGTGTCTTCAATTAGAATGATGCCGTTTAATCACTACTTCCATGGGGGGATTTTGTGGACAATAAACGCGCACTGATTTCAGCTGCTTGTCTTTTAGGTGTTGTTGCTGTTTCGACCGTCTGGCTTCTTTCAAATCCAAAAAATGCAAAGAATGAATCAGGCTCGACTGATGATGCTCTTCTTGCGTTGATCAAAAATGATCAGAAAGCATTCGAAGCATTTATCGAGGCCGGTGGTAAATTGCATGATAATCTTCCTGCGATTGATGGTCAGGTCTACACAGTTGCTCAAGGGATGTCTTATTTTGAACGTGCTTCATTCATGAAGTATCTTCACAATAAGAAAGTTCCTTATGTGCAGCAAGCAGAAGGGAAACCTTTTGATGTGGTTTCTCTTTCAATTGGAAAAAACAATCCGGAACTCCTTTCTCAAATGGCCCTTGAAAATCCAAAATATCAGTTGGCCTATGGACCGAAAGGTTGGACGCTTCTTCATATGGCCAGTGCCGCTTGTGCTCATAAGCTCACGGCGATCCTACATGAAAAAGGGCAGCTTCGTTGGGACGCTAAGGCAAAGGACGGATCTACTCCATTAACGATTGCGGCGGAAAATGATTGCTTGCCAATGCTTTCTTACTGGAAAGAACAAAAGGCCGATTTTAATAAGAAGGATGGAAGAGGGCTTACGGCACTGTCGATTCTAAAGAAGAAAAAAGACGCGGCCCTTATGGCGTTCGTGAGTTCATTTGAGGCCCCTGCCAGGACCATTGCATCTGTGAAGGCCGAGGAGCCAAACTTTTATAAAAAACGAGTGATCCCTAAGGATCAAATCGTAGACCATTCAGCACTCATCGAACCAGAAGAGAGACCACTAGAAGCGACAGAGACCGCCGAGTACTCAGAGTTCGCTGATTAACAGCTCAGGAATGAGTCTAAAAGAAGTTGAGTAAAAAGATTTTAGTATCAAATTCCAGCTCCTCCTCTTCTTACTTGCGCAAAATGCTTTTAGCATTAAAATGGTGAGTAAAAGGGGAGGATGACATGGAAGTTATTCGCCGTTCAAACGCGGAAATCGAAAGAGAAATTGGATCTGTTGCCTACTTCATTCGTAAAAGAAGAAAAGAGCGTGGATACACACAGGAGCAATTAGCAAAAAGCTCAGGTGTTGGTCTGGCCTTTTTAAAGCGCCTTGAAGGTGGAGATGAAAATCTTCATCTCGCAAAAGTCCTTCAAGTGCTTCGTCATCTAAATGCAGATCTTTTTCCTAAAGAGTACCAATAGGTTTTACGTTCTTCTTGCGGTAGCGCATATTCAAAAGCTCTACCGCAAGTGAGAAGGCCATGGCGAAGTAAATATATCCCTTCGAAACATGTGCGCCCATTCCTTCCGCCACCAGCATCACACCAATCAATAGTAAGAAAGAAAGTGCGAGGATTTTAATCGTCGGATGTTTGTCCACGAAGGCACTGATTTGACCTGCAGACGCCAACATAATGATCATTGAAATCACCATCGCGATCACCATGATGGAAATCTGGTTGGCCATACCAACTGCTGTGATCACTGAATCTAGTGAGAACACGATATCTAGAATAAGAATTTGAAAAAGCATCATGCCGGGACTAACTTTCTTTTTCACGTTTTTTTCAGCTTCATGTAAATGAACCTGTGGATCACCTTCTACCTTGTGGTGAATTTCAAAAGTTGATTTACCAATAAGGAACAGACCACCACCTAGAAGAATGAGATCGCGACCCGAGAACGAATGGTCCATGATAGAAAACAAAGGTTCTGTTAGCGTCATGATCCAGCTAATTGAGAAGAGAAGAAGGACGCGGATGATCAAGGCCAGGCCAATTCCGAGATTTCTAATTTTGTTTTGGGATTCTTGAGGGAGTTTTGCCACCAGAATAGCAATAAAGATGATATTATCAATACCCAGTACGGTTTCCATGGCAGTCAAAGTAACTAGTGATGTTAAATTGGCGGCGTTTAGCTCGATCATAAATCTCCTCAACAATAGTTGTAGGGAAATCTTCTGGTATAATGTGGAAAATGTCATCTGGAGAAAATTATGAAATACTTATTACTCCTTCTTTTAGTTATTTCTTGTGCTTCAAAACCACAGTTGTATCCGAACCAAAAATTAAAAACAGTTGGAAAAGAAGCGTCCAAGAAAGATGTAGATCAGTGTATCGCTGATGCAGACGCTTATCTTGAAAGCTCTAAGGGGAAACAAGTCGCCAAAGGTGCGGGCGCGGGAGCGGCCATTGGTGCAGCGATGGGTGCAGTGAGTGGGATGTTCACTGGAAATATGGGAAGAGGAGTTGTTCGAGGTGGTGCCATTGGTGCCGCGGGTGGAGGAGCAGCAGGTGCGGTTAAACCTGATGAATTAAAACGTCGTTATGTTAATCAATGCCTGGCCGAAAAAGGTTATCAAGTCATCGGTTGGGACTAGGAGAAAAATGAAATATCTACATACTATGATTCGTGTAAATCATCTTGATGAATCAATTAACTTCTATACAAAAGTTTTAGGCATGAATCTTCTTTCAAAAGAAGATTACCCCGACGGCGAATTTACCCTGGCCTTTCTTAGTTATGGAAAAACGAAGCAAGATCCTTGTATCGAGCTGACTTATAACTATGGCAAACATTCTTATGAGCTAGGGAATGCTTTCGGTCATATTGCTCTTGGAACAGAAGATATCAAAGGTGCCTGTGAGAAGGTCCGTGCGATGGGTGGAAAAGTGGTGAGAGAACCTGGTCCTATGAAACATGGAACCACTGTCATTGCTTTTGTTGAAGATCCCAATGGCTATAAGATCGAACTTATCCAACACTAAGGGATTGGCCCGGTTACGGGCCTTTATTTTTTCGATTATGTGATTCAAATCATGTATTGGACGATCTTATGCTCTAGAATAGGAGCATCAGGAGTCCAATATGAAATCCCTCATGTTCCTCGTTCTTGCTCTCGTCCCGTCCCTGGCCATGGCACACGTGAAATGGTTCAGTGATTATAGTTTTGATGCTGTTCCTCTAACATTCGCTCAGTTAAATACTCCGACCTTTTGGGGGCTGTTCTTGCTCTCAGTAGTGAGTTTGCCTTTGATGGTTTACCTAGATAAGCTGGCCGATCGTTCAACTCTTTATGTGAAAACTAATGAGTTCCTTGATCGTTATGCTGACAATGGCCCTCTCATTATGCGTGTAACGATGGGAGCTGTTCTTCTTATGTCATGGCAAGGTGACTCGGTCGTCGCACCGGAAATCGCCGCCACTTCTCAAGTTTGGGTCTGGTTTCAATTCGCTTTAGCTCTTTGTTTGTTATTTAAAGAGACAACAATTCTGACTGGTCTGGGAATGATATTCCTATACATCATGTGTATTTTCAGTCAGGGCCTTTTCCATATGTTGGACTACGTGGTTTATCCGGCAGTAGGGTTGTACTTAATCTTTTCGAATTTAAAGAATGAAAGATTGAAAAACCTGGATCTTCCTGTGTTGTATTCAGGTCTGGGCTTCTCACTATGTTGGGTGGCCTTTGAAAAAATCTTCTACCCATTCTGGGGTCTTTCGGTTCTTGCAAAAGCTCCGGCCCTTACAATGGGACTTCCCCATGATTTCTTCCTCATCAGCTGTGCCTTCGTAGAGTTTACTCTTGGTTATTTATTGATCATTTGTCTTCTTCACCGTCCGTTGGCGATTGTGATTACTCTGGTGTTCTTCACTACGACTTGTTTCTTCGGAAAAACTGAGGTGGTTGGACACACTATGCTTCACGGCGCTCTCTTAGTGTTCATTGTGAAAGGTCCAGGACATTATTATCAGGCCCCAATCCGTTACCATAAAGCATTCTGGCTAAGATCATTGTTTGCGGCCGTGAACTTTATCATTCTATTTGCTGTCCTTGCTTTTCCTTATCAGAAAATGGCGACAGAGATTCACGCTGAATCAATGGCAAAAAAAGTTGATCACCCAATGTTTGAAATCCCTGCTGAAATGCCGGTTCCAACAATTGCCGTTCATCCGATGAAAGATCCAGTGAGTGGTTGGAACTTGCACCTTCAAACTACTAACTACAAGTTCACTCCTGAAAGCAGCGGACTTGGTGATAAGCCAGGTGAGGGCCATGCTCACTTATTCGTAAATGGTAAAAAAGTTGGTCGTGTTTATGGAGAGTGGGTCCATGTGATTCTTCCCCCAGGTAAGAGCAAAGTGAAAGTTGTCCTTACTACGAACTCACACAAAGACTATGCTTCCAGTGGAAAGCTGATCGAATCAGAAATTGAAATCGAAGAAGGTAGAGAAGTGAGCGTGGGTGGACACGCTCACTAGTCCAAAGTTACTTTATACAAAGAAATGCCGGTCTGATTTCCCAGGCCGGCTCACATTGACTCAGCCATTCGCCCTTATAGTAATGAGCATATCCATAAAACCAGGTGATTTTCTGAATCTTATTTGAGATCGGAAACTCATCTGGAAATACTTCTGGAATGGCATTGTCCACACTGTAGCACCAGCCATAACTTCTCATTTCATAATCACTAATGACTTCCATCGCATCCAGGCCGATTGGTGTATTGAACGCCGTATTTAGACCGCGAGTATTTCCAGCATGAGGAGCTCTGAATCTTTCTAATGTGGCAATCGTGAGTTCACCCACAGATTTTGCAGTCGTGCTTTTCACCTGCGAAGTGAGAAGAGGTTTTTGGGAACAGGGTCCCAAGAATTCAATTGTTAGTGCCTTCGCCTCAAAGACAAGCAATACCAGTAATACAAAAAACTTTTTCATTTCTTTCTCCCAATGGCGACCAGAACAAAACTCCCATGGAGTGCGAGTTCGCGTTTATCTGAATACATATCTTCTTTATAGACATCGACACTGACTTCAATGCTGGTGTTACCAACTTTAGTGATTTGCGCGTCCAGCTCCACCAAGCTTCCGGCCGGAATAGGAACCTTGAAATTCACTTTGTCTGAACTCACTGTCACGACTTTTTCTCGGGAAAAACGAGTGGCCGCAATGAAGGCGACTTCATCCATCCATTGCAGAGCCGTGCCTCCAAAGAGCGTATCGTAGTGATTGGTTTCGCCTGGAAAGACCGCTTTGAAAACGCGAGTGCGTGCGGCCAACTTTCTTTCTTCGAGATGCATGATTTCCTCCACGGGATAATAAGTTGCTTGAGAGGGATCGGACTTCCTTTCGGTAACCGTAGCGGGACTGTGCCGGATTCTCACCGGGCTTCACCTGTTCAAGTAGGCGCGTTATATCGAAAACGAGGTCAATTTGTCTCCATAACTTGTGATTAATTGAATCTTTCTCTGAAATATTCTTGCATCGCCTTTACATCATGAGAAAAATCTTTATGTTAGATTAAGGTTTTTTAATAGGGGACATACATGTCGAAGATTATTGGATTGCTAGTTCTTATTGCGCTTCCAACAGTGGTAATGGCGCAGGCCACAAAAACAGAAAAGAAAGAAACAACTACTCCTGCAACTCAGGAAGTAAAAGTTGAGCAGAAGAAAGAAGATGAAGCTGACCAGGTTATCACTAACCGTCGTCTTCGCGCTGATGCTGGATCACTATCGAAGTGGAGTGCTGCTATGTACTTCAACTATCAAGGTGGTTCACTAGCTAATCCTACTCAGCCTGAGCGTCCAAATATTACAAATGGTAAAGATGCTCTTACACTTCAAAACCTAACAGGTGAACTTGGTGTGAGATATCGTCTTACAGCTCTAGACAGTATCACAGCGTCTACGGGTTTCTTCATGACGACTCCATTCCACTCATCAATTGATACAGACAATGCTGCTCTTAAAAAGAGCTTTGATGATAACAGCCAAGAGCTAAACTTCGCTGACCCATTTTTAAAGTATACTCACTTGGATCGTATTTGGGGCATGCAATCAGTAACAACACTTAAGCCGACTTGGATCACTAACAACCAACAAACTGATCTTGGTTACAAGGCCTCTTACTTCCTTTCACAAGTATTCATGAAAGACTGGGGCACAACTGGTTTCTCATACGGTATGGCATTCCAAGGTATTTGGTATGATTTCAGCGAGCACAATAAGAACACATCGAGAAACGTTCTTGGTCTTTACCCAGCTGCTGAATACGTAATTAACGATACATTCAACCTAAGAACTGTGTTCGGTTGGCAGGTATATGAGCAGTACCGCACACAAGAGAACGGAACTTGGACTAAACGTAAAGTTTACCAATCTGTTGGTCTAGGTATCTCTCTTACTCGTGACGTGTTCCTTTACCCGAACATCCAATTCATTCCAAGCGACATTCGTCTGGACAGAACAAATATTGCTATCAGCGCTAACGTAAACGTTTTCTAATATCCTGGGCCCCGTGAAAACGGGGCCTTTTTTTATCCAGCCCGCCACTGCTATCGGAATAAACCATACATCAAACGGAATCCGATATCTCATTTCGCTTTTAAAAACATACACGCATAAAAATACTGATAACACTGGAAGTCCCCAGACCACCAATCCACGAAGCCTGTCTGGATCGTTCGTTTCAGAAACTAAGAAGAGGGCGAGACCTGTGATGAGAAGAACCGCAAAAATCTGTTCATAGAGTCGGGCGAGGGCCGAATAAGACATCTGATTTATTGGCCAAAGAGTATTGCCCATAAAAAGAAAAGGAATCGCTTCAAACGATTGAAGCAAGACCAATGGATCTTTCTTAATGCACTTAAATCCTTCTTTCATGAAGTAGGAAGAATTGGAAAATGGTTGTCCCCATTTCTTCTCCTGAAAAAGTCCCATTTGGAAATACACTGGTGAAAGAAAAGAATAACCAACGGAATCATGGTTGTTCTTAATTGGGCATTTGCCTTCAATGAAGTTAAGTCCGCCGGTAGATGAGGAGAGTTGAAACTTTCCTATTGTATTGTAGGTAAGTACACCATGAAGACATACACCAATAATAAAAATTGCACTGATTGTGACCATGTTTGGAATGGCCTTCCAGCGCTTGATGGCAAAAAGGCCTAAGAGGAACAAAGGCATAAGAAAAACATGAGTTCCTTTAAGCCAGAAGGCGAGGAGAAAAGACAGTGCCCAACCGACTGCATATTTTGTTGTTGGCCCTTCACTGTAGACAATTCTGTAACTAAACCAAGCTAAAAGTGCCATGAGAAAGGTAAAGATGGTCTCGGGCAAAGCAAGATTAATAAAAACTATCCACGGAAGATTTAAAGCAACTAAGAGAAGTGTGATTAACCCAACTTTTTTACCAAAGGCCTCGGTGGCGGTCCTGAAAATGGGCCATACAGTTAAGAAAGAAATGATACCTTGGAAATAAGCGAGTGCTTTTCCCCAATGCTCAAAGTTCTTTTTAAAGAAAATAATGACGAAAGAGTATCCGATAGATTGAAAGAAGTGCATGGCATTCCATTCGCCATTTATAATCATATCAGCTTTTACGGTGTATTCTCTCATGTCAGACCAAATTTGATCTTCGAGTGATTTGCCGTAAAACAAGAAGCACAGGCGCACGGCGAGGGCAAGAATCAAGAGTGAAATAACAGAAAGGTCATATCGTTTGTCAGATGTCATTGGAGCTCGTTATGAATGTTAGGGTGATTGGCGGCCATGGTCAGAGTTTCTAGTTTATCGCCTTGAGAATCGGCAGTGGCATCCATACTGTCCTGGATGAAGTAGAGTGGTCTTCTTTTTGTTTCGGTAAAAGTTCTTCCTACGTATTCACCAACAACTCCCACACAAATAAGTTGCACACAGCTCAAAAGAAGAATGACAGTCATAAGACTTGTCCACCCCGGAATGTTTTTTGAGAAGACCCATCCATATAATGTGTAGGCCAAAGCAAGGAGGGCAACGAATGAAGTGACGACACCCACGAGAATAATAAGACGAAGTGGTTTTAATGAAAATCCAGTGACTGCATCAAGTGAGAAGTTAATCATCTTCATTAATGGATACTTGGTGGTTCCAGCAAACCTCGCATGACGGTCATAGGGAAGTGCGGTCTGTTTGAAGCCCAGCCAAGCAATAAGGCCCCTTGTAAAACGATGTGATTCATTTAATGACTGATAGGCCATCAGAACTTTTCGATTCATGAGACGGAAATCACCGGTGTCTTTTGGAATATTAATATCTGCAAGGAGAGAGAGAAAACGATAAAAAAGATGGGCCGACGCTTTCTTAAAGTATGTTTCTCCTGCACGGTTTTTTCTCTGGCCATAGACCACATCGAAACCATCGCACATTCTTTCCAGCATCGGCGTCAGTAGTTCAGGTGGATCCTGCAAATCAGAATCAATAATGAAGATATAATCTCCTCTGGCGCTTAAGAGTCCGGCCGTCAGGGCCGATTGATGTCCAAAATTTCGGGAGAGTTTAAATCCACGAACATTTGAATCTTGTCTTTGGAGTGAGCAAATGACGTCCCAAGTTCGATCTTTAGAGCCATCATCCACAAGAATGATTTCATAAAAAGTCGCATGAGTTGCTTTAACTGCTTTTACTACTCGTTGATAAAATTCTTTGAGTCCTTCTTCTTCATTAAAACAAGGGGCCACGACTGATAAAAACATAATCCACCTCTGATTTAAGAGAATGGAACTTAGCCTAAACGCGCGTGGCCCTTCAAAATAAGATAGTCATTAGATTTGACCTTCTTAGAATGACTTAAGGTGAACTTTAGACTGAATTAAGTTTAAAAGGCCGTCAAAACTTTTGACGGCCCTTGTATTCCTTTCTGGCCCGGCAGTAATAACTCCAAGTTCGTTCTAAAATCCTTCCATTGTTTTTAAGTCTCTCAAAAAACCTCTGGAGGGTTTCATGAAAAAGATCATTTCTTTAGTTCTAGTTCTTTCAGTTGTTCTATCTTCACTTTCTGCTTTTGCTCAGTCTCGTCGTGGTAATCGTGACGACCGTGGCACAGTAGTTCTTCGTGATGGCCGTTCAATCGTAAGAATTGAAGTTGGTGATGATCGTGATGACCGTGATATGCTTATGCGTGTCCGTCGTCTAGAGCAAGCGGTTCGGGACCTTCAGGACAAGGTATATGAGCTTCAAACTTCTAATATTCCAAGAACTCAGACTATATACGTTTGCTCCGCTAACGTATTTTCAGTAGGTGTTGTGATTGGAAAGGCGACAACAAAAATTGAAGCAAAGGCCGCAGCACTTAAGCAGTGTCAGGCCAAAGGCGGCAGTATCTTCTGTAAAGAGGAAGAGCTTTCTTGCGAACAATCTGAAGAGCGTATTTAATTAAGCGATAGTGACGGTTAAGGCCACTTCAAGGTGGCCTTTTTTATTTCTAACCAAGTTGGTTTCTCTGTTCTTTGTCTAGCAATGACCCTCTGTTCGGCCTTAAGTATGAGGTTCCATTAACCAGAGGAGGGTCTATGGGGTTTCCAAGTTCAATTGCAAATTTTAATGGTGAAAGACCAGTCATTAATCCAGATGATTCCGTCATGCTACTTATTGATCATCAAAGTGGTTTGTTTCAAACCATCGGTGACATGCCAATGACAACTCTTCGTTCTAATGCTGGCGCTTTGGCCAAAATGGCCACTTTAAGTAAAATTCCTGTGATCACGACTGCATCGGTTCCACAAGGACCTAACGGGCCTCTTATTCCTGAGATTCATCAAAATGCACCTCACGCCAAGTATGTGGCCCGAAGAGGAGAAATCAACGCTTGGGACAACCCGGATTTTGTGGCGGCGGTTAAAGCGACAGGAAGAAAAACACTTATCATTGCAGGAACAATCACGAGTGTTTGTATGGCCTTCCCGGCGATTAGTGCCATCCATGAAGGATATAAAGTTTTTGTGGTCGTCGATGCATCCGGCACGTATTCAAAAATGGCACAAGAAATAACTCTGGCGAGAGTGATGCAGGCAGGTGCTATTCCAATGGACACAGCGGCAGTGGCGTCAGAGATTCAAAAGACATGGCATAGAGATGATGCGAAAGAGTGGGCACAAATTTATACAGAAGTTTTCCCACCATATCAGTTACTCATTGAGAGTTATACAAAGGCCCAGGATGTGGTCAAGAATAATGAGCAACTTGATTCCCAAAGATATAGTCATTAGATTTTACAAGGCCACTTCGGTGGCCTTGTTTATGACAATTGCTCTTTGATCTGGTCAGAGGCAAGTTCTAGAAAGGCCTTGAGCTTCGGAGAAGGAAATTTTTGTGGGGGATGAACAAAATGAATCGCGCGCGAATGCGACTTCCATTCAGTTAAAAGAGGAACTAATCGACCTTTTTTAACTTCTTCCTCACAAATATAAGTCGGAAGCAGAGCAACTCCATTGCCTGAAAGGGCCAGCGACTTAATCATGCTCAAATCATCAATGACAAGTTTACCCTTAAGAGGGACATTCACTCTACTTTTTCCATTACTAAAGGACCATTCATGACGACCAAGAGGAGCAAACTGAAGGCAGACATGCTCTTGCAGGTCTTTAGGATGATTGATGGGGCCTTTATTTTTTAAATAGCCACTTGTTGCGAAAGCAGAGAAATGAACGATGCCTAATTTTTTGGCAATTAAAGTCGAATCCTTTAAATCACCGGCGCGGATCGCAAGATCCACGCCCTCGGCGATGAGATCAACGGCACGATCTTGCAGAATGAGTTCGATTTTAATTTTAGGATATTTTTTCATCGACTCACAGATGACTTTAGGCATGAGCGTATTGGCCAAAAAAATGGGAGCAGTGATTCGTAAGTCACCTTGAGGCTCGGCCAGGTTTGAAGTCACATCAGTTTCTGCTTTCTGAATCTCTTCGAGCCCGCGTAGAGATTGTTCATAATAACTGTGGCCCGCCTGAGTGAGTTTTAATTGTCTTGTCGTTCTTTGAAGAAGAGTGACCCCTAATCTTTTTTCCAGTGAGGATACTCGAGCACTTACAGTAGAAATGGGCATGCCTAAGTGCTTTGCTGCATGAGTAAAGCTTCCAGTCTGGACCACTTTAATAAAAACTAAAATTTCATTCAGATCAATTGTTTGCATTTTCTATACCCATGGAAACTGTCTTTATATTTTTCTGTCTAATAGTAAATAGCATTATGACCTATAGTCAATGGAGGTTGTCCACATCAACAAGGAGATTGTGTATGAGTATTCCAACCACTATTGCTAACTTTAACAATTCACGCCCAGTTATTAACCCTGATGACGCTGTAATGCTGTTAATTGACCATCAAAGTGGTCTGTTCCAGACTGTTGGCGATATGCCAATGACAACGCTACGTTCTCATGCGGCGGCATTAGCTAAAATGGCGACGCTTTCGAAGATGCCGGTGATTACAACGGCATCGGTTCCTCAAGGTCCTAATGGCCCTTTAATCCCTGAAATCCATCAAAACGCCCCTCACGCTAAGTATGTTGCTCGCAAAGGTGAAATCAATGCCTGGGACAATCCTGACTTCGTGGCAGCAGTAAAGGCCACTGGAAGAAAGACTTTGATTATTGCCGGAACGATTACCAGTGTATGTATGGCATTCCCGGCCATCAGCGCTGTCTATGATGGTTATAAGGTCTTTGCAGTTATTGATGCTTCGGGGACTTATTCTAAAATGGCCCAAGAAATTACTCTCGCGAGAGTCATGCAAGCAGGAGTTGTTCCAATGGACACAGCGGCGGTTGCATCTGAGTTACAAAAAACTTGGAATTGCCCTGATGCGCAGGAATGGGCCGAAATCTATACGAAGATTTTCCCATCATATCAGCTTTTGATTGAAAGCTATATGAAGGCCCAGGAGGTTGTGAAAAATGATGAGAAACTTGATTCTCAGAAATAAATAAAAGGAGAGCAAGCACCTATGTGCTTGCTCTTTTTTTTGTTAATGAGGATGAGAGGCCTGTGCTTCACTTCGGCCGCGCGATCCCGATGGAATCTCTCGATCATAAGAGAATTGAATACCGGCCGTACCACCAGTCTCAATGAATAATCTCATAAAGTCAGGAACTGTTTCTTTTCTACTCCAGTCACGTTGTAGTTCGCAAAGGAGTTGACCCCAACTAATGAGTTTAGCGCCTGCTTGTTCAATCCGGTGAAGGGCCATTTCATGGGCGGCAAGAGATGTTCCGCCTACTGCATCCGCCACGGCGTAAACTTCGTATCCCTCTGCCAATGCATCTAGAGATGGGAAGGTGAGGCAGGCCTCTGTCCATAGTGCGGCCATAATGAGTTTCTTTCTACCAGTTGCTTTAACTGCTTGTTTGAACTCAGTATCTTCCCATGCGTTAATAGTGGTTCGGTCATAAGTAGGAAGTTCTCCAAGAACTGCTCTGAGCTGAGGAATAGGCGGCTTGTTCAGACCGGATTCAACGTTAACTGTTGAATGGACGATCGGAAGATTATAAGCAAGTCCGATTTTCGCCAGACCAACGATATTATTAATGAGTAACTGGCGATCCATGGAGGCAATTGAATTTACCTGTACTGGTTGATAATCAATGATGATGAGGGCCGAGTTTTCGGGCGTAAGAAGTCTATCGCCGTTAGGATCTCTTCTGGTTTCACTAGTCATAGTTTCCTCCTTTGGAAATACGCTTAGACTAGTCACGGCCTTAAAGGTCAATCAATTGAGTGAAGATAAAATTATGATTTTTTTTAAATGATACGTGAAATGGTGTAAGCTTAGCTGAGTTAAATTGTTATAGGAGAACGTATGAAAATTTTATTGTTTTCTGGGAGCCTGAGAAAAGACTCATTAAATAAGAAATTACTTTCAGTCATAGATCAACTGATCAAGAAATTCCCTGATTGTGAGACTCGTATTGCAGACCTTAAATCGCTTTCGATTCCTGTCTACGATGGTGACATTGAAGCAGAGGGAATTCCACAAGGTGTTTTAGAGTTGGGAAAAATGATTAAAGAGGCAGATGCCATTATCACTTGTAGCCCAGAATATAATGGATCAATTGCAGGATCGCTTAAAAACACGATTGATTGGGTCTCACGGATTCGACCTGTTCCTTTAGAGAAAAAACCGATTCTTTTAACCGGTGCTTCTCCAGGAGCTTTCGGTTCAATCAGAGCATTGGGACAGACCCGAGCGCCTTTTGAAGCACTCGGATCTTATGTTTATCCGCAATCCTTTGCATTACCGAAGGCGCATGAGGCCTTTTCTACTGAAGGTACTTTGGTAGATCAAGGAACAGAAAAGAAATTAGAGGGACTGTTATTAGGTTATCTAGAATTTGCTAAAAGACTGAAGGCGTAGAGTTACTCTGCGCCTTCAATTCTTCCTAAAGACCCCATTTTACCATCTTGAAAATCTTGGAACGCTTGGTGAATTTCTTGCATTGAATTCATAACAAACGGACCGTAACCAAAGATTGGTTCTTGGATGGGTTCACCACCCATAAATAAGATCTTGGCATCTTCATTTGCAGTGATCGTGAAGTTTGTTTCTTCTTTACTAAGAATTCCGATCTCTGCTTCACCGATTTTTTTGCCATCGGCGAGAGTCACTTGCCCGCTCAAGACAAAAACTGCAGTAGTGTGTCCTGCCGGAACTTTAAACTCTGTAGTATGTCCCGCACCCATTCTGATGTCCCATAGATTAATAGGCGAGAAGGTTGAAGCTGGACCCTTGTGTCCCAAGTATTCTCCAGCAATAACTCTTAGAGTTCCTGCTTCGTTAGGAAGCGAGACAAGTGGGATGTTTTCATTTTTAATGCCTTGGTAACGAGGCCGAGACATCTTGAATTTTTTTGGAAGATTGACCCACAATTGGACCATCTCAAAAGCACCACCAGTTTTCGAAAATTCTTTTCCATGTTTCTCTTCATGGACCAATCCCGAAGCGGCCGTCATCCATTGGACATCGCCCGGTTTGATAATGCCGCCCCCACCTGAAGAATCTCGATGCTCAACTTCTCCAGAATAAACAATTGTCACGGTTTCAAATCCGCGGTGAGGATGTTCTCCCACTCCTCTGATATGGTTAGTTGGTGGAAATTCAGTTGGGCCAGCGTAGTCTAGTAATAGAAATGGTGAGATATCTTTACCAAGGTCATTGTAGCTAAAAAGTGATCTGACAGGAAAACCATCCCCAACCCAATGTGGATAATCGCTTTTTTGTGTGAATAATAATTTTTTCATAAGCATGTCCTCCTATAGAAGGCATCTTACTCTCAATTGATGTTGTTGATTAGCCGGTGAAATATAGAAAGACTATTCAACCCCATGAATAATGCTGATCCAATTTATTAAGATGACATTTACAAATACCAGATTGAAAATCATGGGATGATTAAGTCTCGGTCTTTATTACTAACTCTCATGTTGGCCTCTTTGGCCATTTTCGCTATAGGGATTCATTTCATAGAAGCTAAAAGTTTTCTCATGAATCTCTGGACCGACTTTTTCTGGACTCTATCAAGCATTGTCTGTGCCATTAGATGTTTTAGAACTTCTAACAGAATGGAGATTCGTTCTTTAAAGCTTTCTTGGAGATGGTTGGGAATTGGATCTCTTTCTTGGACCGTGGGGATGTTTATCTGGGGCTGGAGACAGCTGGTTGAGAATGTTGTTGTGCCATTTCCGGATATATCTACGTTTTTCTTCTTGGGGATTGTTCCATGTATTGTGATTGCGATGATTCATTACTGCTGGAATGTTTCTCGTAGAGAAAATAAGTTAATCACTATCGCTGATATCGGCATCAGTCTTTGTGTCATTTCCTTTGTTTGCATAATTCTTTTTTATCGCCCAATCATTGAATATCATGGGTCAAAGTTTTACCTCATCATGGTCTTGGCCTACCCCTGCCTTTATATTACAGCATTGTTTTTTGCTACTCTTCAGATTTGGGAATCCCGACCAATTAATAAACTTCCCTATACGCTACTCTTAATCGGGCTGGCGAGTCTTGCAGGGGTAAACATCGCATACGCTTATGGTTTGCTTCACCGATTTTATCAACCAGGACATATGCTGGATATTTTTTGGACTGTGGGCTTCTACTTTTTTTACTGGGCCGCTTGTGAAGAAGAGCAGCAGATTTTGAAAAGACCACCTTCAACTGCGGCATTAAGACCAAATCTCGCAAGAGCTTTATTCCCCGGAATGACTCTCTTTTTTGTTATTGCTTCAGCGTACAGCTACCAGGCAGGCTTTCAGGAAATCGAAAGCATTCTACTCATGATTGCCGCCGTCTTTACAATGCTCATAGGTCTTCGTGCTTGGGTCACGCAGAACTCTCAGTTTAGGCTACAAGCTGTGTCTGAGCATAACGCAAAAAAGCTAGATGCTGTTATTCAACAGATGCCTGCCGGTTTAGTCATTACAGATACTGACTCTCAAGAGATTGTTTTTTACAACAACCAGGCGACGGAAATTCTCCACGGGAAATTGGATTTTATTTCGGAGTTAAGAAAAGACAAAGAGGAAGTTGATCTGGTTATAAATCCAAATGAAACGATCACGGTCCTAAGACAATCTTCAGATGTTGAAACGAAGTTCAAGGAACGATTTAATATTCTGACTTTTGTGGACATCACCGAGAAGAAACAAATCTATGAAGAGGCCAAGCGAGTGGCCCAGATGCGAGAGGATTTTTTACTTTTGGTTTCTCATGAATTAAAAACGCCAATAACCACCTTAAAGCTTGGTATGCAGTTTGTTCAAAAAAAGACAACTGATGAGAACATGAAAAAGGTCATTCAACCTTGTCTGGAAGAAATTAGACGTTTTGAAAACTTAACAAATGATTTGATTGATATTTCGAATATTGATGCTGGAAGGCTGTCACTTGATCCGGAAAGAATTAACCTCAAGGAGGTCGTGCTGAACGTGTTTGCGCGATTTGATTTTGAGCTTACGACCAAGAAGTATGAAGTTGTCTATAAGACCATGGAAGATGTGTATGGCCTTTGGGACCAGATGCGAATTGAGCAGGTCATCATTAACCTTCTTAACAATGCAATTAAATATGGTGATCAGAGACCCATTGAGGTCTCCGTTTATAAAGATGGTTCACAAGCAGTCTTAGTTATTCGCGATCACGGCCCCGGAGTTGCAGTAGAAGAGCGCGAAAGAATTTTTCATAAGTTTGAGAGAGCTTCTTCGACCAAGCACTTTGGTGGCTTTGGAATTGGTCTGTTTGTTTCAAAGACCATTGTGAATGCCCATAAAGGAGCGATTACAGTGGATGAAGCAAAGGGGGGAGGAGCTGAGTTTACGGTGAGATTGCCGATTGAGTCTTAATTTTTCTTAAAGATAAAGTTTTACCTTCCGTTTGTCGAAATATAAGAAAATCTTGGAGTTCCTATGAATAAAGCTATTATGTTCGTTCTTTTTTCGACGTTACTAACAAGCTGTGCTTCAACCAAATCATCTAAGAGCGTGGCGTTTGTAGACCAACCTCAAAAAAATTGTTCTGCAGTTGCCAGTTTATATTCCACAGGTTTCAGTCTTATCCCACCAATCGCCTCTCATGTGGCCAAATCAGTAATTGAAGAGAAGGCCAAGCAGTTCGAAGTAAATTCTATTGTAATTAATAAGCAGACAGGATTATTTCAGGTAAATATTGAGGCCACAGGCTATAAATGTATTGAGAAAGTATCTAAGAAGTAGAATTAGGAGATTTTTAGAAAATTTTCTTTCCACTTCTCAGCAAAAACTTGGGCCTCAGCATCTGTAAATCCAACAATCGGATGGAAGTGAACACTTAATCCGAGTTTCCCGTTCACGATAATGGCACTTCCTGCGACTGGTGCCATCTTAGCAACGCTAAATTCTCCGAAGGTCCACCATTCATCATCCGCTAAACCAGGAATGGTCCATTCTCCTAAGTTGGTTAATGTGCCGGTTCTTCTAAAAAAGAGATGAGTGTATTTGGCCACATACTTAAAGAGAAATTTTCCTAGGACATTTGGAAGTGCCATCGTAAGAATTGTTCCCCAGTAATTTAAATCTGTGAGTTGTTCCCTGGAAGATTTTTGAATGTCTGCAAGAGTTGATTGATTACCCACTTCAATATCTATGAAAGAGACCCTGTTCTTAGGGGGAGTGTCCCGAGAAATTGTCGTGTACATACCTACAGGAGTCATCCATACCCTTGGAGGTTTGGGATTGGTAATATGTTCTCGGCTTGTTTGATCTAAGGCCAATAAAAGTTTAGTGTTCACAGAAACAGATTGATCAGAACTTTTCCAGTTCTCAATACAAACTCTGCCGTTAGCGTTTTTGGTTTTTCCTCGTGAGGCCTCTTTCCACTTTGGAGGCATAAATGGGTAATGACGAACATACCATTTTAAAAGCTCTAAAAGTCTTTTCCCCATAGAGGGCCTGGGTCTGACTAGTAAAGTGGGTGCACTGAAGCCTTCTGAAGGATACTTGCGGGCCATTTCTGTCATAATGGAAATTCCATCATGAGTAATATGATCGAATTTAATTCGTTCTACGACGTGAGAACCGCGCATACGATCTATCTGTAGAGTCGTATCAATACCCGCGGCCTTGAAGCACTCGAAATAGGTTTGGATGTAGTCCATGTTTTAATTAGAACATAACTCCAAAAAAAAAGCCCAGCAAAAGCTGGGCCCTTAAGATTTATTCAGTATATCTGCGATCAAACACAACTCGAACGTTGCCGCTTTCACAAACGTCATTCGGAGTGTCCTTCACAATTTGAACCGCGATGTAGCGGATACCACGTTTTGAAGGCTCGTAGGCCACAGAAGCGAGTTCGGTGTCTAAGAAATCTTGTGTATTTTTACAACCTTCTTCTAGACCCTCAGTTGTTTTAACCAATGAATGAGTGAAGTCGAGAGTCTTGGTTGCGCGATTACGGTCTAAGAAGATCCCGTAGATACACTCCTGACCTTCAGCTCCAGGGTAGACAGCTTCGAATAAAAATTTATTCAGCTCTTTATCGGCCGCGAGTTGTTTAAATTCAATTCCGCGAGATTTAAAAGTTTCTGGAGCAGACACATATTTCGATCCAAATGTTCCGCAGTCGTATCCAGCGGTACGAGCTCTATGGGTCATGCCTTCTGGAAGTTTAAAAGTTTCGGTCCATGATTGGGCCATGAGAGTTGTTGAAGCGAAGAGAGTTAAAATCGCTAGGGTTTTCATGTTGGGTTCTCCAGGTATTTATAAACTATTTAAAAATAAAATGAGATCGTCTCTTTCAGTTTGGGAGAGCTTCATAAAGTCCTCCTTTGATTTCTGAGCTTCTCCACCATGCCACAAAATAGCTTCTTCGAGATTTCTGGCGCGTCCGTCGTGAAGGTAACGGGTATGACCATTTACAGTTTGGGTCAAACCAAGGCCCCAAAGGGGAGGTGTTCTCCATTCACGAGTGGTGGCAAGATCTTCATTCATCACATCATCTTTATCATCAGCAAGCGCATCTCCCATGTCATGCAGAAGAAGGTCTGTATAAGGATAAATCTTTTGCGATTTGAGGATCTCTAAATTCGAATCAGTTCCAGTGGTGTAGCTCGGAGTATGGCAAGCAGTGCAGTTGATTTTATAAAAAGTACCGCGACCCCTTTGAACTTCTGGTCTAGAGAAATCACGACGAACTGGCACTGAGAGAAGCTGAGTATAAACAGTGACGTTTTTTAAACGAGCATCGTCGACGTCCATTTCGGTGTGATTTTTTAAGCAATCGACTTGAGATTCAGTGCAATCTTCATTTGGGTGCAAGCTACTGGTAATTCCGATATCACCGTTAAAGGCCGCTGCATTCTGATCATTAAGCACAGCTTTACCGGCCTTCCAACCGAAGCGACCTAATTTTTGCGATTGATGTGTTGCCGAGTACACATAGTTCGCTCGACCAGAAATGCCATCTCCGTCCATATCAAGAGGATCTTCTTTAATGAGAATGTCTTTCTCTGAAATGGTTTCGAGAAGACCAAGACCGATCATTTGAGGGGCCACCCGAGGAGAGCGAACTGTGTTTTCACCCAATGGCCCAAAGTTTAATTTAATGAAGTCGTAAACCGGTTTTAAAAGTTCTGTAAAAAGACCATCTGGATATTGAATTCTAACCGTCTCATAACGAACAACTGCTTCACCTTCGCCAGGCACTCCCATAATTCCTTGTGGCTGAAATTGGCCACCATAAACAGGGTGAGGAATGATGCCGTCGTTTAGTGTCTTAATTCTTAAGCGGAATAGCAGAGAAACATCGACCTTGCCTTCCGTTTCAGGAAGACCACGTCCGCGACCGTCTTTAAAGTGACAAGAGCTACAAGATACGGCGTTGTAAATTGGACCTAGGCCATCTCTCACAGTTGTTGAGGCGGGTGAGGCGACCCAAACCGTGTTGAAGAAACTATTGCCGAGAGTGAATTCACGTCGCTCTCTGCTTTGAGTTCCACTCATAGGATGACTATAGGCCTGAACTGATAAATCTGAAGTTGTACCCGTTCCTCCTGGAAATTCTTCCGAGGCATCTAACTGTGGTGCAACTTCCGCATAAGCAGAAGCCGCAATTGCTAGAAGGAGTATAAGAATTGACTTCATAACTTAGTAGTCAACCGATGCTTTAAGCATCTTAGATACAGTCGCTAGATCTCTTGCAAGTGCCTCGAGCTCTTCAACTGAATTTAAAATAATCGCGCGTCCCTCATCGTTGGCAATGGCCTGGTCAAAAGGCACAGGAATCGTTGCCAGAAGAGCCCGAAGTTCAGTCATGCGCTTTTCAATTCTTTGAGCAACTGGAGTTCCTTTCACTTCTGGCTGATTAAGAAGATTGGTTGCTTTGATCACGTTCTCAATTCCCCAGTAGTTCCACTGGATATCCATGTGAGTCATGTCTGAGAAGCACGAGTGCTCATCTTCCTGACCTTGAGTATCGTAGGCCACATACATTCTTTCACCTGAAAGCTCGTCCCCGGCCATGAAGATCACACCCGAGAGAAGATTTTTAAGGGCGGCAGTGTCTTTTTGACTTTCAAAATCTTTGCGGAAGTTTTCTTCACCAGCTCGCCATTCTGTTTCTAGAGAGGCGAGGTGATCTACCAGCATATCTGCGATGGTATTCAAATAAAGAGCTCTTCGAGCAGCATTCGGAGCATCTACATAATCTGTGTATGAACGAAGTCCCGGGCCATCTGTATAGAAGTCCTGTCCCCAAAGAAGGAACTCAATGGCATGATAACCAGTAGAGATGTTTTTTTCTCCATCTAGTTCATTGAGTGATTCAAGAAGTTCTTTAGTGATTTCTGGGAATTCAGTCGTGTTATTGATGATACCAGCGTTTGGTGCACCTTTCACATAATCAATATAGGCCTCATCTAATGGCCAAGAATTTAGCAGGCCTTCTGGGCCCCCATCACGATCAATTGGACCATTATAGAAACGGAAAACTTCTGTTTGCCCATAAGCTTCACGAGCATATTTCCAAGTTTCCTTCGCCACAGTTTGAGTCATGAGCGACGGAGTTTCTGTGAAAGCGTGAAGAGCCTTCTGGAGAAGAACGCCTCGTCTAAGTGTTTCCGCATACGAAGAGTGAACATGTTCACTGTATGACTGAATGCTTTCTTTTAGAGTTGTTTGGGTAAATGCAGGAGCTGAGAGAACGAGAGAGAACGCGAGCACAAGGTTCTTTGAACTAATCATAAAATCCTCTGTTGGAAATGGAGAACACAGGTTTGATATCACAAACAAGTTGAACTCTTCAAAGGATTTGTAGATCTATTCGAGGACCTAAGTGCTTAAAAGGACAAAGGGCCATCAAAAGATGGCCCTTAAAAAATTTTAATTACTCTTCAGATGAACAATCTACAGATTGAACTGAGTAGGCGCCCCAGTTTTGCTCAGAATGATCGTACATATCAGCATAGCTAGAGTTTACTTTAACGTTATAGCCGATATTGTTTTGAACACCACGAAGTACAGTTACGTAATAAACGTCACGGATACCTTGGTCCACATGTACAACTCTTTCGAATTTAGAAATGAGATCTAAGCCAAGCATTGGTCCACATTGTTTTAGGATGGCCTTTTCAATCTTAGCAATGTGACGAGCTTCATAACCAGTTTGGCGTAGAGAAGCGAAAGAAACAGTTGAAGTAAGAGCGAAAACTGCAGCAATTAGAAGTTTCATAAAATCTCCTTTGGGTTAGTTGCCCGGAGATTAGTCGAGAGTGGGAAAAAACAAAAGTTAGGGTACTGTTAAGAGAGGATAAGTGCTCCATTAGTGATTATTTTAGTGAACACCATGTAATTATGTAAGTCCCATCTCTGCCTTTAATAGTTCAAGTTCCTTACGTAGTATTTCATTTTGTTCTTGGATGAGTTTAAAATTGGTGATTTCAAATCGGAATGACAAAATTTCCTGGAGAACTCCTTCATTGTCTCTAATAGGAATGATGATGGTATCGACCCAGTAATAACTTCCGTCCTTCGTTTTGTTTTTAATTTCTCCTCTCCAATTTTTTCCACTCTGGATGCATTCCCACATTTCTTTAAAGAAAGATTTTGGATGATGGCCGCTGTTTAGGATTCGATGGTCCTGACCGAGTAATTCTTGTTGAGAGTATTTAGAGATACGACAAAAAGCTTCGTTGGCATGAATGATTTTGCCTCGGGCATCTGTTCGGGCCACAATGGAGAATTGATCCAGACCTTTTTCAAAGCTCGATAATTCGATATTGCTTGTAAGTTGAGTAATCTCTTTAATCGTTTCTTTTGTTACATCTTGAAGAATTCCTTTCAGTACAAAGTTTTTGTCTGATAAAGAATCTTTTCTTCCACTTAGCTTGATCCATCTATGACTGCCGGATTTGTTCGTGTATTGAAATGTAAAATCAAATTCATTTTGAGTGCGCACGAGTTCTTTGAACTGCTTAACATCACTTTGAGAGAAAAATTTGTTCATGTCTTCTGCTGAAGGCGTGTATGTCATTGGGTCTAGTCCAAAGATATCAAAAATTTTCAGGCTCCATTTGAGGTTTTTGCGGACACTATCATACTCCCAATGACCAAGATTGTAGTTGTCACTGATCTGATCCAGAATTGAAAAGATGTGCTTTCTCTGAGTGATATCTTTGAGAGTGCACCAATAGTGGTTCTTATCTTGAATGCGACGAATTTTTAGATTCAACCAGTAGTTTTGCCCATTTAAATCAATAAAGCGACATTCAGTTAAATGAAGTTCTAAACTTTCTGGATTTTTAAAGAACGACCAAATTTTATTTTTGCTTTCATCGTGAATCAAATTGAGAAAAGAGATGCCTTGTTTAGGACCGATCCCGAATAGATTTTTCCAATTTCCATTCACATCATGAATCTTACCGCTTTCGTCGAGAATACAAATCAAATCATTGGTGAAACTGAGGAAGTGTTGAATAGGTGTCATGAGTTAGGCTCCGAATCTGAAGATCACACGAAGAGCTTCTCGGACACTTTGAAATTCACTTTCTGATGCGGATCAGGTTTTGAGAAAAAAAGGCCCTGCTAGTGCAGGGCCTGGTAACTTTATAGTGAAGTTTGAATTTGATAACGTGTTCTTAATGCTGTCATTACTCCAAGGGCAGGAAGAACACTGAATGCTCCCAATAAGTAAATTCCGATTTGTAAAACTTGTCCTGAGTCAGTGGTTGTTGATAGACCACCAAGATTTACAATCACTCCGGCAATGGCGGATCCGAAGGCCGTGGAAATAAGCTGAGTGGTCGAAATAAAAGCTGCCGCCACATCTTGTTCTTCTTTTGGCGCAATAGAAATCATATGTGTTCCTAGATGGGCCCAACCTGCGCCAATTCCACAACCCACAATTGCGACTGAAATAGCAATAAGCGGAATTGAAGTTGTGCCAAGGCTGAGTGTAAGTCCGATCATTCCTACAATCATGATAATCGGGCTAAAAAGCATGAGTTTTTTTGCCTGGGCTTCGCTAACTGATGCTGTGAAAAGCGCGGTTAAAGTCCACGCCAGCGCCTCTGTGGCGATAATGTAGCCGGCCACGATTGGAGTAATACCGAAGGAGACTTTCAGAATATAGGGAAGAAAAGCAAAACAACTCGTACCGGCCGTAAGTAGTGCCATTGTTGCCGAGACTGAGCCTAAATTATATTTAGGGTTAAAGGCACCGTGAGGCAGAAGACGATTGCTTGAGCGATTATCAAGTTTAAACAGCATGGTAAGCAAAATTAAAGCGATGACTACGCCAATGATGGAAGCACTCAATGTTCCTGGGACGCTTCCTGCTGATACTGAAAGGGCGGCGAAAGCGAGTAGGGCGAGACGTCCAAAAGGTGTTTTTGTAGAGGACGTAGGCTGACTTGAGTTTATCGGAAGAAATTTTTCAGATAATACAGCAAACAAGGCGCAAAGAATTAGGGCCGTCCAAAACGAAGCCCTCCAAGAACTGAATTCAACGAATAACCCACCAATCAGAGGACCTGAAAGAGCGGCCACTCCCCATACTCCTGAGATCATCGCAATCGCTCGAGCGTGAAGGTACTCAGGAAAAATTTGGCGAATGGTTGTGTAGGCAAGAGCAGTGAGAAGTCCTCCTCCAATTCCTTGTAATAGTCTTCCGAAGATCAAAATATGAATCGACGGAGTGATTGCACAGAGGACACTTCCAAGAGAGAAAACGGCCAGGGCCAGACGATAGGCCTTCTTAGGTCCTAGTCTCATTGAAACCAACGGGGCCCCAGCGGCGGCAACAATAGAGCCAACCATAAAAAAGGTTGTCGCCCAAGCGTAAAAGGCAACTCCACCAATGTCAGCGATGACAGATGGAAGAATAGTAGCAACGACGTAAATGAAGATAGCATGGAGGGAAACTCCGCCTGCTAAAATGAGTGATCGACCAAAATTGGTTCCCGTGAAAAGGGCCCCCCAACTTGCGTCTAATGTTTGATTATGACCGGATTTCATATCATCTCCCGACCTATGTGGTCCTTAAAGTTAATGTTGTCCGATCATTTAGCGTTGGTCGTGCTAATATAACAACATTTGTGCCAATAAGTTGGAATAATGATAAATAGTTGGCGGCGGTAGATATAAAAAGGCCCCACAATCGCAGGGCCTTTCATTATTTCATTTTTATCGGCTTTAGTCGTACCCGAGTGCATTTTTCGTTTAGTTCCTCATTCTCATTACAATTATAAAGAACAAATTCACTTCCTTGTTGATCAAAGAAGAGGGTGCCATCATCCCTTTTCATGCAATCACTATAAAGGATGTCTTTCCAGTCATAAGTTTTCCAGTCGCCGAGGCCGCAAAATCGATTTTTATTAAACTCGGTGGTGGCCGCATACTGCAGAGGCATGACCACTGCGTTTTTAAGGGTGTTATTAAGCTGTTTAAAGGTGCTGTCAGTGAAAATGCCATAACCCTTAAGGTTCATTTCCAAAATCGCTGTTTGACAGTTTTTCGTCATGAACCACACTGACCATTCAAAGTGAGTCAGACCTGCTTCTTTATAAATTCTAAACTGATGGTCGGCCTTCAGCTCCTTTTCGTTCTCAAGCGGAACACACTTGGCCTCATAGAGTTTCCCGTCCATGGCAGAAGTAGAAAGCCCATTGATGGTCTTGATTGAGGTCGTTGTCTTATTGGAGCTAGAGGACTTGCCGCATGCAGTGACCAGCAAAGAAATCATCAGCACTGAGAAAATAGATAAATTCACGGAGGACCTTTTGAGTGAATGAAATTTTCTCCAAAAAGATCAAATTTGATGGTGAATGTAAAATTAAATTCGAGTTCGAAAATTAGGCAATAAAGAAAAGCCCCGCAAATGCGAGGCTTTTCTTGTATAAACTTGTTACTCCCAAGGGGATTCGAACCACTTGTATACACTCGTAAGCATGATTTACTGAAAGCATAAAAATATGGGTCAATTGAAAGTGATGGCTCGGTGCGCAATTGGTTTAATGAGAGGGGAGAGATGGTGCTGTGCACTTTATGTTGTTACAATGTGATTTGTCTGAAAATGTAGTAAAATAGGTTAAACAGAGGTTTTCTTTGAAGCGCAATTATTTAAAAAGTTTAGACATTAGAAGGTATGCTTATTATAAAAACTCCAAGATAGAGTTTGATAAAAATATCAATCTATTTATTGGAAGAAATGGTGCAGGTAAAACTTTTTTCTTAAACAAGGTTTTAAATCCTCTTTTAAGTAGTGAATTTGAGAAACTTGATCTTACCAACGGTATAGATGTCTCTTACTCGATTGTTACAGTTTACGATGACGTTGAATATGAGATTGCCTACACCGTTATATCTGAGCCTATGCTTTTAAATTCGGAAGAAAAAAGAAGCTTTCAAATAAGAGTAGAATTAATAAAGGGAAAGGAATTAATATTTACGTATTTCAGAGATAATAATCAGCATCAAATCCAGTTTCATGCATTCGATCTAGAAGAGATTACTATTCCAGTAGAATCAGTGAGTTTGAAAAATTTAAGTAGACTTAATTTCCAACAAGATCTTGCAGTTGTTTATTTAAATGAGACCAAATATAAAGCAGTAAAAGACAATTCAAAAAATAATTTTTTAACTTTTTTCGTCCAAATCATTCCTAGATTTAGTGTTCCAAGCATTAATTATCAAAGTGCTTTCTATTCATATGAAGGTGGAAGGAATGCTCTGCCTGGAAATTTTAATTTTTCAATAGATTACTTGAAAGATTTTTTTACAGCTGAAATCCAATATATGACTCAGAATACTGGATTTCAAATAGCTGAAGGATTTGCGCCGCGCCCGCTATTTGTAGAGTTCTTTAGCCATTTCTTTATTCAAAAGCTTTATAACAAAGATATATTCAAAGATATTGACCTCGAAAAGATAATTCATGATGTTTCAGAGTCTTTCTGCAGGATTGAGCATGTGGACTATTTTTTAAGCTCTGGAAGATTTAGACGTATAAAATTTCAACTTCTGTCCGGGAATGTTACAGAGTTAAAAGAATACGATGCGCCCTCATTCTTGTTTAAAATGAATCTTCAAATACTAATTGAAGACAGGAAAGGAGATGTTAGGCCCTTGTTTAATGCATTGACAGAGGGGGAGAGTCGTTTCTTGTCTTACTGCTTGATGATCAATCTAATATCAAAATATTATTTTCTTGTTGATGAAATAGAGAATGGACTACATCCAGAGTGGATATCTCATATTATGAATGAAAGTTCGAAGCAGCTTTTTATCTCAACCCACAATCCATTCGTTTTAAATAATTTACTTTCACTTTTGGAGTCAGAAGATTTTACGGATTCTCATTCTGTACATGTATGCAGATCGAGAGATGAGAAAAATTCAATGTTCTCGGTAGATGAGATTGACCCAAAACTTAAGTCCCATATTGCTCTTGCTTTAAAACGTGAAACAGATTTTTCTAAATTACTTACGAAATATAAGATTTGGTAGTAATGATAGTTACAATTTTTAATGAGGATAGGTTTAAAGGCACTAGAGATGGTATCGAAAACCTATTAACAGAAATTGCAAAGTTTTACGGTAAAGATGTTTTGATCACACAAGAAAACCGATACTTTGGGAATAAGTGGAAGGAGCGTCAATCAATGGATTTAGCGGCGATGGACGCTGCTAAAGCTTTACTTGTAGATGAAGCAATCATTATATATTCCGATGCTGATACGAAATGGTCTAATTATAAATCTGTTACAGATGAAAATTATTTGTCCAATAAAACCTTTTTTGATCGATTAGTGCAAAAGATAAAAGAAAAGCTAGAATTCCTTTTAAAGGATGGTGACCCTGACATTAATCCTCAAGAGATCGAGAAATGCCTAACCTATTCTTTGGGAAGAATTATTCTTTTGTCGCCTTGTTGGAATATTGAGTCTTGGTCATATTTTAACAAAGACGAGTTTAAAAAGATCTCTACTAGATATAAATTAGACGAAGTTATAAATCCTATCATTGCAACACCTCATGGAAACTTTGAAGAGAAGAAGATGTCTGTATTGGGGGAAGCACTAAAAAAAACTTCGACTTCACAGGCGAGGAAGGATACCTTTAACGAAGAGTTACTTTCGACTTCTTTTCCAATTCAAGCTTTGTATGATGTCGACAAATACTTTAAAGTTTTTGTAGATGATTTTATAAAGATGCTCTGAATGTAGAATCAAAAAGTAATGGGTGCTTCGAATTCACCACCCATTGTGTAAGTAAAAAATAATTTTAAAATTAACTAAGAGTTGTTCCTTTTTTTGGCCCATCTCGTGAGTCGTAACTAATCCAGTTTATACATCAATCCCTAGGTCTCTTGGACCCATGGGATCTACAAAAGTATTTTAAAAACGAGAAAATCGGGTAAAAGAAAGCCCCGCAATGCGAGGCTTTCTTTGTATAAACTTGATACTCCCAAGTCGTGGAGTTTCGAACTGCTAGTTCATTAATTCAGCCATCAAAGATTGGCTTAATGTTTAAATGAATCATATCGGGACATAAAACGTTCTTGTGCGGGAGTTGATTTTTTGATATTTCGCGTGATTTTCAAATTGATAATAACTATTACAAGGAATTTTGGAGTTATTGAGGGTGGAATATATATAGAATATGGTCGACTGATTCTAGACTCGCGAAATTTTCTTTTAACTCCTTGATTACGGCTTTGATACCATTTCTTGAATAAGCTTTTCCAGATTTTCTTTAATTTGGTTGTATCCTTCTATATCAAGACGATCTTGGTATGCGATACTATTCACAGTTTTATATGGTTTCTTAATAGCAATTGAATGAAGGTTAGATGAACTTTTCCATTCCGCTGTATACATTAAGTTTCCACTGTCCCATCCTCGGCGTTGTAGCCAGCGGATAGGCCCATTTTTACGATAAATTTTGATCCATATATACTTAGGAAAGCGTGGTCGGCGAGAACTTGGTAGTAAGTTTATTTTTTTACCTAGGCTTAGTTTATATTTGTATTTTGCTACTACTTTTTCACATATAGCCTGCGCGTCGTCGAATTCTAAACTCAAAGAGCCGGGATCTAAGGTGATTGTAATGTCCAGACGGAAATCCTTGCCCGCATGATTTTCTTTCACTTCACGGATTTTTGGCAAATTTTTTTTCTTGAAGGTAAGTTGTATCTCTCTGGCAGCTTTTGGCCATCCTGATTTTATAAGATAGTTGTATACTTTATACTTATTAACTAATTTATGAGATGGAGAAGGCCAAAGCATAGAAAGGTCTAAAAAATCGACACACTTATCCAATGGTTTATCTTGTTCCAAATACTTTTTTAAAATGTCAGTTGTGATAAAAACGGTAGAGGGAAGTACATCATCAGTATCTATCTGAAACATGAATCGATCATACTTCTTGTGAGTCAAAGCAAGAATTTTCGAAGATATGTTGATAATATCAAGGATAATAGTCTCCTTCGAGGTCAAGTCTGTATGTATGCTAACTTGCAGTTGTTCCCCTGCAAGAGAGTAAGAGGATTCAATAATACCTACTATCTCTAAGTTAAGTCTTCCGCAGCGATGTCTTAAAACTTGATTTAATACGCCAATTGGCCATTTAAAATTGCCTACTTCTTTGATGAACCTTTCATTTCTGCACTCAAAGATAATTATTGCGATTGCTAATCCGTTGATGACTCTTCTTAGTTCATCCATCTTGTCCAAGAGTTCATTGGAGCTAATGCAATGAACGTAAGGAGTATCTGTTTTTCCATATACAATGCCGTTACCTTTAAAATGAACTTCTCCGTGAGCAATTCCATTTCGTATGCGGTCATCAAATCCAGAATACAAATGTGCAAGATCATTTGTTTGGAAAAACTTTTCACCTTGGCCTAGGTTGAATGAAGCTTTGACCCCTTTTTTTCTGCATATGCCCCAAAAAACTGGGATGAGGTTCCCAAACAAGTGCTCAACTAATCTCAAATATTCTGGATGCACTTGATTTGAAATTGTTAAATTATCTGAAGGACGATTTTGATCAAAACTCTCATTACTGTTTGTGATATCTACTTTATTGAATAGTTCAGAGAAAGCGATTGAAAGCTCTACATGCCACGCTTCAATAGCATCAAGTGTCCTTTTCGGATCATTCTCAAGGATTTTCAGAGCAGAAATAATTACTTCATGATCCCAATATGACCAAGGAGCTGTGGTCGCGAACTTCTCTAATGTAAACAGCCAAATTGAATTAGTCTCTTCAGATAAGAAGTGCTTAAAACTACGACGGACTTGATAAAGAATATTTTCTTTCTCTGTTCTATCAAAGTGGTAGTTATCTAATTCGGACCTGATACCCATCGGAATTCTCATTTAATTAAGAGTTTTTTGTTCGAATTACTATCACGAATGGTTAAGCATTTAGGAAAAGATTTATAGATATGGTAGGGCAAAAAAAAGCCCCGCAAATGCGAGGCTTTCTTTTTATAAATTTGGTACTCCCAAGGGGATTCGAACCCCTGTTACCGCCGTGAAAAGGCGATGTCCTAGACCGGGCTAGACGATGGGAGCGTAACCGGAATGTGCTCTGTAATTTTTCGATGAATGGTGATCTCGCTGTGACTCGAACACAGGACCCCCTCCTTAAAAGGGAGGTGCTCTAACCAACTGAGCTACGAGACCACTTTCAATCGAAGGTCTACAAGTTATTGTTTTGGACGAAATTTGTCAAACACAAAAATGCAAAAATTTAAGATTTTTTTTTGCCCTAAACCAAGATTTTTTACCCACTTATTAGACAAATACAAAGGCATTCGTTAGATTCCCGCTCTATGGAAACTACCAATCTTACTTCTAAAAAAGTCGCTTTTCACACTCTTGGATGCCGCCTGAATTTCTCGGAATCAGGTTCTATTGCGCAGGGGTTTGTTGATAGGGGTTATGAAGTCGTGGAATTCGGATCTGAGGCCGATGTGGTCTTCCTTAATACATGTACAGTAACTGATGGCGCGGACTCTACCTGCCGTAATCTAATTAGAAAGGCACAGGCCTCTTCTCCGGAAGCGAAAATTGTTGTGGCCGGTTGTTACGCGCAAATGGAAGCGGACAAAATTAAGAACATGCAAGGCGTGGATCTTATTCTTGGGACTTCTGAAAAATATAAAGTCTTCGATTACCTTGATTCAGAATCTGATCAAGAAATTCATATTGATAAGTCCTCTGATTTCTGGGGAGCGGCCACAACTCTGGCCGATTCACATACTCGCGCTTTTCTGAAAATTCAGGACGGCTGTAACTATGTGTGCTCTTTCTGTATTATTCCATTTGCTCGTGGTCGTTCACGCACAATTTCGGTCGAGGACGCTATTAAAGAGGCCAAGGATCTTGCGGCCAAGGGGTTCAAAGAAATCGTGCTTACGGGTGTAAATATTGGCGAATACGAGGCGATTAGCGGCGAGAAGCTCACTGATCTCGTGAAATTAATCGCAGATATTCCAACTGTAGAGCGACTTCGTCTTGGTTCGGTTGAGCCAAATACAATGACTCGCGAACTTCTTGAGACTTTAAAGGCCACCGGAAAATATCAGGATCATTTCCACATTCCACTTCAGAGTGGAAGTGATGCCATTCTGACTTCAATGAGAAGAAAATATAATTCCTCTCAGTATAAAGAAATCATTTCAATGGTTCGTAGCTACTTCCCACAGGCCGCTTTCGGTGCGGACGTGATTGTTGGTTACCCAGGCGAGACTGAAGAGCAGTTCCTTGAAACATTTAATCTTCTAAGAAATCTACCGATTACTCACTTCCATGTGTTCCCATATTCTAAACGGAAAGGAACGACCGCCTCTAAAATGGAAAATCAGATTCAGTCACCGGTGAAAAAAGACCGAGTGAGAACATTGATGATGTTAGGGGACGCGAAACTTGATGAGTTCTCAGCAAACTTTGTTGGTAATACAACGAACGTTCTGTTTGAAAATGAAGTCGATGGTTTCTGGGAAGGATACAGCTCTAATTATCTTCGTGTAAGAGTGAAATCTACGGAAAATTTAAAGAACGAGATTCGTTCTGTTCGCGTAGATTCTTATGTCGGTGGAAAATTAATCGGGACTATTTAGGATCTAAATAGGTCATTTGATAAGTGTTTCTGTTGATCACGTCTTCATCAATCCAACAGCCCTCAACCGTATATTGGCCATTATTGTGAGCAGTTGAGTTGCAATCATCCAGATAAGCGCCGGTCTGGCGATTTTTGCAAAGGCACTTCTTATCTTTGGTCCAAGTACCAAAATTACTTCCCCAAGTATTGCGGAGAAGAAGTTGGCAGCTGTTTCCAACCTGTTTCTTTCCAACGATCAGCGATTCGTGATGTTCACAACCTTGAGCGTATTGGAGTTTTGCTCCATTAGGATTTCGGTAAGTGATTCCTTGAAGATTTGGTTGAGTCAGGGCCTTGGCGCAATAGCTCACTGAAACTGGGGCCTTAATTGAATCCATGACATTAGCAATCTTACCTGTGACGACTCCGTCAGTTTCTCCGAAAATTTTTATAGTTGCTTTCGGTGCTTGAAGATTGAATTGCTTATTCTGGCATGCCTGGAACAGGAGCTTCTCCACCATCTCAGGTGTTGTGACCGCGTTCAAGTTGCGCAGAAGAGGCAATAGTGCGTCCCAAGTGGCGTTCGATGAACACCATCTCATGTCCGCATCGGCCTTCGTTTCTTTGATTAAAGTGATGATATCAATGTCATCCAGGTTTGATTCTCTACCTTCCAGGGCCGCAAGCGCACGACTTTCGTCATGGGCAGCCAGTCTTTGGGTATAGGTCTCAATAAATTGCACGACTTCAGAATCTTTTGTCTTCGCGGCCTTTGCCATTTGGGCAAGTGAACTTTCAACCGTACTGTATGAACAAATAGGGTAGGTTCCCAGAGATTCGATGGTGCGTTTCACATTTCCACTACCAATCATTGTTCTGTTTCTTTCATTTGGAACTGTTTTAATCGCGTGCTTACCATGATTCATAGCAAGCCATAGTGGATGGGCCGTTCTCTCCTGAACTCCTTTTTTCATCAGATTGTAATCAAGAAGTTGAGATGTCACATAGGCATAACAAATATTCGTTCCGTCTTGATCATAGACCGGAATTTTTCGAAAGGGTGAGTTCGATTCAGTGATCAAGTTTGTTGGAGTACAATCTGTTGCGAATGTTACTTGAGAGATAAAGAAAAGAACAAGGGCGAGAAACTTCATTTAACAAAACCACCAATCGCTTCAGCTGAAACGATAGATTTATCTTTAAGTACACAAAAAGATTGTTCGTTATTTTGAGCATCTTTAAGAATGATCACAGGAAATTTAAGAGCGTGGCAAACCATGGTATCTGGATTCTGACCACCAGCACTTGCAGGAATACGAGGTTTCGTTTGCGCTGTTTTGAAAAATTCTTTGGCCTCACACTTTTGCGAAAGACATGATTCTGAGACCCATCCTTTTACAGAATCTTCCCAACAAACTTTTTCTTTTTGAGAATAACCGGTCCATGTCTCGCAGTTTGCCGAAAAGGCCGCACGAGAGACAAAGTAACAAATAATAAGCGCGCAAATTTTGAAGAAAGTCATAAATCCCACCCGCTTCCATTATGTCTCAAGGTTTTGAGTGCACGAAGCGGGTAAGATTTGCAGTAGGGGCGTTTGGAGGATTTTAATCAGCTATATTTTTTACGGAACACAATCTGATTACGATCTGGTCCATAGGCATAGATGCCAACTTGGATACCAAGGCTTTCCTGAATGAAGTTAATGTAATCTTCCAGTTCCTTCGAAGTCTTGCCACCAGAGAAGTCATCAGTGAAAGGCCTGAATTCTTTATACAGCGGTTTAGCGTTATAGAGATTGATACCAGGGTAGGCACAATCAACCACTTTGCCGTTCACTTCATAGGCGTAACAAATTTTAAGCTCTTTTAGATTGCTGAGAATATCAAGCTTCGTAAGAGCGATAGAAGTCAGTTGCGAACACTTAACTGAGTAGCGAAGAAGAGGAATATCTAACCAGCCACAACGACGTTTACGTCCAGTTGTTGCGCCAATTTCGTTACCTTTAATTTGAATCTCAGAACCGATCTCATCGAAAAGCTCAGTCGGGAAAGGACCTTCACCCACACGAGTCGTGTAGGCCTTGGCCACACCGATCACTTCTTCAAGTTTGCGACCTGGAATTCCGGCACCAGTGTAGATACCTGCACCCGCAGTCGAAGAAGAAGTTACGTATGGATAAGTTCCGTAATCAATATCAAGAAGAATTCCCTGAGCACCTTCATAAAGAACGCGTTTGCCTTGAGAAAGCTTGTCATCAATCAAGCTGAAAGTATCGGTCACGTAATCTTTAAGAGACTGGCCGTAACGATAAAGGCGCTCAACTTCTGATTCGATTGAAGGGATTTCAATTTGATAAAGATGTTTAAACAGGATCGCTTTTTCAGCGTAGCCAGTTGAAAGACGACGAACAAGAGTGTCCTTGTCGAGAAGGTCTTTCACCTTAATTCCACGACGAGAAACCTTATCTTCGTATGCTGGGCCAATGCCTTTTCCAGTTGTACCGATTTTCTCAGGACCTTGAGACTCGCGAGCCGCATCCAGAAGCTTGTGATAGCTCGTGATAACAGTGGCCGTAGAAGAAAGTTTTAAATTATCCGGGGTAACGTTTGTCACACCTTTGATTTTTGAAAGTTCGTTGAGGAAGTTTTCTGGTTCAAGTACAACACCGTGGCCGATAACTGACAAACAGTGTGGGTGAAGAACACCGGATGGGATTACGTGAAGAACTGTCTTTTGACCATTCACCCAGATCGTGTGGCCAGCATTGTGTCCACCTTGATAGCGAACAACTAAGTCACATTTTTCAGCGAGAAGGTCAGTTAGTTTGCCTTTACCTTCATCACCCCATTGAGCACCAATAATCGCGAGCGTTTGCATTGAATAAACCCTTCGTACGTTAAATGAATGTCGGAGACCGCACTATACGTCGGCCGGGTTTGAATTTGAATGGGTATGAGGAATTGTAAGATGAATGATTCGAAGCGTTTAAATAAAAAGGGGAGATATTGCTATCTCCCCCTCTCGAAAGGCGCCCAAAACATCCTGGGAGGAATAGATTCTAGGCGATCGATCTCAGTTCTAATCTGCTTTGTAATGTATCGAGAACACCTTGGAACTCACTCAAACTCGGTAAGTTACCGAAATGAGTGTTCTCGTGCATGTTCATCGATACGAAGTCGAAGATTTCCACAGGAGTTGAACGTTCCGCTCCCTTTTGGAAGGCGCGCCAGTTGGACTTACCGGTCTTCCTATAGTTCGCGAAAAGATTCTCAACCATATCCTGCTTAGTCTTGACTCCCACACCAACCACTTGTCCGCTCGAATCTACTTCGAGGTACCAGACACGGTAATCATTCTGATTCTTCGGGTGCTGCTTGGTCTCCACGGCAATGGCCAGAAACATACGGAACCTCCTTGCTCTCGTTCAAGCTGTTCGACATCTTGTCTTGCTTGATGTGTGTGTTGGAGGTCACCCCGCGGTCTCCTTCCTGGAGATTTGGATGACCTTCTAGCATCCTGCTCTCCTTAAGGATCTCTTATGCCCCTACGATTGTAACGATGTTTACGCTAACATCAACTGGCCTGTATGAGAGAGAAAGTCAGAGGAGAGTAGAGTCAAAAAGGAACTCACTCAGGTGCTTCTGAGAAATTCATCACTTGCCCCGACGCGAGATAGGGGCGAAATAGGACCATTTCCTGAGTGAAAAAGTTTAAATTCTTCTCTATTCAAAAATTTCACTTCGAGCGAGAATGCTTTTCATAGGAGTTCTATGTCTGTAATCCGTTCTACCATCAAGATGGCGATTGCCACTTTTTTCTCTCGTATTTTTGGCCTTGTAAGAGAACAAGTTATGGCCGCTTACTTTGGTGCTAGTGGAATGACCGATGCATTCTTAGTGGCCTTCAGAATTCCGAATCTTCTTCGTGATCTTTTCGCTGAAGGTGCTTTCTCCTCTGCATTTGTTCCGACTTTCATTGAGGCCAATCAAGAATCGTTCGAGAAGAGTAGAGAGCTCATGTGGTCTCTCTTCTGGTTGTTGTTCTTTATTACCGGAACTGTTTGTCTTGGAATTTTTATCTTCGCTCCTGAGCTTGTGAGCATCTTTGCTCCGTCATTCACTAAAGATCCTGAAAAATTCATCGTCACCGTGAATCTCACTCGAATCATGGCGCCGTTTTTAACTTTCGTTTCATTGGCCGCTTTATTCATGGGAGTGCTTAATTCACTTAAAGTGTTCTTTGTACCGGCCTTCGCTCCGACTTGGTTCAATATCGTGAGTGTGATTTGTCAGGTTGGATTAAGCGGACTCCTCTATAAAAATGGTTATCACCCTATTTACTCTCTAGGGATTGGGGCGATGTTGGGTGGTTTCGCTCAAGCGGCTGTTCAGGTTCCAAAGCTTATTCAGTTTGGTTACAAACCGATGTGGCCTAAAAAGTTTTGGACCGATCGTTCAAAGAAAATTGTGAAACTTATTGGACCAGGGCTCATTGGATTTGCGGCGGCCCAGATTAATATTCTTATTACCACTATTCTTGCTACTCCGATTGTGGGTGCGGTTTCATGGCTTAGTTACAGTTTCCGTTTGTTTCAATTACCGGTAGGGATTCTTTCAGTTTCGATTGGCAACTCGAACATGGTTCACTTTTCGGAAGCATGGAAAAAGAAAGATGTAGATGGTGCCAAGGCCTCACTTCAACAAAGTTATTATCTTTCTTTATTAACGGTGATGCCTGCACTTGTGATGCTTTATTGTTTGTCAGAGGAAATGATTAATCTCATTTTTGAGCGCGGGAAGTTCACCCATGTAAGTACACTCATGACGGCCGAAGCGCTCAGAATGTATGCGTTGGGTCTACCGTTTTATGGTCTTTATAAAATTTTGGTCCCAACTTTTTACGCTCTAGATCGTCAGAAGATCCCTGTGATGGCCTCAATTTTTTCCATCGCATTTAACATCTCTTTTTGTTTACTCCTGACCCCCATTTTCGGATTTAAAATTTTGGCATTAGGGACGACTTTGTCGGTGCTCGTGAATTCATGCTTCCAAAGTTGGGTCCTCAAAAAGGATCTGAATCTTTCCTGGAATTTCTTTTTTTCCCTCAGAATTTGGAAGGTTGTAGGGGCAACTGTAGGGTGTGCAGTCATCACTGAGACACTCCTTAAAGTTGAATTTTTCTCTCAACCATTCATCACTAAATGCTTTTATTTAGGGGTCCAAATCCTAGCGATTGGAGCACTTTATGCTACTTTTCTCCTCTTGATGGGGGAGCGTGCAGCAGTCAACGCGCTCCTTAGTAAAGTCACAAAAAAGTTTCGAAAAAAGTAAAATAAATCAACGCTTTAACTTGTGCCGCAGGGACTTTTTAGTTATCCTGAATTGGTAATACCTATTTAAGGATGTTTTTAATGAAAACAGATTTTGAAACGCTTAAAGCGCTCTCGACATACACAATCAACCACCTAAAGCAGGCAGAGATGATTGAGTTCGCAGCAGACTCTCGCGCGGATCTGATTGAGGCCTTAGCAACTGAATACGGTGTAAGCTTTGCAACTGATGAGAACATCAAAGAGCAAGCGATTGAAGAAGTAGAAGAAAAGTTTGGTGATGATATTCCTGGTGACATTACTGAAACAGAAATGTTTAACCACGCTCGTAAAGAAATCATCAAATCATTTAATGGTGAGAACATTGGTGGTCTTTATCTTATGGAATCTCTCCATAACATCGCTATCCGCGTGAAGAACTTCCTTCTTACTAACGATCTGATTGAAGACGTATTCTCATCAGACGAAGAGCTAATTGATTTCGTAATTGATAAAATTCGTGGATTTGCGCCAAAGCGTAACTAAGGTTTATCAGGACTAAGATTCACGGATGAAACTTAGTTCTGCTAGACTCTCTTCAAAGTATGGTCCTTCGACCAATCCATTTAATACAGAACTTCTACTTTCAAAGATAAAATAGCCAGCATCATTCTGACTGCGCATTAAATAGATGTCATAATAGATACGATCGACGACATTTTGTGAGGCCTTGCCTTCAACTCGAATGATCTCCTGAAAGTATTCCTGAATTTCTGAATCACGAAAAAGTACCCGTGAATCAGTTTCAAAAACCACGTCCATATCAAACTCAACCTTTTCCAGATCGAGCTTTTCTTCCAAGAGTTGGGGGAGTGCTTTGCCATGATGTTGTGGATGATAAGTAAAATTGGCGTACCAATCATATCTTGTGTCAGTTCGTTCAAAACGAAGCTGTTCTGGAGTCTGACCCACGATGGTCCACCAGTTCGGGATCATTAAAGAGAGGTTGGAAAACTGCACCTCATAGGACTCGTCTTTGAAAGTGGACTTTTCTTCTCCAATGATTTTCAGGGTATAGAAGGCCCCTCCTATTAAAGAGAGGAGAATAAGCCATTCCCAGATGTGGTTAAAAAAAATATCCATAACGTCCTGAGATTATAGCAACCGAAAGAAAGTTTCTAGTCACTTTAAAGGCTAAAGTTCTGCCGGCTTTCTTCCGAAACTTATACGACGTTCTGGGTCCTCGTTGGACATTTTTGCCTAACATAGTCCCAAACTGATCAAGTGTTATGATGATAAAAGGTAATTTTCCCTGGGTAGGGAAATCAAATATTGGGTAGGACATCTATGAATAAGTTTATCCCTCTTTTTTTAGGACTAATGATCCCTCTTTCGAGTGCAATGGCGGATTCATTCACCGATGAAGCGGTCGAATTCTGTCGCTCAAAGGGTGGTGCCTACTCCATGGGTACAATGCAAGAGCAAGGGGATAAATACTGTCGACAAGTGACATGTAAAAAATCGAATGCGGCCGATGGTCGTTTACAAATTCCTGAAGGTGCCACGGGCCCTGAAGCAAACGTAGAAGCAACTAAGCAAGTGTGTGTGGCGAAGTCTATCGTAGATGGTAACTTCAATACAAATGGAGCTGGTAACTCTTCTGGTTCTTCATCGGGTTCTTCAAGTGGATCATCATCGGGCTCAACTTCTGGTGCAACATCTGGTTCGGCCTCTGGCGCATCTTCGGGTGCTGCTTCTGGTTCAGCATCTGGCTCAGCTGCAGGCTCTGCGGCCGGTGCTGGTGGTTCAGGCGGTAGTGATGCTGTTTACTGTGAAGAGCTAGAAGGTGAAGGCCGACTTAATCCGGGTGATCTTTGTTATTCTGAGTGTAAGCCTAAGCGTGACTGGAAGACTCTTTGGACACAAAAGAAAGAAGGGTTCGAGAGAAAGTCATGTGTAGAGTGTCTTCTTAAATATCCTGGCGTTTATAAAGTTAAGCGCGAATATCTTCCAAAAGATAAAGACGGAAAAGTCATCGGTGATAGCAGTGTTGGCCTTGGTAAAGGTGTGACTGTTAAAACTGGTGTGATCGTATGTAAAGATGCTTCTGGTAAAATCGTTTCTGTGACTGGTTCAGCTTGTCCATCTGGTATGACTGTTCATGCAGCAGGTGGTGCTGGTTCAGGTGGTAGCACAATCATCGTAGGCGGCGGAGCTACAAGTGGTATCGCTGGCGGCGTTGGTGGTGGTATCAATATCGGTGGATCAATTGCTGGTGGTGTAGGAGCTGGTGGTCGTGGTGATAACCGTCCTGCATACTGTATCAATCCAACTAAGAAAAAAGATTTCGAAATGTGTGAAGAATGGATGCGTCTTAACAGCCGCTTCGAATGTTCTTCAGGCGGAAACTTGGCCGCATGTACAGGTGGTGCTAGTGGGGAAATCATGGCCCGTTATAGCACAACTGATTGTGTGAACTGCGGAGTTGGTTCTCGTAAACAAAGTACTCTTTCAGGAATTGCAGAAATTGTTGGTGCTGCGGCCCCAATCGTTTCAACTGGTCTAGGTGCATACTTCGGTTATAAATCGCAGAAGGCATGGGCCGGTGCTGCTGAAGCTGGTTTCGAGCAGTGTCGTCTTGCTCAACAAGATTACATGCAATACTTACAAGCTAACGAGCTTCCAGGTCTAACACCTGCACAGCAGGCGAGTATGAACTGTAACGGTTACGGCCTAGGCGGTTATGCTGGTCTTGGTGGTGGTCTGAACGGTTGGTATGGTGCTGGTTATACTCCGGGTTTCATCGGCGGTATGATGGGTCCATGGGGTGGTTATAATCCATATCCAGGCGGCGGTATTGTTGGTGGTGTCGTTGGAGGAATTGCTGGCGGTGGCATGTACGGTGGTATGGCCGGCGGAGGAATCTACGGTGGTGGCATCTATGGTGGCGGCCTATACGGTGGTTACAACTCTGGTATCGTAGGTGGTGCAGTAAACGGTATCTCAATTGCCGGCGGGATCAATAGTGGTCTTAACGGTGGTATCTACGGAGGCGGACTTTACGGCGGTGGTATGTACGGTGGCGGTCTATATGGCGGCGGCCTATACGGAGGTTACAACTCTGGTATCGCTGGTGGTGCTGTAAACGGTATCTCGATTGCGGGTGGTATCAATGGTGGTCTTAACGGCGGTATCTACGGCGGCGGACTTTACGGCGGTGGTATGTACGGTGGTGGACTATATGGTGGCGGAATGTACGGTGGGTACAACGCTGGTATTGCAGGTGGTGCTGTAAATGGTATCTCGATTGCTGGTGGTATTGCTGGCGGCGGACTTTACGGTGGTGGTATGTACGGTGGTATGAATGGTGGTTATATTGCCGCAGGTAACGTAGGCGGCGGTTACTATAATGCTGGTATTGCCGGTGGATATTATGCGGCCGGTGCTGGCGGCGGTATGTACGGTGGCATGAATGGTGGTTATATGGATCTAGCAAACAGCCAAAATGCTGCTAACTACGATCGTATGCTACAAATGCAAGGTACTGGATTCCAGATGGGAGCTCTAGGTGGTTCGGCCGCTTATAACCCAATGAACGCTGGTATGTCTCTGAATGCTGGTATTGGAATTGGCGGGTCATTCGGAGGTTGGTAATAAATAAACCGAAAGACTAACGTGTAGATAAAAAAAAAGGGAGCTCTTAAGCTCCCTTTTTTTATTGTTTGTTGTGAACCAATGTTTTGATTTCATGACGGAAGATCACTTCGATTTTGTCATCGACAACCTTCTCAACAATACCCGGACCAAATTTTACGTGATCAATGATGTCACCTTCAGTGAACTTGCCATCCATTGCATATGGAGTAGATTTCTTTTTGGTGTTAGACATCTTTTCCATCCAAAGATCAGATACAGATACAACTTTTGAAGGAGCAGTAGAAGTTTTCTTTGTCCTAGTTTTATTCTGCTTTGAAGATTGAGAGGGATCTTTAAAAGATTGAATAGTATTGCAAGTGTTACACTTAACTTTTGCAATATGCTTTGAATCCTTCATAGCAACGATGGTATGACCAAGGTTAAGTTTACATTTTGTGCAATAAGAAAGCACATCCTTGCCTACCGTTAACTGAGACATATTTTTCCTTTTAGTTTAGACTCGAGAGAAGAGGACGACCTAAACATTATAGCGTTAGTAGGTCGTAACGTAAAGCGAAGTCCCTATGAAGAAGCTCGACGAATTACTTGATAAAGCCCAAAGCCTGCCGCAAGAAGCAGGTTGTTACTTAATGAAAGACAAGAATGGTCGGGTGATCTATGTTGGCAAGGCCAAGCGACTTCGTTCAAGAGTGACTTCATATTTCAATCAATCAGCTAAGGGCTTGAAGACAGAGTACATGGTCAATCATATCGATACATTCGATTTTATGATTACCCGCTCTGACGCTGAGTCCTTTGTTTTAGAGAATAACCTGATTAAAGAGCATTCACCCAAATACAATATCCGACTGCGGGACGACAAAAGTTATCCTTATCTTCAAGTTAATTGGAATGAACCTTTCCCAAGGCTTGAATACGTCCGTCGACCTAAGAAAGGAAAAGGGAAGGAACTCTTTGGGCCTTATCCCCCAGGATCCAATATCTCAATGATTATGCGAGTCCTCAGTAAGTCATTTGGGCTTCGTGATTGTAGTCTCAGTGAATTTAAATCTCGCAAGACTCCGTGCCTTCTTTATCAAATGAAGCAGTGTAGTGCCCCATGTGTTGGTTATAGAACTGCGGCCGATTATGAAAATGACATTCAAACTGCCATTGGTTTTTTTCAAGGCCCTATTAAGGCCAAAAGAACGATCAATAAGCTTGAAGAAAAAATGATGGCATACGCTGAATCCGAAGAGTTTGAAATGGCCGGAGTGATCCGTGATCATATTCAACTCCTTCAGGATTTTCTGGATAAGTCTTATGACCAGAAAGTGGAGAGTATTCAATCTGAAAAGAACATTGATGTATGGTCATACTGGAACGGTGATGAAGAGGTGGACATTTCTCTTTACATGATTCGTTCAGGTCTTCTTCTAGGACAAAAGAACTTCCATTTTGTAAAAGGCGAGTTGATTGAAGAACTCGTGGATGAGGTTCTTCAGAAAATCGTTCAGTACTACTCAGATCCGGAGGAGATGAGTCCTGACATGGTGGTGATGGACTTTGAAGAAGAGGAAATCAAAGACGTATCATCTGCTCTACAAACTTTCGGTGAGATGAAAGTTCTTGGTATCTCTAAAAAGTATTTCCCTCTAATCGCCATGTGTAGAAAGCACGCAGAAGAGTCTCAACGAGTTCGTATTGCCAATGCAGATAGTGTTTACATGGGACTTCATAAACTTCGCGAACTTCTGAATATGAAAGAGCGTCCGCGGATTCTTGAATGTTATGATGTGGCCATCTGGCAGGGACAATCACCAACGGCCTCGCAAGTTGTATTTGAAGAAGGAAAACCAAATAAGAAAAAGTACCGCTATTATCATCTTGAAACAAGGCCCGAAGGAAATAATGACTTTGCCATGATGAGAGAGGTCATCACTCGTCGAATGGACAATGGTGATCTACCGGATGTGTTAGTGATTGATGGTGGAGTGGCACAAGTTAATACCGTCACGGCGGTTTTGCGTGAACTTCAAATTGAAATGTGTGTGGTGGGAATTGCGAAGAGTCGGGAGCTGACTCGAGGAGATTTTAAATCGGTCGAGATTGATCGCTCTGAAGAAAGACTCATCATCCCGGGAAGAACGAATCCTTATATCTTAAGCAAGTGTCCGCCACTTTTCAAAATCATTGTGAGCATGCGTGATGAGGCCCACAGATTCTCGCGTAAGCTTCATCATAAAGCAGAATCAAAACGTGTGTTATCAACTTGGTTAGATGAAGTGAAGGGTCTAGGGGATGAAGCGAAGAAGAAGATTCTCGCTCAACTCTCAATGTCTCAGGAAGAGCTTAAAGCTTATACGGTGAATGATTTGATGAATTACTTTGGCATAAAAACGCCTCATGCAAAAGCGCTTTGGACGCATTTACATGAGGACGATGTGGAAGTCGAAGATTAGTTCAGAACGTGAATTACGCGACGGTTACCGCAACCACAATCCATACAACGAGCGGTTTCCTGTACCAGAAGATTTTTATAATCTGGCATATGAGATAGAAGAAGCTTTGAACCGCAGACTTTGCATTCATCCATGGTTTTTTTCACTTGCTCGGCCCCGCCAAAGTACTCTTCAAAACTCTCAAATTTAAAATCGATATCAGACATATTGTGCTCCTCACTCTTACAAAAGTCTTTTCGGCGCTCTGGAAGTGGGAGTTTAAGAGATTTTAAGGCTAGGAAATAACGTTCACTTTATGCTAAAAGAGGGTATGGACGACCTGTTTAAGCAAAAATTATTGACCCTTCGGAACCCTCCGATTGCCAAAACCTTCGGGGACGCCCTGATGGGAGAAACTAGTTGGCTTAAAAAAAGTCCGTCTGTCATAACGCCGGCAAAACCAATTGTTCCTGCTAAGGAAGCTTTTTCTGAGAAGGCCCAGGTGATTGAGTCTCTAGAAAGATTCGCTCAAGAAAAAGTCGAGGAATCAGGCCATAACGTTTTCAAGATTGATGGTGGAGAAATTCGAGTGAAGGCCGAACCAGGTTGGGAAGGTCTCCAGCATTTTCAGGATCTCACTGCTTTAAAATCGGCCCTTAAATTAGATCCGCGCGTCCTTGATATCATCCTTAAAAATAAGACCCAAGACTCAGTAAAGGCCATTTTTGTGTCTGAAAAGTTCCGTCAATGGGACGAGCTATCAGCTGAGCTTAAATCGGGCTTTATTGATGAATTAATTGTGGGCTTTCCGCTTAAGACTGCCGAGCTTTTTGAGCGCATGATCATGGCCATGAAGTTAGTTCCTTCAGAGGTCATCATCTATCCGGTGGAAGGAACAGATGAAAGTGATTATTCTCACGAGGTCATGGAGATTGCTTCTTTCTTCAAACCGGAAGTAATTATCACGTTGGGGGCGAAAGCGACCCAAAAAATACTCAAGTCAAATGATCGACTATCTATGGTTCATGGCCAGTTTTTCACTCGTAAAGCCGGCAATCAAAGCACATTTCAAATAGTTCCATTGTTCCACCCAAGCATTATCGAAACCAATCAGAACATGAAGAAAACGGCCTGGGCCGACATGCAAAAAATCATGAAGCATCTAAAAAAACTCCCATGAATTTCTAGAATTTAGGTATGATGGAGGGGGTATTTTAATTTCCAAGGATAAGGGAATTAATGTTAAAAACAGGAAGTTGCTTCTTTCTTTTGCTTTTTACAGCATCGGCGTATGCTGCTGTCCCGTCCGTTAAGGTCTTAATTGCAAAGTCATTAAAGAGAGTTGTGGTTGAAGGAATGGATCTTCAGAAGACCATTCATACTCAACATCGTAAGCAACAATACTCAGGTCGCAAAACCATCGCATTTAACTGTAATCCCTCTGCATCTAAAAGCAAGGCCCAGATGCCTAAGAATCCACTTCTGGTGGCCTCTTTAAGCTCTCCTACGGGACTTGTTTCATGGGGAAAGCATAAGTATCAGGGTGAGCTTCAGCTGCTCACAAATCCGGGCCAGGAAAGCTGTGATCTTGTGAACCTGATTCCGATGGAAAATTACATCACGACTCTTCTTTCAAAAGAAATGAATGGCACCTGGCCAGTTGAGGCGCTTAAGGCCCAGGCCGTCGCTGCTAGAACTTATGCTTATGATCGAATTAAGAAGGGCATGGGACTGGATAATCCGGACAAGCTTTATCACTTAGAGTCTTCTGAAAAAGACCAGGTGTCGGGAACGTTTCACGACATCACAGAGAAAACTCTTAAGGCCGCGAAAGAAACAAATGGGATGATTCTTGTGGGTCCTTCTGGAAAGATTGCTCCGGCATTTTTCCACTCGAAATGTGGTGGTAAAACTCTACGCCCTGATCAAGTTTGGGGTGGTGTAGAGGAAGGTTATCGTTCAGTAAATTGTACGTTCTGTCAGAAGACAGGAATGAAGGATTGGAACTATCAGATCAAAGGCCAGAAGCTCACATCTATGGTGGATCAGGTTTTAAAGCGCTACTACGCTGATGAAATTCAGGGATCAGAGGTAAAACTTATGCCTGACTCTTTGGCGAACTCAGAGCTCAGAATGTATGTTGGTGATCGCCTTCACATTATTAAAAAGTCCTATTTAAGAAATCTTGCTGGCCGAGAACTTCTTCCATCGAATAACTTTATTGTGTCGATGAAGAACAAAGAATTTATGGTCAAGGGTCATGGTTATGGACATGGAGTTGGTTTGTGCCAACTCGGTGCTTTGGAACTGGCCAAACGTGGTTACGATTATCGCCAGATTCTGTCTTTCTATTTCCCTCGACACCGTTTGAAGAAAGCTTACTGATATGAAATTTCTCTCTCTCTGTTTTCTGTTATTCTCCTGTTCCGCTTTTGCGAAAGTGGTCTTGATTGATCCTGGTCATGGCGGGGAAGAAGTGGGCGCAGTTGGACGTCTGAAACAGGGAAAAGTTTATGAGAAGGATTTGTCTCTAAGACTCTCGAAAAAAATTAAAGATGAACTTTCAAAACACACATCAACCTATTTGACCCGAAGTATTGATCGAACAGTGAGTTTACAAGAAAGAGCGGACCTCGCTGATCTTGTGAAGGCGGATCTCTTTCTTTCCATTCATTTTAACTCCTCAACTAATTCTCAAAGCCACGGATTTGAATTGTATTATCTTGATAACAATTCAAATGTGGCCGCCAATAAGGTTGAGCGAGCAGAGAACTTAAACCTCAAAGGTGAAGAGCTGATTGTGAACCAGATTCTGGTGGATCTAGTGGTTCAGCAAACTGTGACTCATTCTCGTCAACTAGCTTCTCTTGTTCACGAAAAAGTAAGACCGGTGATCAGGCAGTATAGAATTGATGATCGGGGAGTTAAACCGGGATTGTTCTATGTTCTTGCTCTCTCAAAACGGCCAGGGCTTTTAGTTGAAGCAGGTTTTGTTTCTAATCCAAATGAGCTTAAAAAAGTGAATGAAGAAAAATATCTGAATGAACTAGCTCGCAGTATCTCGGCCGGAGTCTTGGCCTTTATCAACGCCCAAAAATAAAAAAGGGAGTCCGAAGACTCCCTTTTGGTATCTTAAAAATTACATGCAATAAGGTGTGAATGGCTGTCCTGACATATAAGCACCGAACGTCATTTCACGGAATTCTGCAGTTCCACCGCCGGGGAAGATAACTGTTGCTTTAGTTAATTGCTTAATCCCTGGACATCGAGCAGAAGCTGAACCAAAGCCAATGTTAACTAGTTGGCCTTGCCCTGCACTTGTGAATGAACGAGGACACATAAAACCTACAAAAACTGGAGGCTGACCAGTGGCCTGTCCCACTACCATGGCGACATCTCCGAATGAGGTAACACCAACGTGATAATCACCCGGTGAAACTACAAATGGGGTATTCGTTAAAGGGATTGAAATCGGAAGTCTTGCAACTGCGCCTGTAGAACTACAGCGATAATTTGAAACAAGATTATAAACAACCGGTGGAAGGTTCGTAGGGGGAATAGTCGTTCCAACACCATTGTAGCCTTGGCCATAAGGGTTGTTCCAGTTATAGCCACCAGTAGTACCTGGATACCCTGTGTAGCAGTTATAGTTTCCGTTGGCTCCGCAACTATAAGAAGATGATTTGCCTGATTCATTGTCCTTCCCGCAGGCCACTAACATGGCAAGAAGAGCGACATTCAACAAACATAGACCAAGCGATTTCATGATAAGACTCCTTCGTCTTAAACGATTCTCGTCAACCTATCGGGCAGGAGTAAGCTTCACTTTAGGTTTATTTTGAACTTGATCAGGTTCATCAGGCAAAAAAGCTCAAAAACTGCCTAGTTTTAAGACTTTAGATTTAACTTATGATGGAAGGAATGCTGGCCAAATTCTTAAGGTCTCCTATCCCTGAAATCAAAAGGGTCTTCAAAACTGAAGACAGTCGATTCATTGTGTCTGTGGGGCTCAAGGTCTCGGCCATCTCTTTTTTCATTAACCTTTTTATTTACTACTTTCTATTTCAAATCATGCGACTGAATTTTTACTTTTTCCGAGCGCATGGTTCACCGGAACTTTTAGACCAAAGTTTGTTCTTTGATTCGATCATAGGTGAGGCAGTAGATAATCTTCCCTTGTTGTTTGCGTATCATATCTTTCTCTTCTTTATTGGGACCTATGTCGGATGGCTTATTCTTCATCCGTTCCGCAGAATTGGAGAGTATTGTGAAAATGTTCTGGAGAATCCCAACACCATTTATAAAGTAGAAGAATTTAGCACCTATAAACTTCTGACTCGTTTTTCAGAGTTCTTCTTTGAGTTCCTGCGAGAGTCAAGGAAGAAAGGCGTGATCGTCACTCATAGTATTCCTCCTCAATTTTCAAAGATTCACAAACCGGTGGCAGACAAGATCTTCATGCTTCACTTTGGTCTCTTGATGGTGATCATTGGAATCAGCAGCGCTGTCTTTATTACAGAGAATTCTTCCTCTGTGTTCACTTCGATGGTGGAACTTGCCACGAAGACTCTTTCAAATGATAAGACAGTGAACAGATACTTCAGTGATCAGATGTATGTTCTAGACGATGTGGTGGTAATGACTATCATGCTCATTGCTGGCAGCTATATCCTGCTAGGGATCCACCTTTATGCGAAAGTATCAGGGGCCGCTTTTGGAATTTTCTCTACAATGCGGGCCTTCATGAAAGGGAACTATAATAGTCGGGTACATCTTGTTGGTTATGCATACATCCGGGACTACACCAGAAAGCTCAACAAATACCTCGATTACATTCAAAATAATTTGGCCAAATCTGAGAGCAAAGATTGAAAACGCCTTCCCATGTGATAATTTATTAATGATCCAAACCTACGCTAGAAAAGGAATGACATGAAAAGAATGATGCTTCTTGCAGCTGTGCTTGTTGTGGCCTCTGCTTGTACTTCGAAAGACGATCTAAAAAAAATGATCAAGGAAAACCCTGAAATCATCACTGAAGCTATTGAAGCTAATCCAAATAAGTTCATTGATGCTCTTAACAACGCTGTGAAGGCCGCTCAAGAGGGCGAAGGCAAGCGTCGTGAAGAAGAGGAGAAGAAAGCTCTTGAAGAGTCTTTCAATAATCCTCTTCAAGCTGAAATCCGTTCGGACGAAAGCTTCCGTGGAAATAAAGACGCTCCAATCACGCTAGTTGAATATTCTGATTTCGAGTGTCCTTTCTGTTCTCGTGGCTACGGCACAGTGATGGAACTTATGAAGAAGTATGAAGGTAAAATCCGTTTCGTTTATAAGCACCTTCCACTTAGCTTCCACCCACAAGCTATGCCAGCTGCTCAGTACTACGAAGCCATCCGTCTTCAGAGCCCAGAAAAAGCTTGGGAATTCCACGATGCGATTTATAAGAACCAACGTGCTCTTCAAAATGGTGAATCATTCTTAAAAGCTGAAGCTAAGAAACTTAAAGTTGATATGGCTAAGCTTGAGAAAGATGCAAAATCTGAAGCAGTTCAGAAGCGTATCGACGCCGATATGGCCGAAGCTGCGAAGTTCGGTTTCCAAGGTACTCCAGGCTTCCTACTTAATGGTGTGCCTGTTAAAGGTGCTTACCCTACAAGCCACTTCGATGGTCTGATCGAAGAGCTTAAGAAGCGCGGTAAAATCAATATCTAATCTCTAACAAGATCTGATAATAGAGGCCCGGTCGTAGTACCGGGCTTTTTTTTGTCTGTTTACATCTAAATAAACAGGCAATAATTACCTGGGGTCAAAGTGCCAACTACGAAACCCAGTTTTTCGGCAAAATATTCCATACAGAACACCACATTCTTGATTCAAATCCCAATGGAAGTTATAATTTTGACAAGGCCCCAGGAAGGGGCATTTTCCCGTAAAGGTAACAATGGCTGAAGAAAATAAACCAGGACCGGTTTCAAATCCTAGTAGTAAAAATCCATTACTAACTATCCTCATGATCGTTAACATCGTTGCGATGGGAACAGTGGCATTTTTCCAATGGCGCTTCATGGAGATGGAAGCAAAACGCCCTGACCTTACTCAACTCCTAAAAGAAAAAGACACTCCTGCAGCAGCAGACGGTGAAGCAGCTGGTGAACAAAAGCCAACAGAAGTTGTGAAGAAAGAAAATCTTCTTCCACTTGATAGTTTCACAGTGAATCTTGCTCAAGGTGAGGGTCCACGTCGTTACGTTCGTCTCGATGCTGTTCTTAAAATGAGTGATGATGCTAAGGCCCCCGAGTTTGAAGCTCGTAAGCCGCAAATTCGCGACACTATCATCAGCATTTTGAACACGAAGAGAGCGGATGATCTTCTTAAGAAAGAAGGGAAGAGCTACTTAAAAGAAGAGATTAAAGCTTCTATCAATTCATTTTTGGTTGATGGAAGAGTGGAAGATATTTACTACATCAGCTTCCAAATCAACTAATTAGCAGGATGCTTTTTGGTTAAGTCCCAGGAGGGGAAAGCATGGCCCAAGTATTGAGCCAAGACGAAGTAGACGCGTTACTTAATGCCGTTAATGATGATGGTGATACTAGTTCAGCGTCAGCTGCTGATTCTGGTGGAATGGATGGTTTCGGAGAAGTAGAAGAATCTGATGCCAATATTCAGCCCTATGATCTCACCAACCAAGACCGGGTTATTCGTGGACGAATGCCTATTCTTGAGATCATTTATGAGCGCTTCATCCGTCAATTCCGTGTGTCGCTTTCAAACTCTCTCAGAAAGATTTCGACCATCTCAATGATCTCGACAGATCTATTGAAGTTCGGTGAATTCGTGAACACACTCCCGATCCCATCGTGTATGTGTATCATGCGTTTCAATGAACTTCGTGGTCCAGCTCTGATCGTATTTGAATCAAAACTAGCTTACGCCATCATTGACTCATACTTTGGCGGTACTGACCGTCCATTCACAAAGATTGAAGGGAAGGAATTCACTTCAATCGAGCTTTCATTCATGAGACGTGTGATGGACATGGCCATTAATGATCTTGAAGAAGCATGGGCACCAGTTCACAGAATCGACGCTCAATACGTTCGTACCGAGATCAACCCTCAGTTCGTGGGTGTGGTTCCTCCTTCTGACGTTATTATCACGACAACATTCGAAGTCGAGTTTGAATCTGCTTCGGGAACCATCATGGTGGTCATCCCGTACTCAACAATTGAACCAATTAAACAGAAGCTCTCTTCAAGTTATCAAACTGATAACGATGTGGTGGACACTCTGTGGACACGTTCAATGCAGGAGCATGTTCAGCACGCTCAAGCAACAGCAGTTGTTAAGCTAGGTGAGACTGAAATGACGATCGGTGATCTGATTGGTCTGCAGGTAGGGGACATTATTCCTCTGTCTCAGGAAGTTTCAGGAGAGCTGGATCTCGAGATTGAAGAAGCAAAAAAATTAAAATGCCTGATCGGTGTCTACAAGGGCAACCGCGCAGTACAAGTCACCCGTAGAATTACATAAAAGGAAACACTCATATGGCGTCAACTGAAATGTCAGACAACAACAAAGATGCTATTCGCGAATTAGCGGATCAGATTAAAGCGGGTGATGATGCTCTTAATAAGCTCAAGGTTCAAAACCTAGACTTCATCTTAGACATCCCACTGAAAGTGAGTGTTGAGCTAGGTCGCGCGAAAGTGATCATTAAAGATCTTCTTCAACTGGGCCAAGGTTCGGTTTTAGAACTAGATAAGCTCGCTGGTGAGCCGCTGGAAGTTCTGGTAAATGGCAAGCTGGTTGCAAGAGGCGAGGTTGTGGTGGTGAACGAGAAGTTCGGGATCCGTCTAACAGATATCATTAGCCCACTCGAGAGAATTGAGTCTTTGAAGTAAGTTCTGGAAACTAGAAAGGATGATGGTTATGAATAGGAAGTTCATTACATTAGCACTCGGAACCATGGTGACTTTAGGTGCCCAAGCTGGGGTCAAAGTGACGTCTGTGGATCTTAAAACAAGCGGTGCCAACGGATATGTAAATATTGCTCTGGACGGCCGTTCTAACGAACTCCCTGATATGCGTGTTTACGGTAAAACAATCGAAATCACACTGACTCAAGCAGATGCCTTTAATGGTTTCTCTAAGACGGTGAGTGGTGCAATTCTTTCGGCAAATGTTCTCAATGGTAAGGCGATCGTAAAAGCGGTTCTTCCTTATAACATTGATGCAGATGGTGTGAACCTTGGCTGGAAAAATAAGAATATCGAAGTCGTTTTCCCTCGCGGAAAAGTAGAGAAGGCCGCGCCTGTAGCTGCGAAAGCAGAAGCGACTCGTCCTGCAAAAACTCCTACCGCTCCAGCTGCACCTGCAGTTGAGAAAAAAGCTGAAAACAAAGTTTCAAAAGATCAGTTGAATGAGGACTACCTTAATAAGCTGATGAATGAAAGCACTGCCAAGGCAGAAGCGGCGAAAGCGGAGACAAAGAAAGACGAAGTAAATGTGAAGCAAGCAGGTATCGCTCGTGAGGCAACTCCAGCGGCGACTCCGGCCCCAATTGCTAAACCTGCGGATAACTTCTCATTCGCTGGATACGCGGCGAAGTTCACTGTGTTCCTGGCCATGGTACTAGGTCTTTTCTACGGTGTAGTACAACTTCTTAAGAAGGGCGTATTTAATCGTGGAAAACTTGGTTTCTTAAATAACTCACAGATGATTCAGGTTCTTTCGACGACCTATGTGGCGCCTAAGCGTTCACTGATGGTGGTGAAGGCCCATAAGCAAATCTTCCTTGTTTCGAACTCTGAGAGTGGCATTCAGTTTCTTTCGGAAATGACAGACACAACAGGTCTTATCAAAGAAGGAGAGAAGGAAGTTACAGGAACAAACTTTGATTTAAATCTTGGTTCAGTTGAAGCGCAAGCTCAGGAGCCCGTATTCAAAATCAAAGAAAACATCAATGAATCAACTCCGGTTCCTGAAGAGAAGGGCATTCAGGCCCTCACTGCTAAGGACATCGTGAAGTTTTCAGATGAACTCAAGAAGAAGGCCAAGAAGCTTAAGCCGATTGAGTTCAACTAATGAATAAGTTTTCCAAGTTAGGTTTAGGTTTTGTATTGTTGGCCGCAGCTCAATCGGCGTTTTCCCAATCGGCGAATCTACCCGGAGTCGCTGTAAACTTTGGCCAAGGAACTAATCTTGTCGACACACTCGAAGTATTACTTCTCTTTACAATCCTTACCCTCGCTCCAGCAATTATTATTCTTTGTACTTCTTTTACTCGTATCGTAGTGGTGCTGTCGTTCATGAGACAAGCTCTCGGAACGCAGAACATGCCACCGAACCAACTTCTCATCGGGTTCGCACTTTTCCTTTCGATCTTCGTGATGATGCCGACAGGGAAATCAATTTACGAGAACAGCCTTAAGCCGTATCAGGCAAAACAAATTGATGCGACCAAGGCGCTTGAAGGCCTGGAAAAAGATCTTCGGGCTTTCATGCAGAAGCATGTTCGTAAAGCAGATATCGGCCTTTTTTATGACGTAACAAATGCGGCGGCCCCATCAGATATCAATGCAGTTCCGACTCATTATCTGATTCCTGCTTTCATCATTTCAGAGCTAAAAACAGCGTTCCAGATTGGATTCTTGCTTTATATCCCGTTCATCGTGCTCGACATGGTGGTGGCGTCAGTTTTGATGGCCATGGGGATGATGATGCTTCCTCCAATGCTGGTTTCGATGCCGTTTAAATTATTACTTTTTGTATTGGTCGATGGTTGGCAGTTAGTAACCGGTGCCATCCTCAGATCATTTAATACTTAGGAGATCTCATGGAAAATGAATTTGCCATCGAGGTAGTGAACCAGGCCATTAAAGTGACCCTGATGCTTTCAGCTCCTATGCTACTAGGCGCCTTGGTAGTCGGTGTTCTCGTGTCGATCTTCCAGGCCGTTACTCAAATTAACGAACAAACCTTATCTTTTATTCCTAAAATCCTTGTGGTTATTGCGGCCCTGGTTATCTTCAGTCCTTGGATGATGGAAACCATGGTGAGTTACACTCATGAGCACTTCACAAGCATTCCGGAACTAATTAGGCGTTAATGAACGTAACGATTTCGGATCAAGTCGCCTTCTTGGCCTTTTGGCTGAGCTTTGCCCGCTGGTCAGCGGTCTTAATGCAGCTTCCGCTGTTTGATAACGTTGCTGTTCCTAACTTAGTGAAAGTTCTTTCTGCTTTTACCATCTCATTTGCTTTCTTTCCTGATCTTCGCGGCACACTTGTTGCAGAAGTTAATTTCGTCGGCGTGGACCACATCTGGATTCTGATGATGTTCCATACATGTACCGGCCTAATTATTGGATTTTTGGTGAAATGTATTATGAGTCTATTCGTAGCAACCGGTAGCATTCTGACCCAACAGATTGGCTTCAACAGTGTCAGTTACTTCGATCCAAGTCAGGGCCAACAAATTGGTCCTTTTGAAAGATTGATTGAGTGGACACTCTTAATTTTGGTTCTTTCTTCTGGAGCATTGGTTCCAATGTTCAAAGGAGTGTTTCAGTCTTTTTTTTCTGTCAATTTCTTAAATGCGGACAAAATGCTGAAAACCCCGGAATATTTCGTGTTATTCTTTAAGTCGGCATTCAGTGCTTCAATCCTTCTAGGGGGACCACTGATTTTTGCTAACTTGCTGATGAACCTTGTTATGGGGATCGTCGCCAGAACAGTTCCGCAAATGAACGTTTTGATGGTGAGCTTCGTGGTGAACATCGGCATGGGACTTCTTCTCTTCTTAGGAATAGCAGAGGAGTTTTTCCAAGTGAGTTATGACTTATATATCGAAAAATTAGGTGAATGGTTTCAATTCCTTTCATTCTAATTAATCCATAATCCCAGGAGGGGATGTGGCCGACGAAAACGACGACGAAAAAACCGAAGAGCCCTCCCAGTATAAGATTGATGAATCTCGCAAAAAGGGTGACGTTGCTTCTTCAAAGGAGCTCTCATCTGTATTGCTTCTTTCGGGCTCACTTCTCACATTAATTATCTGTGGTGTGTTCATCTATGAGCAGTTCACCGAATATATCGACTGGGTGTATCGCTTAGATTTTAAGATGATTTACACCAAAGAGAAGTTCGCTGAGGTGATTACTCACACCATGTGGACCCTGGTGAAATGCGTGGCCCCTTCATTTGGTGCCTCAGTTTGTCTGGGATTTCTTTCGCAGTTTATTCAGATTGGTTTTCTTTATTCTCCGGAAATTCTGAACGCAGACATTGAACGTATTAATCCACTGAAAGGTTTCGGACGTATCTTCTCGAAGAAGTCATTGGTTGAGGCCCTCAAAGGTGTGTTCAAGTTTACTGTGGTGATCGCCATCACTTACAGCGTGATGAAAGATAACATTGGTTCGTTTCTTGGATTTCTTCATTCAGATGCCGGACAGTCATTGATGTTTGGTAAATACCTGATGGTAAAACTTGGTTTCTCGATCCTGTTAGGTCTGGGTGTTGTGGCCCTGGCCGATTTCGGGTGGGAGAAGTGGTCCTATCGTCAAAAGATGATGATGACCAAGCAAGAAGCGAAGGAAGAGGCCAAAGAGAAAGATGGTAACCCGGAAGTTAAAGGTAAGATTCGTCAGATCCAACGTCAGATGGCCCAAAAGCGGATGATGGATGATGTAAAGAAGGCTGACGTAATTGTTACAAATCCAACGCATATTAGTGTAGCATTGAAGTATGATGGAGAGACGATGGTAGCACCGGCCGTGATGGCAAAAGGTGCCGATCATTTGGCCCTTCGGATTCGAGAGATTGCGAAGGAAAATGATATTCCGATCGTGGAAAACATCATGCTGGCGCGTACGTTATATAAAACAGTGAAAGTGGGACATGGAGTTCCTCGAACATTGTATAAAGCGGTCGCGGAAATTCTGTCTTTCGTTTATAAGCTGAAACGCAAACAGAAAGCTTTGAAGTAAAAATTTTTAGCTCAGGATGAGCGACTCTTTAAGAGGTGACCATGGACAGGTTTTTAGAAAAGCTCAAAGTCTTTTCTCAAAATTCAGAACTCGCAATTGCTCTAGGATTAATTTTAATCCTGGGTGTGATGGTGGTTCCACTTCCTCCAATTATTCTGGATTTGTTTCTGGCATTTTCTATCGCAACATCAATCGCGATTCTTCTGATGTCGATTTACGCGAGAAAGCCATTAGATTTCTCGACTTTCCCATCAGTGCTTCTTATTACAACACTTCTTCGTCTTTCCCTTAACGTTGCTTCAACAAGAAACATTCTTCTTCACGGAGCATCGGATGGAACAAAGGCCGCGGGCCACATCATTGAGGCCTTTGGTGAGTTCGTTGTAGGTGGTAACTACGCCGTAGGTATCATTATCTTCATGATCCTCGTGGTCATTAACTTTATTGTAATTACTAAAGGTGCTGGTCGAGTAGCTGAAGTAAGTGCTCGATTCACGTTAGATGCAATGCCTGGTAAGCAAATGGCGATCGATGCGGATTTGAACGCAGGTCTAATCGACGAGAAAGAGGCGAAACGTCGTCGTGCGGAAGTTGCTCAAGAAGCGGACTTTTACGGGTCGATGGATGGTGCTTCGAAATTCGTTCGCGGTGACGCCATCGCGGGTATCTTGATTACAGCAATTAACATCGTGGGCGGTATCATTGTTGGTGTGGCCCAGAATGATATGAACTTCTCTGATGCTGCTCGAGTGTTCACCCTCTTAACTGTGGGTGATGGTTTGATCGCTCAGATTCCGGCACTTGTGATCTCTACTGCTGCCGGTATTATCACAACTCGTAACTCAAACTCTGAGGCCCTTGGTAAGCAGGTGAATCAAGAATTCACGGCCCACCCAAAAGCTTTCTACATCACTGCGGGTGCGATTTCAGTTTTTGGTTTGATTCCTGGTTTCCCGGCCTTCCCGTTCCTTATGATCGGTGGTTTGATTGGTTACGCTGGATTCAAAGTAGAGAAGAACAAAGAGATGGCGAAAGCAGCTGAAGTTAAAGCGGCGCTTGCTCCTGAAACTAAGGCCAAAGCTGAGACGCTTGAATCTCTTCTTCCAGTGGAACTTGTGCAACTTGAAGTAGGATATGGAATTGTTTCAATCGTGGATGCTGAACAAAATGGCGATCTCCTTGAACGTATTTCACACATTAGAAAACAATTTGCTCTTGATTGGGGGATGATTATTCCTTCAGTTCGAATCAAAGATAACCTGGAGCTTAAGCCAGGTGGTTACTCAATTAAATTAAAAGGAATTGAGATCGCTCGTGGTGAATTAATGCCTGATCACATGATGGCGATGGACCCTGGAACTGTGATTGAAGCAATGGATGGAATCGAAACAAAAGAACCTGTGTTCGGTCTTCCTGCCATCTGGATCACTGATGATCGCAAGGACGAAGCTCAATACAATGGTTACACCGTGGTTGATCTTTCAACAATTGTGGCGACTCACTTAACTGAAGTTCTTAAAGCGAATCTTTCTGAAATGTTTGGTCGTCAGGAACTGGTCAAGATTCTCGACAACTTCAAAGAAGAGAATCCGAAGATTGTTTCAGACCTTGTTCCGGACATCATGCCACTTGGGACTGTGCTTAAAGTTATGCAGGCCCTTTTACGTGAAGGTGTTTCAGTTCGTGACCTTCGCACGATCCTTGAAACTCTTGCTGAGTTTGGAACTGGAACAAAAGACGCTGAAGCTCTTACTGAATACGTTCGTCAGGCCCTTTATAGGACCATTACAGAAAAAATTAAAGGCTCTCAGGGAGACGTTCCGCTGTTTACGCTGGACCGTAGTCTTGAGGAGGCCGTTGCTCGTTCAATTATCCACACTGATCATGGATCGCAGTTAAATCTCGATCCTAAAGTGACTCAAACTATCCTGGCCTCGCTCAATGAAAAGATTGAAGAGGCGACCTCGCAAGGGGAGAAAATGGTAGTTCTATGTTCGCCAGTGATTCGCCGTCATTTCAAGAGGTTGACTGAAAAATTCATTCCCAACCTGATTGTGGTAAGTCATAATGAACTTAGTCCAGAAGTCAATATCAGATCTCTCGGTACCGTGAGGTTGTAAAGAATGTTCGTTAAGAAGTTCGAAGCTGACACATTAGAAGAAGCTTTAAAACAGGTAAAAGTAGAACTTGGTCCTGATGCCATCATTCTGAAAACCATCACTAACAATGGTCTTAAAGGCGCCTTTAAGAAAAAGCGCATTGAGATCACAGCGGCCATCTCAGAGCGAAGCTTTGAGAAAAAGGCAAAGGTGGATAAGGTTTTGAATCCAGAACAGAAAGAAGCTTTGTACCAAAAGCCCGCCTCTACAATTAAAGAAACAATTACTAAATATAATGGTCCTGAGGCCCAAGGCGCAGGTCCGGCCGGCTACGGTAGCATGGGGCTTAACAAAGTGGTGAACACACTTGCTAAGGGCTCAGCTGGTCTAGCTGATATGACAACGAAAACATCTTCGTTAATTAAAAGCAGTTTGGATGATTTCCTGACTGACGGAGATGATTCTGGTTTTGATATTGATTCGGCCGATGATACACCGGCCCCGGTTCGTCCATCGAATCGTGGGAAATATGCTGAACCACCAGGGCAACGCGAACAGGCCCGTCCAGTTAGAGAGGCGAGACCACAACCACAACGTCAGGCCCCTCAGCAACAGATGATGGAAGACACGGTTGAGATCACAAGAAATCCTCTTCGTGAGCCTCAAGCTCCTGCTGCTCCTGCTCAATCAATGGTGAGCCGTGAGGCCTACAATGAACTTAAACAAGAGCTAAGAACCACTCAGCATAAAATGGAACTCCTTGAGCAAAAAATCATGGAGCTTTCACAGAACTATCAGTTCAACCAAAAGCATTTGAATGAAGCAAAAGGAATTTTCCAGCTTCGTACAACGCTTAAAACATTGGACGTGGATGAGGCCCATATTCTTGAGCTGATCAAGAAGGCCAACTATGAACTTTCAAAAGAAGATCTCGAGAATCCAGATGTGATTTTTGAATTCGCTCTTCAAGAAATGGCGAGCTCAATTAATACTGCCATTCCTTTGTTCGCCAAGATTGAAAATGGTGATCCTGTAGTGACTGTACTTGTGTCGGAAGCAGCTTCTGGCCAGAGCACAATGGGGACTAAAATCGCGGTTCTGAAGAAGGACGTGGTTCTTATCCAGTACTCACAAGACGCTCAAAATAACGCCTCTACAGACTTCGCGGCCCAGGTGTTCGGAATCAAGGTCGAGAAGGTGCAAAACTTCTCTGAAGTCGTAGGCCTATCTCGTAAAGCAGTGGAAGCCGGCAAATCTGTCCTGGTGGATGTGCGCCTGAATAGCAAATACACCGATGAAACAAAAAAATTCGTTGAGACTTTGAAACGTGGTTTCCAGCACGTAGAAGTCCTATGCACACTTTCGGCGATTCACTCTGAATTATATAACCGAAAAATAATTGCCCGATACAAGGAGATTGTAGACGGTGTTATCATTTCTCATGTGGACCTCTGTATGAACTTCGGAGCTCTCTTCAATGTTCATAAGGCCCACAACAAGCTTCCTCTCAAATTCTTCGGAACAGGACCAGTAGTTCCGGATGATATCGAAGGTGCGACGGCTGAAAGATTGATGTCAGGTCTCTTTCAGTTCTAAATTTCTAAAGCTCTAGTTCTATTCAGGCCCGACAGGATGTTAGGCAAGATCTAAAGCTTCCAAACTGTGCAATTAACAGGAGGTTTATGCACAAAACTAGCGAGTGGCTTCAATCGTTTTCAACCACGAATAATCCCGTTAAGAAGTCAGAACTTAGAAGAGCTAGTGATTTCGCCTGTACTAAAATTTCCATCACTGGTGGAAAGGGCGGAGTAGGTAAAACCTCAATCGCATTAAAAGCAGCACAGGAACTGGCCCGCGCCGGTCACCGCACTCTCTTGATTGATTGCGATTCAAATCTTTCAAACACTGCCATCAAGATGGGCCTTCCACTTGATAATAAATTTGAAAAACTTCTCTCTGCAGAAGCAAATTTTGAAGACTGTCTGATTCAGCAAGGTAACTTCCACTTACTTCCTGCATGCAATGGCTCCATCCAGGTCTTCGAATCAAAATTAAATTTCGACGAAATTATCATTGATATCATCGCTTCTCATGAGCATGAATACGATTTCATTCTTCTTGATTGTCCGGCAGGGGTGTCGAGAGAAACGCTTACGTTGAGTGCTTATTGTGATCACCGTTGGGTGATTGTGACTCCGGATAAATCTTCAATCACAGATTCATACTCACTGGTGAAGCTTCTTGCGACCCGTTTCGGGATCAAAGAGAACCATCTTCTGGTGAACATGTATCAGAGTGAAAAACAGTTCCAGAAAGTGGTGATGACCCTGAGTGAAACAATCGAGAATTTCCTAGGTGCTCGTACTCACATTCTTGGAGGGATCCAGAAGTTCGATGTAGATGCCTCAGGATTTGATACTTTTTTCCTCTCTGAAAACAAAAATGAATGGAATAAAAACTTCGTTAAACTTTTATATGGGTTCACCGAAAAAGTAGGTGGACCACTGACTGCCCCATCTAAGGGGATGAGCCAGATGGCCTATGAACACGATGTTCACTAAACGGTAAATGCTAAGGAGAGCTCACAAATGTCATCACTCACGGCCAAACTTAAGAACTTAAAAGATTACCGCTCGACTGTAGACCCAAAGGTCAAAGACGAAATCATTCTTGAGTACGCTCCATTAGTTCGTTACATCGCTCAGAAAATCGCCTCTAGGCTTCCACCTAATATTGAACTCGATGACATGATTTCATGTGGTGTTATCGGTCTTATGGATGCCATCGAAAAATTCGATCCATCTCGTGATAACAAATTTAAAACATACGCTGAATTCCGTATCCGCGGGGCGATTCTTGATGAACTTCGCTCTCAGGACTGGGTTCCTCGTTCAGTTCGTGAAAAGGCCAAGCTCGTAGAGAAGGCATATGCCAAGCTTGAAAAGGACCTTGGTCGTCCAGCAACAGATGAAGAAATGTGCGAACACTTACAGTGTTCGATGGATGAGTTCCATGAGCTTATCAACAAATCAAAGTCAGTCTCTCTTCTGAATATCGAAGATGCAGCGGCAATGAGTAAAGGTGATAAGAAGCTCATGGTCTCTCTTATGGAGACTTCTCGTGGTGCTAACCCGCAGACAGCTGTTGGTTATAAGCGCGCACAGGAGATCATTAAAGAAGGTATTAAGGCCCTTCCTGAAAAGCAGCGCCTGGTGCTTTCTCTTTACTACTTCGAAGATCTAAACCTGAAAGAAATTGGCCAGGTTCTGGATGTAACTGAGTCACGCGTGTCTCAGCTTCACACTCAGGCGATCCTAAAGCTTAAGGCCAAGCTTCGTAACCAGTTCGACTCTTACGAAGATCTTGCCAGCTAATCCAACTCAAAATTAGAAAACACGAAGCCCGAGTTAACAGCTCGGGCTTTTTTATTTGAGCTTAGTTCTTTTCAATCCGTCGCAAATTGTCAGAAAATTAAGTATCGGAATTTACTTAAAAAGGGTGACTTCAATGGATTGGAAAAAAACCTTTAATCGTGGACAGTGGGTAATACACGGAATATTTGTTATCGCTGTCGTTTTTGGCGTTGGCTCGACTCTGTTTGCTTTGAGACTTAATCATCTGCAAAGTACAGAAGAAGAGCGTGGCCTTAAAATTAACTCACTTATTCATCACTTTAAGAAAGACATGAGCTTCGAGAAAATCGGCAAGCACTTGTCTTGGGCACAGCCTGATAAAGCGAATGATAAAATTCGTGAACTCTCTCAAAAAATTGCGGAAACCGAAGAGCTACTAGAAATTAAATCGAGCAAAGATTTAAGTCTTGGCATGCGCACATTCAACCGTCTGATTAACAATACGACTGGAATGTCTGATCCATCTGACGCTCTTAAAGTTCTTCGCAATAAAGTTGCTTCTCTTTACGAAGTTGCCCAATCCAAAAAATATAATAATGTTGAACTTCTTGCTGAAAGAATGAAAGAGCGCCTTGAACAGCTCAATCCAAAAAATGTGAGTGGCTCAGTTCAGGTAAGTTACCTTCGCACAGATCTTAAGCGTCTTGAGAATCTAGTTACTGGTTCTTCACTAACAGATGGTGAAAAACAGGCCCTGTTAGAGCGCTTCACATCCATGCAGAATGAACTTGAATTACTTGGGAGCTTAAACTCTCAGTCTCGCGATCTTAAGGTCCATGTGACTCAAGCATCTTTGGCCCTCTCTCAATGGATGATTGATGTTGAAAAGAAAGCACAAGACATTCAAGGCATGCGCTTCAGAAAACAAAACCAACTTGTGATCATGCTTGCTGGAATGGTGGCCTTTCTTGTGACGGCCTGGATGGGTCTGGCCTATCTTTTCCGTTGGCAGAAAGTGAAGATGGGTGAGCAAGTTGAGATGGAAGTTAAAGGTGTGATTGAGAAGGGAATCATGGGCGATCAACGTTTCATGATGGACCACTACTCAGATCTTACTCGTGATGATATCGTTCGCCTCTTGGATGAATTAAAAATCAAATTGAACCTGGGTTCAATGCTTCATACTGGTCTTCCATTTGGTGGCTGTATGATTGATACTAATTTCAAACTAACTTGGTTCAACCATCTTTTCTTAGAGCAGTTCTATTTAAGTGAAGAAGAAGTGAGAAGCGATGCCTTTAACTGGGACTACCTTCGTGATTATCTAAACCTTGATGAAGATCCAATCTATCAAGCTCTTGTGAACAAAATCGCCGGAATCTATCCAGTCAAAGTAAAACAGGACGAGTATGCTCCATCTCAGCCTTACGAGATGTATGTGACTCCCATCAATGTGAATCGCGAAGACCGTGTGATGGTGTTCTTCTATCCATTGGTTTCTGTAAAAGAAGCAATCAACGAGCAAGTAAACCTTTCTCGGGAGACACTTAATCGCTTCATCACTCACTGGAACGAAGAAAGTCTAGATGAGGATCAAATCCGTCTTCTTGAAAAAGACTTTAAGAACAATGATCTGAATGACCTTTATAAGACCCTTGTGACTTTATTTGAAAGAGTAAATGGGGAAAAGAACGAATGTCTTCATACGATTCGCAATCTTGAGAAAGAAAACGAGTCATATATTGAGACGATCGAAGGCATGAAAGAAATCGAAGAAGAGAAGAAAGACATCATTAAGCAGGAGTTCCAGCTTGCGAATGACCTTCGTGACACCTTCCTAAGTTCAGTGGAAAGAATGGAATCTCTTATGCACATTAATAAGTCGATTCTTCAGCACAATGACGATTTAAAAACAGATGCTCATAAAATGCAACAAGTGACCCTGGAACTAACGAAGAAGACCAAGGACACTATGGACATCATGACTCAACTTGAAGGTGTTAAAACTGATTACAAGAAATTGAAGTTTGAACTGATGGAAGTTAAGGCGAAACTTATTTCGATCAATAACTCTCTATTTGGTCAACTTCCACCTCTGGACGAAGCTCAACAGAAGCTTGCGATGAGATACAAGGACGAGTTGGCAAGATTGGACTTCAACGTTCACACGCTTGATAAAAAACTTTCTCAACTAGATGTCCTTCTTAATAAGCTTCATATGATGCACGAGAAGTCTCCGGTTGAGCAGACGAACTTCAATTTCACGACATCTCAAAAAGAGCATGAAATGAAGGAAGCTCTGCTTGGAATCCAAAAGGCCCAGGCCAATGATGAGTCGAAGATCATTGAGAACTTTAAGTGTCTTCATGTTCTTATGAAAAAAGACCTGAACAAAGTGCATGAAGCAAGAGCACTTTCAACTGAAACGCTTGAATCTTTCCTGTCTTAAATGAGAATTTTTAAAGCCCCTGTTAGTAAATTTTTCTCCCAGCGAACTACGCTGGGAGAATTTCTTCAAAAGCTCACTAAACTCCCTGAACAAGATTTAGCAGATGCGGCCCAAAAGGGCGCGGTCTGGATTCAACGTAATGCCAAGGGAAAAACTCTTCGCATCCGTGGCCTGAAAGAGCAGGTGGGACCCCAAGACCTTATTCAATGTTTTTATGATCCAAAGGTCTTAAAACTTCCGGCGGTGACTGAATCAGAATGCCTTTATGAAGACCAGAACTATGGTATCTGGATCAAAGCAGCAGGAGTTGTTCCACAAGGATCACAAGCAGGCGACCACGCTTCCTTACTTCGTTATGTGGAAATTGCCCGTAAGAAAGAGGTCTTTCTGGTTCACCGACTTGATCGCGAAACTGAGGGGCCAATGATTGTGGGTTATAATTCAAAGGCCGCTGGCGTTCTTGGAGACCTCTTCCAAAAAAACCTTATTTCTAAAACCTACGAAGCAATTGTTCTTGGGGAGATGGAAGTTGGTTCTAAACAGACCATCAAAGCTTCTCTGGATGATAAAGAGGCGATTACCCACATTGAAGTTCTGGCCTCAAAAAATAATCAAAGCCATTTAAAGGTCACGATTGAGACCGGTCGCCTTCATCAGATTCGTCGTCATTTGGACTTCATAGGCCACCCAATCATGGGAGATCCGAAGTATGGTCGTGGAAATAAGAATAGAGAAGGGCTAAAACTCGTGGCCGTGGCACTATCTTTCCAAGATCCATGGCTTAAAAAAATCCAGAACTTTCAGTACCCAAGCAAGCTCACTGTCTAAATTTTTGACAAGTGCCTGTTGTAAACTTTACTGTCCTTTCGAAAGCTAAAGATTGAAATCCCGAATTCTCATAAAATGTCCTCATAAGTGAGGATGAACTATGTTGAATACACGTTGGATCTTTATGGTGGCCCTCTTTTCCTTCTCGGCCATGGGATCGGTCAGCTTTGAAGAAAAAAAGAACCGCGTAGAGTTCCTTGAAGAACTCACTCAATCAACTTCTTTAAGTATTGAAGCTTTTCATCGTGAGCTGAATTACGAAAAGCTAAACCTTCCACTGGAAAAACGTGCAGAGAATGAGGCCCGATTGTTGGCCGAAAAAGTGAAATTCCAAATTACACAGGCCTACGATGCGGCCTTGGCTTCTTCTGGTAACTCAGAAGATGCTGCGGAAGAAATTCGTCAGGCAATTGAGAAAGACCTCTTGCTTGTGGCCCCTGAACTTCAAGAGGAAATGAGAAAGCTTTCCCTTGATACCCTTGAGGCCCTTCAAAGAGGTTCAGTTTCATCGGACCCGGATTTAACAAATCTTCAAAAGGTATTGATGAAGGGAGTGGAAGATCGTTCTAACTTCTTGAATGAAGAAGGCGAGATTATTCTTCCTCCAGCGATGGCCCCGGCAGATAGTAAAAAACTGAATTACGCTCGGAAAGTAGACATCTTAGAATCGCTGACATCAGACAGAGAAAGCGTTGATTGGATCAGTTCTGCCGGCAATACGATAAAGTCCTCGGACAGCCGCAAAGTGGATTCTAAAGTGACTCTTCAAGTGAGAGTTGAATTCATGGGGATTGGTGTGGAAGCAGGTCCGGCGATCGCTTTTAGACGTGAATACAGAACGAACGTAACCATTAATACGGAAGGCATGCGGCCCGCCCTGAAATCAGATGGTACTTTTGATTTTACGACTTACGACCGCATGGGAAGAATTGTAAAAAGCAAAAGACGCTTCATTAGTTTTAACTGTGATGCTGATCTGGACTTTGAGACTGAATATTCTGGAGCAGGTGGATTTACTTTCGCGGGAGTGGGTGGTTCAGCTGGTGTTTCAAAAAAATTCTCTAATACAGTGACGATTACTTCGAGACGTCTTCTTCTGCCGGAGCAAATTGCCGGAAAGACTGTCACGATGAAATCAATGACTGAACTTTGTCATAATGATTTCTTAAATGCTCGTGTTACCAACAATCTTACAGTGACGGGCGCCCTGAATGCGATGATGAAGAACGTGGTGGCAAGTCTTCGCTTTACTCATCCAAAAAATAAGTGTGCCACCGACTCACATTGCTCTGATTGGTTTAATAAGGAAGTGATCTCTCTGGCCAAAAAGAATAATAAGGCCCGTTGTGTGGAAAACAGTAGAGAGAAGTTCATGCAATGTGAACTAAGAGGCCAGCAAGGTCAAAGCTGTATCGTTCTGGACGCTAAAGGGAAACGTCTTTCAGGTGGGGCCTTGGAATACACTTGTGATAAAGGTCTTAAATGCGTTCAAACCGAAGAGGCCAGTTTTATGAAGGCCGCGAAGGGCAAGTGCATGCCCATTAAAAAGTAATTATTCTAAAACTTGCAGTAGGAACTGTTTAACTTCTGCTGCAAGTTCACTCATACCAGCAGAATTATCAATCACAAAATCGGCCTTAAGCTTCTTCTCATCAATGTCCATCTGATGGTTAAGAATCTTTTCCGCCATGTCTTCAACATGTCCGTCTCGATCCATTAATCTTGCTCTCTGAATTTTTCGAGGAGCATAAACCAAAACTGATAGATCCATTTTCTGATCGAGTCCTTTTTCAAAGAGAAGTGGGACGTCATAAATATGGAAAGGCTGCTTTGTATTCAAGGAGGCCGCATCTGCAAAGGCCTGAGGCAGACGAGCGTAGATAAAGCCCTCGACCGCTTCCTTCGTTTTAGGATTATGAAAGAAGAGCTCTCTTAGCTTTTGAAAGTTAATCTCGTTATTGATCCACGCCTCAGGAAAGGTGCCTTTAATGAAGTCTTTAGCTTCCCGGGTCTGATAGATGGATTTAACCAAACGGTCAGCGTCCAGGACCACCAGTCCTTGGCCCTCAAGCATCTTTGTCACAGTACTCTTGCCGGTCGCAATTCCACCGGTCAAACCAATGATGGGTTTATCCAGACCATAAAGTCTTTGAGCTTCTGTTAACTTAATAAACTTATGCTTTAACTTCATACTTTTTTAACTTTCACCCAGTAATCTTCCAGTTCTTCTTGGGGAGTATCTTCTAACTTTCGTCCCGAGGCCTTCACCATGTCTTCCACTTTCTGGAAACGTTTGATGAATTTTTTATTTGCATCTCGGAGACACTCTTCCGGATTTAAATCTAAGTGGCGTGCCAATTGGGCGACACTGAAAAGAAGATCTCCGATCTCTTCTTTCACTCGCTCTTTATTGTATTGACCTGTGGGAGGCAGCTCTTCTTTTACTTCCTGCCATTCTTCTTCCACTTTCATCATCACTTGTTGATGATCTTGCCAGTCAAAGTTCACGGTTGTGGATTTCTTGCCAATTTTAAAAGCTGATTCCAAGGCAGGGGCGTGAAGGTATTTTTCATCAATCGTATATTTACGTTCACCTTTCTCAGTGACTTTGATCTTCGCCCAATTCTCCAGCACTTCATCTGAAGTGAGCTTCATATCTTTCTGAGTGAAAACGTGAGGGTGTCGGCGAACTAATTTATCCGCTAGATTTTTGGCGGCCGATTCCAGCGAGAAGGCCTTCTTCTCTTCACCAATTGTGGTGTGAAGGATCACCTGAAAGAGAACGTCGCCGATTTCCTCTTCCATATGTTTGGGATCACCGTTTTCTACCGCCTCCACAAACTCGTAGGCCTCTTCGATCAGATATTTCAAAAGCGTTTCGTGGGTCTGCTCCAGGTCCCAAGGGCATCCTGTTTTAGGATGGCGAAGGGCCTTGATGACCTCAATACAACGTTCAAGTTCCGGATGACTCACCGTCAGCTCCTTATATTGCAGAAGATTCTGTTACAGGATAACATGGCCTTTATGAAGAAACATCCTTTCCTCCAAGTTGATTATCATTCTACGGTTAAGTTGAGCGACTCCGACAAGAAACAGCTGGCCAAGTGGCTGAACTATGCCTCGGAAGCGCTGGAATATCTTTTTGGTGAAGGAATTCTTCTCAAGTCAAAATTCAAATCGGTGAAGACCGTTCAGGTCTCGCTTATGATTTGCGGAGACGCTCGAATCCGAGAACTCAATCGCGAGCACCGAAATAAAGACAAGGTCACAGACGTCCTTTCATTTCCGGCCCATGAAGATCTTCGAGGAGCTTCTTATAAAATGCCGGAGTTGTTTCTGGGAGACCTCGCCATTTGCCATCAGCAAACCAAACGTCAGGCGAAAGAATTTAAAATTGGATATTGGGACGAGTTTATCCATCTCATGATTCATGGGATGATTCATCTCATGGGTTATGATCATGAAGTGAGTCGAGCGGAAGAAAAGTTGATGGAGAAGTGGGAGAAGATTGCTTTAGATAAAATCAGTGAGATAAAAAAAAGAGGGGCCCGTTAAGGCCCCTTTTTTATTAACGTCTTTGAGTAGCTAGTTTAGCTCTTTCAAGTGCCGCTTTAAGATTTAAGCGTCCACCAGTAACCGTTAGTTTTTTGAAAGCTGGAACTGGAGTTACAGTGTCCATAAGAAGTTTCTTAAGACCTGCACCTTTGATTTGTGGATAATAGCCAAGAACCATCGCCGCAACACCTGAAGCGTTTGGAGCTGCCATTGATGTACCAGATGCCATTGAGTATTGGTTGTTGTTGATTGTTGAGTAGATGTTTGATCCCGGAGAAGCAACGTCTACACCAATTTTACCAACGTTCGAGAAAGAAGACATAGCGCCATCAGATTGAGTAGAGGCGATAACGATCATGTTCTGAGAATCGAACGAAGCAGGGTATTTAAGGTTAGTATCGATATCGTGCCAAGAGAAAGGTCCCATTGAATCGTTACCAGCAGAAACAACAACTAGAACACCTTTAGAAGCGATCTTGTTGATTGTGTCTCTAACAACCATTCCGCCTTCGTTATTTTTCTTACCGAATGAACAGTTGATGATTTTTGCACCATTGTTAGCGGCATATAGGAAAGCTTCAACAATGTTTGAATCTAGTTCGTCCGCATCGTCAGGTACTACACGAAGGGCCATGATTTTCACGTTGTTTGCAACACCAGAGATACCAACGCCGTTATTTTGAGTAGCAGCGATAGTACCAGCTACGTGAGTACCATGCCAGTGAGAGGCCATAGTATTCATTGTCGGACGACCTTGGGCATCTCTTACTAGAGTGTTGATACCGTGGATATCGTCAATGTAGCCGTTGTTGTCGTCATCAATTCCGTTGCCTGGAATTTCGCGAGAGTTTGTCCACATAACATCTTTAAGATCTTCGTGGTTATGGTCTACACCAGTATCGGCAACAGCAACAATTACTTCTTGAGCAGCACGAGCTGGAAGAGCATCGTAAGCACCAATAACATCTAGACCGTTCTTAGCTTGGAAGGCCCAAAGTCTGCTTGTATATGGATCGTTGAAAGAAACTGAGAAGTCGAAGTTCTGAAGTTGCTTCATAAGAAGGCCACCTTCATTTAGAACTTCGTGCTTAGGCATAGCTGATTTACCAGCGTAGAAATCTTTTTGAACGTATTCAATTGATTCTTCAGATGATAAAGTCTCCGCCAATTTATCAGCACTTTCAGTTTTAACTAGATATAGGCTGCCAAATAGCTTTTTAGAGCTTTTGATAAGAGGTGAGTTAACAAGACTTTCACCAGACTTCATTTTAATGAAGAGGTGATTTGGGTGGTAGCGGCTGCTATCTGCTTGGGCAAGACCCATAACAGCGAAAAAACCCATTAAAATTCCAGTACTTAGCTTTTTCATCAGAGGTTTTCCTTTATTTGAGTGAAAAGGTCAGTCGCATAGTAGTCCCTTACTTAACTCTGGGCAAATAAAAAGTTCTGTCATTTGAACTGTTTACAAGTGTCTGCCCGGCTGACAGGGGAAGGTAAGGTTTACACGGTGAGGCGAGTGATAGGTCTTGCCTTGATACAATGCGTAAATAGAAAGTTTAAATTTTAGAGATAATGAAAGTAATCATATTTGTTTAAGGAAGGTTTTCTCAGTGCTTAAAAGCTATCGCAAGTGGACTTTAGGAAGCATGATTTTAGTGACCAGTGTGGGTCACTCGGCTCCTAATTCCTATATTAATGGTCACTTAGGGGCTTTGAGTAATCAGGCCCATGGGAACGTAGGTAATGTTCCTGGTAACCGTTATAACGCAGACTTCGAATTTGATTATCACAAGAACACGAGCACTACTTATACTCGTGGCGTAGAGACTCGTTTCACTGCCGCGGCCCAAGTAAATGATCAAAGCCTTACACAGTATTCTCTTCAAGAAGCTTATGTTGGCGGAAATCTTACAAGTAAGGACTCATTGAAGTTTGGCCGCCAAATCGTTCCGTGGTCTACAGTGGATGCGGTTTGGGGATTCGGTAAGGTAAATAACCGTCGTAACTTTGATTACTTTCTGCCAGGTCAGGAAGGTCTTATTGGTCTAGCTTACGAGAGAAAATCATCCAACGGAATGAGATATAGAACGTTCCTTTCAGGTCTTTATGTTCCTGAAATGAACCCACCTCTGGATATTGATAAAAAAGACAAGACAATTACATCACGAAGCCCATGGGCAGATCCTCCTGCAAGCAGCACGGTCTACCAAGGTGTTCCGATGAAGATCAACTACGAGGTGGATTATCCACAAATCAACGAAGTGATTTATCGTTACACTATCGGTGCCAATATTGGTTTTGAATCAAAGCACTGGGTGTTGGACAACTTTATTATGCGTAAGCCGGAAAATCAGCTCACGGCCGATGTGGATGTGAACGTTGATATCGTTGGTAAAGTGATCAACGCTGGTATTACTCCTAAGTTCTATTATCACGATGTCTATGGCTCAACTCTTAAGTACAGAAATCTTGATCTGGAAATGTATGTTTCAGGAATCGCAGTAAGACCTCAGAGTAACCCTGATGTTCAAGACGATGTTCGATATACAGAAATCAAAAACCAAAAGCGTCGTGAAGATTATGTTGGTGGCGGGATTTCAAAATCTAACGATCTTTATACTCTGGCCCTTAACTATGTGGCCCGTCTCAGTCCGTTTGATAGAGATAAAGATGACCTGGCCCTGGATCCTCGTTGGAACCAGGCCGTGAACATTTTTGCTTCGAGAAACTTTGGACGTTTCCTTACTCTTTCGGCAGATGGCAAGTTCGATATGCTTACCACTGACCGTCTGGTCATGCTTAGAGCGAGCTATAAAGTAACACAAGAATTACTGATGAACTTTGGCGTAAATATGATTGGAACACCAAGTGACGGGAAGTCTTATTGGTCTCCTTATAAAAATAATGACGCCGTTTTTGGAGCACTTAGATATGTTTTTTAAGATGAAATTCATTCTTCTGCTTGCTGTATTGATGCTTGCCCTGAGCGGTTGCGGAGATTTATTAGGCAGTAAAGTTAAGAAGAAAGAGCTTTCAACATCTCAGTTTGAAGTGAACTGTGAACTCGATATGAATGAGTTCTCAGAGATCATGAATAAGAATATTGAATCTCAAATTCAGTGTTTGGGTGAAAACCTTCACTTGTTCATCAGAGTGGTAAAATCGGGAAAACCGGGCCACTTATCTCGTGTTCAGCTTGAAGAATATCTTCGTGTTTTCCGACCTGACGTTCAGCCGGAAGTGGTGAAGGCCCTTAAAGCAGTTTTTGACCTTGGTCACTTAATTGCCGGTGAAGATCCTGATTACATTTCAAAAGATACTGTCGATAAAGTTATTAACTTTGCGGTCGTTTTTAACCGTGAGGCATCTCTTAACTTCGGACCAATTTTCCAAAACGAATCTGAAGTGACATATGCTCTTCACCAAAACCACCGTGACCGTGTTTCGACCGCCAACAAGGCCATCGTGCAGGCCCTTCGTAAGATTTTTAAATCAGACCGTGGCGGTAATATCCATAAGCTAAATATCATGGATCTTCTTGAGAGTTTCACGACTGAAGACACTCGTCAGGACATCGAAAGAGTTAAGAAAGTTCTGTTTGTGAAGAAGCTCATGCTTGGTGGTGATGAAGATCACCTGACTCATATTGAGCTGGAAAAACTGATCTTGAATTTCGACCATCTTCTTCTAATTGGTCTGGATGCTGTTCGCTACAAATACATCATCTTAAATCAAGAATCGATTCTTCAGCTTTTAAAGCGTGATGTGAACGATCTTTACGATATTGTGACTCAAGGTGACCTGAACAATCGTGATCAGGAAGTTCTCTTCACAATGGATCAGGCGATTGAGGCCGTGAAAGAGTTCGTGGAGAAAGATGATTTCGATGTTGAGAAGTATCGTAATATGATTGGCGAGGCCAAGAAGATTCTGATGAACGGTAATACTGATGAAGTGAGGGGAATTGAATTAAAGAACTTTTTCGTCCACGCTAAGACCCTTCTTCAGAGTGGTACGATTTTCCACAGAATTTATGACAAGTTCAAAGTTCAACTGGAGAGTTCTCAGCCGGTTTCAATTGATTTCGATGAATACCGTCACACTTATCCTGAGCACCAGAAAGAGCTTGATCAGTTCGAAAGAATTGTGAAGAAATATCGTTTCATGAAAGGGGAGTTCCTAGCCCCATACTATACTCGCGGTTACCGTCGTAATGCGGACGCGGTATTTGAAATTGCTCTATTCGAATACGCCATTAAACTTGTGTTCCAAGTTTATGGTAGCCCAAGTCCGAACCCAGACGCGGTTGGCGGCTTCTCAATGGACCAGAAGCAAATGCAGGCCCTGCTTAAAAAGTTTGAGCAAGAATTGATTGATATGGACCTGATCCTTCCTGGAAAAATCGAAGGCACGGCCGACAACGTTTCGCTACTTGGAACACTTTTCCAATATCAATCAGACACAAATAACAAACTTGATGTAAACGAAATGACTGAATTTGGTGTGAGCTTGTTTGCTGCGCTTAATATTCAGGGCGATCTGTTTACTTACCTTGAAGAAGACATGGCCTGTCCGAAAGATCAGTTCGGTAGAATTCTACCTGAATGTTTCAAGGCCAATTTCTGGAAGGGTGTTTGTAAGGACTACCGCCCTTACTTACCTTTAATGTTTGAATCAATGGGCGCACCTAAAAATTGTGATGAATTCGTTCCAAACGAAGCGGCCCAAAAGTTCCTGGAAACCACTATCGATGCGGCCCGTTCTTGTAACTTCTATTCTGACGGGGATAAAGAACAAGTTCCTTTTGAGAAAGGGGACATCATGACCACCATGATCGCCCTTATGCATATTGAGACCACTATTCTTCGTTGGGATACCAATGGGAATAATCTCTTAGATGCTGACGAAGTAAATAACGCTTATACAATTTATTCCGGCGCTCTTGATGGTTTCTTGAAAGACAAGAATCCAATTATCAAAAAGTTCCAGAAACAAATCTATCAGTTCATGATCAAGTATGAGCAGGTTCCTGATGAAAAAGATTTCGGTAGTATCTGGAAATTTGTGAAGTTCTTGTTGAGCTTCGATAAAAAAGCTCCGGCAAATCGTAAGACCATCGCTTCACTTCTCGTGGCGATCAGTGAGCAGAACGCGAAAAACAGAACAACGCCTTCGTTTGACTGTAACCTTTTGAGAGATCCGGACAATATTCCGAGAAATCCAAATACAGTTCTACCGGCAGTTGATAATCGCCAGGATTTCAGCTCAATCCTGACTCCATATCTACATCTTGCAAACTAATTCATAAGGTTCTTACTCCATTCGGGATAAGAACCTCTTTTCAAAGCTCATTCCTCTTTGTTACAGTGATTTCTTTCAAAGGCCATTTATGGATGACTCACTGTTTCTAAAACTTTCAGATTATAAATCTCAATTCACTGAGATCAAGGCCACTCTCGAAACGATTCGGAGGTCGCTTTGACGTCGATCGTAAACAAAATCGACTAAAAGAGATTTCAGAACTCGAAGCACTTGATGGCTTCTGGAATGATTCGGCAAACGCCACAAAAATCCAAAAAGAACGCTCCCTCATTGAAGAAGTGATTAAGCTTTATAGCAAAGTAAAAACTCTCGCAGACGATTTCGAAGTCCTGTGCGAAATGAGTGACGCTGGAGATGCGTCTTCCGCTCAGGAGGCGCTTGATCTGTTTCCGAAGCTTCAAACTGCATTGTCAGAAGCGGAGAAGAAAGCCCTTCTTGCTGGTGAAACAGATCCTAATAATGCCATCGTAACCATTAATGCTGGTGCCGGTGGAACTGAATCATGCGACTGGGCCGGAATGCTTCTTCGTATGGTTCAACGTTGGTGTGAGGCCCATGGCTTCAAGGCCACTGTTACTGATTTCCAATATGGCGATTCTGCAGGAATTAAATCGGCGACACTTTTGGTTCAAGGGAACTACGCCTACGGACTTTTAAAATCTGAGTCAGGTGTTCACCGCCTGGTGCGAATCTCACCGTTTGATTCAAACGCCAGACGCCACACTTCATTCTCTTCAATTTTTGTGAGTGCTGAAGTGGACGATACAATTGAAATTGAAGTCCTGGATAAAGATCTACGCGTGGACGTTTACCGTTCAGGTGGAGCTGGTGGACAGTCAGTAAACACCGCCGATTCGGCCGTTCGTTTAACTCACTTACCATCAGGAATTGTAGTTGCTTGCCAGAACGAACGTTCGCAGATCCAAAACCGTGCCATGGCGATGAAGATTCTAAAATCTCGTCTCTATGACCTGGAGATGAAAAAACGTCAGGAGGCCTTGGATAAAATCGAAGCTGGCAAAAAAGACATTGCTTGGGGATCTCAGATCCGCTCATACGTTCTTCACCCATATCAATTAGTGAAAGATCACAGAACAGGATTCAGCACGTCTCAGGCCCAATCAGTTCTTGATGGCGATTTAGATGATTTTATGAAAGCTTTCCTTCAATGGAAGTCCCTTGGAGGCGAGGTACAAGATACAGGAATGGATGATTTATGAACGACGAAAAATTAACCACCTCAGGAAAAATTATGAAAGACAAACACGTAAGCCGCTGGACCAATCTCTTCTCTGAACAGATGGATGTTCGTCTGGATAAACGTAAGAAGCTTGAAGAGATGGGTTCTAATCCATATAAGAACGGCTATAAACCGAACACTTCATTTAAATATTTAACTGAGCAGTACAGTGAGAAGGCCAAGGAAGAAATTGGCGAAACTCCAAGATATAAAGTTGCGGGCCGTGTGATGATGGTGCGTGATTTCGGTAAGGCCGCGTTCCTTCAGGTGGATGATGGTTCTTCTCGTTTCCAGCTTTATGTAAATAAGCAAGTGACTTCAGAGAAGGGCTTCGCTGAATACAAGCTTTTGGACACTGGCGATATCGTTTACGCTGAAGGTGACGTATTCAAAACAATGAAAGGTGAGTTGGCACTTAATGCTCGCGAACTAACAATTCTCACGAAATCAATTCGTCCACTTCCTGAAAAGTTCCACGGTCTGACTGATGCCGAACTTCGTTATCGTATGCGCTACGTAGATATGATCATGGACGCTGAAGTGCGCGCGAAACTAAAAATGCGCTCACAAATCGTTCGTTATATCCGTGAATATTTCTATGAGAACGACTTCCTTGAAGTAGAAACTCCGATGATGCATTCAGTGGCAGGTGGAGCGGCCGCAAGACCGTTCAATACTCACCACAATGCTCTTGATATGGAACTCTTCATGCGTATCGCGCCTGAGCTTCATCTTAAGCGTTTGATCGTTGGTGGATATAATAAAGTATTCGAGATGAACCGTTGTTTCCGTAACGAAGGTCTATCACTTAAGCACAACCCTGAGTTCACAACAATTGAGTTCTACTGGGCATACGCTACTTACCATGACCTTATGGACTTCACTGAAGCATTGATTACCGGTCTAGCGACTCACGTGATCAAGTCTGATGTGGTGAAATTTGGTGAACACGAAATCAATCTTAAAGGCCCTTATGCTCGTCTGACGATGAGAGAAGCGGTGGCGAAATATACCAATTCTACAATGGAGCAGGTGAATGACCGTGCCCACCTTTTAGGTCTTCTAAAAGGCATTGATATGGATCCGAAGAAGCTTAACTCGCTTTCTTGGGGCAAACTTCTGGTTCTTACTTTTGAAGAAAAAGTAGAAGCAAAACTTATTCAGCCGACATTCATTACTGAATATCCGACTGAGGTTTCTCCTCTTTCTCGTCGTAACGATGAGAACCCTGAATTCGTAGATCGTTTCGAGTTCTTCATGAATGGTTGGGAAGTTGGAAACGCCTTCTCTGAGCTTAACAATCCTACTGATCAGCTTGATCGTTTTGCTGACCAAGCAATGGCGAAAGAAGCGGGGGACGATGAAGCCTCTGAAGTTGATTATGATTTCGTACGTGCTCTTGAGTACGGAATGCCACCTACGGCCGGCCAGGGTATTGGTATTGATCGTCTTGTGATGATCCTCACTGATTCACCTACAATCCGCGAAGTAATCCTTTTCCCACTTCTTAAGAAAGAACATTTCTTCTCTGAAGAAGAGTAATGAATTCTTATCTTTCGATTTTAAAAATCGTTTTACACGGTCGCTCCGCAGGAAAAATCCTGCTGGCGACCGTTTTTAGTTTCACGTTCTCAATTGCGGTCATCCTTTGTACGTTTGGCCTCATGGATGGTTTCGATCATCTATTGAAGTCAGGTCTTCGTCACTCTTCTGGTGATATTATCGTGACCAATCGTCGTGGTTTTTTCCCGGTCTCTGCAGAATTAAAAGAAAAGATTGATAGCATTAAACCAATCGCCGTAACGCCAGTGATTCAAACTGAGGCCTTCGCTCTTCATGGTGACGCCAGTAAAGGTGTTCTGGTTCGTGGAATCGAAGGAGAAAGTTTCTCGCAAACCACGGGCCTAAAAGTAAAAGTACCAACTGGTACAGTGGTCATTGGTGAGGAACTCGCTAAGCAGCTCAAAGTGAAAGTGGGCGATGAGCTTGCTCTGACTTTTGGTCGTGGTAATGAGGCGGCCTCGGCACTTCCGACCATTAAATTATTTCAAATCAGTTCACTGGTTAAGCACGGTATCTATCAAAAAGATTTAAGATTCGTTTATCTTAATCGCGCTGATCTGGCCGAGCTTCTGGAACTAGGGAATAAGGTCAATCAAGTTATCATTGCGGTCAAAGACGTGAATAAACCGCTTGAGAATCTGGATGAAATTGAGTCTTCAAGACAAAAACTTCGTCTGGAAGTTTCGTCAGATTTTCTGGTTCGTCCTTTTTGGAACGAGTACTCATTCTTAATTGAGGCCGTGAAAGTTGAGAAGTTTTCAATCTCACTTATTCTTCAACTGATTGTAGTTGTAGCGGTCTTTAATATCATCGCTTTCGTCATATATATTATGGAGAAAAAGGCCCAGGACTTTTTCTTTCTGAGAGCTGTAGGACTTTCACTTACCAGCCTCACACGTTTTTGGTTTATTTCAGTGATCCTTATCTGGGGCATTTCGTGTGTGGGTGCGTACATTGCGTCCCATATTTTCAACTGGGGCCTTCAGAATCTTTGGTTCCTCCAGATTCCCGGCGAGATTTATGTACTCTCATCTCTCAATATCCGACTTGATCTTATGGCGTATGTTACTGTCTATGCTGTATCCTTGTTGTGGATTCTGATTGCAGCATTTGGTGGATATCTCCGGATGAGAAATAAACCGATTATCCAGGGATTAAGGCAGGAGTTTAGTTCATGAGTTTCATTCGTCTCGAACATGTCGAAAAAACTTTCGGTAAGACCAAGGTCTTACGAGGTCTCAATTTAGACATTGGTGCGAAGGAGCTGGTGGCGATTCGTGGTGCCTCGGGTTCTGGTAAATCGACTTTACTTTATCTTTTAGGGGGCCTTGATCACCCGACTTCTGGGAAAGTCATCATTGATGGAAAAAATCTTACATCAATGTCTGATGAGGACATGGCCAAATTTCGTAACTCAAACGTTGGCTTTGTTTTCCAATTTCACTTTCTTCTGCCTTCAATGACATGTTGGGACAATATTCTTCTTCCAGGGAGAATCGGTGGTAAGGATCTTGCTCCTGTTGAAAAAGATGCTAAAGAATTAGCGCAAATTCTGGGAGTTACTCACTGTCTTAGCAAGTTTCCGTTCGAAATTTCGGGAGGGGAGCAGCAACGCATCAACATCATTCGCGCTCTTTCACTTCGACCAAAAATTCTTCTTTGTGATGAACCAACTGGTAACTTGGATTCTATCAACTCCGAGAAGGTCTCAACCTTACTTAAGAATCTTGCAGCTGATTTCGGCGCCACACTCTTAGTTGTGACTCATGATGATAAAGTTGCATCACACTTTCCTCGCAAAATAGTCATTGAAGATGGTCAGATAATTGGCTAGAATTTCCGACTGCAAATAAAATTAATTACATAGCTTTTTGCGTTATGGTTAGTCGAAGGATATTCGGGTTGAAAAAAGCTCAGCTTCTTTTTTTCATTTTTAGTTTTTTCATCGGAGTTAACTCAGCTCTTGCTCAAGAAATTATTGGTCCTATCCGTGAGATGTTCCGCGTAGATTCGATTGAATTTACTGGTAACAGAAAAGTTGAATCTGAAGCGATCCTGGAAAAAATCGGTACTCGCCAGGACATGATGCTTGATAACTACTTATTAAGAAAAGATCTCTCTCGTATTTATGAGATGAAGTATTTCGAAGAAGTAGAGGCCTATCACAAAATCACGGCCGACAAAAACATCCTCCTCTTTAAATTAAAAGAAAAGCCCATCATCTCTAAAATCACGTTCTCTGGTAACGATGAGATCAATGATGATGATTTGAAAGAGCAGATTAAGACCAAAGAATTTAATATTCTGGATATCTCAACTCTTAAGAACGATGTGCTCTTGCTTCAAAAGCACTACGAAGAGAAGGGTTACTTCCTGGCACTTGCGACCTATTCGATCAATGATGCTCAGAACGGTTCAGTGGAAGTAAAATTTAAAATTAAAGAATGGGACAAAGTTCGCGTTAAGAAAATCACCTTCCTTGGTAACAAGGACATTAAGGATGATGAACTTAAGAACTTCATGCAGACCCGAGAAGAATCTTATTTCTCGTTCCTTTCAGGATCAGGGAACTTCAAAGAGATCAACTTCCAGACGGACGTAGAACGACTTAAGTACTACTACAAGACTCGCGGTTACCTCCAAATCAATATTCAAAACCCAGAAGTAACGGCCTCTGAAGACAAAAAATGGATCTTCATTACGGTTCGTCTGCAAGAGGGTCCTCAGTTCTCAGTAAACAATATTTCATTCAACGGTGAGTTACTCTTCACTGAAGAAGAGATGATGGAAAAGCTGAAGCTGAAATCTGGCGATATCTACAACGAAGAAAATCTTCGTCAAGATATCCAGACCTTGACTGAAATGTATCAGGATAAAGGTTATGCCTTCGCCAACGTGCTTCGTACTCTTGAAGTGGTTCCGGGTGAAAACAAAGTAGACGTGGTCTTCTCATTTGAGAAAGGTGTGATCGCTTACTTCGGTAAGATTGTCATGAAAGGTAACACTAAGACCCGTGATAAAGTTATCCGACGGGAACTCCGAATTCACGAAGGTGAGATGTACTCCGGATCGAAACTCCGTATCTCGAAAGAGAACGTAAACCGTCTGGGTTTCTTCCAGCAGGAAAGTGTCATTTTCAATACGATTACGAGAAAGGGTACTGACAATATTCTTGATGTGGAAGTTTCGATTAAGGAACGTCCAACGGGTCAGATCTCATTAGGTGCTGGTTACTCAACTGCCACAAAAGGTTTCGTTCAGGCCTCAGTTGCCCAGAACAACTTCCGTGGGTTGGGTCAGAACATCAACATGAACTTGTCTTACTCGAACCGTCAGCAGATCTATAACGTAGGTTTCACTGAGCCATATCTATTTGACACAAAATGGACGGCCGGTGCGGACTATTACCAAACGGTTTCATACTTCATCCGTTCATTCGTTTACAAGAAGCACGGGGGAGATGTTCGCGTTGGTCACCCGATCTTTGAATACACGCGCTTGTTCCTGACTTATCGTTATGAAGACAACAAAGTTGATGACGTCATTAACGAAGGTATCGACCCTAAAGTTGAGAATGGTTCGGCCTCTTCGCTTCAGGCATCAATCATTCGCGATAAGCGTAACAACATTTTTGAACCAACAAATGGTTACTATACTTCTGGCTCAATTGAGTACACCGGTCTAGGTGGAACAATGCGCTGGATGAAAGCTGAGTTAGAAGGGCGTTATTACCGTCCGATCATTGGTGATCTCGTTCTCAGAACGCGTGTCAACGGACAGCAGCTTTTCAAAACTACTTCTCGTGATATTCCTCGTGTTGAGAAATTCTCGATGGGTGGTGCCCGTAACATGCGTGGTTTTAACCTGGAAGATATCGGTCCACGTAGACTTGCCCGAAACACTGATACTGGAAACTTGGAAGCGTTCAACTTCGGTGGTCTTTTCAGCTTCCTGACAACGGTGGAACTTGAGCACCCGATCGTGAAAGAAGCGGGACTAAAATGGGTTGTTTTCTACGATACTGGTAACGTTTGGGAAACTCGCCCTGGTATTAACAACGATTATTCTCTTCGTGCTAACTATGGTTTTGGATTCCGTTGGTTCTCTCCAATCGGTGTCCTACGATTTGAGTTTGGTTTCCCTGTTAACCCTAGAAAAGATCGACTTGGTGTACAAGGTGATAACGAGGCCGGTAACCAATTCAACTTTGACATAGGACAATTATTCTAATCAATGATAGAGTTTTGACTCTAAGGAGTTACATATGAAATTAGTACTTGGCTTGATGCTTTTGACTTTCAGTTTCTCTTCTTTCGCTGAAGTTCTAGTTGGTCTAGTTGATATTCAAAAGATCATCACGACTATTAAAGAAGGTAAAAACGTTCAAAAGGCCCTTGAGAAGTCTTTCAACGACAAGAAAGCTATGTTGAAAAAAGACGAAGACAAAATCAAGAAGGCACAGGAAGACTATAAGAAGCAAAGCATGGTTCTTGCTGAAGCTGCTCGTGCGAACAAAGAGCGCGAAATGCAAGAAATGATGATGAAGCTTCAAAATAAAACAATGGAATATCAGCGCGAAATCCAAAAGATGGAGCAAGATATGAAGAAACCAATCCTTGATAAGCTTCGCCCTATCATTGATGAAGTTTCTAAGGCCAATAAAGTTGCTATGACTTTCGAACTTTCAGCTGCACCAATCGTTTATGCTGAAAGCAAGACAGATCTAACTGACGAAGTAATCAAGGCCTACGACAAAAAACACCCAGGGAAATAGTCCCTTTAGGGAGTAGAAAATGAAACTCCACGATTTATCTAAATTCGATCCAAGCATAAAGTTAGTTAAGAATTCCGAGTGGCCAGAAGAGATTCTGGCCATTTCTTCTTTAGACGCTTTAACAAGTGGTGGAATGATCTTCATTAAGAACGCCAAGTTCTTACAAAAACTTGTTCCGGTTATTGATCAGGCAGTGACTTTAAAGGTCGGTGCTGTGGTCGATGAAAAGTTTTTTAATCTTGTGAATGCCGAATTAAAGGCAGAGCTGGATAAGCTTCCTTGGATTGCGACTTCAAATCAAGTTCCAATGAGTCTGACTTTGTTATCGAAACCTTTCTACGATCAAAAAATGAAAGGCGTGAATACACAGGTCGACGGACGTCAGATGGGAACAACTGATATTCATCCAAGTGCTCACATCGCTCAAAACGTTTTCATCGGTGAGAACGTTAAAATTGGCGCGAATGTTGAGATAATGCCTGGTTCTGTGATTCTATCTTTCACTGAAATTGGCGACGACACTAGAATTTTTCCAAACGTAACAATCTATCCATTCACGAAGATCGGTAAGAGCTGTCGCATTCATGCCAGCTCAGTGATCGGTAGTGATGGTTTCGGATACACTTTTCATCAAGGTCAGCATGTAAAAATCTGGCACATGGGTGGAGTGATCATTCACGATAATGTGGAGATCGGCTCAAATTCTTCAGTGGATATGGGAACATTTTCTCCGACAATTATTGGAGCTGGTACACGCATTGATAATTTCGTGCAAGTTGCCCACAACTGTAAAATTGGTAAGGGCTGTGTTCTTTGCGGACATGTGGGACTGGCAGGCAGTGTGACTCTTGAAGATTACGTTGTCCTTGGTGGTAAGGCCGGAGTTGGTCCGGACGCTCACATTGGTATGGGAACTCAGATCGCAGGGGCCGCTATGGTCAACGAAGGCGTGACTGTACCAGCAGGATCGAAGCTTGGAGGACATCCGGCGAAAGATCTTAGAGAGTGGATGAAAGGTGTTGCTTATCTTCGAATGATGTCACTAAAAGAAACTAAATAAGGAGTCCTGCATGTATATGAATAAAGAACAAGTCATGAGATTTCTCCCTCATAGAGATCCATTTCTTTTCATTGATTCAGTTAAGGAAGTTATTCTCCCTGAAGAACTTAAGGGACAGAAAGGTCCTTTTACTCCTGCCCAATTAATTGGTGGAAAAAGCATCTGTAATTTCAGAGTAGATGATTCAGTAAAGGTCCTTGAAGGACACTTTCCAGGAAATCCCATTCTACCTGGAGTTGTACAAGTTGAAATGATGGCCCAGGCCGCTTCGTTCCTTTGCATCTCAACTCTTACAAAGCCAATTGAAGAAACTAATTTAACCGTGGCACTGATTTCAGTGGACTCAGCTCGTTTCAGAAAACCAATCGTTCCAACGATGGACCTTGAAATTCATTCTGTCCTCACTAAAGTACGTGGCCCATTTCAAATGTATGATTGCGAAATTTACGTTGCCGGAGAACTTATGTCCCAGTGTAGCGTGATGGCCTCGCTTAAAATCGACTAAGGATTTTTTTATGTCTAAGAACTACACAGCTCACCCAATGGCCTTTATTCATCCAGAAGCGAAGATCGGTAACAATGTTCAGATCGGCCCTTTCTGTGTCATCGGCCCAAACGTTACGATCGGTGACGATTGTATTTTCCACTCAAACGTAGTGGTTGATGGCCATACTACCATCGGTAAAGGTAATAAGTTTTTTCAATTCGGTTCAATCGGTGCTCCTCCTCAAGATAACTCATATAAAGGCGAGCCAACTGAAACAATCATTGGTGATAACAATACTTTCCGTGAATACGTTTCTATTCACCGTGGTACTTTGAAGCAAGATAAGAAAACTGTGATTGGTTCTAATTCACTTTTCATGGCCTACTGTCACATTGCTCACGACTGTACTCTTGGCAACAACCTAACTTTCGCGAACTCAGTAAACCTTGCTGGTCACGTGAATATTGGTGACCGTGTAATCATCGGTGGTAACACAGGTATTTCTCAATTCGTGACTCTCGGCCGCGGAGCTTATATCGGTGGTGGTGCTGGTATTGATCGTGATGTACCTAATTTTTGTACGGCCATGGGTAACCGTGTGAAGCTTAAAGGGATCAACATCATCGGTCTTAAACGTCAGGGCAACTCAAAAGAGATCGTTTCTGAAGTTGTAGATTTTTACCGTACGATGGAAGCTTCTGCACTTTCTCCAAGAGCTTTCGTTTCACATCCAGAGCTTATGGATGAGTTTAAGAACAATGCGATTGTGCAGGAGATTGCTGCATTCATCAAAAAATCAGAAATTGGTATCGCGCCTTTCATGGCCGACTAGTTATTTCATTGGATTTTGAACCTACAAGTTCGTCGTATATCGTCTTCGATCCCTGCGACTTACTTGTAGTAGGCCTCGGGCCCTCGACTTCATCCTCCTGCTTGTAGGCCAAACTTCAATGAAATAGGGAACAGGGAATTTTATGAAAAAAGTAAGAGTAGCAGTATTGGGATATGGCCATCTAGGTAAGTGGCACTGCCAGAAGGTAGAGGCCCATAAAGACATGGCCGAGTTCGTGGCCATCGTTGAAAAGTTTCCTGCCGGTCAGGAAGCTGCGAAAGCAAATCATCCAAATGTAAAAATCGTAAATGATATCAGTGAAGTGATTAATGAGATTGATGCTGCCTTCGTGGTGACTCCAACTTCAACTCACTTTGAACTGGTTAAATATCTTCTAGACCACAACAAACACGTTTTCTGTGAGAAGCCAGTTTGTTCAAACGATGAAGAGGCAAAGAGACTTAAAGAAGTGGCAGTTGGAAAGAACGTTGTTCTTCAAGTCGGTCACTCGGAAAGATTTCACGAAGCGTGGGACAAACTTCGTGACACTTTTAGGAACACTCCAGTTCCTTTCACTGTGAAAATTAATCGCGTTGCTCCTTTCAAAGGCAGAGCGACTGATGTGGACGTAGTTCAGGATCTTGCTATTCATGACCTTGATCTTGTTCTTCACTTGTTCAAACAAAAACCAGTAAGCATCGATGCTCACGGTTTTAAAATCAGAACATCGAAGTGGGACCATGCCAATATTCACGTGGAACTTCAGGACAAGTGTAATGCCTATGTTTCAGTTGGCAGAAATGCCACGAAAGAAGTTCGTGAACTAGAAGTGATTTCAACTGCAGGAACTTATACTGTAGATTTATTCACGAACAAAATTCACCATGCCACTAATTCAAAATTCGCAGACGATACTTTTGTAAAAGAAGAGGGCTACGGAAAACGTGATCACCTTCTTCTTGAGCATAAGCACTTTTATGAGTCAGTTCTTCAAAATAAACCGGCCATCATTGGTCTTAATGACGGGATGAATGCGGTTCATCTTGTGGACAGTGCCCTGAAGTCGATGGAAACGAATTCAAAAGTTAAGGTCAGCCTTGCCTAGTTGTCTTCTGATCGCCGGTGAAAAATCCGGCGAAGAACATGCAATGAGTTTTTTTCCAGAGCTGGTTAAGCTTTGCCCGGACGTCCAATTCTATGGGGTCGGTGGTGATGATCTTAAAAAGCACGGGATGGAACTCGTTCATCATCTGAAAGACTTCTCGAGCATGGGGTTTTCTGAAGTCATTGGAAAAGTTCCATTTTATTTTCGTGCTCTTAAAGAACTTGAAAATGAAGTGGTGAAACGCGGAACTAAGACCGCTATCCTGATCGACTTTCAAGACTTCAATATGAGACTCGCAAAACGTCTTAAAAAGCGTGGAGTGAAAGTTCTTTATTACGTGGCACCTCAAGCATGGGCCTGGAAAGCACATCGTGCCCAGGTTCTTGCCGAAACGGTTCACACACTTTTTACAATTCTCCCTTTCGAGAAAGAATGGTTTCATTCGAGAGGAGTGGAGCAGGTGAAGTCAATTCCTCATCCGCTCATGCTCACCTATAAAGATCAACTTGGCCTAATCCCGGCCAAACCATTTGAAGGCATTCAGAAGAAAGTAAAACTGCTTCTCTTGCCTGGAAGTCGTCGTTTTGAAGTTCATGAGCTTTTGCCGGAATTCATCAAAACAGTAAAAATTTTGAAAGAAAGCTTTCCGGTTGAAGTTCACTTGGTGAAAGTGAATCACTTAAATCCGGCAATCTACGATTATTTTAAGAAAGACGTGGATGTTTGGTACGAGTCTGAAGAACTGACGAAGGCCATGCGCGAATGTCACTTCTCTCTGGCCGCGAGCGGAACAGTCACTTTGAGTACTGGGTTCTTTGAACTACCGACCGTAGTTTGTTACCGCGCTTCACTTCTCAACGAATTTATTTTTTATAATTTCATTAATTATCAGGGTCCAATTTCTCTCACGAATATTATTCATGGGAAAATGGTCTTTCCTGAGTTTGTACAACATCAGATCGACCCTCAACGTCTGGCCCGGGTAATTAGAACTTGGACTATGAACGAAAAGGTCTATAATGAGCTGAAGGCCACGCTTAAAGAGACGAAAAATCTTCTTTCTGGAGAAAATTTCTCAGTCCCTAAATATATGGCCGAGGTCATCCATGAATGAGTCACTTCAAAAGAACCGTGTAAGACTAAAGTCGCTGATTAAAGGCACTGCCTTTACTCCGCTTAGTATTTTGTGGGAGTGGGTGTATCGTGTTCGCCGCTCATTCTATGAGTATGGTGTTTTTAAGAAGGCGACTTTTAAAGTTCCTGTGATCTCTGTCGGAAATATCTCTTTCGGCGGAACCGGCAAAACTCCAACAATTGTGTGGCTTGCGGATTGGCTGATTGAAAAAGGGCTGACTCCGGTCGTTCTGACTCGTGGATATAAAGGTCAACTTGAACACTCTTCAGGACTTTTAAAATCAGGTCAGAAGTTTCGTTTGAATCCATTCGATTATGGTGATGAACCACTCATGATTTCAAACAAAATGAAGAAAGGTGCCGTGATCGTTGGAAAGAAGCGCGCTGAAAACCTGATGAAATACTTCTCTGAAGTTCATCCGGACGTTGTTCTTCTTGATGATGGTTTCCAACATCTACAGATCTTTCGTTCATTTAATATTGTTCTATTTGATGCCACCATGGCGCTGAATCTTTATAAGGTGGCCCCGCTTGGTTATTTAAGGGAAGGGCTTTCGGCCTTGAAAGACGCTGATGCCATTATTATTTCTCGTGCCGATATGGTCACGAAAGAGAAGCTGGATAAGCTCATTGGCACAATTTCGGAACATTTTCATCATCAACCACCTCTGGCGCTGACTCGTTATCAGCCACTGGGTGTGTTCGATGTACATGACAAATACATCTTCTCAATACATGAGTTAAAAGGTCTGAGAGCGATTGCAGTCACTGCCATTGCTTCACCGGATTCTTTCTATCGTTATTTAGAGAACTTTGGGGTTGAAATTACAGAGAAGGTGAGTTTTCCAGACCACTATTTCTTCACTCCTGAAGACGTTAACGAACTTCTTATTAAGGCCTCTCAGCAGTCCGCCATCATTCTGTGTTCTGAAAAAGACATGGTAAAGATGAAGCGAGTATCATTGGATAGCCGTATTCTTTTCACAAAGGTTAAAGTTGAGTTCATGAGTGGTGAAGCAGAGCTTCTTAAATCACTCAGCAAAGTTCTCCGACTTGATTCTCCTGTCCAGTAAACTACAATCTTATTAAGAGTTTACGAAGGACATGATTTGAAAATTGCATTGCTGTCGATTCTTTTAGTGAGTAGTTGTGCCACCTGGAAGCAGAAAGATTTTGAAAAAGAAATCAATAAGCCAACAGAAGAGGCCCAGCCTAAAGTTGAAACGACGAAGGCCGAAGAAAAAATCTTAGAAAAGTTTGAAGTCGTTCCCGTTGAAGAAGCAAGGCCTGAGGCAAAGGCCCAGGTCACAACGAAAACTCCGGAAAAGAAAACAAACCCGACCTCGACCAAAAAGGTTGAAAAGTCAGCTCCAGTAAAAGTGGAAGCGAAACCAGTCGCAACCAAAGCTGTTACAAAGGCGAAACCACTTCCGAAAGATTATCCTCCTGAACTTATTACGGTTAACGAAAAGGCGAAGAAGGTCTGGGATCTTTATAAACCGAACCATTTTGTAGATGAGAAAGTTTATCTTGATATTCATTATCTCGGCATGACCGTAGGTAAGATCATGGTGATGAATAAAGGAAAGAAGATCATCAATGATAAAGAAGTGTGGCATTTGCATGCGCGTTTTAAGTCGGCCCCGTTTTATTCAAATATATATGAACTCGATGACACTGTTGACACTTACGTAACCACAGAGAAGTTCCTATCAGTTCGTTACAGTCTGATTCAGCGTGAAACGAAGCAAGATGTTGATGATCTTCAGCTGCACGACCGCGATCAATTCAAAACGTTCTGGTTTTATCATCAGAAGAGATCAGACGGAAAAGTTAAAGACAAGAAAGAAGAAAAACCAATTCCGTACTTTAGTATTGATCCGTTCTCTGTTCTGTTCTTCTACCAGGGACTTCCTCTGAAAGACGGTGATGTTTATGAAATTCCGCTTATCAACAAAGGGAAAATTCTAATCCTTCGTTCTGTTGTAGAGGGAAGAGAGAAGCTTGAAACGGAGAAAGGCAAGAAGAATGCCATTCGAGTTCATGCGACGACAAAATACACCGGTGAAACTTTGAAGAGTGGTGACTTGTATTTCTGGTTCAGTGATGATCCTCATCGCACACTTCTTAAGGCCCAGGCAAAAATTAAAATTGGATCGGTCACGGCCGATATTGTGGACAAGTAATGCGCGAAAAGGTCCGTCTTTCCGATCTTACCATACTCTATGTTTGCCTCTCTGAAGAATGGGGGACAATAGAGCGCCGTTGTATCGCGGACGCAAGTTATTTTCGGAACATCGGTGGGGCCGCTTTTATTCTTTGCCATGAAAAATCTCTGGTGGATCGAGAGGCCGAAAAAGAGGACATTCCTCGTTTATATTTCCAGAATGATCTCAATGGTTGGCGTCCGAAATTAAATTTTTATTTTCAGATCCAACATATTCTCCAGAAGCAACAAGTGGATATTATCCATTCTTATAACTATGATTCGCTTCTTCCATTGGGAATGATTTTAAAAGGCATGCCTCACATTCCGATGGTGTTTACTTTCAATGAAGACATTCCATGGAAGAAAAACAATATTCTGGATAGATGGTTTATCTCTCGGACAGATTCTATTTTTACGTTCTCGCCAAATATTCGAGAACTCGCGGCCGAAAATTTCCCAGTGAATCCGAGAAAAATTCATGTGACGGGAGCAGGAATTGATTTTCCGGCCAAGATTATTCGTTCCGTTCACGCTGACGAGAAGAAAAAGATCATGACCTTCATTCCTCGCACTGAGGATGATTTGAAAAACCTGCGACTTTTCGTAGATGCCATTCCGCCACTTTTGCATCATCTGGGAGAGTTGAAGTTTAAGCAGAAACTCATTTTTACTTTTTTAACGGACATCTCTTGGTACACCCATCCTATTTATGATGGGCTAAAACGCATGATCCTCGAACGTCATCTCGAAATGCACATTAGTTTTGAGACGAGACCCCTGGCCTCTTCAAGCTTCCAGGACTGTGATATTTTCGTGGGTCTTCCGATGCACGAACTTTTCTCGGATCAGGACCTGTACGCCCTGGTCACCCAGACCCCGGTCCTTCTGCCTCGGACTTCTACCCGCCACCATCTGGTGAAGCAGGGGAAATTCGGGGAGACCTACCATCCTGAGGATGGAAGGGAGCTTCGGGACAAAATGATCAAGATTCTCACTAATTATCCTAACTACTTAGAGGAACTCAACGGGGTTGAATTGGAGCTTCAGGAACAGCACCATTTCGAGCGCTACGCTGAGGAACTCTATGCTCACTATGAAAAACTTTACACTCAGCGTCTGAGATACACACAGAAGCAAAAAAAGCTCGCTTAGTTCTACCAAATCACTTATATTTACCGCTCTCCAGTAGGAGAATTAATGTCTAAAAAGGGGGGCTATAATTATGGCCACCACAAAAACTGCCTCTAAAACTAACTTTGAAATCCCAGCTTGGATCAAAGGGTTCGACTTCGAAATGGGAGACGTTCCAGAACAAAAAGCTAAAACTGAATTCAGCGAGATGATCAACTCTGCTGGCGCTAAAAACTTTGCTGAAGGCGAAGTTTTCATGGGCCGCGTAGTTGCTATGAACGACGAATTCGTAACTGTCGACATCGGATATAAGCAAGAAGGTCTTGTACTTGCTCGCGAATTCCGTAACTACGACGGTACAATGAAGGTTAAAGTTGGAGATGAAATCCAAGTTTACCTTGAGAAGCTTGAGTCTCAAATGGGGAACCTAGTTCTCTCTAAAGACAAAGCTGAAATCCTTAAAGCTTGGGATAAAATCTCAGAAGCTTGCGAAAAAGGTGAGCCTGTTGAAGGTACTGTTATCGCAAAAGTTAAGGGCGGTCTTTCTGTTGATATCGGTGTTAAAGCGTTCCTTCCTGGTTCGCAAATCGATATCCGTCCTGTTAAGAACCTTGATAAGTACATTGGTAAAACAATGGAATTCAAAGTTATTAAGTTCAACAAGAAACGTGGAAACATCGTTCTTTCTCGTCGTGCAATTCTAGCTGAAGAGCGCGGTAAGATGAGAGATGAGACACTTACTCAGATCCAAGAAGGCATGATCGTGAAAGGTATTGTGAAGAACATTACTGATTACGGTGCGTTCATCGATCTTGGTGGTGTTGATGGTCTACTACATATCACTGATATGTCTTGGGGCCGCGTGAAGCATCCTTCTAACCTTCTTAACGTTGGTGACGAAGTAGATGTTAAAATCCTTAAGTATGACGCTTCTAAAGAGCGCGTATCTCTAGGTCTTAAGCAAGTTCAAGCTAACCCTTGGGAATCTGCTAAAGATAAGTATATGCCAGGTTCAAAAGTATCTGGAGAAATCGTATCTGTTAAAGACTACGGTATCTTCGTTGAGCTTTCTGACGGTATCGAAGGTCTAATCCACGTTTCAGAAATGAGCTGGACGAACAAAAAAGCCACAAACAAAACTTACAATGTAGGTGATAAAGTTGAAGCTGTTGTTCTTGAAGTAGACGTTGAGAACAAGAGAATCTCTCTTGGTCTTAAGCAACTTATGCCAAATCCTTGGGACGATCTAGCTAACAAATATACTGTTGGTAAAGTTGTTGAAGGTACAGTTAAGGCTATCGTAGATTTCGGTCTATTCCTTGACCTTGGCGAAGAAGTAGATGCTCTAATCCACGTATCTGACCTTTCTTGGACAAAAAAGAACATCAACCCATCGGAAGAGTTCAAAGTTGGACAAAAAGTTAAAGCTGCTGTTGTAACTGTAGACAAAGAAAACCAAAAATTCTGTCTAGGTCTTAAGCAACTTGAGGAAGATCCTTGGAAGCGCATCGAAGAGCGTATGCCAGTAGGTTCAGCTGTTGAAGGTGAAGCTGTTCGTATCACTGAGTTCGGCGTATTCGTTGAACTTGAGACAGGTATCGAAGGCCTAGTTCACATCTCTGAAATCTCTGAAGAGCGCGTAGAGAAGCCGTCTGACAAAGTTGCTAAAGGTGACAAAGTTAAGGCAATCGTTATCTCTATCGACAAGCAAGCTAAGAAGATTGCCCTTTCTATGAAAGCGGTAGCTTCAGGCGAGTACAAATCTAGCTATAAGCCAGAAGTTGCTCAGCCTTCTACACTTGCTGACAAGCTTAAAGGCTTCAAAGTTTAATAAACTTTATAATTCCCATTCCGCTATTTATGAATGAATTAGGCCCTCGAAAGAGGGCCTTTTTTTTTGTAAACACTTTAACTCATTCCTTTTTGACGTAATCCGAGTGGCTTACTAGAGTGTTGGGCAAACACAAGGAGTGCCTATGAAAATGCTAGCTATCTCTCTTATTGCTCTATCATCACTTAATGTTTTTGCTGCTGAAAAAGCGCTGAAATGCGTGACCGAATATAGAGGTGTCATGACTGCTCAAAGAAACTACATCAAATCTTCGGAAAAAGTTTTTGATTATGGCGTTTATACAGGAAGCTTCATGCAAGCTATGGCCGTTGAACTTATCGCTCAGCCAAACGCTCGTGTAGGTGGTTATGGTTACTATGTTCAAAGAGATGCAAACACGATTGAAAAAAGCTTCAAGAGCCTTATTGAAGGTGCGAAGTCAAAAGAAGAGCTACTTCTAGAATCAATGACTACTCTAGAAGACTGTCTTTATGGTGTTGAAACAGAAGTTTCTGATACAACTGCTGAATAATTATTTTATTTCTTCTGGCCTTCTTCATTGGAGGTCAGAAGCTCCTGTTCAAGAGGCATGATCCAATCATAGGCCTTAATTGATCTTTCAATCTTCGCTAAATTCGTTCCTGGTTTAATAATTTCCACTGCAGGTCTTCCATTTAATCTCACTCTAGAAGAGGCATAGACTTCTACCGGCATCTTCCAGTCCATTTGAAATCTATCTCGCAAGAAGTGAGAGAATTGAAGGATCATCTCAGGGTTTCCTAAGAGATCATTGATCTGCCGAGTAGTGAGATATTCTTTGGGTGATATGATTAATTTCTTATCACCACTTTTTACCGTGAAGTACACATTCCCTGATTTTGATCTAAGCATCATCCGCCAAGAGAACATATGTCCTTCTTCACTCCAGTTTGGGTTCTCCGGATAGAGCACAAAATGGCGAAGAGGGAGAGTGATATGAACTAATACATAGATTGCAAGAACTCCCGTCAAGACTGGACCTAGTGGTTGAACCGCCTCTTCTTTTTTAGGGGCCATGAACTGATTGAGGTAGGGAATCTTTCTGGGCCACGAAGGATCAAAGAACATACTGGTGAGTAGTAATGAAAACCAAGGAAAGGTAGCGAGTCCAAACATCATGACATTCGATAAATGAAAAACAATTGAGGCCGCAAGACCGATTTTTCTAGTTTTGGGAAAAATCATCATCGGTACGATTAAGAGATCAAACAGAACTCCACCATAACTAAAAAATAAGGGAGCCCAGCTTTGAGAGTAGAGAAAACCGAGAGGATAATTTGTTCTTGCTGCGAGAAATAAATCCATAGGAGTTCCACTCAGCCAATCTGAATTTAACTTCGCAATACCCCCGAAAAAGTAGGCGAGTGCCATATGAAATAAAATTAAATAGAGCGTCCAGGCAGGGGCGGTGGATTTTCCATCGTTCTTCAATGGAAGAAAGATCATCCAAAAACTTAGCAAGCAATAGAGATAGTGATGATTAATGTACTCCGACATTTCCATCAAAAAGAGAGACGTGCTGCCGAGAAATAGCACCAGCGCCGAAAGACGATACCAGATTCCTGCTGCCACCATGAAGCCCGCGAAAATGATGACGAAATAGTGAATGATAATTCCGTGATATGACCATGGTTTTACCCAATCAAAAAACTGGTAAGTAAAATGAAATTGAGGATCAATATATTCGCGGTGTTTTCCAATGAGAAGGCTGTTGATCAGCTCCTGTGACATCAGGATACCGGTGCAGATTCGAAAGTAAATTAAGATGGCCTTATCAATTGGCCTTGAAAGTGCCCCTATCATAGGGAAGATAAATACCACTAACTTAAGTTTGCAAAATCTTAATTCCTCCTTAAGCTTTTATGTACAGATTATTTACCTTCAAGGAGGAAGTTTTGAAACGATTACTCGTAATCGGTATCGCGTTGTGCGTGTCGATGTCTGCGGTTGCCCAAACAAAAAAGGCACAAACAACTAAAAAGAACAAAGGTCTAATTGGCTCTGCTGTTGATAAGGCCGATGCTGGTTATTACGGAATGGCGGGTTGTGGATTAGGTTCTGTATTGTTTGGTGAATCTGAGAGTCGCGGCGGTCAAATTCTTGCTGCTACAACTAACAGCACATACGGTAACAATACTTTTGGTATGTCATCTGGAACTTCAAACTGTGTTCAAGAAAAATCTGCGACCTCTGCCGAAGTGAAGAAGAACATGGATAAGTTCATTGCCGCTAACCGCGAAGCTTTAGCAAACGACATCGCTAAATCAAACGGCGAAACGATCGTTACCATGTCAAACATCATGGGCTGTAAAGATTCAGCTTATCTTGGTTCAAAACTTCAGTCTCGTTACGAGTCAATTTTCGATTCAAAGGAAGACATAAAAGTTTCTGACAATATGTACAACACTGTAACTTCTGATCGTTACCTTGTTGAAAACTGTAAACTATAATTTAAGGACAAAGATATATGAAATTCATTCTTGTAATTTCTGCAATTCTTATGAGTTCAGTCGCACTTGCTGCAAAACCATATGGTATGGCCGGTTGCGGCTGGGGTTCTCAAATGATGGGCAAAGAAGGTAACCAGATTCTAGCTGCTACTACAAACGGCACTTCAGGAACTCAAACTTTCGGTATCTCTTCAGGAACATCAAACTGTGTAACTGCTTCTGAACAAACAGCAATGATTAAGAACTACATCGAAGCAAATTATGCTTCACTAGTTACAGATATGGCGAAAGGTCAGGGCGATACTCTGAACACACTTTCAAAATTCTACGGTTGTGATACAGATGCTTTTGCAACTGAAATGAAATCTAACTACGAGATGATCACTCCAGCAAAAGAAAATGCTACTCATGTTATGGTTAACGTGAATAAAGTGATTGAAGATTCAGCTTCTCTGAATTCTACTTGTACTCATGCTCTATAAGTCTTTTTTAAAAAAGGGCACCCTCACGGGTGTCCTTTTTTTTTGCTCCCTGCACGCTCTTGCTCAAAATTGGCAAGATCCTCAATGGCTCCGCTTAGGTGATTACCGGGAAACGCTTTTCGGTTATGAATCCGAGGCCGATGACCAAAGCTTTTTTGCTAGTACCGAAGGTAAATATAATCCTGAAAAAGAACTTCAGGCCTTGATTAAGAGCGTGGAGTCTCAAGATTCTGATCCTAAGAAGAATGTTTTTTGTCGTTTTCCGGCACGAGTCAGATGGCTCAAAAAACATAGGTCTATTCCTGAGCCGATTGTTGAATGTAAGGAGTATGAAACCTTTGTAAATCGTTTGGCGGCCAAATCGGTTTCTGTGGTCTTTTCCTCATATTATCTCAACAATCCAGGCTCGAGCTTCGGGCATACATTCATCCGTCTGGGAAAACAGTCTTACAGTGAAAGAAATCAGGACTCTTCTTCAACAGAATTATTGGACACTGGAATCAACTATGGAGCACTCACTGGAGATGCAAATCCAGTGCTTTTCGCCATCGGTGGATTGACCGGTTTCTTTTCAGGAAATTACAATGCGATCCCTTATTATTATAAGGTCCGCGAGTATAACGATTTTGAAACTCGAGATCTTTGGAGTTATCAGCTAGATCTGACCCAAGATGAGATTGATCTCATGGTAGATCATATTTGGGAGCTAGGGCACACTCGATTTGATTATTATTTTTTAACTGAGAACTGTTCTTATCACGTTCTCAGTATTCTAGAGGCGGCCAGACCATCTTTGAAACTTCATAGGCATATGCCTCGACTCTATACAATTCCATCTGAAACATTAAAGGCCTTAGAGGCCGAAAAATTGGTCAAGAAGATCACCTTCAGAGCGTCTTCAAGTACTCAGTTTTACCACCAGTTAAATCTTTTAAAGAAGAGTGAACGTCAATCAGTCACTGATTTGGTTTATGATCACAAAGAAGTGGTTGAGGCCGATCCAGTGAAGAAAGCTCTTATTTATGATACGGCCATCAGTCTGGTGGACTATAAATTTGCCAAGGAAATTTTGAAGGGTGAAGAGAAGGCACAAGGTATTAAGAGACCTTTACTTGTTGCTCGATCTAAGATTCCTGTCAGAAGCCAAGAGCTGGATTATTCGGATAAATTGAAATCTCCACCTCATCTTGGTCATGGTCAAAAAAGGCTCATGATCACCGGTGTAAATCAGGAGGGGAAAACCTTAGCGGATTTCGAGTGGCGCTTTGCTTTCCATGATTATTTGGACAACAGCATTGGTTATCCACCCGCAACGAAAATGGAAGTGGTAAAGGCCATCTATCGAACGGACGGTTACAATCACCAGCTGCGAGATTTTTCTTTCATAGATGTCGTGACTTTAGGTAAATGGGACATTTTCAATAAGGTCTCTTCTTGGAAAGTAAAACTTGGCCAATGGCAATCTCGTCGAGATCAGATGGATCTGTCCACTCAAGGTATGCAAGCAGGATACGGAATTAGCTCACAATTTTCTTTTATTTCTCCTTATGTGCTCGCCCATGGTGAGGCCTCCTATGTGAGTGAGAAATATCATCAAGGCAAATTCGCCTACGGAGCAGATGCCGGATTTATTTTTGATTTCACCGATAGCTTGAAATTTCAGAGCGCTCTTGAATGGCGGGCTTATCCTTGGGACGATTCTCGCTTCTTTAATGAGATTCGTTATTCGGAGAGAAAATTCGGAGTAGGTGCTTATCAACAGACTTATCTCATAGATGGTGTTCAAGACCTGGGTTTAAGAGTGATGTTTTATTTTTAAGAATAATTTAATTTAGATTGGAATCGTTGATTAAAATTTCTTTATCCTTCAAAATTTTAGTTTAACCATTTTGAAGGAGTTATCTTGATGAAAAAGTTAGTGCCTGTTCTGGCCGTTCTTTCTGTTACATCTGCATTTGCCGCTGAACAACCTAAACACATTGTTTCGTTTGGTGTTGATGGTCTTGGTTGGGCCGGAACAGCGACGGTTTTTGACATTGATAAAGATAAAAATCAATTAAAAGATCAGGAATCAACTGAAAGTAAGCTTCTGCTAAACTATAGCTATGTTTTTCCAACAAGATTTATGCTGGGTGGAGAGTTGGGAGTTTCTCGTGAAACTTCTGAATCTAAATTCCAAGACGGAACTAAAATAGAAACTGAAGCAAGCGAAGTATTTGCCGGTATTTCTCTTGGCTATAACTTCAATGAAAACCTATTTGAATCATGGTTCATTGAAGGAACTTTATTAGTGGGCTCTATTGAAAGCGAAACCAAAGAAACTGGAGTTGCTGACGAGGACTCTGATTCTAGTTATTCAGCTTTTAAAGTTGAGTTTGGTAAGAGATTGAGTTTTGCTTCTTGGGGAATTGCAAACTTCGCTTATACGCCTTCAATTGAGGTCACTGCTTACTCTTTTGATGATGATGCCAAGGATGCTGGTTTAGATAGTGCCACTCAAGCGAGATTAAACCTTTTAAAATTCGACGTTCTTTTTTAAGCTAAAAATAAAAAGGCCACCTGGGGAAGGTGGCCTTATTATTTGAATCAAATTTTTTAGATCTTATTGACCAAGGAAGCTCTTAAGCTCACCGTTACCAGTGATGTGGATTGTATCGTTACGCTCATAAGCAGCAGACCAAGAGTTCATCTGATACTTAAGAGTAACCATGATACCTGCAACTGGTTCAGCTCTTGTTCCGTGGTTCATCATACCAGAAAGTTTCATTGTAGCGTTGAAGTCCCAACCGTATGAAGTCTTAACAGAACCAGGGATGATGATAACGTTTGTTAAGTACTTACCAGCACCGTTATAAGAACCGCCGTAAGAGTACATAACTTTATAAGTGAAAGTTACTGCCTGGGCACCAGCTTTGTTTTTGATGTTTGCCACGTAGTTCTTTTCAACCGGCATTGAGAAGCCTTCAAGATCGAATACATCAACGTATTCTTTTGTCATTGGATCACGAGGAACCACGCTGATTGGGGCGTATTCAGTTTGGTTCTTAGGTTTACCTTTCTGAACTAGTTCGTAAATTGCTTCACCAAGAGCAACGAAGTCACGAGCAGTCTGAATCACGCGACCTGCAGTTTCAATTCTGTCTCCTGAACCGTTATAGTAACCACCGCCAGTATATCCACCGCCGTTGTAACCACCTTGACCGTTGTTGCCACCGTTTTGAGGTTGGTTAGGATCACCACCAGTGAAGCCACCGTTGATACCACCGCCAATGAAACCACCAGGAATTGGACCTGGGTTATTAAGGCCAGCGGGAATGCCTGCGCCGTTAAACTTTTTGAATTGTTCAGAAGAAATTTCGTGAATTTCGATTGAGCCAAGCTGTTGGCTTTCCGGGATGTTCGGAGCGGCCATTAGAGACGTAGAGACGGCCACTGTCGCGAGTAATAATAGCTTTTTCATATTTGCCCCCTAATTTGATTCCAATTAGTGATTCATCCGCATGAACCAGAAAAAATTTTGGTACTTGTATCAGGTTTTGAAACGCAAGGTCAATATTTTGTCAAAATCTGGAAAATTTTACGGGGCTTTAGGCCAATGTACTGAAAATTTGGGTATTTATTACAGGTTTCTAAGGGGCACGAGGCCCCTTGATAAGTATTTTGAATAAGCACGACTAATAACTATTATTAGTTTTTCTTAGTTGTTAAAAGCGTTCAATCGTAAAAGCGCGATGAATGTGACTTTGATGGAAGTCCTGAGGAATGGTCCACTGTGAGATTTCTTTTACTTTATAGTGGTCCGTGATGATTCTGTGAAGCTCGAACTTCCTCTTGTTGGTAGAAAAGAAGAGAGTTCCTCCAGGGGCCAAAAGTTGCATAGTATCTCTAATTAGAATTGGATGGTCTCTTTCGATATCTAAATCATCTTCCATTCTCTTTGAGTTAGAAAAACTTGGCGGATCCAGGACGATAATATCAAAAAGTTCGCCTTTCTCTTTGCGAACAATGAGTTCTTTTAAAACATCGGCCTGATAGAAAACATGTTCTTTGGGATTAATATTGTTGATGAGGAAATTTTCGTAGGCCCAATCCAGATACGTATTCGACATATCAATAGATGTCACTTTTCCTCCACCCTTGGCGGCGGCAACACTTAGCGAACCTGTATAACAAAAAAGATTTAAAACTCTTTTGTCTTTTGAATTGTTAAAAAGATACTGGCGAAGAGGACGGTGGTCCAAAAATAGACCGGTATCCAGATAGCGCTCCAGGTTTACTAGGAATTTGAATGGTGGCTCTTGAACTTCAAAAAAATCCTGAGATTTTGCATCTAGGGATTGGTATTGTTCTTTACCTTTTTGTTTTTCACGGATTTTAAAATGCTGAGATTCTTTCGGGATCTTTAGAACATCTTCAATGGCGATTTCGATATCACGTTGGTGAGATTCCCGAATGGATTGTTCTTCTTCGTTTAATTTTTTTCCCTGCTCATAAATCACGGCCTCTTTGCCATAAACGTCGATCAAGTAGGGATATTCCGGGATGTCTTTATTATATAAGCGATACGCTTCAATTTGGTTTTTATTAAGATAAGACTTTAATTTTTTCACATTTTTTGTGAGACGATTTTTTAGTGCGGTTGGATCAGCTGTCACAGTATTGCCTTTCATGAGGATTTGGTGCATCCTCCTAATATTAACAACTGATGAATACCTATGTCTTCAGAAACTGAAAAAGATGAACAGTCCGGCGTTGCAACAGCTAAAAAAGAAAAGCTGCAGGCGCCTCGTAAGTATAAAGTCCTCATGCATAATGATGACTATACCACTATGGAATTCGTGATTCTTGTGCTGCAAAAATATTTCAGTAAGAGTTCAAATGAAGCTCAGGCAATCATGCTTGAAGTTCATACCCGCGGATTCGCCATCTGCGGAATCTATACTTTCGAAGTTGCCGAGTCAAAAGTTGCCAAAGTAACTAAGTATGCCCGAGAAAATGGTCACCCATTAAAGTGCAGTACTGAGCCTTGTGATTCTTAATTAAAGTTCCTTACATTACCTTGCCATTTTCCCAACTGCCACCATCTTCTAGTATAATGATAGTGAGAGGAAAAATTATATGATTAGCCAAAAGTTAGAACAAATATTAAACCGGGCCATCCGCCGGGCCAACGAAAAGAAGCACGAGTTCTTGACCCTTGAAAATGTGCTCCTCTCAATGCTTGAAGATGAGACGGTAATTGAAATACTAGTAGATTGCGGTGCCAATCTTGGCGACCTTAAAAAAGATCTTTCAGGATTCCTTGATGAAGATTCAAACTTCTCTTTATTAAGTGAAGAAGAGATTCAGGAATTAAACCGCAAGCAGTTTGGTAATGAACAGCTTCGCGACATCGCCAAAGAGAACGGAATTCTTTATCAACCTGAGATTTCTTTAAGCCTTCAGCGCGTGATCCAACGTGCGGCGATCCATATTCAAAGCTCTGGTAAGAAATCAATTCAGGCGATTAACCTTTTAGTGGCGATGTTCAGTGAAAAAGAATCTCATGCGACCTATTTTCTTGAACGTCAGGGTGTGACCCGTATTGATGTGGTGGAAAAAATCGCCCATTCATCAGATCGTCCGATGAATTCACAGGAAGAGTCGACCATCGAAGCTCCAGGTGAAACCTTCCGAAAAGAAGAAAAGTATGAGAAGGCCCTGAATGAGTTCACGACCAACCTGAATAATCTTGCCCGCCAAGGTAAGATTGATCCTATTATTGGGCGTGAAGATGAAATCCAGCGAATCATTCAGATTCTTTGCCGACGTCGTAAAAATAATCCGATCCTAGTAGGGGACTCAGGCGTGGGTAAAACGGCCATTGCTGAAGGTCTCGCCAAAGCGATTGTTGAAAATAAAGTGCCAAGTGCTCTCGCTAATACAACTGTTTACGCACTTGATATGGCCTCACTACTTGCGGGAACTAAGTTCCGTGGGGACTTTGAAGAGCGCTTAAAGTTGGTCCTTCAGGCCCTTGAAAAACAAAATGAAGAATCCGGCTCGATCCTGTTTATTGATGAAATTCATACCATTATCGGTGCAGGTGCCACTTCCGGTGGAAGCTTAGATGCTTCAAACTTGTTAAAGCCGGCCCTTTCAAAAGGTCAGATTCGTTGTATGGGATCGACTACCTTTGATGAATACCGCAAATATTTTGAGAAAGATCAGGCCTTGAACCGTCGATTCCAAAAAATTGATGTGCTTGAACCTTCAATTGAAGACTCTGTTCAAATTTTAACTGGATTGAAGTCTAAATTTGAGGAGCACCATCAGGTAAGATACCCTGAACAAGTCATCCGCGCAGCGGTTGAGTTGTCACATAAGCACGTTTCGGACAGAAAACTTCCTGATAAGGCCATTGATGTGATCGACGAAGTCGGCGCCTATATCCGTTTAAAACCGGATCGTGGCTCAGGTTCTGAGGTTAATCTGCAAGACATTGAATTTATCATTTCGAAGATCGCGCGTATTCCGCAGAAATCTATTTCGATGAATGAGAAAGAGAAACTTCGTTATCTTGAACGTGACCTCAAAATGATGATCTATGGTCAAGATCAGGCCGTTGATAAGGTCTCAAACGCCATCATCCTATCTCGTTCGGGCCTTGGAAATATCGACAAGCCGATCGCGAGCTTCCTTTTCACCGGTCCAACTGGTGTTGGTAAGACCGAACTGGCGAAACAACTGGCACATATTATGGGCATTAATTTTGTCCGCATTGATATGTCCGAGTTCATGGAAAAACATACGGTCTCTAAATTAATCGGGGCCCCTCCAGGATATGTGGGCTTTGAGCAGGGTGGTGTTTTAACCGATGCCATTAACAAGACCCCATACTCAGTGCTGCTTTTGGATGAGATCGAGAAGGCCCATCCCGATGTTTTCAACATCTTATTGCAAGTTATGGACCATGGATCGCTTACTGATTCCAATGGCCGCACCTCAGACTTCCGAAATGTGATCCTGATTATGACATCAAATGCTGGCGCCAAAGAAATGGAGGCCGGATCAATCGGTCTAGGTGCCAAAGTAATGAGCGATGGGGAAATAAATTCCTCTAAGCGCGACCAGGCCATCAAAAATTATTTCACGCCAGAGTTCAGAAACCGTCTGGATGCCGTCATCACCTTCAACAAGCTTGATAATAAGAACATTGAGATGGTGGTTACGAAGTTCTTGATGGAGCTTGAGAACCAGTTGGTGGAGAAAAAAGTAGAGCTAGAAGTCTCTGAAAATGCCAAGGCTTGGCTATCGAAGAATGGTTATGATGATAAGCTTGGAGCAAGACCAATTGCTCGTCTTATCAATGAGAAAATCAAGAAGCCTTTGGCCCATGAGATCCTTTTTGGTAAGCTCGAAAAAGGTGGCAAGGTCATCGTTGAAGTGAAAAACGATGAACTCGATTTCATTTTTTCCTAAATATCTAAATCAATCCTTCCGATCCTTCATGCATAACAATTGAAACAACAATTGAAGTGCATGAAGGCCGTCAAAAGAAGCATCAGCACCCATCAATTGAATAAAAAAAAGTAGTGGTTGAATAAAATTTGTATTTTTTATTTGCGTTAAGTAAAAAATCTGATTAAGCTTTAAATAAGAAAGGTCAATTAATGTTAACCAACTATTTCCTGGGAGGAAATTATGGCTAAGAAAGCAGCAAAAAAAGCTACAAAAAAAGCAACTAAGAAAGTAGCTAAGAAAGCAACAAAAAAAGTAGCAAAAAAAGCTACAAAAAAAGCAGCTAAGAAGAAGTAATTCGACTTGCTAAAAGCCACCTTCGGGTGGCTTTTTTTTTGCCTTTTTCCCTCTGAAAATCACTCTTTAATCACTTCTTTTTCTTCTTCGATTTTTCCAGCAACGGTCGCGATAAAAGCCCTGATGGAACCATCACATTCAGTACTCTTCTTGAGGCGATAATTTTTGGTATCTGGCCCTTGAAATTTATCTGTGGAGCAAAGACCACGAGGCCGATTCTTAACAAGGTCGCGGTGGCAAACAAGGTGAGGTACTGATCCTGGCCCGGCGGCAAAAGTTTCATGAAACTCGCCCCAAGCAAAGATCCAAGGAACATCCCGGAGGTGTTGAGGAGGGCAATGTACGTAATTACACTGGTCCGTTCCCGGTCATCAATCTTTTGGAAATAAAGGAGGATGGTGGAGAGTTCAAACCCTGCCCAATAACATCCTGACATGAACTCAACCCCCGCAATCCACCAGTAGTTCTGTGAAAGTGCCCACAAAAGCGGCGATGTGGAGATTCCAATCGTTGAAAGCAGAAGAATTTTATCTACATGGCGGGCCTTTGCCTTCTTTTGCAGGATCCGGTACATCAGGACCCGACCAAAATAGGAAATAGATGTGATGGCCATGTACTCCAGATAAGTTAAATTGGAGGCGCTTCAACATGAACGGGTTGAAGTAAGGGGCCGCAAAGTGCACGGAAACGTAAAAAAGAAACAAAAAGGTGATGAGCTTGCCCTGATCGGTTTGGTGAAGGCGCTTTAAGAAGTCGCGAAGTCTAAGTCGCGGCTCCGATCCGGGCTTCAAGGTGTAATCAATATGGTGGTGTTTGATTTGAAACCATGAAAGGCACTTCAAACCAAAACCAATGGTGAAGATGCCAACATAAAATGGCAGCTCTAGGTTCTGGTCCTTGGCCCAGTAAAGAAGAAGACCACTGCTGATGAGTCCTATGAACACTGAAAATTGAGAAAACTGACTTCTGATAGAAAAAAATCTTAATCTAAACCGGGCCGGAATGGTGTGACCCATGAGTCGGTTCCAGGGCGGATTCAGTGAAAGTAGGCAGGCCCAGTAGATTCCCAGCATACTGATGATGAAAATCGGTGAATCTATTTTAAATATCCCGGCGACAATCAAAGGAACCATCGAAAGGGCCTGGAGAATCAAAAATAAGAGAAGTCTTTTCTTTAAAGAGAAGCGTGTGAAGAAACTTCTAATAGAAAAGAGCTGAAAGATGACGCCGATAAATTGAGGAATGACAGTTCCAAGTCCTGCAATGACTCCGGGGATTCCCAGGGCCAGCATGTAAGCACAGAAATAACTCTCGCACATGCCGATGTTGAGGCTCGTGAAGGTGGCATCTCTAAACGAGGATCGAACATGTTCTTTGGTGGAGACAGATGCCGTTTTGCTCATTGAGCGCGCCTATGCTATTCTTTGGTAAACACAGAATAGCGGAAAATGCTTCTTCCATGAAATACCTAAATCAGATTTTTTTTAAAGGCCTCATTGTTCTTCTTCCGATTACCCTGACTTTTTATCTCCTTTTCTGGGCAATTGAAAAAGTGGAGTCGATTTTTGGATCGACCCTTGAGTATTTACTCGGACAATGGCTGTATATTCCTGGACTTGGTATTGTTGTAACAGTTGCTCTGATTTTCTTAGTTGGTCTTCTGGTCAACAACTACATCACGGGCCAGTTCTTTTCATGGTTAACCAATACCATGGAAAAAGTGCCGCTGATTAAAGTGATCTACAATCCTTTAAAAGATTTGATGGCCCTTATTCCCGGCCGTTCTGATAAAAATAAACCGCAACGAGTGGTACTTGTTCCTATGCCGGCCATGGGCGTAGACGTTCTCGGTCTTGTGACCCGCGAAGATTTATCGGAAGAACTTCCTGGTTCAACACTTATTTCAGTTTATATTCCTCTGAGCTACATGCTGGGTGGGATAACGATTTTAATTGAGCGTGAAAAAGTGAAGAAAGTGGACATGCCGGTTGATCAGGCCCTGAAACTTTCAGTTACGGCCTGGATCAAGGCCAGTGATAAAAAAGAATGACCTGTCCGTTGTGCCAGCATCAAAGCAGCACGATCTTTGATCAGGACAAGCTTCGTTCATACTATCTTTGTGATCAATGTGGATTAGTTTTTGTTCCTCGCGAATCCTTGATTTCATCCAGTGAAGAGAAAAAGCGCTACGATTCCCATCAAAATTCTGATCAAGATCCGGGATATCACAACTATCTCTTAAAAATTTCTCAGGAAATTCTTCCGCACTTATTAAGCAGTGGAAGAGGGCTCGACTTTGGTTGTGGGGCCACCAAAATGTTAGGAAGTATGTTTGAGAAAGCTGGATTTGAGGTCGATTCTTTTGATCTCTACTACCATCCGGATCAAACCATTTGGCAGAAAAAGTACGATTTTATTATTTTGTCCGAGGTGATTGAACATTTGAACTCGCCTCGTGAAGTGATGATCAATCTGCGTGGACTTTTAAATCCATCGGGCCATATTTTTGTGAAGACAAAAACTTATCCAGCGCCGCCGGAATTTAAGAACTGGTTTTATAAACGGGACATCACTCACGTTCAGTTTTTTAATCAAAGTTCGTTTGAATATCTGGCCCAGCTCGTGCATTTAACCGGGCCCATGAAGATAGGTGAGGATTTGTTCTTATTTAAGGAATAACTGACTCGAAATACTTAAAGAGATCAGTCACGATGTCCTTACGAATGGTCATTTCACGGTATTTTACTCCGGACATATCAAAGATTTTTTTGGCGATGGCGTTCTCCACCGTGTCCTGATATTTGTCCGAAAGATAAATCACTTCTTTTACTTTTACGGTGGCGATCATTTTCGCGCACTCATGGCAGGGGAAAAGAGTCACATAACAGCGAGAGTTTGCGAGGTCTGCCTTGGCGTGGAGGATGGCGTTTGCTTCCGAGTGCACGACATAGGCATATTTTTGTTGATCAAGTGGGACGGATTTTACATTTCCCCAAGGGAGTTTTGTTTCATCGATTCCGGCGATTTGACCATTGTAACCCATGGATAGCTGATGGTTATTATCGTCCACAAAGACACATCCGACCTTTGTGTTCGGGTCCTTGCTCTTAAAAGAAGCCATCATGGCCTGAAACATGAAGTATTCGTCCCAATTTAGGTGCGAACTGACAGGGAGAAAGTTCACTTTTTGGTCCATATTGACGCGGCCTCATTGCAGAAAAAAATCTAAACTTTTTGGTGAGTTCGCAGTATCTTTGAAGGGTCCAAAACTGTCAATGAAGGGTACTTATGAAATACGAAATTCCTCGCGAAGCTTTTAAACAACGTCTTGAAGACCGTCTTAACTTTGTTTTCGTCGATCTTCTTCCTCAAGACCGTACTCCGGTTCAATATAAGGACGTTGAGCACATTACTTATAGTTCGAATTTTAAGAGCGAATTTTCTTCAAAATTCCCAAATAAAAACCAAAACGTAGTGGTTTATAGCCTTCAGAAAGGCGACGATGCTCCGGCGAAGGCCGCGAATGATCTAGCAGAAGCTGGTTACAATTTCGTTTATTACTACAGTGGGACTGCGGACGATATCGTTCTCGATAAAGGTCTAAACTAAAAAAAAGCCCTCTTCCGAGGGCTTTTGTTTTTCTGGGGTCGCATGTCGTGCGACCCATTTCATTTCTATCTTATTTTAAAAATTACCACCAACCAGCGAAGCGACAGTTGATGTTTGCCCATCCGCGAGCGAATGGAGCATAAGGAACTGCGTTCACGTAAGCATAACGGTAGCCACCGATCGGAAGAACTTGCTCAAGGAAGAAAGTCGTAAAGACTTGTCCATAAACAGTCTGACCGTAAACTTGGCCACTACAAATAATTGGTTGCGGGTGCGGGTTAGAAACGACAAAAGCTACTTGGCCCGGAAGAACTGAAACCTGAACGATTCCAGGAAACCATTGAGCGAAAGCAGAACTTGTAAATAGGGCCATGAGTGAAGCTACAACAAGAGTCTTAAGTTTCATGGAAACCTCCAAATAAGTACTTATAAAATGCTTCCTTTTAAAATTGCTTGGGCAGATTGTCAATTCTCACAGCTGACAAAGGGGGAAGCTGGGGGTAAAAGACTATAAAAATTACTGACTTAACATGAGGTCAACCATGTATATCCCAGAGCATTTTCCGGCCGAACCCAAGGCCCTTTGGAGTCTTTTCCATACCATCAATCAATTACCTAGACCTTCTCGCAAGGAAGATAAGTTTCGTGAGTTCATTTTAAAAGAAGCGGAAACATTAAAACTTAAAACTCATACCGATGAAGTGGGGAACGTAATCGTTTATGTTCCGGCAACTCCTGGTTATGAAAATCACGAAACCGTGATCATTCAAAACCACATGGACATGGTGACGGACGCTACTCCTGATCGAAACATTAACTTCGCTCAAGATCCGATTGTCACTTTCAGAGATGGAGATTGGATCAAAGCCGATCGCACAACTCTTGGTGCCGATAACGGCATCGGATGTGCCGCCGCTCTCGCTCTTATGTATGACAAAACTGTTTCTCATCCGCCGCTGGAACTGCTTTTCACGATTGATGAGGAGACGGGCCTTAAAGGCGCTTGGGGAGTGGACGCGAATTTCCTTAAAGGAAAGAAGATGCTGAACCTCGATACAGAAGAGTGGGGCAGTCTTTATATTGGTTGCGCTGGCGGGATTGATTACGAGTTTAAGAAAACTGTGAAAATGGTTCCAACTAAACTTAAAGGGAAAAGCTACAAACTAACTGTTGGTGGATTCCTTGGTGGCCACTCAGGTGTGGATATCCACGAGCAAAGAGGAAATGCCATTAAGTTTTTGATGGATTGGATCACTTCAATGCCGGAAGGTTCATTTGAACTTTCAGAGTGGAGAGGTGGTAAGGCCCACAATATTATCCCACGTGATGCTTTTGCATTGGTGGTTCTGAAGGACTCGAAAACTGCAGAAGAAGTGGCAAAAAAAGTTGAGGCCCGTTGGCGGTCATTCATGCCGGAAAATGATCGTAGTTTCTTTACGAAAGTAGAGGAAGTTGAAATGATCACTGAAGTGGTTGATGCTCAAGACCTGAAACTTCTTCAAGGGTTTCTGGTGGCCTTCCCTCACGGTGCTCATGCTTATGATCTGGCCAGCAACAAAGAACTAGTTTCGCTTAGTAACAATCTTGCAATTTCCCTCATGGTTCGTGGTCAATTCTACCTTCAAAGTTCACTTCGATTCTTCGATCGTGGAGAGTGTGTGGGTCTAGAAAACCAAGTTCAGGCCCTTGCCCATGGTTTTGGTCTCGAGTTTTCAAAGAACGGTGAGTACCCGAGCTGGAAACCAGTGCGCGAGAACAAACTTTTGGACCTGGTGGCCGATAAATACCAGGCCTTGTTTCAGAAAAAGGCCAAAGTAACGGCGATTCATGCAGGTCTTGAATGTGGTATTTTAAGAGACAAAATTGGCCCAATTGATGCCGTCTCATTTGGACCTACGATCATGGGTGCTCACTCACCACAGGAAAGAGTGCACATTCCATCGGTTGAGACTTTTTGGAAATTATTTAAAGAAGTATTGAAGGCCCTTTAAGAGGAGAAGCTGTGATCACTTACGAAAATTATAAAATTATCCACCTAACTTCGATCGTTATCCTGTTCACAGGACTTGCGATTAGTTTTTATGGCGGGAGCGCCCGACACATTAAGATTTTGACCGGTATTGCGACTCTTTTCACTCTTGTGGGTGGTATGGGACTTATGGCCCGCATGGGTATTGGCCACACTGGCGGATGGCCCCTTTGGATCAAAGTGAAGATGGCAATCTGGTTCATCATCGGTATTGGCGGAGCGATGATCGCTCGTCGTTTTCCAAAATATGGAAGACCTGCGTACTTCGCATCTCTTGTTCTCTTCGCCATTGCTTCGATCATGGCAAACTACAAATTCGAATAACGAAGATGAGAGAGAAAAACTCTCTCATCTTTTTTCTTTTCATTCCTCTCTCTTCACTTCAAAATGTTAAGTAATGATTCATTATTTATTACAGCTTTTCATTTACATCATTATTGCCGATGTCATCTTGAGTTACTTTCCAGATGTTCGTCGTCAACAATGGGCCCAGGTCCTGCATAAAATTGCAGACGCTCCTCAGAGACCCATTCGTGAGATGCTTCCGAAGGACATTCCACTTGATCCTTCTCCAATGATCATCATTATTTTAATTCAAATACTAATGTACATACTGTGAGGTCTTCATGGATGAGATCGAACTTTTAGTGAACGAGACATTTAAGCACTTTGATTCAAATTTCGGCGAAGGCCGAGAAATGATGGAGCCCATGTCGATCGAAGACATGGAAGGTTATTCTCAGGAAGAGATTCCGCAGGAAGAAAATAATGAGTTTCCGGAAGGCCCGGGACTAATTTATCACGTTCAAAAAGCAACTTCGGTGTTCGTGGTTCGCACATTTGTGTCTCAGAACATCCGCGAAGATTACATCCAAATTTTGGAAAGACCTGAAAACTATCCAAGCCTGCGCCTTTTAGAGGGTGGGATAGAAGATTTGGCCCATCGTCTAAAGTTCTTCATGGTTGAAGAATCGTCTCAGGCCGAAATCATTCATGATCAGATTCACAATCGCAGATTCCCAATGCGTGAAGAGATGATGTGCAACATTTCTGATCCTGGCTTCAGCTGGTGGCTGACCAAAAAGCAGAAAGGTTTCCAAATTTCGTTCACGATGTCGGTTGCATCTGAAGATATCATTAAGCTTGGGCCTTTAGGTGACCGAGAACTCGCTATTAGAAACTTCCAATCTCTTGAATCTTTAGTGACTTCTGCTGGAATTGAAATGAACATCCAGAATGAAACTAATCGCGTTCAATTTAATGATTGCGAAGAGTTCATTCTGGAAGAGTTAAAAGATGTTTTTGAATTTGGCGTCATCACCGATACGATGACTGATCTCTTCAGGATTCTTTCGAAGCAAACCAATGATGTTTCATCTCTACAAACAACCTGGTTCTATCTTCAGGAACTAGCGGCTATGCGCCGCTTCTGGATTCAAATTCAGTTTGATCTCAATTCTTAGTTGAGAGTGGTTTTCAAACTTTGTTCGTGTTTCGCAGCTAGATAACCTGTCACCATAAGTTGTGCCAGCATTCCTAGTTCTTCGTCGTCAGTGATTCCGTAGAAAGTTTCAATGTGCTGAACGAAGATTTCAACGTCTTCATCCTTAAGATGTTTTTCAACTAAGGCCATCATGTCATCTGATTCCATCTTCTCCAGTGACTGAAAAAACGAAGTAAGAATTTGTTGCTTTTCACTGCTCATCTAACATCCCCCGGTGCCAATTTTGCACCACGAAAAATTATTATTGTCATACCTTAATCTACATGAGACGAATCGAATATACTTTGAGATTCTAGACAAATTTGCTTAGAATCGAAGTTATTGAAAAAAATTTAATGATTGTAAGGAAGGCAACGTCACTATGAAAAGTTCTTTTCTCTTTGGGCTCTCATTTTTTGTCCTGATGGTCTCTGTTGCCTCGGCACAAAACAAGCAGACTTCTGTCATCTCAACTACAGAGGTCGTAGAAAAAACGAGTTTCAAAAAGTTCTCGGACCGTCTTCGTATCGGCTACTTCGGAGTTTTAACGACTCCTACTTTCCGTGATATGGGCAAAGGTCAGTGGAGAAACGCTGCGATTTCACCTGAATGGGGTCAGGCTCCAAGTGGTGAAAAGAAGAACCAAGATACATGGCCGACCAACCTATGGCATCAAATCAGTTTCAACTTTAACTTCGGGGCGAGAATGAATTTCGTGGTTAACCCACGTTTCATGACTCCACTTGCTTCTCCAACTGATATGAAAGCTCCAGAGGACAGATCTTTTATTGAACTAGAAGATTTCCTTGTGGGTTTTCAAGGTGTGGTTTACTCATCGACTGATAAAAAATTCAACCTTTGGATCCGTCCGGGTATGCGTATGCCGGTGAGCCGTGCTTCTCGTAACTCGGCCAACCGTGGCCTAGGTTCTACTACTCATCAAGTTGAGCTTGGTTATCTTCCTACTTACGACTTCAATAAAACGTGGCAGCTAGGTATCTTCGGTCAATTCCGTAACTGGGTCTTCGATGATCGCTATAACTATACTCGTATGCGTATTTATGTTGCTCCATTCGTTCAATACACTATCGACGATACTTCACGTCTTCAGGTTTATTACGAAGTTATGCAAGAGAACGACCGTCGTTGGAAATCTCTTAACGATAAGCAGCCGGTGTTCAAGGATTACTGGCAGAACGTGTTTGTTGGATATTCAAAAGATATCACTCCGAAGTTCAACATTTTCCCATACGTAGGTGCCTTCGTGAATGACGTTCCTTTCTCGGATCAGTCGTTCTGGGCCGGAGCTTGGATCTCTTATCAAATTAAGTAAGCCAAAATAAAAAGGCCCTCAAACGAGGGCCTTTTTTTTACTCTGCTGTACTCACCAAAGCTTGATAGCTTAACAATGTGTCCATAAAAGCAAGCCGTGATTCATGAAAAGAGGCCTCTGCATTTGCTTGAGCTTCTTCTCTTAAGTTCACCAAATACAAGTTCCCTCCACCTGACTTAAATTTGTAGGTCTCTGAGGCCACTAGTTCTTTTGCTTTTGAGAATTCAATTTCAGATTGGGCCACTTGTTCCAGACGTAGATGAAGAGATTGTCTTAGGGCCATCACTTCAAACTTATACGATTGTTGCCCGAGTTTCATTTCACTTTGGGCCACCATTTTACGAGCGCGAGCGGCAGCAATGTTACCATTCCCTAAATTTCGTTCAATCGGAACATTGATTTGGGCCATCACCATCAAATAATCGCGAGGCATGGTGATATTGGCCTCCGTTCTTTGAAAGTACTCAGTTGTAACATCGATCTGAGGTTTGAGATCCTGCCGGGCAAGTTCCAAATCAACATCAGACTTCTCGACCCTCAAGGCGAGATTTTTCAAATCTGGGCGCTTGTTCATGAGTTCGTCGATACTGGAATTGAGGTCAAGATTCTCCATGAGAGTGGCAAGCTTGCTGGGATAGTCCTCATAAACTTCAGTAGAACTCGGAATGATGGGCTCGCCATTTTCATCTCGATAAAAAAGCGAGAGAGCAAACTCGGCCCGAAGCAGACGTTCTTTAGCGGACTGAAGTGAACCCTTGCGATTTGCTACGTATTGCTCATTCTCAGTCACAATAATTTTGGCAATATCACCCTTGGCATTTCGATCAAGTAGGTACTCATTTCGAGTTTCACCATTCTTGAGAAGTTCCTCGTAAACATTCTTTACCTTGTTGGCAGTGACCCATTCCCAGTAGGCAAGTTGGCCTAATCTTCCAATGTCGAGATCGGTTAATGTTTTCTCGGCCCTGGCCATTTTTGCGTCGAACTTCGCATTTTTAAATCTGGCGCGATCAGGGTCGAGTAAAAGATTTTTCCACAATGATAACTTCAAACCGAGAACTGAATAATTTCCCACTTGGCCAGTTGATACCGGGTTTCCGGTATTGTAGACCGGAGAAAATTTACCGTTGGCATTACTGATTTGCTCAGAACCCGCGTAGATCTTTGAGTTAGCAACTCTCAGAGGTTTTTCAAGAAAGGTACGAGATACAGTGCTGTTCCAATCATGTTTGGTTTGTCTCTTATAATCAGAAACAACTCTGGTATCAAAAGCACCTCGCGCACCTCTCACGGCCTCTTCTCCTGCACGCATTTTTTCCAGGGCCGCGATGACGGTTGGGTGATATTTCAAAGCGCTGTCTTTAACCAAGGCCGGAGAGATGGCCCCATAGACCGGCATGCTCATTAAAAAGAAAAAAAGATACTTCATGCTCTTACTCCGGAATCTCTTGGGTCGATGTCTCAAGTGCACTTGGGGCCGCATCGAGAGAAGGAGGGAAGCCGTTAAACTGTCTCCATAGTTCATAACCAAGTGCCACGTTATTAAGTAGAATCCATCCATTAACTCGAGTCCCCTGGCGGATGAAGCGTGACTCCGGCCATTTTTCATTCTTTTCTGGAAGAACAATGACTCGGAATAGACCCTCTGGTGTCGCGGTCTGATCTACAAAACTCACAACTCCACCGAATGTACCAACGGCAACTGACGGCCAGCCTGAGAACTGAATGGCGGGCCAACCTTCAAACTGAAGGCGGACCTTTCTTCCTTCATAGACCAGAGGAAGATCATTACCGCGAATGAAAATGTGGGCCGAAAGTTGACTACTTTTTGGAACGAAAATCGCGACCACTTGTCCCTGATTGACAACAACAGAGCTCGTACCAACGAGGAGTCTGACGATTGTTCCGTCTGTTGGTGCGAGTACCAATTGTGACTCTTGTCTCGAGAAGCGTGACTGCATTTGAGTGAAGTTTGCTAGGGCCTGGGCCTCTTCAGATTGTGCTGTCTTATAAGCGATGATCGCTTGTTCCATGTCCTTACGTGAGCTGATGCCTTTATTGTAAAGATCTGTCTGACGGTCATAATCGAACTTCGCGGTCTTTACCACCGCTTGGGCCGCTTCGTATTGGCTTTTTGCCGCTTCAAATTCCACTTTTAATCGGGCCATGTAGTTTGGATCGATGTCCACCAGTTCCATGACTGGATCACCTTGTTTTACAAATGAACCTTCTTTCACAAACCACTTTTTAATACGACCGGTAACAGTGGCGTGGATGTTCTGAACGCGATCCTGAGGAAGATAGGCCATCACTTTTCCTGAACCATCTGAAGTCTGCTGCCAAGGAATGGCAATCAAAAACACCATCATGAACAGAAAGAAAACAACCACTAAACGAGTAATAAGTTTTGCTGATTCGGGCAAATCATGAAGCTGAAGCATTTTTTTAGGAGTTTCAGCATAAGTCTCCTGATACGTGTCCGGGATGTTGGCGTAGGCCGAGACCGGATCTGTATTTTTCTTTTCTAACTTAGCCATTGTTTTCAATCTCCTTCAGAAGCTCGCTTTCGCCCTTGATGTCTCTCATTGAGGACCTTTCAAAAACAGTATAGCGATCGAAGTCACCTTTATAGAAACGCTGGGTAAAAAAGAGGAGAGTCCATGGATATTTTTTGTCCAGGAGTTCCTTATAAACCAGCTTACGTTTGTAACTTGAAATCTGCTCGAAATCAGGTGTGACAAGAAGAATTTTAGGTCTAAGCAAGAGAGCACGAGCAACTTGGATGGCCAGAAGCTGAGACTTCGAAAAAGGGAAACCGTTCGGACGAATAGGTGTATCAATCCCTTGTGGGAGTTTTGCGATGTTCTCCGTTAGACCTACGAGTGCCAGGACTTCTTCAATTTCGGTAGTGGTAAATTTTTTGTTCCCAAGCCCGATTAAATTTTCTCTTACAGTACCAGCAAAGAACTGATCATGACGGATGATCATGATGTGGTTTCTGACCTCTCCGATATCAACATCATCAACGAGAAGATTATCAAATTTGATTTTTCCTTCTCTGTGTTCTGAGAATCCCATCAGGGCCTCATAGAAAAGTTGAATTGAAGAAAAGCTTTTCACCAGGATCAAATTCTTAGTTCCCTCTTTGTAGCCAAAGTTGAACTCATAATTTGGCTCAAATTTAAGGCCCTCAAATGAGAAGTCATAACTCTTTGGAGTTTGAACATCATCCTTAACTTGTTCCAGTGGATAATCATAAAAACGGGCAGTCATATCCAAGGCAGTAGAGTAGTTGTAAACACTAAAGAAAAAGTTCTGAAGGTTTGGCAGACTGGCAATAATACTATTCACCACGAGAGCCGCCGCCACCAACTGACCGGCGGATAGTTCACCTTTAAGGACGAGAAAGCCGCCCATTCCTAAAAGTAGTATGTTCATCACTACGCCAAAAATTTGGAGACCTATGTGTTGGCGGAATTGAAAGTTGAAAAGATTATTTCTTACTTCCAACCAGCGGTTGAATAGATGAGTCATCTTACTATTGGAAAAGTCCTTGCCATTATCAGAGGAGAAAATGTTTCGAACACGTGAGAGCTCTTCCACCCAGCTGACAACTTCATATTTTCCATCTGCCTCTGGTGATCCTGCCTTCACTCCATCAGGTCCGAATAACATCCAGTTGATGAAAAGGAACTGGGCCATAAAGCCAGCAAAGCCCAGGAAGTAAGGGTGATAGAAAGCAAGAAGAGAGAAGCCAATCAGAAACTGGATAATAAAACCGAAACCACTCACAAAAAAGGTCACCATGCTTGATTGCATGATCATGATGTCAAAGTAGCGGTTAATCAGATCCGGAGAGTTCGCTTCTTTAAAATACTTGTCCTGGTACCAGGTCAGGCGTTCTGAAATAATCAAACCATAACGAACAAAAAGTCTTCGTTGAAGAATCTCTACCGTATAGGTTTGAATGGTCTGAAGCGTTCCACTACAAGACAAAATAAAAAGAAGTAGTAAGCAAAGAACCACGAGTGGTTGGGTCATTGTTCTTACACCGATGTTGTTGATGATCACTTGAATGGCAAGTGGGACGCCAAGACTTAACATACTTACTGCGAGTGTATTGATAACAATGGCCTTAATAAAACCGGTCTCGGGCTTGGCCATTAATTTTAGTTGGTCTCGGAAGCGTTCTCCCGATTTTATTCGATCATCTGATTTAAGATGAAATTGAAGTTTTCTACTCATATGTGTTCTCTTTTGGTGTATTTGAAAAATCGATCAGTTTTGAATAGATCCACATGAAAACAACGCTCGTTACCACTCCCACGAGAATGGTAAGTTGAGGATTGAATCCAAAACGGAAGTGGTTTAGCCCCATTCCTAGGAAACTTGTGAAAATACTCAAAATGATCAGGGTAGATGAGTAAGACATCTTAATATATTTCGAGAGCATCATCCGACATATAAAGAATGCCAGAAGAGGCGCTGTAGACAGGTAGGCGAAATGCATGCCGATTTTGATGGCCCCAGGGATCAGTGAGACAAGATGCGCGACAATAATAATGGCCACAGTGATAATGAAATTATCCAGATTGATGTACACTCTGAACATTTTCGATTTCTCACCACCCATTAGGTCGTTCCAGAACACCGCACTCATGGCGTTGATGGATGAATCCAAAGTCGACATACTTGCTGCAAGAATACTCGCCACCATGAGACCCTTCACCGGAGTAGGGAAGTAATTCTCAATGAGGTAAGAGAAAATCTTTTCAGGATGTGGAACTGATTGTCCGTGTTTTGTGTAGTAAGACCAAATGATCACACCTAGAGACAAAAACACTAAGTTTACCAGCAGAGAACCCACCGAAGACCAGGCAAGCGCTTGTTGGGCGGTCTTGACGTCTTTGGCCCCGAGAAATTTTTGAGTCAGATCCTGATCCACTCCGTGAGTGGCGGCATCATAAGCGGCACCGGCAATAATGCCGTAGATGAAACTGATAAAACTTCCACCAGTGGTCCAGAGGTTGAATTTACCGTTTTCCAGACCGAAGGCCGCAAGTTCTCCCCAAGTGAGGTTACTCATTTTTCCCACTACATAGTGGGCCATGAAACCACCAAGGATGAAAATAGTTGCTTGAAGCATATCAGTTCGAACAACCGCTTTCAGACCGCCGAGCATGATGTAGAGATAAGTCATGAGTGAAATCATGACCATCGCCATGAAAACAGAAATACCAAAGAATTCGGAAATAAGAATTGAACCGCCGAGGAGCTTTACACTTACCCCAACGAGTTTTGTAAAAATATAAAAGAAGGCAAAGGTTCTTTTGCCTGTTTGACCTTCTTGTCGAATATCGCTGTAACCATGAATCCCCCGAGCAAGGGCCTCAAAAATCGTCAGACCTTTTCCGTAAATTTTGGGAATGAAATACCAGGAGATGAATGATCGACTCAAACAAGCGCCGATCACAAATTTGAGGTAATTCATGTTATCAAAGTAAACGTAGGTCGGAATAATCAAGAATGCCATTGCGGAAAATTCAGTCGCAATAATCGAAAGGGTCGCTTCCCAGAAAGTAATACTTCTTCCTGCGAGATAGTGATTCTCGATTGCTTTTAATCCGCCTTTTCTTTTTGCCAGGGAATGTTTCTTCATGAATACATTCGCACCAACAGCAATGGAAAAGATCAGAACGATGTAGGCCACAACAACGGCTACATCAAGTGAACTTAATTGCATAAATCTTCCTTGATTTCAGTTACTTAAATTCTAAATGAGAATTTCTAAATCAAAAGGAAGTACTCTTTTTGCCGAGCTAAGCTATAGATGGGAAGGTAGTGAATAAATTCTGCAGAAGACCCTACAGATTCAGCAATAAGAACTATAGGAATGAAGTCTTGAGCAATGTGAACTGTGCGTTCTGAGTGTCTCAGTTCTGAGTTTCTGAGTGAATCACTTTGCCATGACGATGCTTGATGGATACCCGAAAGTTGTTCTGAATTAAATTCAACGGCAGGTAAATCGACCACCACTGATGTGATGGCGATTATGATCGCAAGAAAGTTAATCCAAATGAGTTTCATTAAAATAAATAGTAAGTGATTTTGGATGGCGATCAATAAAAATGTTGTAAATTCGACATACAAACTTAAGAGGCAAGATCTTGATATCATTCTAAAAGGGTAGGTTTTTCTTTAGATTCATAACGCGCTATTTACAAAGACCCTATGATGATGATAAATGGTCCTCAGTCGTATATTTTGTACCTTGTTCCCACCCGGATCTGTCGTCTATTAGGTCTAAGTGGTTCTCAAGGCTGTTTTGAGACCAATAGGACCAGGCCTCATCTACATTCAAAATGCGCATAACACTTACTTTCTCGAAAGGAGAAAACGCATGTCTTTTAATGATCTAGGACTCAAAGAGTCTTCACTCAAAGCAATTGCCAAAATGGGCTTTGAAAATCCATCTGAGATTCAAGCTCAGGCCATCCCTGTGCTTATGCAAGGTGATGTTGATTTTATCGGCCAGGCCCAGACAGGTTCTGGTAAAACAGCAGCTTTCGTTCTTCCACTACTTGAAAAATTAGATTTCAAATCACCAGCTCTACAAGCTGTCATTCTTGCTCCAACTCGTGAACTTGCTAACCAGATCAACGAAGAAATTCAGAAGCTATCTGCTTTCGAACCAATTCGTTCAATGTCTGTTTACGGCGGTACTTCAGTTGGTCTTCAAATTAAAGACTTCAAATCGAAAAAGCCCCAGGTTGTTGCTGGTACTCCAGGACGCGTGATGGATCTTATCGAACGTGGCGTTCTTAAATTTGATGCTACTAAATTCGTCATTCTAGATGAAGCTGATGAAATGCTAGATATGGGTTTCTTCGATGACGTAACAACGATCATTGATGAAATTCCTGAAAAAAGAATCTGGATGTTCTCTGCAACACTTCCAGGCCCGATCTCAGATCTGGTTAACCGTGAGTTCTCAAATCCGGTAACTGTTCGTGTAACGAAGAAAGTTCTTACAGCTGATTCAGTTGAGCAGAAAGCGGTTGTGGTTCGTCGTGAAAACGGTATCGAAGCTCTTTGCCGTTACATGGACTACTCTGACAATATGTATGCGATCATCTTCACTCGTACGAAGATCGGTGCCAAAGAACTTACTGATGAACTAAATGCTCGTGGCTATCCAACAGATGCTCTTCACGGAGATATGGATCAGGCCGCTCGTGATATGACGATGAAAAAGTTCAAAGAGAAGAAAATTAACCTTCTTGTTTGTACTGACGTTGCCGCTCGCGGTATCGACGTGAACAACCTTACTCACGTTATTAACTTCGGTCTTCCACAAGACAACGAATCATACGTTCACCGTATTGGTCGTACTGGTCGTGGTGGTCAGAAAGGTATCTCTCTTTCAATCATCGAGCCTAACGAACAAGGTCGCGTAGGTCAGATCGAGCGTCTTACAAAAGCAAAAATTGAGCGCGTTTTCCTTCCTAAAGTGAATGAAATCCGCGAGAAGATCCTTGAGAAATCACTTAAGCGTTTCACAGACCATATCGAGTCTTTCCATGATGAAGAAGTTCTTCATTATGATGCTTTCAAAGCGAAGTTCGATGAGCTTGATAAAGAAGACATCATTAAAGGTATTTACGGATTCATGTTCGAAAATACATTGAAGCGTTACCAGAAGGCCCAGGAAATTGATGTGGCCCCTCGTGGCCAGGGCGGGGACCGTCCTCAAGGCGCCCGCGTTCAAAACGGAATGCAGCGATTCTTCATCAACCTTGGAACAATGGACGGAGCAAATGCAGGCGAGCTTCTTAAATTTGTTTCAAATGCTTCTGGCGTTTCAGGCCGCAATATCGGTCGTATCGAAACGAAAGAGAAGTTTGCTTTCATTGAAGCTTCTTCAGAATTCACAGATGCTATCATGAACATCAAAGGTGAGATGTTTGGTAACCGTCGCGTTTCTATCGAACTTGCTACAGCTCCGGCCGGTGGCGGTCGTGGTTTCGGCGGTGGCGGTGGATACCGTGGGGGCAATCGCGGGGGCGACCGAGGTGGTCGTTCTGGCGGATACCGCGGCAACCGTTACTAATCGCGGCTAGGAAATTCCTGCCTCTATTATTTTAAATACTTGTAGCGCTTAGCTGACCATGTTAAATTGGAATTAACACACTAAATTAACATGGGCAGCTGGTGTCCCAAAAATACAGGATGTATTTTGCGTGGAATTAAGAATGAATCGACCGTCCTACGACGAGTATGAAGAAGTAGAATCGCCTTTCGCGTCAAAATCCTCTGAGAAATCCTCACCGAGCCGTGAACGATTGCGCACTCGAAAGAACGTATTTAATCGCCCCTTTGCGGCCGATTCTACAACTGCGCCCACTTATTTTGAAACAACTGCTACTCGCAAGGCCATTGGCACTGTCGATAATACTGATCTGATTGAACACCGTAAGAGTGAACTTTCAGAAACCCCCATTGAATATCTGGATGAGGAAGAAGAAGTAGAGGAGGAAGAGGTCGTTGAAAAACGTCCGGCCCGCTCGACGAATACTTCCACCAAGAAAAAAGACAAACTTAAAAAGAATCTACTCACTAAGATTGGCTGGTCAGTCATCGGACTTCTCGTTCTTCGCCTGATTTGCATGGATCGCGGTGTGTGGGATTATTTCTCAACTGAAGGTGTCATCAAGGAAAAGCTTGAGGAGCACGCTTCAATCCAAAAAGAGAACAGAGAACTTAAAACTGAGATTACCAAGATCCAAACGGACCGTAATTTTCAACGTTCGCTGGCAAAAGAGCACTTAGGTGTAATTGCAGCGGATGAGTTTCTGATTCTGTTTGCAGGTGAGTCAGCGGACGCACCTGAAACGAACCGCGATCTGTAACAATTATTTTACACTTTTAATTTTGGCCTCAGTCTCCTGAAGTGAGAGAGAGGATTTCCATTCCAACTTGTCACCAATCTTAAGTGCTTTGGCGATTTCTGAAGTTGATTTCATTTCCAGTACATGGCGACACCATACTCCACGAATGCGCGGAATGAGTTCCGGGCTGGCCCGACCAACGTAGTGGGGGGCACGACGAACGATGTCGAGAATCCTAAGATCTTTGTCCATGTAGAACAGGTCCAGATCGAAGTAGGTGTCTGGCATCCAGAAATATTTTTCAAAGTCCTCGGCATAGAAGAAGAGCATGCCTTGATTATCATCAAAGTCATCTTCTTTAACTCCCGATAGCCCTTGATTTTGGTCAGCTTCTGTAATCGCTAGAGTGGTATCAATTTTCACTCCGGCCGGTGTAACTAACTCCACTTTTTTCAGAGGGTCTCGTGACACACTTTGGCAGCTAAAGAGTACGAGTAGAAGAGCGAGAGTAAGAAATTTTCTCATGAAGTTTATTCCTGAATCAGGTATGATCACTAGATACCAGTCTATGCGATCCTTAGGAGTTTTCAAATGGCCAAAAATCTACCCGGTTCAATGCGCACTCATCACTGCGGAGAATTGCGGGAGTCCGATATCGGTAAAACAGTTACACTTTGTGGATGGATGAATAAGTACCGTAACCTTGGTGCTCTTCACTTCATCGACTTGCGCGATAAGTATGGCATTACTCAATTAGGCTTCGAATCCTTCAAGGGTGATATCAACGAACTAAGAAAATTCTCATTAGAGTCAGTGCTCCTAGCAAAGGGTAAAGTTGTTGCTCGTCCGGATGCAGCGAAAAATGCCAAGATGGCGACAGGTCTAGTTGAAGTACAGGTTGAAGAAATCAGACTTCTTTCTCTGGCCGAAGAAGTTCCATTCCTTCCACATGGTGCAGTTCCAGCGACTGAAGATCTTCGTCTTCGTTACCGTTACCTTGATCTTCGTTCTCAAAAGCTTCAGGACATTCTCACTCTTCGTTCAGAAACGACGAAGAAGGCACGTATGGCGCTTTATGAACTTGGTTTCAATGAAGTTGAAACTCCGATTCTTTATAAGACAACTCCTGAAGGCGCTCGTGACTATATTGTTCCTTCACGTGTGCACCCTGGAAAAGTTTATGCTCTTCCTCAGTCTCCACAGACTCTGAAGCAGCTTCTTATGATCGCCAACACCGATAAGTATTTCCAAATTTGCCGTTGTTTCCGTGATGAAGATCTACGTGCTGACCGTCAACCGGAATTCACCCAGATCGATATTGAGGTTTCGTTCCCGACTCTTGAATACATGAAGAACCTTGCGACTCACATGATGAGAAACATTTTCAACATGCCTGAGAATTTTGAAATGAAAGGTATCACGTATGACGAAGTAATGCGTGACTACGGTTCAGATAAACCAGATGTTCGTTTTGCTCTTAAGCAAATGGTTGTAACTGAACTTTTCAAAGGTTCAGCATTCACAACTTTCTCAGAAGTCGCTTCAGCTAAATACGGAATGGTTAAGGCCATGTTCGTTCCCGTTTCAATGGGTGTTCTTGCTCGTAAAGACATCGACGCTCTTACTGAAGTAGTTAAGCCTTACGGTGGTAAAGGTGTTGCTTGGTTTAAAGTAGAGAATGGCGCTGTTTCTGGTGGTATCTCGAAATTTATTGATGCCAACATGCTGAACGCTCTTTCTGAGAAATCGGTCGAGAAGGGTGATGGTCTTTGGTTATTCTGCGCCGATAAAAATGAAAACATTGCTCATGACTGTGCGGATGCCGTTAGACGCCATCTTGGAAAAACATTGAACCTCATTAAGACGGATGAATACGCCTTCCTATGGGTCTATGATTTCCCACTTTTTGATTACGATGCTGAAACAAACTCTCTTCACGCAAAACACCACCCATTCACTCGTCCAAAAGATGAAGACATGGAGCTCTATTACTCAAACGATAAATCTCTAATCAAGAACGTTAAAGCATACGCCTACGATATCGTTTGTAACGGTTACGAGCTCGGCGGTGGTTCAATGCGTATCTTTGATAACAAACAACAGTCACGCATGTTTGAACTTCTTGGCTTTACACCGGAAGATGCTCAACATCAGTTTGGTTTCTTCATTGAAGCTCTTAAATATGGAACACCTCCGCATGCAGGTATGGCATTCGGTATGGATCGTCTTATTATGCAGCTTGCGAGAACTGATTCAATTCGTGACGTAATTGCGTTCCCTAAAACAGCTTCTGCTACTGACCTTATGGCAAGTTCACCTTCAAAACCGAATCCTGCTCAGACGAAAGAGCTTGGATTCAAATGGCTAGAGGAGTAGGCGTATAATGAGTTACATCCTTGTTGTGGATGATGAAGCGGACATTCGCGATGTTTGCGAAATGCTCCTGAAAAGATCCTTCCCATTGGATGTAGCGACCGCTAGTTCGGGTCACCATGCTTTACAAGTCATGCAGGAAAAAGGGAAACCTGTCCTGATTGTCTCAGATTTTAGAATGCCGGACGGTGACGGACAATTTCTTCATCAATCTTTGGTTGAGCGCCATTGGAACATTCCGTTTGTGATTTGTTCTTCTGATCCGAAGAACGTTCTTGAGGCCCGTATACCAGGGCTTCAGGGTTATCTTGAAAAGCCAAGAATCTTCAGACCTCTGATTGATGTGGTGGAGTCCATCCTTGGTCATCAAGACATTCTTCCAAATTTTGTGCCGGTTCGCATTTCCCTTCTTATGCGTTGGGGATCAAGCAGCTGCAATCTCTACATGAAGCTGTCAGAAGGAAAGTACATCAAGGTCATCAATGCCGGTGAGGCCTTCATGACCGATGATGCCGGACGATTTTATTCGAAAGGTCTTCACCATCTTTACGTGACCTATGAAGATGCCGAAGGTTACTTAAGAAACATTGAACAGAATATGACCTCTCTGGTGAAGTCTAAGGACACTCCATTGGATTTGGCGGTTGTGACTCTGGAGTCGCTTGAGTCGATTGAAAGACTCGCGGCCTCGTTAGGGTGGACCCCGGAAGTGATAGGTGCGGCCAAGCGTGGAGTTGATCTCGCTATTAAGGCCGTAAGTGCGGAACCAAGTATCTTAAAGCTTCTTAAAAACAAACTTCAGAATTCTACCTCGTCTTATAGTTCGCATGTTGGGCTAATGTCCCTTCTTACTTGTGGGTTTTGTTATCAGTTAGGCTGGACCAGTGAATCGACACAAATGAAATTGGGTCTTGCTTCGCTCATGCACGATATAACTATTGATGAAGAGATTTATAAGGATCCCATTATCTGGAACCAAGCGGCCTCAGATCCATTGGACAAGACTCCTGAAGTGGTGAAGTATCGTAATCATCCAGGTGACGCTGCTAATTTACTATTAACGATTAAAAATCTTCCACCAGATGTGGATCAAATTATCCTTCAGCATCACGAAACAAAAGATGGATTAGGTTTTCCAAGAGGTCTAACTTCAAGTCGTATTAGTCCGATGGCCTCAGTGTTCATCATTACGGAAGATCTCATTTCTTATATTGAAGGCTTCAAAGATATAGATGCTCGCGTTTTACAATTCCTTAAGGAAAAAGAAAGCCGCTATAACTCGGGGAATTTTAAGAAAGTTTTCGAGGCCCTGAAAGCAAGTGTCGAAAATGCAAGGCTATGAGTCTTTAGTCAATTAAGTTTCGCTTAATAAAGTCACTCTCAATGCCTTGAAATTCAAGCAACTCTTGCCTCGTCATCACTGGGGCAAGAGAGTGGTAATATAGAGTGGTGAATAATTCTTCAAAGTACATTCTACTCATGGATCCTAATCCGGAGATTTTGAATCTCCAGGAGACTGCTTTGAGCTGCTTTTATAGCGGAGAAATTTTTGCGTTCGAAGATTCTCTTCGCGCTCTCGAAGTGATTCAGAAGAAAGGTGTTCCTGAAATGATCATCATGGATCATAGGAATCTGACTGAAGATGATTCATTGTTCTATCGCCATCTGGATGTTGAAAAACTGGCAACTCCACTTATTGTTTGTTCGGAGAACGCTCAAGAAGATAAATTCATGAATTTTTATCCGCTGGTCACGGCGATGATAGAAAAGCCATTGAGTGTCAGTTCATTTACTTATTTAGTGAAGAGCATTTCAACTCTTCAAACTCGTCAGCCGACCCATGTTCCGATTAAGATTCCAACTCTACTCCGTTTAGGAATGGGGCATTTTGATCTTTATCTGAAGCTCTCAGATAAAAACTTTGTGAAGATCATTCACAAAGGTGAGCCTTTCTTTGATTCAGATGCTAATAAACTTTTTTCTAAGGGAATCAGAGAACTTTTTATTAAGTATGAGGACAGTAAGGAATTTCTGAAGTTTCTCGAAAAAGAAATGAACGTTGAGAGTGGGAATACGGTTGAAGGTATTTCTCTGGCGATTGAAAACGTAGAGGCCATTGAGCAAATTGCCAAGTTCATGAACTGGTCGCCTTCAGTGTTAGTGTCGGCCCAAAAAAGCGTCTCTCAGGCAGTTAAAATTCTTTCTAAAAATAACAATATCATTAGTGTTCTTAAACGTCGTCTTGCTAATCCGACATCGGCCTATTCCCGTCACGTAGGTCTTCTGACATATATGGTGTGCGCTTTCGGTTCATCAATTGGATGGATCGGCGAGAGTGGGCAAGTAAAGCTTGCCATGGCGGCCCTTCTTCACGATGTGGCAGTAGATGAGGCCATTTATGAAAATCTCCGTGAATGGGACAAGAGGGCATCACATTCAGGGGACAAATCTCCGGACACGATTCGTTATCGTATGCATCCATTTGAGGCCTCAAAACTAGTGAAAACTTTGGACGCCTTTTCTCCGGATGTGGATCAAATCATTCTTCAACATCATGAAGTGAAAGACGGCAGTGGTTTTCCACGTGCCCTGGATTCAGTTCGTATTGGCCACTTACCGGCCTTATTCATTATTGTAGAAGACTTGGTGGATTTCATTGATGATGGGGAGAACATTGAAACCAGTATCACTGATTTCATCACCTGGGGACGTGAATACTATGATAGTGGTCACTTCAAAAAGATCTTCACGGCCTTTGAAGAAAAACTGAAAGGTTAAGCGGCCCGAGCGTATTCTTCTACTACCTCTTGTTCATCAATCCGTTTTAAAAGATCAATGCTGTAATCTTCTCTGTGAAGAAGCATCTCATGGTAGAGATAGTCGTGCTTCTGAAGGTTCTGCCATTCTTCTCTTTTAGCGAGATAAAAAAGCCCCCCTGTTAGACACATAAAAAGAGAGTGAGCGGCCCAATAAAAGGCATCTCTGAAGCTTTGAGATGGCATCTTCATGCGTTTTTTAAAGGTAAACATGCCCCAGGTCTGACCCTGGTTTAAGAAGTAGCTTAAAAAGAAATACGAAAAGAGCATCATCGGCAACAAGGAACTGGCAAGAGAGAGCGTCGCATGCTCATCGAAGGCCAGGCGAAGGCTCTTGGTGTTCATGAAAAGTTTGATGGATTGGTTAAATACGGCCGCGCTAAAAGAAGTAAAAAAGGCCACTGCCAGGAAGTCCAAATAATGAGCTCCTAGAATTTTCCAAATCGGAGTCGGGCCTTTTTGGGTCTCTGGAAAGAGTAGTCTTTTTGAAAGTTTCTGTTCTTTAAGGGCGAATTCTTTTAAATCGATGGGGGCCATATTTACCTCTAAAAACCTTTCGGTTTTTAGAGGTAAAAGTTTAGTTAATGGTTCAACATTTGAGTCTTCAGATCATGAAGTTTCTGAAGGGCCTGCATAGGAGTGAGATTCATCACATCTAAGGCCTTTAAATCACTTTCAAGGTTACTTAAATAATCCGGAATTACTTCCACTTCAGGTGAAATGCTTGGAGCACCAAAGAAAGTTAATTGATTGCTGTTCACAATCTCTTTTGGTGTCGAATTATGGTTCTGTTCCAGCTCTTTTAAGATCTCGCGAGAGCGCTTAAGCACGTCACGTGGAAGACCTGCGAGTTCGGCCACATGGATACCAAAACTTTGAGTCGCACCTTCTTCAATAAGTTCATACAAGAATTGAACCTTTCCGTTTTTCTGTTCAGTACGAACAGTGAAGTTTTTTGCTTCCGGAAGTGTTTCTGCCAGTTCAATTAATTCATGGTAGTGAGTCGCAAAAAGGGTAATTGGTTTTAATTTTTTTACAAAGTGTTCAACCAGTGCCCAGGCAATTGAAAGACCATCATAAGTTGAAGTTCCGCGACCAATTTCATCCAGGATGATAAGAGAACGATCAGTGGCGTGACGAAGAATTTCCGCCGTCTCTGCCATCTCAACCATGAAGGTCGATTGACCTTTGATGATGTCATCTGAAGCACCCAAGCGTGAGAAGAGGTAATCACAAATTCCTAGTTCCACAGAGTGAGCAGGAACAAAACAGCCCATCTGGGCCAGGTACTGAATGATCGCCACTTCACGCATAACAGTCGTTTTACCGGCCATGTTTGGACCCGTAATAAGACCGAAATAACAACTTTCATCCAGAGTCACATTGTGGGTAACAAAACTATCTTTGATGTTTCTCTTGATGAGTGGGTGCCAGGCCCCGGTAATTTTCACGATCTTGCGATCAGCATGAAGAACAGGACGTACGAAGTTTTCTTGGAGAGAAATCCAGGCCAAAGACTGGAACACATCAATCTGGGCCATGCGTTTAGCAACGTCCAGAATCAGGTGTGATTGTTCTTCAATTCTATTGCTAAAGCCCTCGAAGATTTCTTTTTCCAGACGCACGAGTTTATCAAGCGCCGAAGTGACTTCTTTTTCAAAGGCCTCTAGTTCCGCAGTCACATAACGTTCGTTATTCACAAGAGTTTGTCTTCTCATAAAGCTCTTAGGAACTTTTGAGAGGTGAGAGTTAGAGACTTCAATGAAGTAACCAGAGATATTATTGTGCTTAATTTTTAGGTTTCCGATGCCTGTTTCAGCACGGTACTTGGCCTCAACTTTTAAAATCTCGTCAGCGGCAGAGTTAGAGAGATTCGCGAGACGATCTCTTTCCGCGGAAGCTCCTGGACGGATAAGATTTCCTTTATCGGCGTGGGCACCCATTTCATCATTGATGAAAATGCGGATGTCTTTCGCGAGCTTCTGAAGATATTCCATGTCCTTCTTAGGAAGTTTTTGGAAGAAGCTGAAACCAGCTGCGTCCATCTCTTTTTCAACGGCCAGGAATGTTTCAAACGCGTGAGCAAGATTTAGAACGTCTCCTGCATTTACTTTCTTGGTCGACACTTTCGCCATGATGCGATCAATGTCGCGCACGTCTTGAAGGTGAGTGCGAAGAGATTTGATGAAGTCTGGTTTTTTAATCAGACCCTCAATGAGATCCAAGCGTTTTTGAATAGGCGCGGCCTCGCAAAGAGGAGATTGGAAGAACTGACGGAGATATCGAGTACCCATCGAGGTCTTGGTTTTATCCATGAATCCTAAAAGGGAATTCATTTCTGTTTCACGTGAACGAGGGAAAATTTCAAGACCTGAAAGTGTCGCATAGGTCACTTTCATGGTCTCTTCGTTGTTCACAATTTTGAAAGGACGAAGGTGACTGATTTTTTCCAGCGTCTGAGTTGAAGTCACATAGTAACTTAAAGCACCAAGAGGCGAGAGCACTGCTGGTAATTGAGCAATGATGCCGTCACGCTGATAAGTTGGAATAAGTTTCTGAATGTAAAATCCAGTGTGCTTTTCTTCAAAGTACTCTGCCGAAAGATGTGTTTTAAGTGCATCAATCGAATGAAGATAATCATCCACCATTGGATAATTTTCCCATTGTCCCATGTAAGAAATAAATTCTTTTGGGCGAACCATGAGAAGTCTTTCACAGAACTCTTCGATCGTTTTGAAAGTTACGCCATAGAAGTCACCGGTAGTAAAATCTAAAAGCACGAGAATGAAGGAAGCACCATTTTTTAAACCAGCGGCAAGGAACTTGTTCTCAGTGGCAGTGGTTTTATCCAAATCGTAAGGCATACCCGGACTCACAATCTGAGTCACTCCACGCTTCACGATTCCTTTTACAGATTTTGGATCTTCTAGTTGTTCACAGATAACAACTTTCTTTCCTTGCTGAGAAATGCGGTCAACATAGGTCGCGGCCGCGTGGTGAGGAATACCGGCCATTGGAATTGGTACTTCACCAAGTTTTCCTCTTACGGTAAGAGAGATATTAAGAATACGAGCAGCTTCGCGGGCATCTTCAAAAAACATTTCATAGAAATCTCCCATTCGGAACATCAGGAGAATATCAGGGTACTGTTTTTTGACCTGATAGTACTGCTCCATCATTGGAGTTAACTTAACGCCAGAGGCAACTAGATTGGCCAGTGTGTGGCCTTCTTGAACTGATTGATTTTGCATGCGAATAAGCTACAAAAACCGAGGAAAAACGTCACCTGTTTTCACCTTACAATGCTAGGTAAATAGCACCTTTAACTGTCTGGAATTAAAGAAAAGAGTATAATGAACCTATGAAGATACGTGACCCTAAATCAATAATAATTATTTTAGCATTTGTTGCGATCAATGGATTCATTGTAGCGGCTTCTTTTTTAGAAGAAGAAGGGCCTCTTGATGCAAACAAAGTGGCCAAATCAATGGCACCAGAATTCACTGAGATTGAAAAACTTGATTACTTTCACTTGAAAGAAGGTGTGCCTCAAATGTCACTGGCCGCAGATAAGATGCGTTCGCAAGGTGAAGAGATGGCAGAGTTTGATTTTCCGAAAGGTGTTTATAATTATCAGGCAAAAAATAAAACGCTTCGTTACAGTGCAGACTTTGGTCTGTATAAAAAACAAAAAGAACTTCTCACTCTCGATGGAAAAGTAGAAGTTCTCTCTGATGAGGCCCAGTATTTCGCTGACAAGGTAAAATACTATTTCAAAAAAGATCTCATCGTCGGAACTGGTAACGTGAAATTTTTTGGAGACGATTTAAAATCCAAAGATCACGTCGAGATCACTTCGCTGCAAATGCGTGCCAACCCTCAATCACAACTTTCGACCTTCAAAGGGAACGTGAAAGGCTTTATGGCCCGTAAGAAAAAGTACGAAGGACGTCTTACGTTTGCATCTCAAGAACTTCAGATGGATGGGAATAAATCTCTCGCTGAATTACGTGGGGACGTGATGATGAAGCGAGAAGGGTATCTCATAACCTCTGGAAAAGCCGATATCTTCCTGGAAAACTATAATAAAAGTCTCAAGTATTTCGTCCTGAATGACGATGTGAAGGTGACGGAAAGATTGGAAACTCCTGAGGGAGTCACCGAGCGGAAGGCCTACGCGGAAAGACTGGAAGGTTTTGGACGCGAAGAAAAAATGGTGCTCTCTGGTGCGCCAAGAGTTGAGATGGGCAAGGATGTTATCAAAGGCTATCGCATTACCATCCGCGAGAACACGGAGCTGGTGGAAGTAGATGATGCGATGTCTGATATGCAAATTAAACGTGATAAAAAACTAAAGGAATAGTTTTTATGAATGCAAGCTTTCACGCGAGAGATCTTAAGAAAACATATAATGGCCGTGAGGTCGTAAAAAGTGTGAGCATAGATGTTGAAAGAGGCGAAGTCGTTGGACTTTTAGGTCCTAACGGTGCCGGAAAAACAACATCGTTTTATATGATGGTAGGACTGGTTAAGACTGATCGTGGTCAGATTAACTTAGATGGCGATGACATCACTGAACTACCGCTACATGTAAGGGCCCGAAAAGGAATCGGTTATCTTCCTCAGGAGGCCTCTGTTTTTAGAGAACTTTCGGTAGAAGAGAACATTTTTTCGGTGTTGGAAGTGAGAGATCTTTCCGATAAGGAAAGACAGAATGCCCTGGATGATCTTATTCGCGATTTTGGTTTGGATCACATCCGTAAATCAAAAGGACGAGAGTTGTCTGGTGGTGAGCGAAGAAGGGTCGAGATTGCCAGATCGCTGGCACTTAATCCGAAGTTTGTTCTTCTGGACGAACCATTCGCGGGAGTTGATCCACTGGCAGTGCATGACATCCAGTCGATCATCAAACGCTTGAAGCAGAAGAACATCGGAGTTTTGATTACGGATCACAACGTGAGAGAGACTCTGGGAATTGTAGATCGAGCATACATTATGAGTCGCGGTGAACTGCTTGTAAGTGGAACACCGGACGAGATCATAAATAATGAAATTGCCCGTAAGTTTTACTTAGGGGAAGAATTTAAGATGTAGGGGATTTCAAATGGCGATTAAAATGCATCAAGGGCTCAAGCAAACGCAAAGCCTAATGATCACGCCTCAGCTTCAGCAAGCGATTAAGCTTCTGACTCTTACCCACCTGGAAATGACAACACTCATCTCTCAGGAAATGGTTGAGAATCCAATGCTGGAAGAAGTTGACGGTGAAATGGATGCAGGTCCGGCCGAAGACACCCGCGAAGAAATGGAAACACAAGAGGCCACCGCAGAAAACTTCTCTGGCCCGGAACTGATCGAAGGCTCGAAAGACACTTTCGATTGGGAATCATACTCAGAATCATTTAACAGTTCTTCTTCATCTTCTCCGAACATGAAGGAAGCAACTTCTCCGGATGATTTACCTAGCTACGAAAACATGGTCTCTAAAGGCCAGTCACTTCAGGAACATCTTGAGTGGCAGCTTCGTATGGAAAGTCTTGAGACTGACCATCTGAATTTCTGTCTCGATCTGATTGGTAACATTGATGACGATGGTTACTTAGAAGTGCCATTTGATGAAATCGTTGCTCGTTCAAATATCACTGACCGTGATGAGGCCCTTGGTATGCTCGGTCTGGTTCAACACCTTGATCCGGTTGGATGTGGTGCTCAGAACCTGGAAGAGTGTCTGGGGATTCAGGCACGCATGCTTGAGGAGCGTTCTCCTCTGGTAGAACTTATCATTGAAAGAAATCTAAAAGACCTCGAGAAAAAAGATTACGCCAAGATCTCAAAAGATTTTGGAGTTTCGAAAGACAAGGTGAAGGACGCAGAACTCATTATCATGGGTCTAAATCCTAAACCTGGACGCCTCATTTCCTCTGAGGAAACTCAGTATGTGGTTCCTGATATCTTCGTGGCCGAAGTCGGTGGCGAATTTGTTGTACAGGTAAACGATGAAGGTGTTCCTCGTCTGCGAATTTCTAACCTTTATAAATCTCTGATTAAGAGCGGACAATCAGACGCTGAAGCGAAAGAGTTCGTTCAAGACAAACTTCGTGCGGCGATGTGGCTGATTAAGTCCATCGAGAACCGTCAGAAGACGATTTATAAAGTGGCGAACTCTATCGTTCGCACTCAGCAGGAGTTCTTTAAGAAAGGACCTGCCTTCTTAAAACCAATGATTCTTAAAGACATCGCCAACGAGATTGGCATGCACGAATCGACTGTATCACGTGTGACGACCAACAAGTTTATGCACACGCCGATCGGAACGTTCGAACTTAAATACTTCTTCAACGCCGGTATTGGCGGTAAGAACGGCGGTATTGATATCGCAGGCGAAAGCTTGAAACTTAAAATCAAAGAAATGATCGGGAATGAAGACCCTAAGCGTCCGCTCTCAGATCAGAAAATTTCTGAACTTTTAAGTACTAAAGATATCGTTGTTGCTCGCCGAACCGTTGCTAAATATCGTGAGATGATGGGCATTGCTCCTTCGTCGAAGCGTAAGAAGTAAAAGACCCAGGAGGTATGAATGACATAAAATTCGGTTAGTTTTTATGGTGTGCGATTACAAAATTTTTTAGAGGCACGTTTTATGAAATTAAAAATTACTTTTAAGCACCTAGACCACACTCCCGCACTTGATGAGCGCATCCGCGAAAAATCAGAAAAATTTGAAAAGTATTTCCAAGGTAATACGACCGTACAGTGGTTTTGCTGGGTTCATAACGATGAACACTGGGCAGAAATTAAAGTACATGGGCCGAAGTTTGACTTCTTCGCCAAAGCTTGTGCCGATAACATGTATAAGTCACTTGATCTGGTAGTCGATAAGATGGAACGCCAGGTAGAAAAACAAAAAGATCAAAAACGTAACAAAATGCATTCTCATCCATACGAGACTCCGAAGTATAAGGAGATCCAAAGATGTATTGATGACGAAGAAGAATACTACGAAAAATATTTGGAAGAAAAATCCGCTTAAAATATATACCCCTCCGAAGGGCCCGGTTCAGGGCCCTTTTTTTATGATCTTAAGGTTTACTACGGCGCCGTAGTGAAAATTGCGTCATTGACTTGATTGTTATAACAAGTTATAACTTGCTTATGAGTCAGGTAAAACTTCAAAAAATCGGCAACTCATTTGGTTTTAGGGTCTCTAAGAGTGATCTTGAACTCGCAGGCTTTGATGAATCTTTCGATTATGAATTAATCGCTGAGAAGGGCGTGATTGTGCTCGTCAAACGAAGACCTCACAATTCAAAATGGGTCTTTAAAAATACCGCCTTAACTCAAGAAGATAAAGCATGGTTGGAGTCGAAGCTTGAATCAGGAGATAAATAGAGGAGATGTGTGGCAAGTGTTGCTCGATCCAATCAAAGGATCAGAGCAGGCCGGTCATAGACCTTGCATTATCGTTTCTCCCGAGTCGATGAATGAGCAATTAGACACCATTATCGTGGTCCCCCTAAGCTCTCAAAAGCGTGACTGGCCAACCAGAGTCGATATTGAGTTTCTTGATGTGACTGGCCAAGCCCTCTGTGAACAAATCAGAACTGTTTCAAAAAAACGACTCACCAAAAAATTAGGGCATCTTCCTATTAAAGACATCCTTCAGGTGAAATTAGTTTTAAAACAAATGCTTATCGAGTAGCTCAATGCTAAGTTCGGGCCATGAAGTGGCCAATTCTTTTTCTACTTCTATTCTCCATTAATGCCGTTGCCTCAGAAAAGCTCGCTTTCACTCTTAGTGGAGGCGTTTCGCTCGGAAGTTATGAGGCCGGTGTCTTTTATCAACTTCTTCAAAAAGACAAAGCATCTATCACTAGAAATACCAAGGTGGTCTTTGGCGCTTCCGCCGGCAGTATTAACGGTCTCTTCGGGATCCTTGATATGTGTGGCTTTCGCGATACTAAGCGTGAACAAAGCCTCTTGTGGAAGATGTGGATTCCCATCGGGCTGGATCAATTAGAATCAAAAGATGAGAAAGTATTTTCTCTTTTAGAGAGAAAGGCTATCAAGCCATTATTTGCAGAAGCGAGAGAGCGTTGGAAAGAAGGGCTTAGTGAAGAATGCGATATCATTTACGGTGCCGCCGTCACGAGACGAACACCGCTGGTAGAAGAATTTAAACCAGGTCTAGAGATCGTGCGCCAACCAGAATTCTTCATGGTGCGGATCAAGGGAAGAGGCAAGGGGCAATATCCTTTGGTGGAAAACTATCAAACCGAAGGACTGCAGCAGTTTCGCACCTATTTACCTTTAGGGGCCTCGCCGCAAAAAGACATCAGTATCCTGTTAGATTTAATTCAGGCCTCTTCCGCTTTTCCCGGCGCCTTCACTCCTTATCTCGTCGAGTTCTGTTTACTCCGTCCGGGAGAAGTCTTTAAGAAATGTGATTCTTCCAATACTCAAAGCGAGCTTTTTATTGATGGGGGAATTTATCACAATGGTCCGGTGGGATATGCCTATGAAGTTTTGGATAAATTGACTCCCGGAAAAGACTACACGGTTTACTACCTCAACGCCTCTGCCCCTTTAGTGGCCAAAAAGAACGTCGAGCAAGTGAAGCGAAAGGATGAAGGGGTGATTCAAGACTTTTATCACCTCTTAATCGACTTTACGGTGCAGGCCCGGAAGTTTGAACTTTCAAAAAGTCTGGAAGCCAAACCCGGTCTTGGAAAACATATCAAGACCAATCCCAAAAATTACCCACTGGTGAGTGAACCGCTTTATGCATTTTTGGGTTTTGTCGAAGAAGATTTTCGTATTTCTGATTTTTATCTCGGCATGAATGATGCCGATTCGCTTAATCCTAAAAAGGCAGATACTGAAGATCATACTTATCAATGTTTTAAGCAGCACCTTCATAAAGAGCAAAAATGTACCCTGGATTCTAATCTAAAAATCCTAAGTGATCTCGCGGTCTATCGAAAAAATACTCCTATCACTGATAAACCCGATTTTGATGTGGTCTTTGATTATTTGGAAAATCATGATTTTGAATTTAAGGATCTGGGACTGGATAAGGACCAGTCTCACTATGGAAAAGTGTATTTGAAAGAACGCTTAAATAAGATGCTCAATGTTCTGGTGAAAAAGCAGCCCGAGGCCCAGCACCAAAAGCTCACATTCATCACCAGACCGGCCTTGAATTTTCTTCGTTATACTCCACCAAAAGATTATTGGTCGGCCCTTTATGCCAGTTCCCCAGAGGTGGGCTACTCCCGGGTGATTCCGACGGATTCTTTTCGAACTGCTTCTTATCGCCATTCTTATCATTTGATGTTTAATGGGATGTCGAGTTTCTTCAATCGGGCGCAAGACATCTGGGCCCTGACCCCACTGGTGGGAATCGAATACGAGCCGGTGAATCTCAATAGTGCGGTCGTGCAGTGGCATATCGGCTCTCGGCTTGGCTACATTCTGGCGGACCGGGATAGTGTAGGAACAAAACCTTGTGATGCGGATCTGGCCGAAGTTTCATCCGCCGCTTGCTCCGGAGTAACTCTGCATTTAACCGCGGCGGTAAGTTTCTTTGAACTGGTTAGACTTCAATTTGTGTATGTCCCACTAGTTGTGGATCAATTGGCCTTTAATCCCAGCCCCGAACTCATGCTACAAATAGGATTCCAGTTTGATGGTTCTATGCTAAAGTGAGTTCACTCCTGTCAAACCGGAAGCCGGTGAAAATCCAGCGCTGTCCCGCAACTGTAAGCTCATAAGAGATAAGTCAGATACGGTCCAGGAGATCAGACATTCCCGAGGAGGAAATGATGTCTAGGCTCTGGATTCTTATTTTTTTATTATCTCTTCCTGCCTTTGCCCAAGAAGAACTTGAAGTCATTGAAGTCGAAACGGTCAAAGACATCGACCGCTTTACCTTCGGGGACGCCAATGAAATTCCTGAACGCGAGATTGAAACCGCTTCTACTGCTCTGATTGCTCCCGCGATTGAAAAAACTCCTGGCATTGTGACCACTCAAAATGGTGGGCCCGGTGGGACAGTATCATTCTTCATCCGCGGCACTGAAAGCCGCCATGTGGGATTTACTCTGGATGGTTTGAAACTCAATGATAGTTCCAATACGGGACGCCTGTTTGATGCTGCTTTCATGACCTCACCGTTTCTTCGTGATGTTACAGTTCATAAAGGACCCCAAGCGGTCTTGTTCGGATCAGATGCCATGGGTGGAGTGGTGGAGCTTAAATCACGCAAAGGTGAAAATGCTCCTGAAACTAGAGTGCTGGTGAATGGCGGAAGCTTCGGTACAGTTGATGGAACGATTTCTTCTGACTGGAAAAAGAAAGATCATAACGGAACAGTGACTCTCACTCGTTTTCACACCGATGGGATTTCTCGTCTGAATGAAAAACGTTTCAATGCTACGGAAGCGGATAGTTCGGATATTACGCAGGCCACTTCTTCTTCAGAACACCGATGGGCAAAGAAATGGCAAACGGATTTTTTACTTTCCTATCTTCATGGGAAAAATGAACTAGACGGCGCGACTACAGATACCAAGAATGATCACAGTATTAATGATCAGTATTTGGTTCAGCAGAAAACGAGCTACGAATTGAATGATCAGTCTGTTCTCTTGTTAAGAAACGGCCTTAATCGAAATCAACGCTTCATTCGCATGGAATCCACTGGACCGCTTCCTTTTGAAGGGAATCTTTATCAGAACGAACTTGTCCACCGCCTGGAGTTACCGCAATGGGGATTTCTTACGGGAATCTCGAATGAGCATGAAACCAGCTCCACAACCAGTGTGGATAAAAGCTTTGATTTAAACTCCTTCTTCCTTCAAAGTGCATTCAAATCGAATGATTTTAAATTGCAGGCGGGCGGGCGAGCTGATCATCACTCCCAGTATGGAGAATTTATTACTGGCTCGGGTGGAGTGGCCTACAAAGACTTCTCGATTCAATACTCGCAAGGTTTTAAGGCCCCTTCACTTTATCAGTTATACGCCCCGGTCTTTGGAAACAAGGACCTCGTTCCTGAAAGAAACCATTCATGGGAAGTTTCTTGGAGAAAGAGTGTAGAAGAGTGGAGCAGTGGAATTACTTTTTTCCAAAATCGTCTTTCAAATCTCATCAATTATTCATTCGTAGATAATGCCTACTTCAATCAGGGGAAGTTTATTGCCGAAGGGGTGGAGCTTTCGGCCGGATGGAAATCCGAAAAATTTGAAATCGTTCCGACTTTTACCCATCAACAGTTTCGTGAGAATGAAGAGCCGGTTTTGCGTAGGCCCTATAATATGGCCCAGCTGAGTGTTTCTTATTTCCCTGAAGAAACCATTGAACTCAATGCCACTGGTCGTTGGTTTTCATCTCGCAAAGATGTGGATGAAAACTTTCAAACCGTGAAGCTGAATGGCTACTCAGTTCTGGACATTGGAGCCAAGAAAACTTGGTTTAAAGACGAAATTGGAATTCAAATCAAAAACGTTTTGGATCGTGAGTATGAAGAACTCTACGGTTACTCAGTGTTACCATTTTCGGTGTTTGCCCATTATGGCCACAAATTTTAGTGGATGATTTTGTCTTCTTCAGGTTCTGTGAAACAGCATGAGCCTTCGTGAGAATCCATCTCTACTTCAAGGCTCTCTTTGTACTCTGCAAGCTGTTCGCGAGACAAACCTAGCGAATTGGAAAGAGTCTCGCCCAAGGTAGGGACAACGACTTCGATATCAAGTCCCATTTCCTCCATCTCGGCTGCAAACTGATAGGCCTTTTCTGATTCTGTGATGGCACATTCAAACAGAACTTGCTGAGTCTGCACGTCTCTTACGAGGATTTTTGACTTTTCTTTTTCCATGGCCCAATGGTAGTAATCACTGGCCCCCTTTGTCAAAGGATACAAGCTCGTGGGTTTAATCCTCTGGATTGATCAAAATACCTTCGCAACCGGCCTTCTTGAAAAAGTCTTCAAGAAGAAGGAGCTGCCTTTCTATACTCTGCCAAGTGCTGAGAATTTCAGCTATTTAGTGGATGATCTAAAACCGGTGATGATTATTCTAGACGGAAAGACCGCCGCCACTCATGGAGATGCCTTTAAAAAGCAGTATGAAAGCTCTGAAAATATGCAGAATCTACCGTTTGTCCTTATTGAGGCGGGAGAGGAGCTGGGCTTTATTAAGAACGTTGTAGGGCAGATCCAGCGTCCATTTGATCCATTCCAGATTCCTGATCTTCTTGGAAAATTTTTAAAGCTTAATTAAATTTCCTGTATAATCGCTACATGAACAGCAATAAAGACAAAGTCATCGTTACAGTTGGAATCTTACTGACCTTACTCGTCTTCGGATTGACGCTTTACTTCCGTAGCGGGGCCTTCCGATAAGGCCATTCCTGTCGCAATTTTTGGAGCGTGATGACGCTCAGATTGTGAAATAAAAAACGAAGTTAATTTTTTATCCATCACAGAAAGTAGAACATCCACCAACTCATGATAGTGAGTGTGAATCCATTGAGCAGAGAAATGATTTGGAACTTCCAGGATCAGAACATTATGACTGATCACCAGAGGTTTTACTTGCTTGAACCATTGATGATGAACTTCGGGTCCGAGTACATCACAAAGTTGTTCAGAAAGAATTGACCAAATATATGAGGCCTTCACAACTGGATGTGCCAAGTTTAAAGATTTCTCTTTCAATCTCGCCTGACGTTCAGTCCATCGTCGCTTCAGCGTGTTTCGTGTTTTTTTCATGAGCGCAAAAGAGTAATCTGATTCCGCTCACTTACTCAAGTAAATTTTTTCTAAATTGATGTTGGATTTTCCCAATCTTTAGCTTCCGACGGAGCCAAAATAAAATTATTGAGGCCGAGTTGTTGGAAGATAAAATCTGGAATACGAATGCGATAAAAAATTCCCTGCTCATGTGAGACAGAGTTAATGATGTTCGCATTTCCTCTGATTCTCGAATGAGCTTCGCCTGCTTCGTAAGGAACAAAAAGATCGTAGTGATCTTGTTTTGAGAGGAAGAAATTGATGATGTATTCACGAAGATTCTTCATGTCTTCTTCATCATAAGAAGAAACCAGAAAAGAATTTGGATAGTTTCTCATGATGATCCGGGCACGAACTGGATCATTGAGTAGATCTTTTTTATTGAAGACAATGATCTGTTGCTTTTCTTCAATCTTAAGTTCTTTTAACACTTCTTGAGTAACACGAAGGTGCTTTTGATAGTTGGGATCTGAAATATCACAAACAATCACGAGTAGATCCGCCTCAAGTGCAGATTCAAGCGTGGTTTTGAAACCCTGAATAAGTGTGTTGGGAAGGTTTGAAATAAATCCCACTGTATCAATCATGATCATGGGTGGTTTTGAGTCTGGATTCAGTGTTCGGAAAGTTGAATCTAGAGTTGCGAAAAGTTTATTTTCTTCCAACACATTTACTTTACACAGACGGTTCATCAGAGATGATTTACCTGCGTTGGTATAGCCCACGAGGGCCGCAGTTACCGCCTGGTTCTGGCGTTTCTTTCTTTGTTGTTCACGAGACTTCTGAACTTCTTCCAATTGTCTTTTGTAGAACTCGATCCGTTCACGCACCATACGACGGTCAAGCTCGAGCTGTTGTTCACCCTCACCACCGAGGGCCGCACCGGCACTTCTTTGTTTAGAAAAGTGACCCCACATGGCGGTTAGGCGAGGAAGAAGGTACTGAAGACGGGAGATCTCAATCTGGATCTTGGCCTCTTTCGTTCGCGCGTGATGAGCGAAGATCTCAAGGATCACTGTATTGCGATCCACTACTTCCATTTTGGTGATTTCTTTAATGTTACGGATCTGAGATGCAGTTAGCTCAAAATCAAATACCAGAACAGTAGAGCCTTCTTCACGGGCGGCATCGGCAATTTCTCTGAGCTTTCCTTCGCCCAGCATGGTGGCGGGATCAAGCTGCTTACGGTTTTGAACATATTCTTCGCCATCAATCAGGCCAAGTGTTTTTAAAAGTTCCCGTAATTCACGTAGAGAATTGTTTGTTTCTAGAACCGTCGAATGACTTTCAAATTTCTCACATACCAGAGAAACGAGTGAGGCCTTCTGGCCCAGTGGAAGTTTAAATTCTTCTTGGTTCATTGAATCTCCACTTGCGTGTTGTCTAAGAGGCGAGTTGTGCCCATTTGATAGACCGCAAGAATCGTAATTTGTTTTGAGTGATTTACATCTTCAGAAAGCGTTTCCGCGTCTCTCATTTCAAGGTAGTTCCAATTTGGATCCTTGAGAGTGTCGCTAATAAAACTTTGGGCCTTCAAAAGGTTTTCTCGTTTATGATTAAGGATCTTTTTTAGCTCGTTAAGAGTTCGCGAAATAAGTAGCGAACTCGATTTTTGTTCAGGGGACAGATATTGGTTACGACTTGAAAGAGCGAGCCCTTCGTTTTCGCGAATAATCGGCATACCAATGATCTTAATTGGCATTTGAAGATCCTTCACCATCTGGCGGATGACCAGATATTGCTGATAGTCCTTCAGTCCAAAATAGGCCGATGTAGGTCTTGTTAATTCAAACAAACGGTATACCACCGTAGCCACTCCATCAAAATGTCCTGGACGGATTTTTCCCTCAAGCATAGTGCTGAGACCCAGGACTGAAACATTCTGATTCTTAGACTCAGGAAAAACTTCCTGTGGGTCCTTAGGAGAATAAACGACGACCTCTTTATTGGGAAAACGCTTCGCAAGCTCGGTAATAAGATTTATGTCATGCTCAAGTGTGCGTGGGTAACGATTGAAATCCTCATTCGGTCCAAACTGCTTTGGATTGACGAAAATAGAGAAGTAAACTACCTCGTATTCCGTTAATGCGCGCTCGAGTAAAGAAATGTGTCCTTGATGGAGATTTCCCATGGTTGGAACGAATCCAACTGGTCTTGTTTCTTTGTTACGAATGTCGTTAAGTTCTTGAGTGGTGCGAACAAGAGTTACCATGTGATCTTGCCTTCAAACCAGGCAACAAGTTTTTTTCCCAGTTCGAGTTTACTTAGTTTAACTGGACCTTTGATTGCTTGAGGTTCCACGAAGAAGTATTCACCTTCAGCTTTCTGAAAACCTTGGACCTCAGGACTTCCAATAAGACCATTGGCCACTTTGTTCCCGATCATTAGATCAACCGGCTTACGGTTCATTTTTTCTTGGAAAACTTCTTTCGTTGTTTCGGTCTCGGCCGCAAAGCTCACAATTTTTTGTTTCTTTCTGATTGAAAGGATTTCTTTCAGAATGTCGGCCGCTTGTCTGAAAGGAAGGGAAGTTCCCATCGCTTCTTTTTTAAGCTTAATTGTCGCCGTATCAAATTCGATATCAGCAATGGCACCAGTTGAAATATAAAGATCAGACTCTGGAAACACTTTCAGTGCGGCTTGTTTCATCAGCTCAGTGGTCGGAGTCTTAAGTAATTTAAAATTCGGATGGCCCAGAAGATTATCAATCGCAGAAGTACATTGATGGCCAGCAAGCACGGTCACTTCGTAGCCCGACATCAGGAAGGCCTTCGCCACTGAGATGCCCATGGTTCCGCTTGAAGGGTTTGTGATATATCTCACTGGATCAAGGGGAGAAGCAGTTGCTCCGGCGGTGATTACAACTTTTTGTTTCTTAGGAATAGTGGGATCAAAAGTTTCAATCAAATCAACGACTGCTGATACTTCTGGAAACTTACCACTTCCAATGTCTCCGCAGGCCAGAAGTCCTGCAACTGGATTAATGATTCCAATTTGTGGAAGTGCTTGAAGATTTTTAATGTGATCTTGAATGCGAGTGTTCTGCCACATCTGCGTGTTCATGGCCGGAAACATCAGTACCGGTTTTGAACCATAGGCGAGATACACACTAGAAAGAAGATCATTGGTGATTCCCATCGCAAGACGAGAAATCGTATTGGCGCTGGCCGGAGCGATGATGAATTTATCCGCCCATTTCACCAGTTCAATGTGTAGCACAGTTGAAGACTTCGAGAGATTTCCTGGAAGGAAATCATCTGTCGGTAAATAAACCGCTTCGATACCCAGATAACGAAAAGTTTCTGGTTTAATAAATTCCAAGGCACCACTAGTTAAAATGACTTTTACGGAATGTCCGTTCTTCACCAACTGTCTGGCGACGTCGTAACTTTTAAAACTGGCGATAGATCCAGAAATACCTAAAAGAATGTTCATAGTGGCTCAATCTGAGTAGTCATCCAATATTGGAGGGCCCAGTGTATCAAATGGGGATGTCCCTCCACAACTAGGCCGGTTTTCTCAGCTGTAAAAAATCCTTCCCAAAGGCTGGTTAAACCACCCGTTAGGACGATTTTTTGAATTTTATGCTCTGAAATGAGGCTCTTGGCCAGCGCGGCAAAGGCGGAATAACTCTCAGTAATGGCGTCAGCGGTCTCCTGAGGAAGTTGATGTTTGAAGTTTAAGGTGAGTGGAACGTCTTTAAGTTGTTCGCCTTTTCCATAAGTCGAGAAGTAGGCCTCAGTTCCAGGAATGATATAGCCACCCATAAAACCATTTTCAGTGACGATATCCATGGTCACAAAAGTTCCAGCGTCGATGAGGAGAGTTGGAATTTTTTCTTTTTTATAGCAGTAGTAGGCCTCAATCAGACGGTCTTCACCAAGTGTCTTGGCGTAATTCACCGGCATGCCTGCGAAACGAGTTCCGCGCCAATATTCTTTCACACGAGTGATGAGATAACCTTGCTCTTGAAGTGGAGCAAGTTCTTCTTCACGAGCTTTCACTTCACACAGAACCACGCTGGTGTTGTGAGCGCTCATACCTAATTGATTGGTATAAATTTGTAGTTCACTCCAGGGAACAACTTTAATCAGGTCCCATTTCCCTTGAACTTTTTGAAAGAGTCCGGCGTGAGGGTTAGAGTTTCCGAAATCGAGAGTAATCAGTCCTTGCATTATTTTCTCTGGTCGATGAGATATTGAGTAATAAGATTTTTTCTTTCTTGATAGTGGTCCGCGATTGGCGGGCAAAACTTAGGGGGAGTTCTTTGTCCCATTTTTAAAAGATCATTAATCACGAGAACCTGTCCGTCGGTTTTTTTACCGGCACCAATTCCAATAGTTGGAATTTTTAGTTCTTCCGTGATTCTGGTTGCAACTCCTTCTTCCACCATCTCAAGTACGATAGAAAAACAACCTGCGGCCTGAAGAGCACGGGCCTCTCTCATGAGACGTTCCCCATCGTCTTCCGTTTTACCGTGAGTGAAGTAGCCACCTAGCTGGTGAACAGATTGTGGAGTTAGACCAATATGACCCATGACTGGAATTCCAGTCTGAGTCAGACGTTCAATAAGTTTTAATTGATAAGGGAAAGCACCTTCGAGTTTAATCGCTTCACAACGAGTGGTTTGGAAAAGTTTAGTCGCCGAGTGAACTCCTTGAACAACTGTAGAATAGCTTCCAAAAGGAAGATCCACGATGAGGAATTTATCTGGAGCTCCACGACGGACGGCCTTACCAAAAATTTCCATTTCATTTAAGGTCACTTCAACCGTTGTTTCATATCCCAGCACCACATTTCCAACTGAATCACCAACCAGGATCATGTCCAGATCAGTTTCGTTAAAAAGCTGCGCCATTTGGAAATCGTAACAGGTAAGGACCTGAAGTTTTTGTCCTTTGGCCTTCTTGATGTCACGAAGATTTAATTTTTTCATGGAGAGTCCTGATGAATTTTATGAAAGGTCTTCATAAGCGGTGATTTAGCCCAACGTTCACGGATAATTTTTCGTGTCTCTTCCAGATTGGCCTCATCCAGTTCTTGATTAAACTTACCATTCTGAATCTCTGTAAACAGAGACCTTAGGTTTGAGTGAAATTCCGGGGTGAAAAGTTTGTGATAACCTTTTTCCGCACCAATGAGCGCGTTCGGACTTATGAGATCAAAAAAACCTTCTGGGCCTTTATCCACCATGGCGTTCACAATGAGTTTCAGTTCATGCCAGCACTCGAAGTAGGCAAGCTCTGGTTCAATTCCAGCTTCCACTAAATGGCGAAACATTTCGCCGGCAGTGTAGGGAATGAGTGAACAAAGAAGTCCTTGTTCAGAATATAAATCCGCCTGGGTCTCACGTTCAAAGCTTGTCATGTAAGGGCCCATATTGATCCCCATAGCATGTGCTAGTTTCATGAGCCATTTTTCAATGGCCATGGTTTCGCCCTGGAAAAACTCCAGAGAATAAACAGCGCCCAGTTTCCCCTTCAATTCATACTGACGACGAAGTTCTGAACCAATGGATTTGGGTGCGTACAGAACATGCTGCAGATGAGGGAACCGTTTATGAAAGTTATGCTTTAAAAGTGAGAAGCCATGAGCATAAAGAATCACACTGCCTTCTTGAAATTTGTGGCCGTGTGTTGTCATGATATCCTGGTGAGTGAGATCAGGAGTGAGAAGCGCAAAGGCCTCTCCGGTATAAAAGTCTGGGCTGCCAATTTCAACAACATTGAAACCAAGTTTGATTGCAGTCTCAATGGAAGGGCTGTCTGGCTTTAGCGCCACTCTGACGGGGAATCCTGAATCTTTGAGGTTTTGTGACCAGGCACGCGCCTGATTTCCAAAGCCAATGATGGTTAGTCGCATCATAAAAATGACTAGTTTGAAACTCCTCATCAACGCTATCATGAGTATTTGAACGTTGGCCAAGTTTTAAGAGGTAAAAGTGTTAGAAACTCATAATAGAGCATTTATGTACGGAGAATCGGTTTTTACCACTGTGCGAATGCTCAATGGGGAATTGAAGGATTGGGAATATCATTTCGATCGTCTTCGAAAAGGTACTGAATTTCTGTATGGACCTTTTACCGACGCAGATGAGTGGGTCGCCTTGTTTAAAAACATGCTTGAGACCCGCATGCTTTCTGAAAGTGGGGACCGGGTCTTACGCATTACCGTTTATCGTGAACAGCAGGGACGTGGTCTTGTCCGTAGCGGGCTAATTTCAGTAACTGATTTAAAGCTGCACTTATCTTCGACCCATTTTGATAAATTACGAACCGAAGGAGTTTTTAAACTTCGTACCTGTCCGGCAATTATGCGTCCACGTTGGTGGCCATCTTACTTAAAAGCAGGAAATTATCTTGAGACCATTCTGGCGCAGAAAATTTATCTAACAGAGATAGATGATGATCTTTTGTTTCTTGCCCCGGATGATACGATTTTAGAATCATCAGTGGCCAATATTTTTGTGGTTCGCCATGATAAGCTTTTTACTCCGCCTCCTGGTCCGAACGTTCTTGAGGGAGTGATGAGAAAAAAGATTTTGGAAGTTTCGAGAGAGTTTTTTAAAGACACTGAAGAGGTGGCATCCAGGATCGAACAGGTCTTTAAGGCCGATCTGGTCTTCGGATCCAATTCTGTCCGTGGACTGTTTTTAGTGGACCACATTGATGGCAACGAATTAAAGTATAGTCAGGCCATGTTAGATAAATTTGAAATGTTAAAAGCAAGAGTTCTCAAATGAAACAATTGATGGTGACTTGTCCCACTTGTAAGCAGAAATTTAATTATTACTCGTCGGAGTTTCGTCCTTTTTGTTCGGAAAAATGTCGCTTGATAGATTTAGGACAGTGGTTGACTGAATCCTATGCTGTACCGGTTGAAAAATTGACCGAAGAAGAAATTCAAACTCTGGAAGAATTAGTTCATGAAAAAAACGCAGAAGAAGAAAAAAAACACCACGATTGATCTTTCTCAGGTTCTCGAACTGATGATCGAGTGGTCTTTCGAGTGTGGAGAGATTCTTAATTCTCATTTGATCCGTTCATACAATGAGCCTCTGAAACTTCTGGACAAGGGGAAGCAAGGTCTCGCCACTGAAGCAGATCTTTTATCAGAGGCCTATGTCATGAAGCAGATTCATGCTCATTTCCCTGATCATAAAATTCTCTCCGAAGAAGATGCATTTTCCCGTGAACTTAAAATGGAAGGCGTAGATGAAGATCAGTACTTGTGGCTGATTGATCCACTGGATGGAACCAATAATTTTTTCAATAAAGTTCCGTTCTTTTGTGTGAGTCTCGCTCTTAATAAAGGCAGTCAAACTCTAGCGGGAGTTGTCTATAATCCTGTGACATGTGAACTCTTTTATGCTGTCCGAGGTGGCGGGGCCTATCTCATGCGGTTAGTAGGGGACAAAGAAATTAAAATTCGCCTTAAAGCCACCAAGTCGAAGAAGGTCTTTAAGGAAGCGCTTTTGTCGGCCAATCTTACGAGTAAACGAGTGGAGAAGGATCTCCTGAAAAGTTTTCCGGAAGTTCGCGCCATGAGACGTTTAGGAAGTGCGGCCTTGGAACTAAGTTATGTGGCGGCCGGAATGCTCGATGCTTACTGGGAATACCGTCTTCAACCTTGGGACATGGGCGCAGCTGGTTTAATTTGCGAGGAAGCCGGAGTAAAAATCTCAAACATTAAGGGCGAAAAATATCATCCATTTGGTGTTTCTGTCCTTGCGGCAGACCCTGCTCTCTACACTCCTTTGAAGAATATCCTTAACAAGTAGAAAATTCTTTACTTTGACAAGAATTCTGATGGGTTAGATAATGTAAACACTAAGCAGCGTGTTTATCGCTAGCGAACTATATCCACGGAGGGGTTGTGTTCGATTCAGTCATTAATTACATGGATAAATTTGGGCCTGAACTATTGGTCATTCAGTTCGGTTTTCTTATTATCCTTTCAACTCTCTTCCTATGGTTATGGTTTTCGAACCGTCGTAAATACCACAATCTAAAACATGCAATTCCTGCAACAGTTGTTAAAAGCTATTTAGATTCAATTATTCAAAATTCGACCGCACTTAAATCGTCACTTTTCAGAGGGGGCGGGTTAGATGTTGCTGGTGGAAGTGTTCCTTCAGTTATGCCTCTTCAGAATCTTGCTGGTGGGGATGGAATTGCTGTCTCAGGAGCTCCATCAACTGCATTACTAGAAGAAATCAATCAGAAGAAGGCCTATATTGCTTCACTTGAATCACAACTTTCTTCAACTCAAGGTTCACAAAGAGAAATCGAATCAAAACTAAATCAATCTCAAGGTAATTTGAATTCTGCTGAAAACAAAATCAAAGAACTTGAAAAGCTTCTGGCCGATGCTCGTAACAATGCAGGCCCTACTGGTGGTGCAGGGGACGCTGGCCTTAAGAAAGAACTTGATATGGTGACAAGAGAGCGTGATGAAATTCGCGATCGCTTGAAAGAATTCGAAATCATCTCAGATGATCTTGCGAACTTAAAACGTCTCCAACAAGAGAACGAGCAACTTAAGCGTTCACTTGCGGCCCAAGGTGGTACGATCCCAGCAGCTCCGGCACCGACTCCTGAGCCGACTCCAGAACCAGCAAAAGCAATTGATCCAAACAATATTCTTTCAACTGCAGATGTCTCAGACCTTTTGGCCGATCTTGGCCAGTCAGCTCCAGCTGAGAGCACTGATACAAATGCTCTAGAGGATTTCCTTGCTTCTGAAGAACCTGCTGCTGAAGCAGCTCCGGAAGAAGATACTTCTGAGGCCGATATGCTGGCCGCTATGAACGAACAGAAAACTGAAGACAAATCTAAATCAGATAAGACTCCTGAAGATCTTCTATCTGAATTTGAAAAAATGTTGGGGTAAAAATGAAACTTGCCGCTCTTGTGTGTCTCATGGGGATTTCTTCGCTCTCATTTGCAGCTGCAACTGAGAAAAAGATCCAACTTTTAAAGGACCCAAACGGCAGAACGATGCCTCTAGTAAGAGAGGACATCGTGACCTTGGAAAGACTTCAGAACATGTTCATGATGGATGCTCGCACTCCGGGACTTCATGCCATGTTAAAACGCAACACTTTCAAACATCGTCAAAAAGCTGTTCCTGTTCTTATTAAAGTGATGAAAGACAGTAAGTATCCCGAACAGAACCGTTGGCATGCCACCATGCTTCTGGCGCAAGTCATGGGAACGAAATCAGCGCCTTTCATTGCAAAATTCGCTGATCATCCTCATTGGATGATGAGAGTTGCCGCTCTTAAAGCTCTTCTTGGTCTTCGTCAGACCGAGTATCACGCAGTCTATGCTAAGGCCTTGAAAGATCCTTCTCTTATTGTAAGAGTACAGGCCCTGGACAATATTTCTCAGCTCAAAATTTCTTCTCTTGGTCCAAATGTTTGGAGCATGATGTATGACCAAAGTAACTACACTGGCGAGAAGGGCGCTCGTAAGAGAACTTCGATCGTGAAAAGCATCATCCGCACTGTAGGTGATGTGAAATTTGAAAAGGCCCAGAAGCCTTTGGCAAAGCTGATTCAAAAACCTAAATATCAGGATCTGATTGAAGATCTGGATTATTCTTTGGAAAAAATCACTGGGGAAGTTTCACCAAATTCAGTCGAACAACGTCGTAAGTTCTGGTCGAAAGTGGCCTTAACTAACGATAAGAAAATCTAAGAGTTTACTGAATCCCAGTATTTTCTAGCTGCTCTTTCTCGCGCGCTTTATCGATTTCCTTTAATCTGTTGTCGATGGCAACCAGACGCTCAATTCGGTAGAGAAGAGTCTTTTCAGAAATTCCGTCTGTCGGGACTTCTTTCCATCCTTGAAGGAAATCTTGTTCCATTAACTGGCGTTTATAGACAGTGACTTTACTCACTTCGCGACCATTTCTGAAACCTTTAACAACGTTAACAACCAGTTTGTATTTTGCTGCTTTTACTGCATCCGCCGAACCAAAAGAGTCCGCAAAGTTTACTTCAAGAGTATTGTCCATCCAGCGGGTCTTAATAAAACCTGCTTCCTGGTTCTGTTGTGCGATGTCAAACTTTCTCATGACCTGAATCACGGCCTGCCAAGTTTGGTTATAGTCGGCCTTATAGACCTTAGTTGGAATTTCTAGCTCTTCCGTGATTTGACGGAATTTCTCATAACTAGCGCATCCGCTTAGGCCCAGAATCATGACGATTAAAAGAATAAATTTCATATTTTTTATGTTATCAATGAATCAAATAAAAAGAAATTCTTTTGGAACTCACATGGACCACAAAAACATCTTTACCCAAGTATTAAAAACTGAAGCACAGGCCCTAGAACTGGCCGCATCTCGTTTCACGGAGACACAGGCGCAAAGTCTTGTGAATCTTTACGAGCAGCTGGTGAACACTGGCGGAAGTTTGATTATTTCAGGGGTAGGGAAGTCCGGACACATCGGAACAAAGATTGCGGCCACTTTCTCTTCACTGGGCCTTCCGTCTTTCTTCCTTCACCCAACCGAGGCCATGCACGGTGATTTAGGTCGAGTGACGAAACTGGATGCCATCGTTTTGATCAGTAAATCTGGTACCACTGAAGAACTACTTAATATGATTCCTTACGTGCAGATTCCAAAAGAAAGAATTGTGGCACTGGTTGGAAAGGTTGATTCTCCGATTGCGCATAAATCAGGAATTGTTTTGGATGCTTCCGTTGAAAAAGAAGCCTGTATTAATGATCTAGCACCAACGACTAGTACAACCCTTGCACTAGCGATGGGAGACGCCATGGCCGTCCTTTATGAGAACGTGATGGGTGTTTCGAAAGAAAAATTCGCCGTGAATCATCCGGCGGGCCTCCTTGGAAAGTCTCTTTCACTTACGGTTGATCGTTTAATGATCAAGGCCTCTGATTGCCCGACTGTCGCGGATACAGCAACTCTTCAAGACGCCATTCTTGCTATGACTCAAAAACCAGTCGGTATGTGTGCCATTATTTCAGGGGCCAAAATGCTGGGCATTCTGGTTGAAGGTGATATCAGACGCGCCTTCGCTAAATCTGCTGATGCTATTAAGACTCCAGTGAAGGACATCATGACCGCAAAACCAACAACTGTTGGTTCTAATACACTTGCATTTGATGCTCTTAAAATTATGGAAAATCCAGCACGTCCATTGAACGTAGCTCCTGTAGTTGATGAAGGAGAGTTCAAAGGGGTCTTGAGACTTCATGATTTATTCAAAGCGGGATTTAATTCATCGCTTAGCAAATGAAGTACAAACTTGTTTCCCTGAATGAAACTCAGAATTTTCGTGAAGTCACGGAACAGATGGATGACATTTACGGGGAACAAGAACACATCCCTGATCACATCTTAAAAATTCTCTCAGAAAAATACCCGGAACTCTTCCAGGTCATTTATTCTAATAAAGAATTAGTCGGGCACTTGATCGTGCTTCCTTTCAATGAAACGGGACTTCACAAAATTACTGACGATGAAAATGACGAAGGTGACTTTGAACTTAGTGATTTCAATTTAGATCGTAATCAAGATTCGCCGGTCTATTTCTTTGTTTATTCCATTTATGGAAAGAACGTTCATGCCTCGACCTACATGATTAAACAGATGTGCAGAGGTGTGAAAAGTTATGAGAATGAAGTTTCAAGCTCTTCATTTATTTTTGCTGAATGTGTGAGTCCTGAAGGTGTTCGCCTGAGTGAAAAACTTGGCCTTCATCTGTACCACTCATACAACTTCAGAGGTACAGACCTTCATTTGTATAAAACTGACCTCAAAAATTTTGGATCAGTTCTTTCGTCTCTCGATAAACCAAGTCACCAGCATCAGAACTAAGAAAATCCCCACCACTGGAAAAACACCATACTCTTGATAAAGAGTACTCTGGCCAGTTCCCATCGGAACATTCACATCCAGCGTCCCTTCCGTCCCGATTTCAAGTCGCTTTGATTCAGATCCATCCGGGAAAATCACAGAAGTGATTCCTGTATTGGTACTTCTTACGATCGGAAGTTGAAACTCCAGTGCTCGCCATTTTGATAAGAACAAATGCTGATAAGGTTCAGAAGTATCGCCGTACCAAGAATCATTACTATGGTTAACAATGAAATGCGTTCCCTTCCACTGATTTAGAAGGCCTCGCATGAAATTACTCTCGAGGATTTCGTAACAAATCGGAGTTACAAAACGGTAACCTTTTCGTGTTTCCATCAAAGGAATGCCTTCACCACGAGCAAAAAGTGAAACCGCCGGAACGATTGAAACGATCTGACGATTAAACGGTCCAAAGGGAAGAGTCTCACCAAAGGGAATCAATATGTTCTTATGATAAGCAACTTTGAACTTATTATCACTCATCAAAACTGAAGAATTAAACACCGTCTCCATGAAATCAAATGGCGACTTCGTTGGATCCTGATCATATCCACCAATCAGCATTTCTGCCTTCGTGATGTTCATGATGTCTAAGAAAATAAAATCTAAACGAGTTCGTTCACCCACAAAAGCATTTGGGTACGCCGTCTCTGGCCACACGATGAGTTCAGGCTTAAATCCATTTTGAACTGTTGAGAGATCAAGATACTTTTTATTGATCGACTGATAAGAGTTTTCATCACCTTTCTCAGAAGAAACTTTCAGGAAGTTTCCAATGTTCGCCTGAACAATTCGCACTGGAAGAGTTTTATCAGAAAGGGTGTCTTTCAGAGGAGAAATGGCATTCAAAGCAACAAAGGCCACAAGTGCGATCCACACCTGGGGACGAAACTTTTTAAGGGCAAGTTGCGTGAAGGTCTCTAGCGATACCCAATAAGTCATAAAACTAAAAGCCACGACACCGAGAATTGGGGCCAAACCTAGATAAGGCGCCATATTTAACCACGGGCTGCCCGCATACGAAGGGAACTGTTGCGGAAAGTATCTCTCCATGATTGTCATCACAAACGCCGTGATGAGAATGCCCTTCTGTGAGTACCACTGAAAATCCGGACGCCATCTTTTCCAAACCGCATACAACCACCAGTGAGGTTGAAGAATAAGTGAGAACGATAGACCTAATAATACTGAGATGATCCAAGGCAGTTGTCCGAACTCTCGCAGTGTATGAGGAATCCAGTAGAAACCAAAAAGATTAAGACCCAGGTTGTAGGCAAGAATATGCAGCAAAGTGCTCTTCACATTGGGAGCAACTTCCAGGCGCCACAGGAAAAAAGGCAGAGCTATAAATAAGAGGGGAAGCCAGCCATCACCAAAAATAGAGGGATAACAAAGGGCATAGAGTCCGCCCGCGGCAACAGTCAGAGATAGAGAGAGAAAAAGGGACTTTAACTTCATCCCTTCATTGTAGGGTAATAATTAACGGTTAGCTACAGCGCGAGCAGCTGGAGTACCAAGTTTATTGTTCACTTGATCAGCTAGTTCGATTGCGCGACCAGCATCAAGTTTACCAGCACCAAGGATCTTACCTTCAAAGTTTTTCACTTTAAGAGATGAAGAAAGGATGATGTTCTTGATTTGATCGTATTTAAGAGATGGGTGCTTTGACTTAATCATAGCAGCAACACCAGTTACGAAAGCAGTTGCTTGAGAAGTACCAGTCATATAACCAGCACCGTTGTTAGGAATCGCTGAACGGATGCGGTGACCAGGAGCTGCGATATCAACAGAGTTCTTACCGTAGTTTGAAGAAGGGATGATGTTAAGACCATCATCGTGAGCACCAACAGTAATGATATTAGATAGACCGTATGAAGCCGGGTAGTAAGCGTGGCGCTTGTCGTCAATGTTTGAACGCTCGTTACCAGCAGCTGCGATAACAAGGATACCTTTCTTTTCAGCTTCTTTAAGAACGCGAAGTTCTTCAACTGAAGCTTCCGGGCCGCCGCCAGAGTAGTTGATGACATCAACGTTATTATCAACAGCATATTTTAGAGCTTTGATAGTTGCATCTAGGTTCGCCTGACCAGAAGCTTTTGGATTGTAATATTTAAGGGCCAGGATTTTAACTTCTGGGAAGATCGACTTAACGATACCGGCAACGTGAGTTCCGTGACCGTGAGCATCTGTTGGAGCGTTTGTTACTTTCTCGCCAGAGAAGTCTACACCAAAATTTGTTGATGAAACTTTCCCGCCTGGAACGTAGATATTGTTAATAAGGAAAGCGTGGTCACCTTGGATACCAGTATCAACTACGGCAACAACGATATCTTTCTTCTTTTTGAAGTTGCCCCATGATTCTTTTAGATTAATAGAAGCAAGGTGTTTGTCTGGATCAATACCCCAAGAAGCATAACGAGAGATAAGAAGTTCTGGGTTGTAAGCTAGACCAGCAGCTGCTGCTACTGAAAGCTTTAAGCTGAGGGCTACTACGAAGAGTGATTTAACAGCTTTTTTCATTCCCAATCCTTACCACGGTTAAAGTTCAAAAGGGGAAGCCAGTAAGCTTCCGTGTAAATATGTAAAGCAAGCCGTTTGCCAAGTTCGGGAATAGGGTATTGAGGGGTTAGGTGGGTTTAGGTGTCTGATTTCTGAGAGTTGTCTAATATATAGACACTAACTTTTGGGCATAAAAAAAGGACCCTTCAAGGGTCCTTTCATTAACTGGATGTTTTTAGGACTAGGCCTGCTTCCAAATCTGTGAATCTTCACGCTCTTTTTCTTCAGCATGAGTAATACAAAGTTCGGCCCACGGCTGGTTCTCCAGACGTTTCATACCGATCTCCTCATCACACTCTTCGCAATGGCCATAAGTACCTTCTGCGATTCTATCGAGAGCAGCATCGATTCGGCGAAGTTTTGCATATTCGCGGTCACGAATCGTGCATGTTAGTTGCTGTTGAATAAGAGAAGAAGCTAGGTCTGTTTCATCCGAAAGATCCTCTTCCGCTACATGTAAGTCCTCAGATTTATTAAGAAGGCCTACATTCAAGATTTGCTGACGATGTTTCAGCAGCAACTCTTTGAAATGTTCCAATTTCTTTTTATCCACAGGATCCTCCCTGGAGTCCAAGTAATAAACGAGCCTTGAAATCGACCCACTTCCCTCTATTTTAAAGGTAGTGGGGAGACGACTCAAGTGACACATCTTATCGGCAATAATTTACCAAAAATTGAATAAAAAGCTCCGCGTTAAGCCTTCTTTTGCCCCTAAATTTGACAAATACATTTAGGGATCGTTAAGGTTAATTATGACATTAATGAAAACGGGGATTTATGCTGCTTAGCGATATTGCTACCTCTGTTGGGCATATTCCTTCGGGTCTTTTTATCGTAGCCGTTCAGGACACTGATACGGGTGTAATTGATGGATATTTGGCCAGCTGGATTCAGCAGGCTTCTTTTAGTCCATTAATCGTTTCTCTTGCCATTAAGCCTGGTCGTCCGGCCTACGACCTGATCAAATCTGGTAAACCTTTTGCCATTAACATTGTGGGTGACCACGATAAGACTTATTTAAAGCATTTTTGGAAAGGGTATGACCCTGCCCACAATCCTTTTAGTGAACTCCCGCATGAAATCGGAGCAAATGGCGGCATCATTTTAAATCAGGCCAAATCTGCCATTGAATGTCAGATGATTGATTCCGTAAAACCGGGTGATCACGACATCGTTTACGCCAAAGTTCTCTCTTCTTATAAAATGAGTGAAGAATCTAAACCAATGGTTCACATCCGTAAGTCAGGAGCCGACTACTGATGCCATTGCGCTTACTTTTAACTACTGCACTATTGTTGGGGATGGGTGTCTTCGTTGGCTGCGGAAAGAAGGCCAAGAACGATGACGATACAATTTCTTACAATCCGTCCTTAGAGCCTTCGGAAATGGAAATGCTTCTTTCTCGTCAGGAAGTAGCATGCGATGGTAATCAGGCCTGTCCTAATTATCTAACTAAGATCGCCGTCGTTAATGGAAACAAACTGAACTTCTGTACAGGTTTTCTGGTCAATGAAAATACAGTGGCCACAAGTTCTAGCTGCCTACCAAGTCTTTTGAGATTAGTAGGTCAGGACTGCGGCCGTGATGTGTTTTTCTTCTTCCCAAAAACTTCCAACCGCCCGGCCGAAAAAGTGGGCTGTAAGCAAGTTCTTCAGGCATCTCAGTTGGATGGTAATGACCCTATTCTTTGGCGTGATAATGTGAGTTTCCTTCAACTAAGTTCTCCACTTACCAACCGCCGTCAGGTAGGTATCAGCCGTGAAGGTATCGCTAACGGTAAAGAATATCAGACTTGGTTTGTGGATCAGCAGGATGAATATACTGCCATCATTCGTCGCGAGTATTGTGAGGCGGCCCATAACACTTACATCAATCCATTGGCGTCGAATCTTTCTTCGCCAAGCATGGTTTTTAATAACTGTACTCTGAAGAACGGAAATACCGGCGCTCCGATTCTTGATTCCAAGGGAAAAGTTCGTGCGGTCGTATCGACCAATATGGACGTGAAGTTAAGAAACTATCTTGAATCAACTGGTCTTCTGACGAATCCTTTAAGACAGATGTTCCACGCTACGAGCTTTGCTTGTGCTCCGACGATCAATGACAGCGAGATGCTGGACGAGAAGGAATGTACAAAAGACCTGACTTATAACAAAGTCGATCGCCTTCGTTCGGAAATGCTTTCAAACAACAACTGCTTCGCTGATCTTAAAAAGAAATTAGAATCTTCTCTGGAGTCAATAAGTCGCTATATCACTTTTGGTGTAAAGTTAATTCCAAATGGTGATTACCAGAGAGTGGAAGTGTATCCAAAGTGCTTTAAGCCACTCACTGGTTGGATTGCGACCCTCAATAATACTCGTAATAATTATGTCATGGAAATGTCGCTTCCAAGCAACACTTTCAAACGTGCCATGGACGTTTACGGCCGTATCTATGGTGCCGAGGTCGAGACCAAGAAAGAAAATTTCTTTCTTCAGTTTTCACTCAAGAGCCTTCGTAGTGTGAAAAAATCTACCACGTTCATGTGGAATGACTTGGTTAATAAGACCTTTCCTGATCTTTCAGAATCTTGTGAAGAATCTCTCATCGAAGAGTAATTCTACTGCTTAAGATTTCTCCAGCTTTTTCCTTCTCTCGCTTTAGCATTTCTCTGAAAACTATGAACCGCTTTTTCGTGGTCCTGGTAGGTCTTTGAGAAAACGTGAGTTCCGTCATTCTTACTTACGAAATACAGGTAATCATGTTGTGCCGGATGAAGAACCGCTTCGATCGCTTCAAGACTAGGATTTGAAATCGGTCCCATGGGAAGAGCAGGAATTTTATAAGTGTTATAAGGAGTCATCTCTAAAAGATCGGCCTTTTTGATGTTTCCTTGATAACGGGCCCAGATACCGTAAATGGTTGTTGGATCTGACTGAAGACGCATGCGTTTCTTTAGTCGATTGGTGAAGACTCCGGCGATTGCTGGTCTTTCGACTTTGGCGCCAGTCTCTTTTTCTACCACCGAAGCAAGGGTCACGACCTGATGTTTATTCAGAAAGGGATGATTAAAATCAATGTTCTTTGTTCTCTCATTGAAAAGATCAATCATGGCCTTGGCCACTGCTTTCGCAGAAGTGTTAGGAGCGAAACGATAAGTTTCAGGATAAAGATAGCCTTCAAGATTATTGGCCTGAATACTTAACTGTGAAATAAGATCAGGGTGTTTAACAGCATCTAGGAATGCGGTCTCAGAAGTGATGCCGGCATTCGCGAAAATCCTCGCGATCTCGTACATGTTTTTTCCTTCCGGAATCGTCACACTCGTAAGATTAGGCTGGCCATAAACAAGTGTATCTAATACTCGTCCCATGTTTGAGCCAGTCGTGATGGTGAAGTTACCTGCACGAAACTTCGACATCAAACCTTTGTATTTGGCGTAGTAATGGAACACGCGGGTGTTTGAGATGAGACCTTCATCATAAAGACGCTTATTAATTCTTCCGAAAGTTTCACCGCTTTTTACAGTGAAGGTTTTATCTGGGCCGGTGTAGCTTTGATTAAAAATGAACGCCACCACTACTGAGAGCATAATAAGAGCAAGTAAAGGGGCCGCAACTAAAGTTGCAAATAGGGTTTTCTTTAACATCGAATCCATCCGATAGAAGTTATATCAATAGATTATAAACTAGGACGATGCTTTGTGCGGCGGATAAAATCTTCTAAAATCACACTGGCCGCGACAGCGTCAATTTGCTTGAGATCGACTTGAAAATTATAGCGGGGGGAATTTTTCATTCGAGATTCGGCCTCAAAAGTTGAGAGAGTCTCATCCTGTTCTTCGATAGGGAGAGTAAAATGCTCCCGTATAAAGTTAACAAAATTTTGCGCTTTGGTCGTAGTGCTGGTTTTTTGCCCATCGGTCAAATGCGGAAGCCCAATGACAATCATGTCTACAAACTCATCATCAATGATGCGTTTAAGTTCCTTAATGACGGCATCCGGACCGGTATTCTGAATTCTGCCATATGGAGTGGGAAAGGGATCACGGTTCACACAGAAAGTGGCAACTCCAATAAATTTCTCACCGAAATCCATCGCAAGAACGGTCTTTAAATGAAATGGGTGATCGGTTGGTAGTGCAAATTCTGACATGGGTTTCGTTGTAGCTTAAAGCTTAGGTTCCGTCAAAAGTGAGAGCTGGTAGTTGTTCTCATCCATGACTTTTTCTTCCTCAAATTTTACACCAACCCCTAGGAGACGAACTGGACGAGGATCCTGATGCCAGCGTTCCTCTAATAGATAGACGAAATTCTCTTCAGTGAAAGGCATCTGTCGTTCAATAGTGGTTTGTTTAAAATCAAAGTACTTAATCTTAACGTGAAGGTTTTTAACCACTCGGTCTTCATAGCGAGACAGGTCATTTTTCACTTCATCTACCATGCGAACCACATGGATTTTCATCTCATCGAAACTAGTGATGTCTTTGGCAAATGTCTCTTCGGTGCCCAAGGATTTTCGTTCGTATTCAGTTTCAACTTCGCGGTCATCGAACCCTCGACAGTAGTCAAAAAGAGCGTCCCCAAATTTTCCGAAGTAATAAATCAATTCACTGCGGGTGAACTTTTGCATATCAAGACAGGTCTTAATTCCCATCTCATGCATGTGTTTGGCCGTGACTTTTCCGATGCCGTGAATCCGTTCAATGGGAATGGATTTCATAAATTCATCTACGTCTTGAGGAGCAACCGTGAACTGGCCATTTGGTTTTCTATAGTCACTGGCAATTTTAGCGATAAGTTTATTGGGAGCAATTCCGGCCGAGGCGGTGAGGCCTCCGGTTCGCTCGAAAATTTTTTTACGAATGTCCTGAGCGATCCAAGTGGCCGAGTTTTGAAACATGTCACAATCAGTAACATCCAGATAGGCCTCATCCAGTGAAAGGCCCTGCACCAGATCGGTGTATTCATGAAAAATATCGAACACGATGTCTGAGGCCTCTTTGTATTTGGCCATTCTTCCGCGCACCAGTACTAAATGAGGGCAAAGTTTGAGGGCGGTCTTGGTCGGCATGGCGGAACGAACACCATACTTTCGGGCCTCGTAGTTGGAAGTTGAAATCACTCCACGGCGATCTGATGAACCACCCACGGCCATGGGGACATTGCGAAGGGCAGGGTTGTCCCGCATTTCGACTGCCGCAAAGAAAGCGTCCATATCAATGTGAATGATTTTTCGCATGCGTTCATTTTACGGAAAATTTACGGACTAATCTAGTGGGAAGGTAAATTTTTATAACCCATTGAAATCAAGAAATTGTTCACGGTGCCAGAAACAAGAAATTGACATTAGTCCATTTCAGGTTAAGATAGTCAGGAATCAGACAGTTATATCGACCGGCCATCTTAATCGAGGGCCAAATTCCCAAACATAAAATTTCATGACAACCAAAAAACCTAGAAAATCCGTTCAAGATGATCAAACCGAAACCGTGAATGCTGAGACAGAAACTCCAACAGAAGTTGAAGCGAAAGAAGCAGCATCGGCCCGTGAGCCACGTGAACAACGTGAACCGCGCGAGCAAAGACCACCTCGCCAGGATCGTGGAGATCAAGGTCCTCGTGGACGTCATCCACAGAATCGTGGTGGAGATCGCGGTGAGCACCGTGGGGAACCTCGCCAGCGTTATCAGGACGATCAACCAAGACATTCAGCACCGACTGAACAATCAAATAGAGTTCCATCTAATCCTGGAGATAGAATGCATTTAAGTGCACTACGTGAAAAAGACATTGAAGAACTAACCAGAATGGCGGAAGAGGCCCAGATTGAGAACGCGGCCGGTTTAAAAAAGCACGAACTTATCTTCTCGCTCCTCACTAAAAAATCTAAAGATAATGAAGAGATTTTTGGTGATGGTGTTCTCGAAATTCTTCCTGATGGTTTCGGATTCCTTCGTTCTCCATCTTATAACTACCTTCCAGGTGCCGATGATATCTACGTTTCTCCTTCTCAAATCCGTCGTTTCGGTCTTCGTACCGGTGACACAATTGAAGGTCAGATCCGTACTCCAAAAGAAGGCGAGCGCTACTTCGCACTTCTAAAAGTAAACCACATTAACTTCCGTGATCCGGAAGCTCACCGTTCAACGGTTCTATTTGATAACTTAACTCCGCTCTATCCGAATAAGAAAATCCAACTTGAATCAAAACCAACGAACTATTCAACTCGTGTGATCGATCTTTTCGTTCCACAAGGTTTTGGTCAGCGTTGTTTGATCGTTGCTCCTCCTAAAGCCGGTAAAACCATGCTTATGCAGGACATTGCTAACTCAATCTCTGATAACCATCCGGAAGCAAAACTTATCGTTCTTCTAATTGATGAACGTCCGGAAGAAGTAACAGATATGAAGCGTAACGTACGCGCAGAAGTAGTTTCTTCGACATTCGATGAACCTGCTACTCGTCACGTACAGGTCGCTGAAATGGTAATCGAAAAAGCAAAACGTCTGGTTGAAGCAAAACAACACGTAGTGATCCTTCTGGACTCAATCACTCGTCTTGCTCGTGCTTACAACACAGTTGTTCCACCGTCAGGTAAGATCCTTTCGGGTGGTGTGGATTCCAACGCCCTTCACAAACCTAAGCGTTTCTTCGGTGCCGCTCGTAACATCGAAAATGGTGGATCACTTACAATTATCGCAACTGCGCTTATTGATACTGGTTCAAGAATGGACGAAGTTATCTTCGAGGAATTCAAAGGAACTGGTAACTCGGAAATCCAGCTTGACCGTAAACTTATGGAGAAGCGTGTATTCCCGTGTCTGGATATCAACAAATCGTCTACTCGTAAGGAAGATCTCCTTATGGCCGACAAAGATCTTCAGAGAGTGTTCGTACTTCGTCGGGTACTTAACCCAATGAATACTATGGATTCTATGGAATTTATCCTTGAGCGTATGAAAGATACGAAGACCAATATCGCTTTCTTGGATAAAATGAACGGCTAATGAAGAAGACTCTTAAACGCATCATCCTTCTAACAACAAAGCAATATACCTCTATTGGGGGACAGGCCGTTATTGAAGGTGTGATGATGAGATCACCAAACGCATTTGTGGTGGCGGTAAGAAAGCCGGATGGAAGCATCCGTCTTCGTCGCGATCAATGGTATGGTCTCTCGAAAAAACTCGATTTCTTAAAGAAGCCAGGACTTCGTGGTGTTCTGATGTTGGTTGAAACCATGGCCAATGGTCTGGTGTCACTTAACTATTCGGCCAACATTGCCATGGCGGAAGAAGAAAGAGAGAAGGCGCTTAAAAAAGGTAAAACCATTGAGGAGTTTGAAGCTTCTCAAAAGAAAAAAGAGAAAGTTGATATCGCCACTTTTCTAACCATGGCCGTGTCTTTCTCTTTCGGTATTGGCCTATTTGTATTTGCTCCCCACATGATCGCGTTTGCTATCGGTGATTTGTTCGGTCAGAGCTGGACACTTGATAGTTTTGCCTTCCATGCTGTCGACGGTGTTGTGAAGGCCGCCATCTTCGTAGGCTATATCTGGGGCATCTCGTTCATGAAAGACGTTTATCGCGTGTTTCAGTATCACGGGGCAGAACATAAATCTATTGCGACCTTTGAAGCAGGAATAGACCTTACCGTTGATAATGCTCGTAAGTTCACAACTCTTCATCCTCGTTGCGGAACTAGTTTTATCTTCTTCTTAATTCTGATTTCTATCATCATGTTCTCTGCGGTATTTACTCTGGTACCAATTGGAACAAATCTTCCACCGATTCTTCGTCACGTTGTGGCCGTGCTGTTTAAAGTTGCTTTAATGTTGCCAGTTGCTGGTATCAGCTATGAGCTCATTAAAACTGCCGGTAAGTGTTCAGATCAATGGTGGGCAAGGGCCATGAGTGCTCCTGGTATGCTTCTTCAGAAACTAACGACTAAAGAACCGGACGATAAGCAATTAGAAGTTGCTCTATCTTCGATCAAGGCCGTGTTGTTCTTAGAAGATAAATACAATCTTAAAGATGCTAAAAGCAAAGTGTTGAACCTGGAAGAAATTGATATCCAGAACATCAACGAAATTGAAACTACCAATTCGACTCTGAAAGAATTCTTAGAGTAGTTACCCCCGAAGGAAAATTCCCGTGTTCGATAAATTAGATGCTGTTGTCAGACGTTTTGAAGTTCTAACTGAAAGATTGGCCGATCCTTCGCTTTATGATCGTGCACAGGAACTTAGAGAGACCAACGCTGAACGCGCGAACCTTGAACCAATCGTCATTAAGTATAAAGAATATAAAAAGATGGTTGCCGATATCGAAGGCAACAAAGACATCATCCATAACGAAAAAGACGAAGAGATGCGTGAAATGGCGAAAGAAGAACTCGCCGAACTTGAAAAAGGACTACCAACGGTAGAGCACGAACTAAAACTTCTTCTTCTTCCAAAAGATCCAAACGACGACCGTAACGTGATCCTTGAGATTCGTGCCGGTGCTGGTGGTGACGAAGCTTCAATCTTCGTGGCCGATGTTTGGCGTATGTATAAAAACTATTTCAACGGCAAAGGCTGGCGTTCTGAAGTTGTTTCAATTTCAGAAGGTGACAGAGGTCTTAAAGAGATCATCGTGAACGTTTCGGGTGAAAAAGTTTACTCGAAGATGAAGTACGAATCTGGTGTACACCGTGTACAACGTGTTCCTGATACTGAGGCCCAAGGCCGTATCCATACTTCAACCATTACTGTGGCCGTTATGCCAGAGGCAGATGAAGTTGGGGACATCGTTCTTGATATGAATGAAATCCGCGTAGACGTTTACCGTTCATCTGGTTCAGGTGGTCAGTCGGTTAACACCACGGACTCTGCGGTTCGTTTAACTCACATTCCAACAGGCATTGTGATCGCCATGCAGGATGAGCGTTCTCAGTTGAAGAACAAAGAGAAAGCGTTCAAAATCCTTAAGACCAAACTCTATGACTTAAAAGTTCAGGAAGCGGCCAATAAGGAAGCTTCTATGAGAAAAGGTCTCGTAGGAACTGGTGACCGCTCTGAGCGTATCAGAACTTATAACTATCCTCAGGGTCGTATTTCTGATCACAGAATTAACTACACTATCTATAACCTCCCAGCATTCATGAACGGCGACGTTGATGAAGTGATTGATGCTCTGATTGCTCACAACCAGGCCATCCTTCTTCAAGGGGCCGAAGAATAGAAACTCTAAGAGAGTCGTGGAGTGCTTTCTTTACTCAGCATGAGTCTGAGTTAGGAAATCATTATCCGGGGCTAAGTCTTCAGCGTTTCCTTCGTGAAGTTCAGGATATTCTAAAGCATCGTTTGACTCATTATCGACTTGAGCTTGATCAAGCTGCCTGTTCTATTTCTAGTAAGGTTACCAAAGAATTAGAAGGTGATTTTTTAAAAGGTGTTCCTTTTGCCTATCTTTTGGAGAAGGCAGAATTCTATGAGAACGTCTTTTATGTGAACTCTCGGGTTCTCATTCCACGTCCGGAAACAGAAGAGCTTGTGGACATCCTGGTTAGAGAAAAGAAAACTTATTCAAATGTTCTGGATGTTGGTACAGGAAGTGGAGTCATCCTTCTATCACTTCTTTTGAAGAATGTTGCTGCGACAGGAATGGGAGTTGATCTTTCACCTGATGCCTTAAAAGTGGCGCAGACCAATGCGCGCAGGCTTCGTCTCCTGGATCGTTGTGAATTTTTGAAATCGGATCGCTTAAAAGAAGTGCATGATTTTTTTGAACTCATTGTTTCTAACCCTCCATACATTAAGGCCAAGTCCCATCGAAACTTAGTTCACCAGCAAGTGGATCAGCATGAGCCACATATGGCCTTGTATCTGGATGACCAGGATTATCACTCTTGGTTTGCCAGCTTCTTTACTCAGGTTCGGGACCATCTTATTCCAGGTGGAGTGTTTATGATGGAAGGACATGAATTGGAATTGGAAGCACAGGCCAAAATTCTCAAAGAGCTTGGGTTTCAGGAAGTGATTGTTCTAAAAGATTTAGGTGGAAGTAATCGGTTTTTAAGAGGGAAAAAAGCTTAGGCCGCTGGATGTTTGGGTTCCCATTTGAAAGCGAAAATCATGGCGGCGAGAGTTTCTTTTTCCGCTAATCTTGCCCCTTTAAGAAATTCAGTAGAGGGCGACTTTCTAGCAATCATCTTATTGGCTTCATTAAAAAGCAGTTCAAAATCAATTTCACAGGTACCAGCGGAATAGTTCCAAAGGACATTTGAGAATGCTTCTAATTCCTCAAAAATAATATCTACAAAATCGATATATCCATCAACAAACTCATTGGATTCGTTCGTTGGGCATTCATCTAGAATTTCTAGGGCCAATCTTTTGAAGTCTTCACTGTCTTTTTTTATGATCATGCTTATCTTTTTCGGATATTTGCTTTAAATCATTTAATATCATTTTCCATATTGCATTAATGCTATATTGAGTTTGGTAATTTAAGGATGCTTTCTTCATTTCTGAAAGATATCTAATTCCCTCTTCAAGTTCCGTTTCATACTTCAAAATCAGCTCTTCCAATAATTTATCCATCTTCAACCTGGCACCTTTTGGACATTACGTTTTAAATGTGATCTTTAGTCCAAAAACCATGCCACTTCCCATTAGGGACAGCTCCCTGGAATTAAAGGGCCATGACGCTTATCTTGAAATTAATTACTGCTTTCCTCCGCCTTACTTTCCTCATAAAATTGAGCCATCCCATTTCAAGGCGGAATCAATGGATAAATTACTCGTAACAGGCCCATGTCAACTAAAGGGATCTGTTCATATATCTTCAGCTAAAAATGCAACACTACCAATTCTAGCGGCGGCACTTTTATTACCTTACCCGGTGACGTTTACAAAAATTCCAGATCTCATGGATGTCGGAACGATCTTAAAACTTCTCCAAAGCATGGGTGTGAAAGTTACAAAGTCGGGTGATGAGATTGTGTTAGATGCCTCTCATCTAGAAAATCAGCACGCGGACTACTCATTGGTAAAAACTATGAGAGCTTCAGTTCTCGTACTTGGACCTCTTCTTGCTCGTTATGGAGTTGCCTCTGTTTCTCTTCCTGGTGGTTGTGCCATCGGTGCTCGTCCGGTGGATATTCACTTAATGGGGATGGAGAAGCTGGGTGCAGAGATTCAAATCGAAAACGGTTACATCAAAGCAAAATGTGACAAGCTAAAAGGCGCTACAGTAACACTTCCTTTCCCAAGCGTAGGTGCTACCGAGAACATTATGATGGCCGCGGTTCTTGCGGAAGGTGAGACCATTATTGAAAACGCAGCGATGGAGCCAGAGATTGATGACCTTGCTGACTTTTTGATTGCTCAGGGAGTGAAGATTGAAGGAGCGGGGACATCTCGCATTACTATTCATGGAATGGACATCAAAAAATTAAAAGCTCCTGCAAAACCATATCGTGTGATTGGTGACCGCATTGAGGCCGCCACATTTATCATTGCTGGTATTATGAGTGGTGGAGACGTGAGGGTTGAAGGTTTCAATCCAAAGCACTTAACGAACGTTCTCGACACTCTCACCAAGATGGGTGCGAATCTTGAACTAGGTAATGACTTTGTTCATGTGAAAAAATCAAGTCGCTTAAAAGGTGCCATCATTGATACGGCCCCATATCCAGGTTTCCCAACTGACGTCCAGGCCCAGATGATGGCATTGATGAGCGTGGTTGATGGAAACTCTGTGGTGACTGAAACAATTTTTGAAAACCGCTTCATGCACGTTCCAGAAATGGCACGTATGGGGACGAAGGTAACGATCAAAGGTAACTCAGCTACAATTGAGGGAGTTGAGAGCCTAAGTGCTGCACCAGTCATGTGTACTGATCTAAGAGCATCTGCTGCACTTATTCTTTGCGCCCTTGTGGCCCAAGGTCAGAGTGAAATTCAGCGTGTCTACCATCTAGACCGTGGTTATGAGAAAATCGACGAGAAATTAACTCAGCTTGGCGCTAAAATTGAGCGCGTGAAGGGGTAATATGAGTGACTGCATTTTCTGTAAAATTGTTAAGGGCGAAATTCCTTCAACCAAGATTTTTGAAAATGAAACCGTGATCGGCTTTAAGGACCTTCGTCCTCAAGCTAAGATTCACCAGCTCTTCATTCATAAGTCTCACACGAAAGACATTAACGATCTCGCGAAAAACGATCCCAAAGAACTTTCAGATGTGTTCAATGCTATTCGCACGTACACAATAAATGAAGGTCTAGTTAAAGACGGATTCAGAGTGGTGACTAACCTTGGACCGAACGCAGGTCAAACAGTGTTTCACACTCACTTTCATGTTCTTGCAGGGGAGCCGTTAGGGCATTTTGGAAGTTAGGTCATACATGAAGGCAAAAGCTAAAAATTCAAACTCGAATAAGAAAATAAAGAAAAAAGCGAGGAAGAAAAAAAGTACTCTGCCAAAATATAATGAGACTGACCAACGTGCCAATGAAGGCGTAAATTTGGTTGAAGGGATTATCCTTAGAAAAATCAAATGGATTTTTAGACGGCAATTAGAAAATGATCTGGGGATTGACGCTCAAATTGAAGTCAAAAATGATTTAAATGAAGGTACTGGTAGACTAATTGCTCTCCAAATCAAAGCGGGTCAACATTATCTAAAGCATGAAACTCCAGATGGCTTCACTTATTATGGTGAAGTTAAGCATCTAAACTACTGGTTAAATCACTCACTACCAGTTTTAGTCGTACTGTGTGATCTAGATAATGACTGTGCTTATTGGGTACAGGTTACTCGATTGAATGTTTCAAAAAACAAAGAAGGATGGAGTGTCTTGGTTCCAAAAAAGAACCTTCTTCAAGCAAATTGCTCAAAGGAGTTTTTAGAGATTTCATCATCTCCTACGGATGCTGACATCGTTAAATTACTTTTACCAACGTACTTATCTGAGAGATATAATACTTATTCCGCAGAAGGACGAATTGATATCTGCCCATTGATGCACGAGCCTCGAGATTTCATGTATTTTGATCACCTGGCTACTTTAAAGGATGAAACACTTTTTATTTGTCATCACTTTAATATCTTTCAAGATTTTTCGATTGAAAGGCTAAATGAGTTTTTACGTTGGAGAGAAATTAATAGAACTACAGATTTAACTGATAATGGCCTTCAATCTTTATTTATCTATTTGATTTCGACAAATGAAAAAGATCTTAAGCTTTCAAACAAAATAGTAAAAGCTTTGAAGAAATGTAAGAAAGTTACCTTGTTTAAACTCATCTATAGTCGTAGGAACTCTGTCTCCCACAGTTTTTACTCTCTTGATGAGTTTCCTGAAAGAGATTTTCCAGCAGGTTTTTAGACCTGTAGACCGTTAAATACCGCCGATAAAACAGTTCTTTGTAACTGATTCAACTGAGCAGTTCTCGCCATGAACATAATCGGGCTTCTTTCAATCTGGGCCGTCGCTACAAACTGGCCTTTCGAAGGATTGAATTCAGTCACTTCAAATACATCATGGAATTTATCAATGTAGTTCGCCATAAGTTCTCTTTCTTTGGCGGCACCTTGTTGGAAGTTGCATTTCTTAGTTCCAGAAAGAAGAGACGTCGTAAGTTTCGGACGCTCTTTCTTCTCATTGTTTTCATCTTTCTCTTCAGTAGAGATCACGTCGTTGAAGAGCATGGTCATTTCAGTGGCACCAAGGTTTCTCTTCATCCAGTACCAGAACTCTTCGAAGAACGTGATACGATCTTTTTTCCAAAGTTCACGAAAGTGATTCGTGATCTTCCAAACATTTTCAATCGAACTGAAATTCTGGTGCATGGTCCAGCGATTAAGCACCTTCAGGTATACATCGCGGAACTGCTGCGCCGGCATTGATTCAAATGAAGACAACGTTAGATTTTCGTCATTGGCATCCAGGATAGGGTAGAAGGCCTTTTCTTTTTCAAGAAGACTCACGAGCGAGCTGTAATGCTCATTATCGTGGATAAAAAGGGCCTGGAGGTTTTGATCCGCAAGATCTGTAACGTCAATAATTCGAGTCTCAAGGCTATTTTGAAGCCAGTTAAGTTCCTTAATAAGCACTTGGCTAGAAGAACGGATAAAACCGAGCGAAATAATCATGCAAAACCTTCCTTTAAACCAGAAGATACTAACAAACGGAACTTTAAGTTACAATGGACTCATGGTGCATCATTGGTTCTTTTTGTTAGTTCTGCTGGTTTATTCCGGTCTGAGTTTTTCTCAGGATGAGCGCTATTTCCGCCAGATTCTTACTGGGGAACTTCCCAAGCTAGGTGAAGAGCACAAGGAGACCTTCCTCCCGCAATTTAACGTTCAGGGCACCTCATACCGGTTCGATTTAAATGGTGATGGGTTTGAGGAAGTCATCATTCCCCAAAAAAGGGATGGAGTAGATTGGCTGGAGATTCGTGATCCTTCTCAAAGAAAAATCTTTGAAGGAAAACTTTTGGCCATGGGGTCTGAGAGTGCCATTTATAAAATTAAGCTGGTGAATCTTTCAAACAAGGTGAAGGCCGCCATAGTCTTTCTGGATGAAGGAAGCACAAAAGGTAAGCGCTTTGAGTCCACTGGCAGAATCTATGTCCTGTCTTTCGAGAACAACGATCTTGATACGCTTTCAATGACCGAAGGTCCCCATTTTTATCACGAAAAAGAGGCCCAGCGTGAACAGTACTGGCGTCGCGATTACAATGTGAACGTGTATGATGTTGATGGAGACGGCGTGCGCGAGATCGCTGTGATGTACAATCACATTCAACGGATCATGAAATATAAAAGTCGGGGAGAGTGGGAGCGTTTTTAAGACACTTTACGAACTGACTCTTCGCTTTCGTTCTTCTTCGCCAATTCTCTTTCTTTGCGATACTTCTCAAGAACTTCCAGATTAGAAGCACTTTCAAGCGTCGCCTTCTTGCGAAGATGACCCATGATGGTGAGCCATACGAAGGTCGGCAGACCAACTCCTAAAACCACAGCAAGCATAGAGTAGGCACTCCACGGTTTACTGGGCTCAACGATCTCAGGCTTAGGAGGATTTTTTCTAGACTCTTCAAGCTTGGTCATGTCCTGCTCAAGATTAAAAAGAGTCTCACTGGCGTGTGGAGTTGCTTCTGGCTGATCGATCTCAATCCCTACGAAATCCTCTACGGCCGGACTACGGTTAGCATGGGCAACTACTGAAATTGAGAGGAAAAGTAGACAAAGTCCAAGTGTGCGAAAAGCCATAGTGATTACTCCTGATGCCCATATCGGCACATTCTTCCAAATTCTTTAACTAAAGATTTTAGTCAATTTACCGATAAATAAACGAGTTTAATGGAGCCCTGAGGGTCAATCATATGAAGCTATTTTTTGTGTTTCTACTTCTGGCATTTGGTTATGTCTTTTCACTCTGGAAATTCGGAGGAATGGATAAAACGGTCATGGCAAAATTAGACGCTCAGTTAGAGTATGAAAAGAAAGCTCTCGCTCTTGCTAAAGAGAATCGTCTTCTCCAGGTGCAGATCTCAGATCTAAAATATCAAGTCTCACAACTTGAATCTAAGAACAAGTATTTTGCTTCTCAAGCAAAGGCACCAGCGGCCGCTGCTCCAGAGAGAAAAATCGCCAGCGTGCCTAAAATGGATACCAACGATCTTGTGAATTACGAGATCTATAAATGGACTCCGGAAAAGCTTCTGGCCATTGGTGAGAAAGAACTTCACTTCAAAAATTATGAGAAGTCAGCGCAGTTTTATAATGAGCTGATCGTTCGTCACCCAAAACATGAAATCGTTAGTGACCGCGTGCTTTTCGGAGCAGGAGTGGCCGCTTTTGAGACTGGTAAGCGCTATGACTGGTCTGAACAACATCTAGAGCGTCTGGTGAAAAACTATCCTAAGTCTGAGTTCTATCGAGGTGCCAAGCTATGGCTTGCGCTTGCTCAGTACAACCAAGGTGAGCATCAGAAGTTCCTTAAAACCGTAGAAGAATTTCGCCTTAAATACAGAAACACTGAAGAGTGGAAAATCCTAAGTAGGTACTATGAAGACATCTCTTACAAAATTAAGCAGTAGTTTTTTACTTCTTTCTTTTTCTCTTGCCGTTTACGCTAAACCTGTCGCGCAAGTGACAGAGATTAACGGAACAGTGTTTGTGGTGACTCCGGAAGGAAAGACCAGTGCGCTTAAAGTAAACCAGCACATTGAAGAGAAATCGGAAGTGATGGTGGAAGAAGGTGCGACCGTTACGCTTAATGATTATTACGATGCCACTTATCATCTGACAGGTGGATCGCATCTGAAATTTTTTAATAAGTCAGTTCAGTTGAAAAAAGGTAAGACTTGGATTCAATCTGTGAATGCTCGTCATCCACTTGCTCTTACAACGGCCAACGCTGCTGTTGATTTTTGGAAGGGCGAATTCATCACAACTTTCGATCAAGCTTCTTCTCGCTCACAAGTCCTGGTGGTGAATGGCGAAGTAGAGGTGTCTAACGTTCTGGATAAGAACATGAAGTACACTGTTGCTGCAGGTACTTTTTCTCTTATTGATCCAGAAGTAGAAAACGGTATTCCACGCACTCCTACGAAGGTAGGTCTGGCATCGCTGAATAAGGCCTTATCGGAGTTTAAACAGCTTCCTGAGAAGATCAAGGCCACCGAACCGAGGGCAAGATCTATTGCTTCAGTAGAGGAAAAAGCACCTGCTCCTGTGAAGAAGGGTGAGATCATTTTCATCTCAACCAATCGTCTCCCTGCTTCTGTCTCTGGCAGCGCTCACAAATACTACAAGCAGAAAGTCACAACAAAGAAAGTTGTTGATGCGAGACCTGTTCCAATTCGTATTTATGGTACTAGTTATCAGAAAACTGAACCGTATGTGGCCCCAACCGAAGCCCCAAGACAACCGGCATCAGTTCAGTCAGTTACTCCGGATGCAGCCAAAAAAATGCCTCAAACGAGCGTTTTAAATCAAGAGTTTGGTGAATCTCTAAAGAAGCACACTGCAGAACAGCCTAAGTATTCGAAAGAATTGGAAAAGCTCATCGACGACCTGAAGAGTTACTAGCACTTAGCACGTTTTTTCAATATGTTAGGATCGTTTTAACATCCCCTAAAAAATCAGCCAGATGGCCGATTTGGGATTCTACACAAAATATTTAAGATATCTTGAGTTTTAGTTCGATCTAAACATGCCTTAATATGCATTCAATGGAGCATCTTATGGAAAAAAACCGAATGCATGTAACGATCATTGACGACAATAAAGATCTTTTAGAGGTTCTCTCTAGCTCACTGGCCGACCAGTTCACCATTGAGTCTTTTACTGAGCCAGATAAGGGCCTGGATTTCATTCGTAACAATCATACGGATGCAATTCTTCTCGATCTTCACATTCCCGGGAAAGACGGTTTCCAGGTTTATGAAGAAGTAAAGCGCGCGAAGCAGAATCTTCCAGTTCTTTTCTTGACTGGTGACTCAGATATGGGTGCACGAGTGAAAGGGCTTGAGATTGGTGCTGACGACTTCCTTTTGAAACCAGTTCAAACTGAAGAGCTTGTCGCACGTATTCGTAACCGTATCGCTCTCTCAAAAAGAAATCTTCAGAACAATAAGGTGATTAAGTTTAAGGACTTAGTTATTGATCTTGATGGACATCAAGTTATCCTTAACAACCAAGCTGTGCGCCTGACACCAAAAGAATATCAACTTCTTCTTGTGCTTTCACAGAACCCTAATCGTGTGATCCATAAAGATGATTTGATTCACATGCTTTGGAAAGACGTTCACGTTGAAGTGAATAACCTTGATACGCACTTTTCAAACCTTCGCAGAAAGTTGAAGCCTTTTTCAACTCACATCAAAACGCTCAAGAACTTGGGCTACGTACTGCGCATATAGTTCCCACCCTAGAAATTTACTCTAAATGAGCTATCCTTTGGTAATCAAAGGATAGCTTTATGTTTTATACCGAAGATTCAGCTTTGACCTATGACGACGTTCTGATCGTTCCAAACTACTCAGAAGTTCTCCCTACTGAAGTCGATTTAAAAACCAAATTCTCTAAAAACATCAGTATGAATATCCCTATCGTCTCAAGTGCGATGGATACGGTTACCGAGTCGCGTACAGCGATTGTGATGGCCCAAGAGGGTGGCATTGGGGTGATCCATAAAAACATGACTCCAGAAGAGCAGGCCTTCGAAGTGGAGAAGGTGAAAAAGTATGAGTCAGGAATGATTATTGATCCATTCACTGTAACTCCAGATCAAAAAATTTCTGATCTGTTTGACCTTATGAAGAAATATAAAATCTCTGGATTCCCAGTTGTGGACGAAGATAAAAAGCTGGTTGGAATGATCACCAACCGTGATCTTCGTTTTGTGTCAGACACGTCGAAGAAAGTTAAAGATGTCATGACGTCAAAAAATTTAGTGACAGCACCTGAAGGAACAAGTTTTGAGAAAGCAAAAGGCATTCTGCAAAATCATCGAGTAGAAAAGCTTCCAGTGGTGAATGCAGAAGGAAAACTTCGTGGCCTAATAACCATTAAGGACATTGAGAAAACCATTGCTTTCCCTAATGCTAATAAAGATCAGTTTGGACGCTTGCGGGTCGCGGCCGCATGTGGTGTAGGGGACAAGGAATTAAAACGTGTCGAAACGCTGATTAAGGCCCATGTGGACGCTATTGTGGTGGACACTGCCCACGGTCACTCGAAAGGAGTGATCGAAATGGTGAAGGCCATCAAAAAAATAAATGCGAATGTTGATGTCGTGGCCGGAAACGTTGCTACAGCAAAAGCTTGCGAAGATCTTATCGCGGCCGGTGTCGACGGAATTAAAGTGGGCATTGGGCCAGGTTCTATTTGTACTACACGCGTGATCGCGGGAATTGGTGTTCCTCAGATGCAGGCGATTTTTGATTGTAGGCCAGTGTGTGAGAAGGCCGGAGTTCCTTTCATTGCGGATGGAGGAATTAAATACTCGGGGGATATTTTTAAGGCCCTTGCTGGTGGCGCCTCTACAGTGATGATTGGTTCTTTATTCGCAGGAACTGATGAAGCTCCAGGTGAAATGGTGCTGTACCAAGGCCGCGCTTATAAAATGTATCGTGGTATGGGATCTCTGGGTGCGATGGAAAAAGGATCGAAAGATCGTTATGGCCAAAGTGCGGTGGAAGAAATGTCAAAACTCGTTCCAGAAGGAATTGAAGGACAAGTTCCTTATCGAGGTTCACTCTCTACGAATCTTTTCCATCTTGTCGGTGGTGTTCGTTCGGGAATGGGCTATGTGGGAGCGCCAACCATGAATGAGCTCCATAAGAAAGCAAAGTTCATTAAAATCACAGCGGCCTCATTGAAAGAATCTCATCCGCACGATGTGATCATTACTAAAGAAGCTCCTAACTATCGCCAGGTTTAATCATGAAAAGTTCTGTATGGATCGTTGATTTTGGTTCTCAATATACTCAACTCATCACGAGAAAGTTTCGTGAATTGGGATTTACTTCAGAGATTATGACTCTGGAAGATGCCTTTGATAGATTAAAGGGCGAAGAACCAAAAACCCTGGTTCTGTCCGGTGGACCACAAAGTGTATTTGAAGACACAACTGATTATTCACCGTTCTTCTCTCGTCCTCAACTTCCGATCTTAGGTATTTGTTACGGAATGCAGATATTGGGTCAATGCTTTGGCGGGAAAGTAGAGAAGGGTGTGCAGGGCGAATATGGTCTTGCTAAACTTCGTACGGTTCCAGGTTTTAGTGTGCCTGGTATGCCGGCCGAGAGTGACGTGTGGATGAGTCACTCGGATCACGTGAGTGTTCTCCCGAAAGATTTTAAGCTCATTTTTCAGAGTGAAAATGGACTGACTGCCGGAATTAAGCACGAAACTCGTCCTATCCTTGGGCTTCAGTTTCATCCAGAGGTTCATCACACTGTTCATGGTAAAGATGTGCTTGGTTACTTTTTAAACGAAGTCGCTAAATTAAAATCGGATTGGTCTTCCAAGACCATGCTTGAAAGTTCGCTCGAAGAAGTGAAAGCAATCAAAGGATCAAAGGTCCTTTGTGCTTTTTCTGGCGGAGTGGATTCACTCGTGGCCGCGACTTTGACTCAAAGAGTGATTGGTGATGATCTCCATTGTTTTTTTGTAGATCATGGCCTTCTTCGTCCGCAAGACATTCATCACATTAAACTTCTTCAAGAGAAGACCTCGCTAAAAATCGAAATCATAGATGCAACGGATATGTTTTTGAGCGCTCTTCATGGTCATAAGGACCCAGAAAGTAAGCGTAAAATTATTGGTAAAACGTTTATTGATGTCTTTGAAAAGAAAGTTCATGAATACGAGAAGAGTCACAACGTAAAGTTTGATTATCTTCTTCAGGGCACACTTTATCCTGATGTGATTGAGTCTATTTCTCCTCATAAAAAGGGTGGGAAATCCGTCACAATTAAGTCTCACCACAATGTGGGGGGACTTCCGGAAAGAATGCATTTAAAACTTTTGGAACCACTTCGCTTTTTATTTAAAGATGAAGTGCGGGCCATGGGACTAGAACTTGGTCTTCAACACGATTGGGTCTATCGCCATCCTTTCCCTGGACCAGGGATTGGAGTGCGCGTACTAGGTGAGCTTCATAAGGATTCTATTCGTAAAGTTCAAGAGTCTGATCAGATTCTTTTCGAAGAACTTAAAGGCCATAAGCTTTATGATTCAACCTGGCAGGCATTCACTGTGCTTCTTCCGGTAAAAACTGTGGGAGTAAAAGGGGACGGTCGTGCTTATGAAGAAGTCATTGCGGTTCGTATGGTGAATTCACAAGACGGCATGACGGCCTCTGTTACTGAAGTGCCGTGGAGCTTTTTAAATCGGGTCTCTTCGCGCATTTGTAATGAAGTGAAGGGGATCACAAGAGTGGTCTATGATTGTACTTCCAAGCCACCCGGCACTATCGAATGGGAATAAAAAAAGGCTCCGGATGGAGCCTTTTTATTTTTAGAATAGAATGTCTGAGAAATCACCCTGAACGCAGTCGCTGCTGTCTTCGTCGTCATTCGCACAGAATGTCACGTTACGAAGATCAACTGTATTGAGATCAACATCTTTCTCATCAGTCACAACTGTTTTAAAGCCCTCGCCCTCTGTTAGAATGAGGTTACTGAAAGAAGGTCTAGTCAGGTCATATTTAAATGTCAGGGCCTCGATTGAAGTGTTCCCATCTTCATCAGTTTCTTTTACATCCATTTGCATTGTGACTTGTTCACCAGCTTTTACCAGAGACTTAATGCTTGCAGCTGATGCATCAAGAGCTTCCAAGTCTGCTGACAGAGTTGGCCTAGCAACATAGAACACCACTGTCTCTTCATAGTTCTCATATCCAGCGTTGATACAAGCAGAGCTAGGAACAAGAGTAAGAGATTCTTTTGAATGAACGATCATTTTCTCACCTTCGATACGAAGAATGGTTTGAATGGCCGTTTGTGAATACTGACAATCTTCAACTTTTGCCGTCGTCACAACTTTCTTAGACATACCTGGAGTGGCCTTTTCTAGAATGGCCTGTTTCTGGGTAAGAAGTGTTTTGAAGGCCTTTACGTCAATGCTTTGAGCAAATGCAGATGTGCTTACTAAGAGCGAAGAAAGAATAAGAAACTTCATATAAACGACTCCTGAAAGTGAATGGACGATATCCCATAAAACTTATTTCTTCTTTGATTTATCAAGAAGCTATGAAGTTTTACAGACCCCAAAGTGACACCACTGGAAGTCATTGAAATTTATGAAAAATTTGTCGTCGCCCAATGGCTTTTGATATGGTACATCCCAGGCATGAAAAATATTTTAATCCTTCTTGCCCTGGTGGGCTGTACTAAGAAGTACGCTGATTACGATCTCATTCGTAAGGTCGATTTCAATAAAGAAAGTTATGAGAGGCCAATCACTCTCACTAAAATTGTGCCAGTTGGAAACGATCAACTCGAGGCATGTTTTAATCAATGGCTTTTCTTCTCCAACGCAGAGAAAGAAAAAGATTCTGCCATCCCATTTCTTGTAAGAAGTCTTTGTCCTGGTAAGGATTATCTTCTACAAGCTGAAATGACTGAGCAGTGGTGGACCACCATTATCTTCACCCGTTCATGTGTGAACGTTGAAACGAAGTGTGCTGAGGCAAGAAAAGGTAACTAATTCGTGCTTCGATTCTTTGTTCTATTTCTCTTATTATTTCCATTCGCAGTTTTTGCTCAGGGTGTGGTGAAAGAGATTCACTCATCCAATGAGATCTTTGTTGAACTGGTCATTCCGAATGGTTTTAAGAAAGACCAGAAAGTTTTAATTACGGGCCAGGCCAATAAAAAGCTTGTTGCTTTGGGGACAATTCGTAGTGAGATAGACCCATACAATCCCGGTATCTTTAAAGTCAGGATCGAAGAACTTTTTGATAATCATTTAGTACTGGTTGGGGACGTTGTTGAAGTCGTCAATTATAAGACTCTGCGGGATATGAACATTCCGGGTTTTAACTCACTGACACTCGCCGATGGAAAAAGTACACCCGCCGAATTTCAAGAACTGGCCTACTTTGGAGTTTTTACTTCTGAAGGTCACACTCTCGAAAAACATGAGGCCCTCATTAGTCCGTTTCAGGTCCAGTATGGAGTAACGAATGATTTCGGAGTAAAGGTCGTCAACGCTCTTTGGTTTGATGGTTACGCAAACTTAGGACTTAAGTACCGGGCCCTCTCAAATAAATATGCTAAGATCACCCTAAACACCCTTGGTGCTTACAAAGTTCAGCAACAAGACTGGATTGGACAATTTGGAGGGGTTATTACAGTTCCTTCGAACTCCAAGTTCCAAAATCACTTCATGTTCACGGCCACTTTCGATCCTCAGTATCATGATTCAAGGGCCACCAAGGACCTCGATCTTTTTACGTACTCGGATATTAGAAGCATTACTGAATACATCACTGATGATTGGGATCGTATTCTCTATGGTCCGGTTTATAACGTAGAACTTCAGACCTTCGGGGGAACCGTTTCCTATATGTGGATCTGGTCGAACTTCCACATCAGTCTCGGAATTGCGACTCAAGACTTTACCAATTTGACCTTTGGGCCAAAGGGGTATTACTACGTCTTTGATGCATTCTGGAGATTCTAAGAGCGCCGGTCGGCGCTCTTAAGTTATAGATAATTTTTGAAGGTATCGAATGACGTGATGGATTCAAAGCGAGAAGACTTTGTTCCAGGTCGAAGTAATTGAGTCACACCCATTCCAGCGGCCTCTGCTGCCACTAACTCTTCAGGAATGTCAGAGAAGAAATGAATTTCTTCAGGTCTTAGACCAACTTCCTGGGTGATTTTTTGATATGAAGTGACTTCTCTTTTTCCACCTACATTCGTGTCGAAGTAGTACGAGATCATCGGAGTGAGATCGCCTTCAATCGAATAACCGAAAATAAGTTTCTGAGCATGAACTGAGCCAGAAGAGTAAATGCCGACTTTTGAGCCTTTTTCTAGAATCGTTTTGAAGAACGGTTTTGTATCAGGGTAAACGTGACCCTTAAAATCATTCTTTGAGTAACCTACGTCCCAAATAAGACCTTGAATGGTTTTAAGGGCGCGGTGTTTACGATCTCTCTTGATCCACTCCTGAAGTTTATCTATGACTTCATAGAGCCCCAATTGGCGCTTTTCTTCCTTCCATACAGTGTCGCGAACTTCCTGAATGGCATCTACCACCAGAGGGTGAGTCTGGTGATGAAGAATATAGTCCTGCATGCATTTTGCTGAATAAGGAAAGAGAACCTTGTGAACAAAGTTAATGTCCGTGGTGGTTCCTTCAATATCGAATAAGAATAATTTGATCATAGTTGGTTATACTTTTGGTCTTTACCGCTGTTCGTGTAATTTGCGACCCATCCTTCCTGAGTTTGGAAAACACGGATTGCTTTTACATGATACTTTGGAGCGAGATCAAACCAATGAGTGTAGCCCTTAGGTACAGAGATGAAGTCACCTTTTTCGCAGAGAAGTTTGAACACTTCCTGGCGGTCGGCCAAATGGAAGAAGAACTGACCCTCACCATCCACAAAGAATCTCACTTCGTCTTCAGAATGAGTGTGCTCGTTTAAAAACTTGGCACGAATCGCTTCAACATTCGGAGTATCTTTGTGAACGTTGATAACGTCAGCGCTCTGATAACCATGTTTCTTCATATAAGGACCCAGTTCATGCTCATAGGCCTTAAGAATTGTTTCCTGAGAATCAGAGTCATTCAGAGGCATTGATGCTTGCCACTGCTCAAAAATGATCCCGCGATCATTCATAAATGTTTTAATTTCTTTAGGGTCACGGATTTCTTTTCTTTCCGGATCCAGGAGAGTGAGAACGGCCATTAGAATCTCCTCATCATGTGATAGCATTCAAATAAAAATTCGTAAGTCTCAATATGTCTCTTCGCTGTCGCAATGTCCTTGCCCCAACTATAAAGTCCGTGTCCTGCGATTAGGAAGCCATGGGAATTTTTGTCCAGACGACCTTTCACATTGTTTAGGATCTCCGACATGACTTGTGAGTTTGGAACAATTGGAAGTGTCTCCACTAAATCATGGGTCTTATTGCCTTCGATCCCTTTAAGAATCTCAAAGCCTTCGAAACGAATTTGCTTTTCCTGAACTAAAGAATGAGAAAGTACGGTCCCGAGAACAGAGTGAGTGTGAAGGACACAATTTACTTCCGGAAACATTTCATACACTGCTGTGTGAATTTCAGTTTCGGCCGAAGATTTAATTCCAGGTTTATTAAAAGGCGGAAGAATTTCTCCCTTTTGATTAATCAGAATTAAATCAGAGCCACAAAATTTACTCTTATCCACGCCCGAGCGTGAGATAATATATTCCGATTTATTTTCAGAACGAACTGAATAGTTCGTTGAAGTAGCAGGGGACCAGCCTTTTAGATTAAAAAAGCGAATGGCCTCAAGCAACTCTTCTGTTAATTTTTGATTTAAACCGGTGAACATAGGAAAGGCTCCTTAAAACAAGAGCCTTTCCTACCTCGAAGATCATGATATTACAAGCAAAGACTCTGTGCAGGACTATTTCCAATAGCCGGTGGCCTTAATATTTTCTTCTTTAAAGTTATAGGCCTTCAGAAGAGTCGATTTTAAGATTTTTGTGACACTCATTTCACCACTGATGATGGCCAAAGGTTCACCTTGAGGAAGCTCAATCTTCTTCAACGCTTCCTCAAAGGCCGTAAATTCACCTTTGCTCTTCCCGTTACGAGGAAGCCAGGTGATATCTAATTCAGCATTCGTTGAGAAAGGGTACTTTTGAGTTTCGTCTTCGATCTCTAAGAGAGCGATTACTTTGGTTCCGGCCGGAGTTTCTTCCAAACGACGCGCAAAAGACGGCATGGCCGATTCATCACCCATAAATAGGTACCAATCAAAATCAGGGTAAATGAATGAACCGCGAGGGCCTGCGATGCCCAATTGCTGGCCAACTTCTGCTTGAGCGGCCCAAAGGCTGGCCGGCCCTTTTTTGTGTAGAACAAATTCCAGATCGAGTTCATTGGTCACCGGATCATACTTTTTAGGAGTGTAATCACGTCCAATGGCGCCTTCTGGCAGAACGGGTTTGCCTTCAATGACGGTTGGAATGAGTGGTTTCGTTTGACCGGGTAAGGGAAAGAATACTTTCACATGATCTTCCGGGGCACTCGAAATAAATCCAGTGAGTTCATCCCCGGTCAATGTAATTCGACGAATTGACGGAGTAACGTCAGTGATTCGTTTTACGGTAAGTGTCCGAACTTTTAGTTCATGAGTTACGCGTTTAGGTAGTTTATCCATTGGACCTCTTTTCCCCAGTGGGGATTAGGTCGCATGATGAGTCGCCATTTGCATTGAAAGTAGACCCATCTCCCACTGAGCATAAAGCTCTTGGAATTCTGCCTTGGCCTGTTGGATACGGGCCTTTAGCTCTTCCATCTGGAGATGAAATTCAGCGGCTTTTTGTTCTTTTTTAAGCCTGTATTCTTTTTTGAGGTCATCCAATTTTTTTAAAGCAACATGAACCTGAAGAGACAGCTCTTCCAGAGTCATTTTGTGATCATGCGAGTGATTATATTTATTGGCGAGAACTTTCATTTTCGCCTTGAGAATACTAAGTTCAGAAGTTCTTTTTAAATTAGTGGCAAGACCAACTCGAGACATTAAATTAACGGCCCATTTTGTTGGGTCCCACTGATACCAACGAAGACCGTTACGGTAATCGAGTTGGAATGTGTGATGGAAATTATGGTAGCCCTCGCCAAAAGTGAGCAGGGCAAGGAAGAATGAATCACGAGCTGTTTGCGAATCGTCGTAAGGACGTTTGCCCATCATGTGGCAAAGAGAATTAATAAAGAACGTCGCGTGTTGTACGCCGGCCACTCTTAAAAAACCAACAATTGCAAAACTCCCAAGCCATGAACCTGTAAGATATCCCATGATAAGGCATGGAATAACGTTTACTAAAACTGTGATCGGAAGAAGGTTACGATCTTGCCACATAACCAGTTTGTCGTTGGTAAGATCTTTCGGATAATTAGCATTTGATAAATTTTGATTGCGGATAATCCAACCTACATGGGCATAGAAGAATCCCTGATTGATGTCGTATGGATCACCATCAGTATCTACATTTTGGTGATGGATGCGGTGATCAGTGGCCCATTTTAGAACTGAGTTTTCACCTGCAGCGGCACCAAATAGGAGATAAAAAAGTTTTATCATTGGGTTTGCCTGGTATGAACGGTGGGCAAACAAGCGATGGTAACCACCAGTAATCGAGAACCCTGTGAGAATGTACATAATCACTGCCGGGATCAAAAGGTAAGGGTTAAAACCCTCTAGCCATACATGTAGAATCAATAACACTATTCCAATCACAGGAATGGAAGTGATGAAAATTAAGTTGAAGAGATCTAGTTCTTTAAATGAATATCCAATTTTTTTCACGCAATCTAACCCTTTTAGAGACCCGAAATTTTTGCATATTCTGCTCGTAAATCCTAGTTCGAATCTAATCTTGAAAATTGTTTAGGTCTGAGAGTGGTGCGGGATGAATTTACAAGCACTTGTATTGGGGAGAAATAGTCGGATTTTTGACTCGTAAATCTTATCTATTGCTGCATTGCCAATTAGTGGTCTTTTCCCTCTAAAAATGGTTATCTTAGAGAGTACACCTACCACACAATCTCGAGGACTCTTAGTATGAAAAACCCCTTCCTTGGAAGTGATTTTCAAAATACCCGTCAGGACAGTTTTGTTCACTTACATTTGCATAGTCAGTACTCATTACTTGATGGTGCGATTCGTTTAGGGGACTTGTTCAAGAGAGCAAAAGAACTTGAGATGCCGGCGATCGCTTGTACTGATCACGGTAACATGTTTGGTGGAATTGATTTTTATACTCGTGCGATTTCTTCCGGCATCAAACCGATTCTTGGTTCAGAGATTTATTTTACTCCTGGCTCACGTCATGACCGTCGTGCTCCTAAAAACTTAAAGACGCTTGATTCTCAAGATGAAGTGGAAGGGAAACACCAAATTCACCACTTGATCCTTCTTTGTAAAAACCTAACTGGTTATCGTAACCTCTGTAAGCTTTTATCGAAGGCCTACCAAGAAGGGTTCTACTATAAGCCAAGAGCCGATGTGGAACTACTGAGAGAATTTTCGGAAGGATTGATTGCGACTTCTGCATGTCTGAAAGGTGAAGTTGGTTACAACCTTTTCACAGGTCAAGACGATCGTGCCCTACAAGCGGCGATGAAGTTCCGTGAAATTTACAAAGATGATTTTTATCTGGAGATTCAAGAGAACGGAATTCCTGAGCAGGTGGATGTAAATAAGAAGATCATCAACTTCGCCAAAGATTATTCAATTCCTCTGGTTGCCACAAATGACTGTCACTACCTGACCCGCGAAGATGCGGCCGCTCAAGAAGTGCTCATGTGTATTCAAACGGGTAAGACCTTTGAAGATGAAAAGCGCATGAAGCTTTCTACGACAGAGTTTTATTTCAAATCACCTCAGGAAATGCGTGAGGCCTTTCACTATATTCCAGAGGCCTGTAATAACACGCTTAAAATTGCGGACTCTTGTAACCTTGAGATTCGTTGGCAGGATGAAAAAGGGAAGCAGATTTACCTTCTTCCTAAGTTTGAAATTACAACTCAGGAAACAGAAGAGGATTACTTTGCTCGTATGGCCCGTGAAGGTCTACAAGAGCGTTTTGAAGGTCCACACTTCAAACACCTGGTGAGTAAAGAGAATTGGGAAAGTGAAATTAAACCTCAATACCTAGAGCGCTTGGAAGTAGAAGTTGGTCTTATTAAACAAATGGGATTCACTGGTTACTTTCTGATCGTATCGGACTTCATTGGTTGGTCGAAGAAGAACGGGATTCCTGTTGGTCCTGGTCGTGGTTCTGGTGCGGGTTCAATTGTGGCCTATGCTTTAAAGATCACGAACGTTGACCCGATTCCATACAATCTTCTCTTTGAGCGATTCATTAACCCTGAACGTATTTCGATGCCAGACTTCGATATCGACTTCTGTCAGGACCGTCGTCAGGAAGTGATTGAATATGTGACCAAAAAATACGGTGAAGAGCGCGTAGGTCAGATTATTACCTTCGGTACTCTTTCTGCGAAAGCGGTTCTACGTGACGTATCTCGTGTGTTTGCTCTTCCATACGCTGAAGCAGATGCCCTGGCGAAGCTTGTCCCAGAAGAACTTGGTATTGAGCTTCAGGATGCGATTGATAAAGAACCTAAACTTAAAGAACTTGAAGATAATGATCCTAAAGTTCGTCGTATTCTTCAAATTTCAAAACGACTGGAAGGTCTTAACCGTCATGCGGGTATTCACGCTGCCGGAGTAATTATTACCAACGAACCACTTGTCACTTATTGTCCGCTTTTCCGTGGGGCCAAGGGCGAACAGGTTGTTCAATTCGATAAAGACTTCTCTGAAAAAATTGGTCTGGTGAAGTTTGACTTCCTTGGACTTAAAACCCTCACTGTAATTTCAAACGCTGAGAAGTTTGTTCGCCGAGATTTAAAGGCCGACTTCGATATTGAAGACATCGACATGAACGATGCTTCTGTTTACGACATGATTTCAGAAGGCCAAACCGTAGGTGTGTTCCAGCTAGAGTCATCGGGAATGCAGGATCTTTGTAAACGGATTAAGCCAGGTTCTATCGACGATATTACCGCGATCAACGCTCTCTATCGCCCGGGTCCGATGGGCATGGGGATGCACTTAAAGTTTGCTGAGATCAAAAACAAAATTAACGGTGCCATTGAAGAATATGCCTTTGAAGAATTAAAACCTGTTCTGAAAGATACTTACGGAATTATCGTTTACCAAGAGCAAGTAATGAACGTAGCTCGAGTGATTGGCGGTTACTCGTTAGGACAAGCGGACATGCTTCGTCGAGCGATGGGTAAGAAGAAGGCCGAAGAAATGGCCGCCCATAAAGAGATCTTCCGTAAGGGTGCTCTTGAGCGTGGATTCGATGAAGAAAAATCAATCCAGCTTTTCGACTTGATGGAAAAATTCGCGGAATACGGATTCAACAAGTCCCATGCCGTGGCCTATTCAGTGGTTGCTTATCAGACGGCTTTCCTGAAACGTTACTACCCGGCCCAGTTCTTTGCGGCCCTTCTAGGTACCGAGATCAACAACAAAGAAAAGATCACGGCGTATATTGCTGAAGCAAAAGAATTTGAAATTGAAATCCTTCCTCCGGACGTAAACGAGTCTCTATGGCTCTTCAACGTTATTGGTAACACTCGTATCCGTTTCGGTCTTGGTGCCGTTAAAGGTGTGGGTGAAGGTGCCGTCGATGACATCGTAAAAGAGCGCACGGAAAATGGCCCATTCAAGGGCTTCGTTGATTTCTGTGAGCGCGTAAATCTTAAATCGGTGAACAAGCGTGTGATGGAGGCCCTGATTAAAGTAGGCGCTTTCGATTCATGCGAGAAGTATAACCGTAAGACGTTACTTGAGAACATGGAGTTTATCGTTGCCTTCGCTGAGAAGAAACAAGAAGAAAAGCTCATGGGACAAACGTCACTCTTTGATATGGGTGAAGTCACTCAAAGTTCTGAAGAGCAGTTAAATATTGCTGAATCGGCGGAGTTTGATGAGAAACAAAAACTTTCCCACGAAGCAGAACTTCTTGGGATTTATGTTTCTGGGCATCCGCTGATGAGATTTAAAGACATCATGGAGAAATTGACCTCCATGAATCTGTCTCAGATCCATGAGCTTCCGACAGTTCCGAAGCCAGAGGGATTTAATCCTCGTCGTGGGGATGAACATGATCCTTCCAAGCGAAGTGTGGTCATTGCCGGTATGATTTCTGAATCAAAAGTCATCCTGAGTAAGAAGGGTGATAAGATGGCCTTCGTTACTTTGGAAGACCTACACGGCAAGATCGAATGTATCTTCTTCCCGAAAGTATTCGCTGAATTCCAGCAGTTTTTAACTGCTGATGAGCCACTGGTACTTTCTGGATATGTAAGTCTTGAGGACGTGAAGAAATTCTTCCCGACCAAAGTTGGCCTCCTGAAAAATGAATCGGAAGAACGTGTGACCTCGGTTCGCGTAAATGTTCCACTTCAAAACCTGAATGCTTATTCGTTGTCTCAGATGAAGCAGATTCTTCTGAGCTACCGCGGGTCAGTACCGATTCATTTTATTTTTGATACTCCTGAAGGTCGTGCCCGTATGCCACTGGATGATAACTTCTTGGTAAGTCCATCTCCGCAAATGGCGGCAAAGATCAATGAGCTTCTTAATACAAACTCAGTGTCTTTCATCGTTGATGGTAAAGTAGAGGAAGTTAGACAGTGAAATTTTTCCTGCTTCTTATTTTGATGACTGCGTCCGTTTCGTGGGCGCAGCTTCTTACTGAAAAGAAAGTCACCAGACAATTAAATGTCCCCAACGCGGACGGCGCTAAACCTTATCTTTTGTACACGGCCACGAGTGAGGCCATTGCTCAGTATTCAACAGAGCTTGGATTTAATCATGAGGAATTTCAGAAGAAGCTTCAGGAAAAGTTTGAAAAGCATTTTGAAAACTACCGGGAGCGGAAGTTGTTTGAGCGTTTTGGGAAGAACTATCAGGCATCACTCACACCTGAACAAAAGACCGAGTTTTTAAATGGTCTTGAGGCCCATCGAGAAGCAGAGCTTATTAAGTTCACTCGAATACTGGAAATCCTGGATCAATTTCAATTTAAGACCATCGAAAATCCTAATGCGACTTCCACTTGGAACGCGACGGTTGAAGTAAATATCAACCGCGTGAAGTTGGATAAACTCGTTCAAAGAATGATGTCGGAAGTCACAAAGCAGTATCCAAGAATTAATCTAATTTCTGAAATTAATTTGATAGGGATGGATTGGAATGAACTCGGATTGGAGCGAGAGCTGAGCTTTTCTTCGCCGATCATGACCTCATGGCAAAATTGGTTGGCCAGTAATCAACCGGCCAATGTTGAAGAAGTTGTTCAGTGCCTTGATGAGTGTTTAATTAATTTTAAACGTTGGCAGGAAGTAAGTCAGGATGAAGGCATGCAGGTTTCACCTGAGCTACAAAATAATCTCTGGCTAAAAGTTTCATTCAATTTAAGACGTGTTCGTCATCTTCAAAGTTTAAATGAATGGACCTTTGAGTGGGACGGTAGCGCCATTCTTTTAGATGCCAACACTAAACGACTTCTGGCCTCTGAAACTCTACCACTTCAAACTCGCACTTGGAGGGGACTAGACCAGAAGGGCCTTAATTCCGCCCTTGCTAGTCAGATGTATCGCACTCCCATCAGTGCCTTCAGCACTTTCACAAAAAAAATAGGGGATCTTCCACAACTCAACCGCATTGCCCGTCTGATTGTTCAGGGACAAAACAACCTTGGAGATGTTTTACAGTTGATGGAATTGCTCAGAAAAGAAGGAAAAGGTATCAATCTCGAGCTACAGCTCGATCGTTTCTCTCATAATGAGGCCCAGCTTCTCGGATTCTATCAAGGTGAGGAAAAATCGTTTACTGATTTATTGTCACGCCTAAAAGAGTTAAAATCATCTCATAGCTACAGCTTAGTGAATGAATTTACTGGCATTCACCATGTTCTGAAGCTTATTGCTGAATAACTTTTTAAGGATGATTATGTTCGCTTTGCGCTGGGGTGTGTTCCCTTTATTGGCAATTGCCTTTTTACTCGAATCTTGCGCTCCTATCTCGCGCAGAAAGCCTGTTAATCAAGCGGCCAAAGTAAATAAGGTCTCAGATTTTAGTCCCATCAAAAAGAAGATTGCGCTTCTTACTTTCTACAATGAATCTCCTATGGGAGGCGAAGACCTGGCAATTACCGCAACAGAAGAGTTTCGTCGCGAAATGATTAAGTCTCGTGATTTTATCATTGATCCAGAGGGTGAAAGCATTTTCGGTAATTCGAAAGAAATCTATGCTGGTGGAGGAATCAAACTTGCGCAACTTGCTCGTAAGGCCAAGATGTCAGGCGTGAATATTGTGGTTTTCGGTCGCGTGAAAGAGGCCCGTATTCGTCAGAAGAGTGATGAAATTGGATTTGTACGCAAGCTTAAATCAATGGCCGAAACTTACGTTGAGATCAAAGTTTATGATGTTCTTTCTAACAAAGAGCTTTTTTCTGAAACGGTAGACGGAAATATCTCTGATGATAATCTTCGTTTTTATCAGGAAGACTCAGAGGAAAACCTCGCTTACCGCCAGGATTTATTGAGATACTCAGTAAAAGTGGCCGTTCGTAAGTTTGTACCAAGAGTGACAAAAATTGCCAGCAGATTAGACTGGATGGGCCGAGTGGCAAAAATCATCGGCACACGTATCTATATCAATGCTGGTCGAACCTCTGGAATTAACTTGGGAGACATTCTTAAGGTTATAACAGAGGGACAAGAAATCTATGATCCTGAATCTGGTGCTATGATTGGAATGTCCCAGGGCGAGGTTAAAGGCACCCTGGAAGTGGTGGACTTCTTCGGCCAGGATGGAGCTATTTGTAATCTGCATTCAGGTGGATCTGTGACTGAAGGGGACTTTGTCCAACTATATTAATGACAACACCAGTACGGAAGCTCCCATTCTTAGTTGTCTCTTCATCTCCCTATATGAGGGGGATTCTGAAGTTCGTTCTCGAAACACTTCTCCATACAGAAGTAACGGAACTTGAATCAGAGGAAAAGGCACTTTCCTTCTTAAAAAACCTGGACTCAGTTCCGAGTATGATCATTTATGATTACACGCCGAACGCTTACCTCTTAGAAGATTTCATCGGATATCTAAAAGACAATTCCAAACTGGTTCGAATCGTTATCCTGGTGGACAAGATTCGTGAAGAAGGGAAGGAGCTTTTAAAAGATCAGCATCAGATGGTTCTGATGGATGAGTCGACTCTTCCTGGTGCCCTGGTTGAGGAATCTAAAAAGCTTTTTGCTGGCTCACCATTTTTAAATGAAGAGCAGTATAGCCGGATTGATATTAACTTCCTCGCCATCCTGGATGGAATCAATAAGAACCTCTTTATTCGTATTGGTGCCGATAAATATATCAAGATCTTCCATGAAGACGACAACACAGATGTACTGGACCTGACGAAGTATAAGAGCAAGGGTATTAACTATTTTTACCTCACTCGTGATACCGCATTATGGGTCATTAATCAGATTCAGAACCAAATTGATATTTTCCTTAAGGCCAACAACTTCCGTTTTGTTTTAAGAGGAGCGAGTGATTCTCCGGAGAAACGGTTCGAACAGAAAATTCTTCGCATTGATGATGAGGTCCATGTAGATAAGGACTTCAAAGAATCTATTGAGAAAGCAGTGGAAAAAATTCGTGCCATCGTAGAGAAAGAAGCGAAGGTTGAATCTTTTCTCCGGGTATTGAAAGAAAATCAGCATCACCATGCTTTATTCACCCAGAAGATGAATCTGACGAGTCTTATGTCTTGTGTGCTCGCCAAGCAACTGGATTGGATCTCAAAGACCACGATGGATAAGCTGGTTTATGCGTCCGTCGTGAGCGACATTACATTGGCAGTTCGACCTGAACTTTTAAAAATTCCAAATTTGCATGAGTTTGAGCGTGTAAAGAACACTCTCTCGGAAGAAGATCAAAAGATCTTTTTATCGCATCCTAAGGACGCTGCGAATCTTATTAAACGTTATTTTACTTCTGCTCCGCCTGATACGGACGCATTGGTCTATCAGCATCATGAATTGCCAGATGGAAGCGGATTTCCATTGGGCCTTCGCGCCGAAAAAATTTCACCTCTCTCGGCTTTGTTCATAGTGGCCACGGACTTTTCATTCTATTACTTACAGGATGACGAGCCGACTATGGACGACTTTCTTTTGAAGTGCCATAGTCGTTATGACTTTGTGAACTTCCGTAAAGTCATTAAAGCTTTAGAGAAGGTGAAAAGAAAATGATAAAATTTTATTTCATTGTACTCGCGCTGTTCCTCGTCGGTTGTGCCAGTGAACGGCCGAAGTTTAAGAAAGAAAAAACCTGTTCTCATGTCTCTTTGAAGTATCTGAATAATCCCCGAAACCAAAATAAGCAGCCCATTAATAGTCCTGATCTCAACATGAAGCTTGCTTCGACTCAAAAGAGCATGCAGTTATGCTATGAGGACTATAAGAACCGCACAGGCAATGATGAGTTCAATACATGTATGGTGGTAGGTGTGGATTATTTCGGAAACCTGGACTTCTATGAGTTTTCATCTCAAGACGTGAAATTGGATGAGACCTTCATGCAATGTGCGCTCGCAGTGACAGGGCAGGTTCAGTATGCGGACTATGGAAGAAATTTTATTTTAGTTCAGTCTTATCAGTTCTATGAGGATTAAAAAGGGCCCTTAAAGGGCCCTTCGATTATTTTTTCTTACCTTTCTTTTTGTCCCATTTTTCTTTCATTTCTTTCTTTTGCTCCATCATCTTGTCCTTACAAGCTTTAAGAGCAGCATCGTCCTTGGCCCCGTCTACACAGGACTTGTTCTCTTGAATCATTTTCATTTTTTTATCGAGCTTTTCAGACATCTTCGCCTTCTTTTCAGCGAAAGGAAGCTTGTCCCATTCCTCGTGATGATCAGCGAAAGCACCGACAGAGCCCAATAATAGAGAAGCAATTAGCAATGTTTTCATACACACTCCTTGTGTTAATCATTGCTGCTAGTTTAAAGGCTGTCTATTTGTAGTCAATGGGATCTTTGATTCCAGCTTCACGGAAACCACGTAAACGTAGCGCACAAGAGTCACACACACCGCATGCTTTATCTGAGCTCTTGTAGCATGACCAACTTAAGGCGAAAGGAACTTTTAATTCCTGACCTTTGAGCACAATGTCGCGCTTCTTCATCATCAGCACTGGAGTAACGATCTCAATGTTGCCGGCCTTGGTTCCTTCTTTGATCACTCGATTGAAGGCCTCGTAGTAGCTTGGACGACAGTCCGGATATCCAGGAGAGTCTTCATAGTTGGCACCAATATAAAGCTTGGTGGCACCCACCACTTCTGCCCATGAAACGGCCAATGAAAGGATAATTGAATTTCTGAAAGGGACATAGGAATCGGGGATGACATTAGAATCACCCTGATAGGTTTTCACGTCGATCTTTTCATCAGTCAGTGAGCTACCACCAATCTGCTTTAAGAAAGTCATATCAATAATTTTGCGATCACTTTCTTTGATATGGTAAAAGTCGGCGATATCATCGAATGATTTGCGTTCACGAACTGAGGTCTTCTGACCGTAGTTCATATGTAGGAATGACACTTCCTTATTTTCGGCCAGCGCTTCACCAGCACAAACCAGAGAATCCATTCCACCACTTAGTAGGACAATTGCTTTTTCCATTAGGCCTTTTCGCAAAACTCTTTAATTTTGTCTTCGATGATTTTTACTTTCTTAAGGGCATTCAATTTCTTCGCAGCGAGATCACCCTCAGTCTCACGAACCATCGTGTAGAACTTGATCTTAGGTTCAGTTCCTGATGGACGAAGGAACAGCTTGTTGCCGCTCGCAAACGAGAAACTCAGTACGTTACTCTTAGGAAGAGCAATCGCTTTATTGCTCTTTAAACGAATGTCAGATGAAATTGATGCTTCATAATCTTCTTTACCTACGATTTCCTCACCAGCAAATTGAGTCTCTGGATAGTGGCGGAAGAACTCCATAATGCGACCAATTTTCTTCGCACCTTCAATGCCTTCGTAATCAAGAGACACGAGTGACTCATAAAAGAAACCAAACTTTGAGTAGATCTCATCCAGAGCGTCCACAAGAGACATGTTCTTGCGCTTATAATAGAGGGCAACTTCTGACATAAGGGCCATCGAACTCACGCCATCTTTATCGCGTGATTCATTGTGAGGCATATACCCGAACGACTCTTCTGAGGCGAAAACGAAGTTGTACGGAGATTTTTGGACTTCAAGATCACGAATCAATCCGGCCATCCATTTGAAACCAGTCAAAGTGTCCATCACTGTTCCGCCAAAGTGTTCAACGATGGCGTTTTGAATAGGTGAGGTCACGATGGATTTAATAACGAGAGCTTTTTCTGGAAGCGTTTTCTTTTCTACTTTTGTGAAGAACACATAATAGAGCATTAGGGCCGCGATCTGGTTACCGTTAAGGATCGCAGGCTTTCCATGATCATTAACAACAACACCAAGACGGTCACCATCAGGGTCAGTACCGTAAACGATATCACCGTTGTTCTTCAGCATATAATCAATCGCCATTGCCAGAGCTTTTGGATCTTCCGGGTTTGGTGATTTTACTGTTGGGAAGTTTCCATCTGGTTTTGCTTGTTCAGGAATAGAGTAGAAGTTTGTGAAGCCCAGACGTTTAGCAGTTACGTTACATGGAACTTCTGCTGAACCATGAAGAGCAGTATAAACAATCGAAAGCTCTCCACCGTGTTTTTTGCAAAGATCTAAATCTTGAATAACTTTCTTCTCGATCACTTCATAGAAAGCATTCTCTACTTTCTCATCAGTCCAAACCGCGAGTCCTTTCTTTTCGGCCTCTTCGAATGGCATGTACTTAATCTTGTTCCAATCAGTCAGCTCGTTGTACTGGTTGATGATTTCTTTATCCACTGGCGGAACTACTTGAGCTCCATCGTTCCAAAACGCTTTGAAGCCGTTATAGATAGGAGGATTGTGGCTGGCAGTAATCATGATGCCTGCCTGGGCCTTATAATAGCGAACACCGTAAGAGAGCATTGGAGTTGGGGTTAGCGCTCGGAAGACGTATGCTTTAATTCCGTTGGCCGCAAACACTCCTGCCGCTTCCAGAGCAAACTCTTTTGAGCAGTTTCTAGAATCGTAGGAAATTACTGCCGAGCCACCGTTGAAATGTTTAATAATGTTGTTTGCTAGGGCCTGAGTTGCACGACGAACATTGTAACGGTTCATGCGGTTCTGACCCATGCCCATAGGGGCACGAAGGCCACCAGTACCAAACTCGAGGTCACGGTAGAATCTCTCAGTCAGTTCAACTTCGTTCTTAGGAAGATCAGCTAAAAGCTTTAAGATCTCCTGTCGATCTGCTTCGCTAAAGTAAGTGTTATTACCCCATAAAGTTGCGTTCTGAATGATTTTTTGATCCACGGATCCTTCCTTAGTTTGATTCTGGTAAAAACTAACTGTCCTCATTGGTAAAGTCAAAAATAACGCGCGGCGAATATGGCCTTCTTTCTTGATAGTATTCACTGAGAGAATTAGAATGGGGGCCATATGGCCAACGTAAAAAATAAACACCCAAAAAATATCCCAGGTCCCTTTTACTGTACTGATCCCGATGATGATGGGGGAGAGGGCTGTATCGCGTGCAACGTCTGTTATTCGGGTGCTCCTGAATTCTTCGCAGAAGATGACTGTGGGAATGCTTATGTAAAAAAGCAGCCAACAACACCTGATGAAATCGCTCTGTGTGTAGAACAGATGGATGCTTGCCCAGTAAACTCTATTGGCAAAAACGGCTAGTCCCTTTTTTCTACCATAATTTTCAATTCCCCTTAAACTATAAGAAATATGTTTCTTAAAAGGGGAATGCAATGAATCCTAGTTTTATCCAGGTCACGGCGACTGTTATCTTCGCTGTTGCCATCTTGCACACCTTTCTGGTGAGTAAGTTCGCGCACATCGCGCACAAGTATCCTGAAGGTTCTTTCGGTGAAAACTTTTTCCACTTCATGGCCGAAGTTGAGGCCGTGTTTGGTATGTGGGCCTTTGTTTTCTTAGTGATCATGATGGGTCACGAAGGTTTCAGTGCTCCAGTTCATTATCTAGAAGCTCTAAACTTCACTGAGCCAGGTTTCGTGTTCGTTATTATGGCAATGGCGGGAACTCGTCCGGTGATTAAGCTTGCTGAGAAAATTATTGTTTTCATTTCAAAGCTCATCCCACTTCCTAGAAAGATGGCCTTCTATGTGACTGCTCTAACGGCGGGACCACTTCTTGGTTCATTCATCACTGAGCCGGCTGCAATGACAGTGACTGCGATCATTCTTCTTAAAAACTTCTACTCGAAAGAGATGTCGACGAAGCTTAAGTACGCTACGATCGGTCTTCTTTTCGTAAACGTTTCAATCGGTGGTACTCTTACTCACTTTGCTGCTCCTCCGGTTCTTATGGTTGCTGGTAAGTGGGGTTGGGGAATCAGCCACATGCTTCTAGCTTTCGGTTATAAAGCGGCGATCTCTTGTCTTATTTCTTCTCTGGCAATTGCTTTCTTCTTTAAATCAGAACTGTCTGGTGATTTCCAGCTTCGTGCTGATAACAATGAGAAGATGCTTCCTCCTTGGTGGGTAACACTAACTCACGTTGTGTTCCTGGCACTTGTGGTACTTACAGCTCACCACATGGTGGTTTTCCTTGGTCTGTTCCTTTTCTTCCTAGGTTTCACAATCTGTACTCAGGAATTCCAGGATGAGATCCAAGTGAAGTCTTCTCTCATGGTAGGGTTCTTCCTTGCTGGCCTAATTGTTCTTGGATCTGAACAGAAGTGGTGGTTACAACCGTTAATTTCTGGAATGTCAGATCAGGTTCTTTACTTTGGTGCTACCGCCCTTACAGGTATCACTGATAACGCTGCTCTTACATACCTAGGTTCTCTAGTTGATCTTACAGAATCAGCTAAGTACTTCCTGGTTGCTGGTGCGGTTACTGGTGGTGGTCTAACGGTTATTGCCAACGCTCCAAACCCGGCTGGTTACGGTATTCTAAAAGATTCTTTCGGTGCTGATGGGATTTCTCCTCTAGGTCTATTGAAAGGTGCTCTTTTCCCAACTGCGGTCGCGATTCTTTGTTTTGAACTTCTACCTTCTCTAGGTTAAGAATATAAGGGGCACTTAGGTGCCCCTTACTTTTTCAACTAGAGTGAATCATGCCTCAAAAAGACAAGTCTCAAGAAAACCCTTCTGCCTTTAAACTCTGGATAAATGATCGTGTCGTTACAAAAATCGCCAAGGCGATTGAGAGTGAATACCCATCGTTTAAAACCAATGAGTTTAAAAAACTAAGTAAACAACTTGATCCACTTGAGCTTAAGGGGCGTGTGCTTTTAATTACGGCCGAACTTAAAAAACACCTGCCGGATGATTATAAAAAGTCACTTTCAATTCTTGTAAAGGCGATGGAGAAGGGTGACTTAACTGGGTTTGAACTCTGGCCATTTTCAGAATACATTTCCCAATTTGGTCTGGATCATTTCGATGATTCTCTGAAGGCCATGTATAAACTTACTCAGCGTTTTACATCTGAGTGGGCGGTTCGCCCCTTTCTCCTTAAAGATCACAAGAAGGTCCTTAATATTCTCAGTAAATGGACAGATGATAAGAGCGTGCATGTTCGTCGCTGGATTTCAGAAGGGACGAGGCCACTTCTTCCCTGGGGTCAACGGATTCCTCTGTTTGTAATGGATCCTACGCACACCATTCTTTTTCTGGATAAACTTCGCCACGATGAAGAACTCTATGTAAGGAAGAGCGTGGCGAACCACTTAAATGACATTGCTAAAAATCATCCACAGGTTGTGATAGATGTTCTTCGCATGTGGAGTAAAGATGTGCCCACTGAGCACCAAGATAAGATCAACTGGATCAAACGCCATGCTTTGAGAACACTCATCAAGAAGGGCCATCCAGGAGCTTTAAAGTTAATGGGTGTGGATGGAAAGGCGGACGTCGAGCTAGGGAAGGTCACTCTAAATCAAAAGAAATTTAAGCTACACGATAAGCTTACTTTCGAATTCACGGTCACTTCGACTTCAAAGAAAAAGCAGAAGATCGTGGTGGATTACGCCATTGATTTCGTGAAGGCCAATGGGAAGAAAGGGAAGAAGGTCTATAAGTTGAAATCATTCGACCTGGGACCAAACGAAGAAATCACTCTGAAAAAGAGTCATTCTTTGAGGCCCATTACAACGATGAAGTATTATTCAGGAATCCATCATCTCATGATCCAAGTGAATGGTGAGATGATGGATAAAAAAGATTTTTTCTTAGAAATTTAAATCACGAACCGGGTATGTCCAGCCTTGAGGAGCATCGAATCTGCCGGCCTGGATTGCAATAAGCTTCTCACGAAGCTGCATGCCGATCTTGCCTTGAGAATCACGAAGCTTGTAAACCGACTGATCTTTGTCCATGAATGAAGCAATCGGAGCAACTACCGCAGCAGTTCCACATACGAAAGCTTCGGTACAACGACCTTCTTGAACAGCTTTAAGAACTTCATCAATTGAAAGCTTTCTTTCTTCAACTTCAATTTTTTCAGCGCGAGCAATGTCGATGATTGACTTACGAGTTACACCATCAAGGATCGTATCAGTTAGAGTAGGTGTTACGACTTTGTTGTCGATAACAGCAAAGAAGTTCATCCCTGACATTTCTTCAATGTACTTGTGCTCAACCGAATCAAGCCACATGGTTTGATCACAACCCAACTGAATGGTTTTAGCGTAAGAGTTTAAGCTTGCAGCATAGTTACCACCAGTCTTGGCGAAACCAATACCGCCTGGAGCACAACGAATATCATCTCGTTCGATATAAACTTTTACCGCATCTCCAGCGAAGTATGAACCAGATGGAGAAGCAACGATGATGAATAGGAACTGCTTAGAAGGCTTAATTCCCAGACCCACTTCAGTCGCGATCATGAAAGGGCGTAGGTAAAGTGATTCACCTAAACGTTTAGGGATAAGGTGCTTACAGTAAGCGCTGATAGTTGCACAGGCATTCAGATAGTCCTCTTCCGGAATTTCTGGCATGGCCATACGACGAGCAGACAAGTTGAAACGTCGGGCATTCATCTCCGGACGGAACATGTGAATCGAATCATCCGGGTGACGGAAGACCTTCATCCCTTCAAAGATTTCCTGACCATAATGCAGCACTTTTGAACAAGGATCTAATTGTAGGGGCCCATAAGGCAATAGATCGAATCTTTGCCATTCACCATGATCGTATAGGGCCTGGATCATGATCGGAGCAACATATTTACCAAAACCGAGCTGAGGATCATTAATAGTGAACTTTTTTACTCGCTCAACTGCATCGGGATGGATTTCCACTTTCTTCATAGGACTCCCTTAGATTTTCTAACTATTTACCGAAACGAAACATAAGTTTAATAACACGGATTTTACCAGATGAAAAATCTAAGAAATCTCACGCTCGCGTCGGGGATGGCACTTTTGATTACAGCTATTTGTATGACCTTATTGGCCATCACAAATAAAGAAAATTCACCTACTTTGTACCGCATTTTGGTCCTATTGGGCGGTGATGTGGTGAATGGGGGCTATATTCAAGGTCTAACTTACCTGGCCTTCATATGGGCCTGGTTTGAAGTGCGTGAAAAACTAACTGTGATTGCCCGGGAGCGTCGCGCTTTTAAATTAAATCTCATTCCTACCAGTGAGAAGCACGTTTTCATGCCCCAGGATGTGAACCAACTAAAATTCAAACTTATCGAGTTCGAGAAAAAAGAAAAATACATCCTAAGTGATCTTTTGAAGAAGGCCTGTACGAAGTTTCGCACATCAGGTTCGTTATCTGAATTGATTGATATTGTGAGCATTCAAGTTGAAGTATCTCAGGAAAAAGCAGAGGGTGATCAATCGGTAATTCGTTACCTCACGTGGGTGATTCCATCTTTAGGATTTATTGGAACCGTGATTGGTATCTCTCAATCACTTATTTATGCCAATTCTGGTGACATGGAAAAGATCACATCTCTTCTAGGTGTTGCCTTTGATACGACATTAGTTGCATTAGTTCTTTCCGTATTTCTAATGTGGTTCGTGCATCAGCTGCAAGAAGAGACCGATCGTTTTCACTCTGATCTGAAAGAGTTCGTCATTGATAACCTCATCAATAAAATTGAGATTCAATGAGAAAACGCCGCCAGATAGAACTATTCTCGCTCTCATTTTTGGACCTTATCTCGGGTGCCTTGGGTGCGGTCATTATTCTCTATGTGGCAATTCCTAAGAACCAACCGAAGGTCGAGCCAAAAGATGACATTGAAAAAGTCATGGTGAAGCAAGAACTGGCCTCATCAAAAGCGAAAATTGATGAACTCACTAGAGAGATTGAGACCCTAAAGGCCGCCCAGGTAAAAATTGTTGAGCCATTGAAAATTGAAGAGCCTGTAGTGGGTGGGGCCAATGTTGATATTGGTTTCAAGTTCAAAGGGAAGAACATTGTTTTCATCATTGATACTTCTTACAGTATGACAGAGGAAGATCGGATGGGTCAGGTCAAGGCAGGACTTAAAATGTTTCTGACTTCTCTTTCGTCCGAGTACAAAGTGGACATCGTTCAATATCCTCTCGGTGAACGGGCCCCTTTCAGAAGTATGTGGGGAACCATCAAGGAAACGACTGGTTTTAATAAAACAGACGCCTTTGATTTTATCTATGCCCTGAGACCAAGTGGCGGTACTCCAACCAGAGACGCTTTGTTGTTTGTGATTAAAAACTATGAGAATGTTTCTGATATCGTTCTTTTATCTGATGGTCAGCCGACCTATCACAATTCTAATCGTAAAGATGATATCTATGACATTCTTAATGTTGTGAGGGCCGAGAATCGTACAAAAATTCAGATCAACACGATTGGAGTGGGAACAAACTTCGTCAAAGATAAGACCAGTGACCAGTATAAATTCCTGAGTCTCTTGTCAGAGCAAAATGGCGGTTTCTTCGTCGGATTCTAGAGAGGCGGAGGGAGCAGCTGATGCTTCTCCACGACTTTTTTAATTGCAAAATCCTTATAGAGAACTTGGTGGTAGACCCATGGATGAAGTTTTTCTTTCTTCATGGTGTAGGTCAGTATATTGGTCGCTTCTTTGGAGCCCAGATAATGGGCCACGGCCTTAAATTCAATGTAACAGATAATCAAATGTAGGTAAGTCACGTAAGGTCTCTCATTTTTAGCGTGAGGTACCTTAGGATAAATTTTCACGAGATCTTTAATCGCAAGATCCACTTCACGGGCCTTGATTTCTGTCCACCAGTGAAGTTCTTCATGAAGAAACTGTGCCAGGATCCGATTTGGATGTTCCGCATGTCGGGTATTAATGGTCAACACTGGATGAGAGCGAGAAACGGCCTTAGTTTCAATATTAACCGTCTTGGTAAAAAGAAGCGGTTGAAGGTCATAGACCTGGGTCAGATGTAAAAGATTTTGTTTGGTTAAATTGGTCCACTTGTCTGGATTGATTTCATGAACAGTCACTCCGGACGGATGTTCCGAAGAATCATTTTGTGAAGCACAACTTGTCAGAAGTAACACTGACACGCAAAAAAATAAGATCCATTTCATGAAGAGCATTATAACAGGGATTTTACCTTAAGCTTAGTTGAATTTTAGGGGAGTGCCTCGACTTGGGTCTTTTTCTGGGAAAAGATCGTTCCACTTTTCAGGAGGACGACATGAAAATTCTTTTCGCCTGCTGTTTCTTGTTAAGTTCTGGTGTTTTAATGGCCGCTTCGGACCTTGTGAGTTGCAAAGGGGGAGAAAAGAGCGGAATGAGTGAGCGTTGGTGCGAGTCTGATCAATGGCTTGTGACCCTGGAAAATGAAGGACCTTTCATTGCAAAGATAAAAGAGACCCATACACACTCTATTAATCAGTATTATGAAATTATCCCTCAAGATAATATTAGCTCTAAGCAAAGACGAAAGATTGGCCAGTACTTAGTGAAATTTGATCAGAGTGACATTCCGGTTTTTGAAAAGAGATTTCCTAAAGGGTTTATCTACGACTCAGCTGACTTTGAAGACTCCATCTGAAACCACCACATGGGAGTGGCAGGAGCAAACGTCGTGGAAAGAGAGTTCTGTTTCATAAAGCACATCTGCTGAGTAGCCACAAAAGAGTGACACCGGTTCTTTTTCCACCATTTCATGCCAGATTTTTTCCAACTCAAGGGCGGCGATGTGATTTCCTTCCATGGTCAGGATGTTCACCATTTCTCCGTAGGCCCTAATCGAGCTGTATTTTTGCTTCATTCCCGTTAGAAGTTTACTAACAACAGAAACAAGTTTGGTTTTATCCGGACGGCTCTTGTGCATGAAGAGTGAAAGTAATTCATGTGCGTCCACGATGAGGAGTTGACCTCTGGAGATCACTCGATTTACATCAATGGATCTATGAATAAGGCCATCGGTAAAGGCCTTTTGATGGACTTTGCTAGCTATGACAATGATGCCCTCACCACGATTGATTCCGGGAATAGCATAATTACAAAAAACTTGTACCAATGAGTCAGCTTTATCGAAAAAGTGAACAAAGTGATCTCCGTGCACGGGCTGGTGATGTTTATTAAAAGAAGCTGGCTTAAAAACAGAGGTTTTCATATTGATTTCCATCTCTTGGAACGATGGATCATAGCATAAGAAATCTTCAAATTCCGTCCTAAGAGCAGAAGGGAATTGAAAATCAAGATTGGCCTAAGGATGGAGAGTTAAGTAGGGGAAGATTCTTCCTGGGGATGGGCGGTTCTGTGCCTATGTTAAACTGATCATGTTGAGGCACTATGAAAAAAACAATCCACTTTATTCTTATTATCACTTTCATCCACAGCATGTTTGCCTTCGGTCAGACTGATATCCCGGAGCAATTTTGCGATAACTCTTTTACCAGTAAAAGGCTCCTTTCGAACTGGAGATTGGAGAAAGGCAAAAGAGAAGAGTACTGTGCTGAAGTTGAATGCACAGGTCCTGAAGGTGACGTAAAAAGAAAACGTTGTTTCTTTCAGCGTGAAGAACATCCCAACACAATTTTGATGTCACAAGAAGACAATATTAGAACAGACAAACTGGCGAGTTATAAAAGTCGTCTCTTTGAACATGTTCTGATGGTAGGCGACACCTGTTTCGAAGAATGTCGTCCAGCTGCTAAAACATTCATGGGAATTAAACGAAAAGACGTTCATGGTCTCGACAGAGAATCTTGTTTGGCCTGTTTCACAAAACGTAAAGATCTTAGCTTTGATGATTCCTACGAGTATCCGGAAATCGGCAGACGACTATATTACGGAGAAAAATGTCATTACATGTGTAAGGACAAACCGGGACAGTTTTCATTCGAGAAGAGAGTTTTAACTGAAGAATGCAAACAGTGTATCGGAATGAAATTTGAATATCTTCTGACCAAAAGCTCTGCCTGTTATGAAGTTGATTCTGAGCGTGGAATGCGTCCTGTGCCGAAATCATTTTGTGCTCCTAGTGCAGACCTCATCATGACTCACTATGCAGAGGGGTCAATCTATTCCCTGAAGACGATCTTTTTTAAGGTAAAGCCAGACTGCTATGAATTAGACGATCAGACCAATGGTGCAATCTTCAAGATTGTAGTGGATCGAGCGTATTGTGATTCTAAAGGAATTACAAACTCCGATCGTGAAGAAGGGAAGGACATTAAATCAACAGGTGATAATTCGAAGAACAAATCTTCGAGGGCCTCTCAGCAATAGCGCACACCTTTAAATTGTTAATAAATTATTATGATGAATTGACCTCTGGGCCAAGTGTATTTCTTTGTGAGTGTTTTTTTACTTTAACAAAGGATGGTCGATGAGGATTTTCAAACTTCCGGTGGGTCTTATGCTCGCCCTTTCGGTTTTTGCCACTACTGTTATTCCACAGGGTGTACAAGCAAGCGTTTTAGAAGATTACAAGATGCAATTCACTTCTAATGAAGCACAGGTGAATGAAGCATTTGATCGCTTCCACTTTGCCATGGCGGTTGAGTGGGACCAAAAAGATCCTGTCTTTAAAGAAGAGGCCCAAAAGGGTCTTGAAAAGGCCCTGCTTGATTTGATGAAAGCGGGTGTGACAGCAACTGAAATTCAAAAGGCGATGGAGAAGAGTATCCTTCAAGGCAAGGCCCAGGCCGATTATAAGCGCCTAGTTGAGGCCCTTCGCTCACAAGAGATGACTGAAGAGCAAGCAACTCAAATGGCGATGGAATTCATGGATAAAAACTACCATGAAGGCACAAGCTTCGCGGGTGGTGGTCATCATCATGGTAAATGGAAAGTTATCGTGGCGATTATTATTGTCGTAGTCATCATCACTTGTTTAAGAGATCGTGACCATGATCACGATGATGATAATCACGAAGAACCAAACTGTCATTATGGTTACGGCCGTAACGGTGATCACTGTTATCCTGTTCAATACTAAAAAGCACTGGGCACCTACGGGTGCCCTTTTTTTATTTTTGGAAGATAAGAGAAAGTTCAAAGATGCGGGATTGCCACTGAGAAAGTTGAAGTGTTTTCCTGACTGGCACAGAAAATTCTTCTTCATCCTGAATATTAATCCACTGCTGGGTCTTAAAGTTTAAATTTGCTTTATGGACGTCCTGCTGGACCAAGTAATAATGATATTGAGTGATTCTCTCATTATTAAATTTAACAGTATCTTGAATGTCCCACTCCATAAGGTCTGGAGCATCATTGGTCATTAACGGGGCCAGATTCGAAGGTAAAAACTCAAAGGTCTTGTTCTTCCATTCTTTTTTCAGATCTTCTGAAAGATTTTGGGGTAGACTCACTCCCTTAATGTGTTTTTGACATTGAAAAAAGTCACCCTTGTTGTAGCACTGAAACTTATCTTTCACCAATTCCAGAAAACGCGATCGATTACTGACATGAACGAGTTCGGAGTCCCGTACCTGTGACACTTTTATGGACTTAAATTGATAAAGACCATCTGGCCGAATAGGAACGTTGGCAAGGGCAGTGAGAGGAATAGAAAAAACTAGAGTTGTGAGAGTAAGATTTTTCATAAATAAATCTTATGTTTGCCCTTGATCAAGCGTCAAGGGCAAACAAGTGTTAGAAACATTCGTGGCGCCAAAGGCGGATTTTATTAATCTCTGCAGGCGGTTCCTCCGGTCCATTTGTAAACTGCTGCATGAAGTAGAGATCGAATGTTTTTAACTGTTCTCCGTCAAAGTGCTCGTTGTTCCAGGTACGACACAAATATTTTCCTAACCAGAGAAGATGAAGCTCATCTCGAGAGGCCTGGATATTATCTAAGAGCTTTTTCCAGTTGTCCGTAGCATAGGTCTCATGCCAGTTCTCAGGTGTTTCAAATGTGACTTCTTTATTATTAAGAGCGTCCCACTTCTTCCCACTCATGAGATTACCATCCATGACAAACCAGCCATCACTTCGTTGTGGGTGAGGAGCAAACATGGCCCAGCCCTGGTTGAGGTGAAAGGTAAACATCACTTCATCGAATGGCGTTCCGATATACCAGGACTTTGGCTGAATAAGTCCTTCAATGTTCCATAGAGTCACAAGGGCCAAAATGAAAGTACCAAACACTTTCTCGATATACGTGATTTTGTATCGAATTTTATCTATCCCAATATGGGTAAGAAAGGCCTCTAACTGACGGCCTTTTTCTTTCTTCACAGGGATTTCATCTGGCCCCTTTGCGGCCGCAGCAAGATTAAATTCACCTCTCTCTTTGGCCTCGATTAATTGCGCACCAAAACTTTCTTCTGGAGCAGCGGGTGTCTCATCCAATTTGGCCAGAGGCAGTTTTCCGAAAACACGAATGAGAGGCAGGCTTGAAGTCTTAAGGGCGCTCTCTAGTGCTTTAAAACCAGTATGATATTCCCCCCCTGTCTCGACCACAAAAGAATCATTTCCATTAATAAATCGCTCTGCTTTTAGATCTGAAGTTGCAGGAGCGATAGTCAATTTTTTTAGGAAGAGTAGTTCCTTAAAAACTAAACAGACTTTCCGGGCAAAGGCATTTTCTGAATCATAGTAGAGAATTTTAACCGATTCACTTGTGGCCTTAAGTTTTGCTTCAATGAAGTCCCACCAAGCAGTTGGCATGATCCCTAACCAGATAATGAGGCAAATAGGAACGAAGTTTCCTAAGTGGAGAGTAGAGCCAATTCCTAGATGGAAACTAAGAAATGCAAAGACCGCTCCTCCGCGGAAGAGGTCCCGACGGTAAGGAATAAAAAGCAGTAAAGGTCCGATTCCTTCAAGTCCCCAAGAGGCAATAGACAGGGCCTTCATAGTAAGAGGGAAGTGACTAAGCCATTTACCAAAATCCGTTGTCATGAAATCGAGATTTAAAATGAAGTAAACCGCGTTGAATTCTGTATGGTAAACAGGGGCCCATTTATAGAAAAAGGTCATGATATAAAGGAGAGTCACCTGAATGATCCAGGCCGATGTAAAAACACTTAAGTACTCTTTTCCTTCAGGCTTCGTTTCACTTACCGCTCGATCAACCGAGTAATAAGCGTTCATAGGAAGAAAGAACGACCAGAAAAGAAAGATCCGGATGAGCATATCGCCGCCAGTGGTGGCCGCTTCGGGGAAACGTGCTTGGAATGAAATGATAACAATCCAGACAATAAAGTTTGCGATTCTTGTGCGCCAACCGATAGTGAACATCACGGAAGCAATAAGGCCTACAATGGCGAGAATTAATGCGAAAGAATAGGTTCCGTTTAAGTTTAGAAGAGACATTCGGTAGTTATATTCAAGATTCTCAATCAAGACTGAACGTGGAAGAATTCCTCCATCTGAAAAGAACGCACCAATTTCAGGAATACGTCTCAGCAAATCAAAGAAAGTAAGAAGACCTAATGTCACTCTTACCAGTGCAAGTGAACGTAAATCCAACTTCATAATGTGTTTAATTGAGTTCATAGACGTGACCTACCTTTCTGGGCAAGACAGGTAGCACTTGTCATGAATGAATGTTGATTAAAAAAATTCTTAAGTTCGGCAGTTATATGGTGAGTCTTGGGCCGTAGTTTAGGGAATTTCCCTGAAAGTACTTCAGACCATGACGTAGATCATTCAAACAATTCTCCCACACAATTAGATCAAATCTGAACCACTGAGCCATTGAAGAAGAGGAGCAATGTGTTCTTTGACGGATTTATTTTCTTTAAGCCACCAAATACCCAAAAAGTCATTTTTGAGATTAAGTTGGAGAGAAACTGAGAGATCAATTAAATGACCCTTTTGTATTTCGTCCAAAACTGCCGCCCTTGGAAGGAGTGTCCATCCCAGACCATTTATAGCTCCCGAGCGAAGACCTGCGACTGTATCAAAGACCATATTTGTTTTAATCTTATGCCGATCAATTTTTAACATGTCTTCTGGGATCAGAGATTTGTGACGAAGAAAAGGAAGTTCAAGCAATTGATCAAGTTTGCCATCAGCTTTCTTAGCAAGCTTAGGTGTGCAAACAATGCTCCAGCGCTCATCACATACTTTCTTAAAACCAATTTGAGGATCATTCGGACGACCACAAGCGAAGGCAAGATCAAGGCCTCCACGAAGAAGTGATGTTTCTAGTCCTTCTGAGGGACATAAAATTTCAAGATGATTCTTTTGGGCCATTTCTTTAAAAGGTGAATTTGCCAGATGAGGGGCAATGACTCTTTCAATGAAGAACATGGTTCCACCGAGGCGAAGTGATGTTGGAGACTCTAAGACCGCTTTTTGGCTGAGCTGCATTTCTTTTGCCCACAGAGCGACTTTCTTTCCTTTTTCAGTGAGGGTCCAGGAGCCATTCATCTTCTCAATCAATGAAGTCTCACGAGAAATTTTTTGGACCCGCTTCAGAATTACCGAAGGATCTTTTTTAAGGATATGGCCGGCACTTTTAATGGAACCGGCTTCGTGGATAGCATAAAGGATAAGGCAGTCTTGTGGATCAATTTGATATTGCATGAGAATGAAGTACCACTCCCATGCGGCTGTGTAAATTAAAAGTCTGTTTTTGCAGGTTGTTTATGCAATAAATGCCTATTAGCGAGACTCTGAAACTGTTAGCTGTGTGATTTGGCCCGTACGGTTATCTTTCCAAGTCTGTTCATAGGTTTTAATAACATAGGTACATTCAATATTAGGACGACAGAACTCTGTTCTGGTATCAGTGGAAACAAGAACTTGTTGAGTTTTTTCCCAGCCAATAACTCCGGCACGTTGAGAGATAAAATAGTCATAGTACACTCCATCTTTTGTGGTGGCGAGACGGACGTCCAGAGTAAGTGCAGGCAAGAACGAGCTTCGAGGATCAAGACGAAGATTGGCGATGGTTGTTCTGTGGGCCGCATAGAGAGTTACTTTCACATTTTTAAGTTTGGCGAATGGATTTGATTCTACCGGTAGTTCAAGAAAATATTGCCGGCCATTTTGCTTAAAAGGAACATTATCCAGTCCTAGCTTAGAACAGTTTTGATTTGAATTTTCAAGATAAGCATAACCAGATGCAAATGTGACTTCGCTTGCTTGGTTGATGCATTCGTCCCAAATTTGTGTAAGCTCCGGATCCATAGCTGGATACGTGCGGTAAGCTTGTTTAAGCTTAAATGTATCTGCAAAAGATTGAGAGGTGATTAGTAGTAGAGAAATTAGCAAAATAGTATTCATCTTTTATTACTCCGTTTGAATTACAGAAATTTTTTACAAAAGATGGAGTTGATAAAAAAGTATTTGTTTTGCCGGTCTGATATGCAATTAGCTCATGAATGAGTTTTAGTCAGGATTAGACACTTTGTCTAATGGGGCCAAAGCTGTTATATATATGGCCATGAAATACAAACTTTTTCTTTTTGATCTTGATGATACACTTTTAGACTTTAAGGCCTCTGAACGGCTTTCCTTTTTCCTGGCCCTAAAAAGTTTGGGAATTCAATCTGATTTAGAGAATCTATTCTCACAATATCAAGTCATTAACTCCTCTCTTTGGAAACTATTCGAAGAGGCGAAGACAACGAAAGAGCATTTGAAAGTAGAGCGCTTTCGTAAGGTCTTTGAGGCCAATGGAATTGAAGTTGATCCAAACAAGGCCAGTCAAAGGTACCTTGATACATTACCTGAAACAGTTGTGCTGATGGATCACGCGGTAGAGGTTTGTGAGTGGCTAAAAGGCCATGGAGAAATTGGTATTATCACAAATGGTATTCAGACTGTGCAGCATCAAAGAATTAAGAATTCCCTAATCGCTCCCTACATTAGTTTCATTAGTGTTTCAGATGAATGTGGTTTTGCAAAACCTGATGTTCGTTTCTTTGAATACACCGCCAAGAAGGTAACAAACTTCAATAAACTATCTTCAATCATTGTGGGAGATAGAGAAGAAGCGGACATTCAAGGAGCACACAATTTTGGAATTGATAGTTGTTGGTTTAATCCGCATCAAAAGGTCTCAACCGTAAGTGTTGCTCCGACTTACGAGATTAAACATCTCTCAGAGTTTAAGACTAAACTTGGTTACTAAAAGCGATTCATTAAATATTCAAATGAGGTGTCAGTGGAAAATCCAAGTATCATGTCTCACATTTCAATCGGTACAAACAACTTTGAAAAGGCAATTGCCTTCTATGACAAAGTGCTTGCTACAATTGGTGCTAAACGTGTTCACGATTTAAGCCAATACGGAGCAATCGCTTATGGAAAGCAATTTCCCGAATTTTGGGTCGGTAAACCACACGACGGGAAAGAGGCCAAAGTAGGGAATGGAACTCACTTTGCTTTCTTCGCAACATCTAAAGAACAAGTTCATGAATTTTATAAAGTAGCTTTAGAGATGGGAGCTACTGATGATGGTGCCCCCGGCCCTCGTCCTCATTATGGCCAGCAATATTATGGTTGCTTCCTGAGAGATCTGGATGGCCATAAGATTGAAGCGATGGCCTGGCTTGAATAGCTTCGTTTTCTAACTCATTTAATGCCTCTTTCAATTCTTCAGCATGCTTTTTATTCTCAAGTTTTGCAAAGAGGCTATAGGCACACGGAACCACAAATAGAGTCAGGAAAGTAGATAATAAAATTCCCCCAATCACTGATACTGACATAGGTCTCATGACTTCAGCGCCAGCTCCCACTGCTAATGCGGACGGAACTGCACCAGCGATGGTTGCGATTGATGTCATGAGAATGGGCCTTAAACGCATCGGACAGGCCTCAAGAAGTGCTTCCCTTACATCCATCCCTTCTGAACGTTTATGATTGGTAAATTCTACGAGAAGGATAGAGTTCTTTTTTACAATTCCCATTAAGAGCAGAACTCCAATTAAACTGTAAATGTTAAGCGATATATCCGTGATGTACATCGCTATTAAGGCACCTGTAATACTGAATGGTAGAGCAAGGAGAATGACTACGGGATGGATAAGACTGTTGAATTGAGCGCCGAGAACCATATAGGCTACGGCAATCCCTAAAATCAAAGCAAAAAGAAGGCTGTTAAATGATTCTCCAAATGCCTTTGAGTTACCTGATACTTCCAGATGATATCCTTTCGGTAACATCTTCTTTCCAAGATCTTCGATATACTGAATGACTTCTGATTGAGATTTTCCTTCTTTAAAGTTTCCAAAAATACTAATACCTCGTTCGCGATTATAACGGGTAATGGTTAATAGAGTTGTGTCGGCCTTAGTTTTAATGAGATCAATTAAAGGCACGACTTCACCAGTGACGTTTCGAACATAGATTTTATTCAAGTCCTCTGGACCAACATTATGATCTGGATGGAGTTTAATTTGAATATCGTCTCGGTGACCTGAGGCATCGGTGTACTTGTTGGGAAGAAGCTTTTGACCACCGACAGTGGAGGTGATGGTATTGGCAATTGTTGAAACCGAAACACCCCTGGCCACGGCCTTTTCCCGATCTGGATAAATTTCTGTAACAGGCATATTGGGATTGTAGTCACTGTCCACATCAGACATGAGGCCTGACTTTTGTAAATTCTTTCTCATATCTAATGAGAGCTGAGCGAGCTTGTCCCAGTCAGGACCTTGAAGAACGAACTCAATAGGATAACCTCGTTGAGCACTAAATCCAGTCAAAGATAGATCGAGCATAGAGACCCGTTCGACTCCCGGAATCTTCTGTATTTCTGTGCGAAGAAACTCCATGAATTCTTGTTGCGTAGGTCTTTTTTTGAAGGGCGAAGCGGTAGGGCGGTCACCCGGATCTTTCATGGTAACGAAAGTTATACCTTGGTTAACAAGACCCCCACCAAATCCACCAACTGCCACGTAGTACTTCTCAATTTCAGGTCGGGATTTATAAAACTTTTCAGTTTGCTTGAAGACATTATCAGTAAAATTTAAAGATGATCCCATTTTCGTATAGAGAGTAACTAAAAAACGACTCTGGTCTTGAGGGGGCAAGAATTCTTTTCGAAGGAAGTTTGAAATAAAGAGTGAGCCCAAAAATAGCGTCAATGTTGTCGCAAGGATGATCATTCTATAGTTAAGACATACATCCAGTGCTTTCTTATATTTTATCACTAACCAATCCATGCCCTGACTCACGGCCCTGGTAAGGCGATTTCCTTCTCCTTTTTGGAGGAACTGAGATGTTCGCATTGGAGCGAGGGTCAGTGCCTCGAGGAGGGAAATCATGACCGCCACTGATAAGGTCACACCAAATTGGAAAAAGAATTTTCCGACAATACCTTGCATGAAAACAACTGGCACGAAGATGGCGAGAATGGCCACCGAAGCGGCCGTGGCGGCACCAGTAATTTCTTTGGCTCCAACGAGAGATGCATAAACGCGGTTTTTTCCTTCTTCAAAATGGCGTGAAATGTTCTCAAGCACCATAATGGCGTCATCCACCACAATACCGATTGAAAGTGAAAGACCCATAAGAGTAAAACTATTAAGAGTGAATCCCATCGCATTCAAGACAATGAATGAACCGATCAGCGAGACGGGAATCGCCAAAATCACGTTCAAGGCCGAACTGAAAGTTCCTAGAAATAAATAACAAACAATTGAAGTAAGAATGACAGCAAGAGAAAGCGTGGTCAAGAGTTCATGAACCGAGTCTTTAATAAACACTGTTGTGTCGGTCACGACATCCAGTTTTAAACCATTCGGAAGAATGTCCCTAAGTTCTTTAATCTTTTCTTTAATAGCGTCACCAATGGCCACAGCATTGGTTCCGTGCTGCTTAATGATCCCAAGACCAACTGTTGGTTCAATTCCATTGAAGCGGGAGATTCTTCTGATTTCATCTGTTGCTTCTTCACAATAACCAATATCGCTGATTTTTGTTCTGAGGAAATTAGGATTACCACCACGAGTAGGAATAAAGAGTTGCCCGCATTCTTTGGCGTTCCGAAATTCAGGATAAACCCGTACATAAGTTTCCTGGTTTCCGTTGTCCTGATAACCTGTGGGAGTCAGTTGGTGCTCGCTGTTAATAGCATCAATGACGTCTTGAGCGGTGATTTGCCTTTCTGCCATTTTATTTGGATCAAGCCACACTCGCATCTGTGGATCAAGATACCCACCAAGGTTAACGTCTCCTACGCCTTCAATGGTGGTGATGTTGTCTTTTAAGTGATCTCTCACAAAGACAGAGAGTGAACGAAGTTTACCGCCTCTAGGATCGTAAAGGGCCGTCCACATAATGGGTTGGTCATTGGGGTTTGTTTTTGTGATGACCGGTGGATCAATGGTTTGTGGTAAGTTCTTTTGCGCTTGAGATAATTTTGTCTGAACGAGAAGAAGAGCAGCATCAATATCTTGATCTAATTGAAATTGAATAATGATTTGAGTTCGGCCCTGCTGAGAGTTTGAAGTTACCAGTTGAATACCGTCGATACTCATCACGGCGTCTTCAATAATATCTGCTACGGCCGTCTCCATAATATCAGGAGATGCGCCCTGCCAAGTAACGGTGATAGTTACAACAGGAAAATCCACATCGGGTAATTGGCTAATTCCCATTCGAGAATAAGAAATACCTCCAAAGATAAGGAGGGCAGCCATGAGCATCCAGGCGAAGACCGGTTTTTTGATGGATAGTTCAGACACCGACATGGCGCCTGTTATGTCATCTTATACGATTGTTTAAAAGGCGCGGGTCAATCATGAGTTGCGGCAAAAACTATTTTACGTGCATGCGAACTGGTTGAAGGACGAGTACGTTCTTTAACCCTTGTATTTCATTTTTTGTTTTAATTTTAGATAAACATTCAAGAAGTTCCGAAGAAAGAGTCATGTTCCGATTTGAGAATTCGAAATATTGAATTTTTCCCTTAGGATCATAATTAATGACCAGACACAGATGAAAATCCTCTACGTTCTTTGTCCTTTCAATGTCAGTTTGGTAACAGCTTTGAATATCTGGTTTGATGGCCGTCATTTTAGACTCAACTTCTTCAGGCGAAGAATGATGGGAGGCGACTTTGTGAGGCTTTTTATACTGTGCGAGTGATGCATCTGAGCAGATTTTTGTTTTATCAAAAGGAGGTAGTTCTTTTTTATGATAAGAAGCGCAGCCGCCAAACAAAATCAATCCAAGCAAGTATTTCATCATTGGTCCTATAGCATTATCGGAAATCTTAGATAATATTTTTGCATGGATTTAAATTAGATAATACTTAATTAGTGGTGCCATGGATTTATTTTTGAAATTTCTTTTGCTGTTTGGTGTTCCCCTTGTTGTTTACTTGAGCTTCTTGAAGCTCCGTAAACTTCGCGTTCAGCGAAGATTAGAGAAGATGTCAAAAACACCATTTCCTGAACAATACGAGAAAATGCTGTCGAGGTTTCGTCCATATCAGTTCTTAACGACTGAAGAGAGAAAGCGTTTCCAAACCAAGATTCTATACTTTTTAGAAGACAAAATTTTTAATGCCGTTGGTGATCTCATTATAACTGATGAAATGAAGTTATTAGTGGCCGCCGAAGCATGTCTCATGATCACCAATATTGATGGGGACGTTTATCCCGGTCTCAAAAACATTTATCTTATGGAGGATGTGTTTATTCCGAAAGACAATCCGGTTAATTCTATCACAGGATTGCCGACCCATAGTGCTCGCTTAGGCGAAGCGTGGAAGCGAGGGCCCATTGTTCTTTCCTGGAACTCAATCGTTCAAGGCTCAAGTGTGGTCTTTCATGAATTCTCTCATCAGTTAGATCAGCAAGATGGAAGTTTTGACGGAACCCCTAAATTGGGAAGAAATGGAAACTATGATAAATGGGCCCAGGTCATGGGTAAGGAATTCATTAATCTTCGCAAAAGAGTGATGGACCATAAGAGATCAGACATTGATTCCTATGGGGCAACTAATGAGGCGGAATTCTTTGCAGTTGTGACAGAGTACTTTTTTACTCGTCCACAAGTGCTGAGCAAGAATCATCCTGAGATCTACGGACTATACAAAAATTACTTTCAGCTAGACCCAAGTCAATGGGTCTAGCTGAATAGTCTTAGAATCGTTTGAAATGCTTTAAGACAATCTTGTGAAGTTTTTTTTGACTGTCATAAGTCACTTTAAACTTTTTTGGATAATATCCTGACTGTGGGAAACTCTTTGGCAGACGCAGATTCTGAGAACCATTAGTTTTGGACGCTAGGTATTCCCATGTCACCATCGGTTCAAGAAATATAGGTTTTGCGTTGTAATAACCATAGATATAAGTCTTCGTAAATTTTTCGCCGTTAAACTCACCCGAAAGCAGATCTACCCAATGCCATCCCATCTTTGGAACTCCAGCTGGAGTTGGGGCATAATTACTTACAAGGTATTTAGAAGGGATCTCTTTTGTGCAAACGGCCGCATCAGCATCCATGCAGCTGATTTGATCTCGTTGTGCCTTTGTAATGAAGTAGAAATGCATATCAAAATGTGGCAGGGTGTAGACGTTCTCGGGTTCGTGGCCATGCGGGTTCCAATCCAATGTAACTAATTTGTAGGGTGGAATAGAGATTTTTTTAGGGAGAGGGAGTTCATAGGATTTATCCATATGGCCCAATCCATCTAATGCTTTGTGGGAAATAACAATTCCCATTTCCTTAAGTCCTCCGTCCTTATCCAACGAGGCAAATGTTCTGGCATAACCTTTCCCAACGGAGACTTTTTTGCCCCAGAACTCTTGGGAAGCAAATGCAGAATGGGAGACAACCAAGAGAATTAAAAACTTTAACCACATAGATTTCCTCCGAATTGAATTTAAAACGGAGGAAATCTTGCAATCGGAATACCAATTAAATCTGTAAAACGAGGTCTACCTGAACTCCGGGAAGGAAATAAGCCACTTAGCGCGTAAAAATTACCAGATTGAAAGGCCTTTTACTGTTAACACCATACCGAAAATGGTATTTGTGGGCCTATGCAAGTAAACGTAAGATTCTTAGAAAACCTCAGACTTGAGGCCAGTTTTGATGATTTTAAAGTCATCTCAGATCAACCTATTCGCTACAAAGGTGATGGCACGGCCCCTAGTCCCTTCGACTATTTCTTGGCCTCATCAGCACTTTGCGCAGCTTATTTTGTAAAAGTGTATTGTGTCGCTCGTGACATCCCAACAGATGACATTAAAGTTACACAGAACAATATTGTTGATCCTGAAAATCGCTATAATCAAATTTTTAATATCGAGATTGAGCTGCCGGCCAGTATCTCTGAGCACGATCGTGAAGGCATTTTAAAGGCCATGGATCGCTGTACAGTGAAGCGTGTGATTCAAAACAATCCAGGCTTTAAGATCAATCCGAGAGATGTTTTAGGAAAAGATTCAAATCTTATTCTTGAACACGTTGGAACAACTGAAACGAAGACCATGATCATTGGGAAGGACTCTTCTCTCGAAGATACAATTATAAAACTCACAGGACTTCTTGAGAGTCTTGGCATCAAGATTGAAATTGCTTCTTGGAGAAATCCTGTTCCTCACGTGTGGTCAGTTCATATCCGTGATGCTGATTCTCCAATGTGTTTTACCAATGGTAAGGGTGCCACAAAAAATGCGGCCCTTTGTTCGGCATTGGGTGAGTATCTTGAAAGAATCAGTACAAACTATTTTTATAGTGATTATTTCTTAGGTAAGGAAATTGCGGACGGCGATTTCGTTCATTATCCAAATGAGAAATGGTTTAAGGCCGGACCGAAGGATTCGATTCCCAAAGACCTAATGGATGAGAACTTCCTACGTACTTATAGCAACGATGGGGAGCTAAAACTTTCTCATCTCTATGACACAAATTCCGGGAATAAAGATCGTGGAGTGTGTGCTATTCCATTCATTCGTCAGTCCGATAAGAAGACTGTTTATGTCCCAGTTAACTTAATCGCAAACCTTTATGTAAGTAATGGGATGAGCGCCGGGAACACTGTTTATGAGGCCCGTGTGCAGGCCCTGTCGGAAATTTTTGAGCGTGCCGTGAAAAATGAGATCATCTCAAATGAGATCTGTCTTCCGGATGTTCCGAAAGAAGTGTTGGCCCGTTATCCAAAAATTTTAGAAGGCATTCAAAAGCTCGAAGAGCAGGGCTTTCCAGTCCTGGTGAAAGACGCTTCTCTTGGTGGACGTTTTCCAGTGATGAACGTGACTCTGATGAACCCAAGAAATGGGGGAGTTTTTGCTTCATTCGGAGCTCATCCGAATTTTGAAGTCGCACTTGAAAGGACCCTTACTGAACTCCTTCAAGGTCGAAGCTTTGAGGGCATGAATGATCTTATCCCTCCAACATTTAATGAGTTCGCAGTAAGAGAGCATAATAACATTGTTGACCACTTCATTGATTCAACAGGTGTTATCTCTTGGAAGTTTTTCAGCGAGAAGGCGGACTATGAATTCGCTGATTGGAACTTCTCTGGCTCGACAGAGCAAGAGTTTAACCATCTCATGAATATTTTAAAAGAGATGGAAAAAGAAGTTTATATTGCGGATTATGAAGAGCTGGGTGCCAAGGCCACTCGGATTCTTGTTCCTGGGTACTCTGAGATCTATTCGCCAGAAGAACTTATTTGGGACAATCATAATAAGGCCCTGGATTTCCGCGAAGACATTTTAAATCTTCACTCACTGGATAATAAGTCCCTTAAGAATCTTATAAAGAGATTAGAAGAAAGCGAGATTGATAACTATACAACGATTGCTGAACTCATCGGTGTGGCCTTTGATGAAAATTCAATTTGGGGACAACTGACAATCGGTGAGTTAAAGGCACTTAGTTATTTGAGTCTTAAAAAGTATGGAGAGGCCAAGGAACTGGTTGAGAATTTGACGACTTTCAGCAACAGTCTTCCTGAAAGAAAGAAGTTTTATCAGGCCCTGAATGTTGTGCTTGATATCACGATCAATGATGAACTTGAGCTTAATGACTATCTTCCAAATCTTACTCGAATGTATGGCGAGAAGGTCATGGATGCTGTGACAAAGAGTGTGTCAGGGGAAATTAAGTTTTATGGTCTTCAAGCGACAAACTTAGAGCTTGAGGGCATAGAAAAGCACATCAAGTTTGTAGAAAGTTATCAAAAGCTGCAGAAAGCAAAAAGAAGCTTTTACGCGAACTCACTCTAGATGATCTAGAGTGAGTTAATGCAATCCTATAAGGATTTGATACTCGTGGAGTATCAATATTAATTCCAAATAAGCAATTATCATCCTCCGACCAACTAGCTATACTTAAGAGACTTATAAAAAGGGATTCTTATGGAAGCAAAGTATTGGATTTCCGCTTGGGACGAAGGAAGAACAGGATTTCACAGAGGGGCCTTCAACGAAAGACTTTTAAATAACTTTTCTGCGTTTAATCCTCAAAAGGGCCAAAGCATTCTTGTTCCTCTTTGTGGCAAAACAAAAGATCTTCTCTGGCTGGGGGGCCAAGGTCTTAAAGTTCATGGCGTTGAGTTGTATGAGAAGGCCGTTCAGGAGTTCTTTTCTGATAATAATCTTTCATTCAATAAAGATCAGGATCAACATTTCACCAATTATACGCACGAGAACATTCTTCTAAGTGCAGGTGATTTTTTTAAACTTAGTGAAGGCAAGACCTACGACTTTATTTATGATCGTGCTGCTCTTGTGGCCCTCCCGGAGTCCATGAGAAGAGACTATGCGAATGTGATCAAACGCTCCCTTAAAAAAGGCGGGAAGTGTCTCCTTGTGGTTTATGAGTATGATCAATCAAGAATGAGTGGGCCTCCATTCAGTATTGATTTGAATGAAATCCGCTCTCTGTATGAAGATCAGTTTTCGATCAAGCTATTAGAGACAGCGACTCCAGATCGTGAAGGACCAAAGTTCTCGACGTTAGATTTCCTTAAAGAGAATGTTTATGTCCTCGAGAAAATTCGTTAAGGAACGAAAGACATCAAAAAATAAGCAGTCAGAATTCCGCCATGGACGGCACCCTGAAGTAGGGTAGACTTACCTGTACCGAGAGTAATGATTCCCACTGAAAAAGTCATGGCCATGAAGACCAAGTTCTTAGGTGTGACTCCTAAAATAAGTTCTGTATTAGTAATAATCGAGTAGCCAATAACTACGGGGATTGTAAGCGCAATACTTGCGATCCCTGATCCAAGGGCGAGATTAAGACTTGTTTGAAGTCGGTTCGCTCGGGCGGCACTTACAGCTGCCCAGGCCTCAGGCAAAAGAACGATGGTCGCGATAATGAGACCTACCGATGATTTTGGGGCCCCTAACATCACCACAAAGTTTTCAATTGTAGGCGACATAAGTTTGGCGAGACCAATCACCGCGATAAGACTAATACAAAGAGACGCAAAGCTTAGCCATGCTTCGGCCTTAGTGATTTCATCATGGGCCTGTTCATCTACCACATTGATATTGGCAGTTGTTGGTTCAAAGTAACCTTTATGCGTCTTGGTTTGGAAAATAATAAATAAGGCATAAAGAATAAGTGAAATAGCACTAATGATGATGCCTTGTAGGGGAGAAAAGGAACTTGTTTCGGCCGAGGAGTAAATTGGAAGGACAAAGATCAAAAATGAGAGTGCGATCAATACCACCAAAAGACTTCTCGACCCTTGAACCTGGAACTCTTGCTCACGAAATTTAATTCCACCTAAAATGAGACAGAGGGCCACAATGCCGTTAGTAACAATCATAACGGCGGCAAATACAGTGTCTCTGGCGAGAACACTTGCATCAGGTCCTTTTAGGCTCATGAGTGAGAGAATAAGACCAACTTCAATGATGGTTACAGAAAGGGCGAGAACCAGTGTTCCCAAACCTTCCCCAATTTTATGGGCTATGACCTCGGCATGGTGAACTGAGGTCATGACGGAAATACCAAGAAGTGCCAGGGCCACCAGTGAATAGATGAGATTCATTTCGGATGAACTTTTAAGGAAGATCAGGATAAGCAGTGCCAGCAAAGGGATAAGATGTTTAGTTTGGAAAATAGACTTTAGCTGAAACTGTGCTTCTGACATTGAGACCTCATTTTATTGCTGCATTCTAATAAGAAAGCGTCAAAGAATAAATTCTCAATGTGTCGTAACGAATTTTATAGACCGAGCTTGTCCATTTCCTCTCTTTGGTATTCGCCGTCTTCAGCTGGGTAACGAAGAGTTTTTTCGTATTTTCCGCTTTCTTTTGCCAATGCCCACAGAAGCGATTCTCCCGCTGGAATATTTTTAGGTGAGAGTGCATAAGCAGGATCTTTGAAGGCCTCCTGAGCATCAATGACCTTCCAGCCCTTCTCTTTAAACATCGTAATGAGGTCACCTAAGAAATAAGCATTAAGAGGGTTATGGTGAATGAGAATATTGTGCTTAATTTCTCTCCCAAGGAGCTCTTTCGAAAGTTTATTGTAGTATTGAGCTCGATCCCAAATGTGGTCTAAATAATATTTTTTATAGGTCTTTAAATCTACTGCCGCTTTTTTGTTTAATTTTTCAACTAAGCGGAGGCTGATGTACCAATCGGAGGCATCAATGGTTACATGTCCAACTGCATAACCATTGTTTTTTAAAAAAGAGCGAAATTCATCACGTTTTTCTATCGTATCTCCCTCTTTAAGCATGGGATAACGAAAGAATTTTTTAAAGCCTTTATAGTCTTTAATAATTTTTTCGTTCTTTGAAACATCATCTTTAAAGAAGGGAAAAGTTGTTAGCTGGTTATTATAGTTTTTATGGGAATAGGTATGGTTGGCGAGAACATGATTCTCATTGTCCCATAAATTAAGAAGCTTTTTCCCTTCATCACTATCAATTCTCATTCCGCAAACGAAAAGAATCGTTTTCAGCTGATGATCTTTTAGTGTTTTAAGAATGCGTTCTCCCACTTGAAGATGGGTCATACCCATTGAGGACTGAACACCGGGATCATCAATTGTAAAGCTAACTTCTGCGGCAGTGGCCAGTGGGACAAATAGAATCAAGAGAATGGAGCAAAGGATGTATTTCATCCTGAAAGTTTATGACTAAACCTTCAGGATGGCAAAAATCGTGTCTTAGCTTAATGATTGATGAATCGGGGCCTGTTTGCTCCAAGAATCGAGTCCCTTGGCCAATTCTTTGGCATCCATAGCGGGCATGAATTCAACCTTGGCATTAAGTTCTGTGAAAAATGGTTCCGCGATTAAGGGAATCATTGAAGAGTCTGTCATATTAAAAACAAAAATTCCTGCTCTATGGCCCTGTTCAGAATAGAAGAAAGAGCTTTCAGGCTTGATAAGGTCAGAAACTTTTTGAATGATTTGACCAAGACGACCGGATTCGATTGCACTGTTTGCCATGCTCACATCATTCATTGTTACTCTCAATATTGTATGCATAGGTTCCTCCTTGATTGTGAGGAAAGAATGAAAGTGAGCAGAGCTTCATGTAAAGACGCTCTTAATGCGGAAATTGAGTTAGTCAGTTTGTTTTCGAATTTTTCGAAGACTTTGGCATTTCTATGGATGTGAGTATAGCATAAAGGTGAGGTTTATAATGAAGCAAATCACGATTCCGGATCATACAGCAGTGAGAGTCGCTCTTTGGCGTGCCATGCATGCTCAGGTTGATGCATCTCCTATATTTGAAGATGAAATTGGTTTAAAACTAGTGGCCCCAGATGAAAGCTGGAAGCAGCGGGGAGATATGCATCCTCAGGGGACTCGGGGGTATCGAGCTTCTATTGTAGGGCGTGCTCGTTTCATTGAAGATTTACTATTAGAAAAAATAAATCAAGGAGTAAGTCAGTACGTGATCCTTGGAGCTGGTCTCGATACGTTTACTCAACGGAGACCTGATATCGCTTCAAAGATTAAGATTTTTGAAATTGATGAACCTCAAACTCAGGCCTGGAAAAAACAACGTTTAATAGACCTTGGCTATGGTGTTCCAGGTTATTTAAAACTTGTTTCAGTTGATTTTGAATCCGGCGAATCTTGGCTTGAAAAATTAAAAGAGAGTGGGTTTCAAACTGATAAACCGGCCTATGTTGTCTCAACCGGGGTGTCTATGTACCTTACGAGAGAGGCGAACATGGATACACTACGAAAGATCGGGACACTCGCTCCCGGTTCGACTTTTGCTATGACATTTATGTTACCGCCTGATTTAGTGGAACCAGAAGATCGTGGACCTTACGAAATGGTCATCGAGCGAACCGCTGCCGCCGGTACGCCTTTTTTAAGTCTGTTTTCACCCTCCAAGGCACTGGAGCTCGCGAAAGAAGCGGGCCTTCAGAATGTGGAACATGTTTCAAGGACAGATATCATTAAGAAATATTTTGCTGGTCGGCCGGATGGTCTTCAACCTTCAAGTGGTGAAGAATTTTTAGTGGTTATGACTTAGGAAGTTCATAGCGATAAGAATCTCGCTTATGGCCTTTAATCTCGAGATGACCCTTAATCATACCAACACGTTTCATTCCAAGTTTTTCCATGACTTTGAATGAGGCGATGTTGCGGGTATCGCAAGTCGCATACATGACTGCGAGATTTAGTTGATCAAGGCCAAAATCTATTAATGCCTTGGCCGCTTCTGTTGCATAACCTTTATTTTGGAAATCAGGATTGATGGCCCAACCAAGGTTCGCCACCTGACTCATTTCAGTTTCACGACGAATTCCACAACCACCAATAAGCAATCCGTTGTCCTTTAAACAAATGGCAAACTCAAATTTATAGCGCGGACTGGCCTTTGACTGTTCAACCATGTCAGCAATGAACTTCTTAGTATCTTCAAGAGTATTCGGACCCCATACTTCATATTTAGAAAAATCAGGATTAGAGCCGTAAATATGCACGCGTTCCCAGTCGGCCGGTTCGTAATTACGAAGAATTAATCTATCTGTTTTAAGAATCATAATTGGCCTTGGGGAAATGTTTCAAACTGATCGAGTGATTCCATGTCATGATCCCAACTTGCTCTGCTTGAACAAAAAATATGAGCATTAGGTTTCATTCCGATTTGAGTATCTAGGCTTCCTGCAGGAACTACGAGTAATTTGCCTTCCATTTGGAGAGCAGGGATGCCCGAACTACATTCTGGGCAAAAGCTTTTTGAATGTCTGGTGCCTGGAAGGTTGAAAGTCTTAATTGTGTCTTTGCCTGAAATCCATTTTAAGGATGCGGTTGTTGAAAAAAGATTGGCCGTATGGGCCGAGCCAGAATCTTTTTGACAGTATTTACAGTGACAGAGAAAAAAACTTTCAAAGTCTCCAACAACTTCATACTTTATCTTCCCACAGAGACAAGACCCCGAATACATAATGACCTTCTTTCTATTTAGAGAATGGCTTCCATGGGAACACAAGGAATGTCCACGCCACGCATTTCTACACTGTCGAGTCCTGCCGTTTGTATAAAACCAAAAGTTTCATAGAACGTTTTAGCAGTAAGCGTAGCATGAAGTTGTAGCTTCTTAACACCTTGTGATTTGGCCTCTGACCTCAAAATATTAAATAGTGTTTTCCCCGCTCCTAGACCTTTGGCCTCAGGGGCCAGGTAAAGTCCTAATACTTCAGCGGTATCTTTATCCATGAATGCGAGATGAGCAAATCCTCTGACTTGAGAATTAACTTCAACTACCCAGACGTAATCTCGATCAATCGTCTGCCACCATAATTCAGGTTTAAATTTTCGGCCGGCCCAGGCCTCAATTTGTTCAGGGGTATAATCTTTGAAGCAAATTTCTCGAATGGACCGTACATGAGAGTCGATAATGTTTTGGGCATCTGAATGAAGAGCGCGGCGTACGTTTATCATCATGGGTCAAGCTCCTGTGATTAGTTTGCATGAACTTGTGAGGAAAAACAACTTTGTATCTTGAACTTACCTAGCATAGAATTATAGGCATTTAGGAGGAAGCTTATGAAATATCAAGGTGGATGTCATTGCGGTAATATTCGGTATGAAGTCGAGACCAAGATTGATTCAGGAATCACTTGTAATTGCTCAATCTGCTCCAAGAAAGGTCATATTCTTGCTTTTGCTCCTGAAGCAAATTTTAAGCTTCTGAAAGGTGAATCCGACCTTTCAGATTATCAATTCAATAAGAAAGTCATTCATCATATGTTCTGTAAAAAATGTGGGGTAAGTTCTTTTGGCAAAGGAACTATGCCAGATGGAACGAAGATGGTTTCAATTAATCTAAGATGCCTTGATGATTTCGATTTTAAGAATCTACCAACAACTGAATTTGATGGGAAAAGCCACTAATTTGATTGTGAACAGAACTTATGAAAGTAAAACGCATCGTAGCTAATATTAAGACCAATAAGATTAAAGATGCCAAACGCTTCTATGAGAAGGTTCTGGGTTTAGATTCATTAATGGACCTTGGATGGATCTCTACCTATGGCTCTAATACGAAGTCCATTGTACAGATCAGTATTATGAAAGAAGGAGGATCCGGGGCCCCGGTTCCAGATCTATCCATTGAAGTTGATGACGTAGACGAGGCCTATAAAAAAATGAAAAGGGCCAAGTTCAAAATTGAATATGATATTGCAGATGAACCTTGGGGTGTACGACGCTTTTTTGTGCGAGATCCATTTGGGAAGTTGGTAAATATTCTTTCTCACTCTTGAGAACCTTTTAGGAGAATCCTATGACAAATACGGTAAACCTTCATCGTGTCCTTAAAGCTCCCGCTTCACGTGTCTTCCGTGCTTTTTCAAATCCAGAGGCCAAGGCCACATGGCTCCCGCCTTTTGGATTCATCTGTCAGGTCCATTCTTTTGATTTTAAGGTGGGAGGGAATTACAAAATGTCTTTCACGAATTTTACGAATGAGCAGAAGCATTCGTGGAGTGGAACATTTACAGCAATCAAGCCAAATGAACTCCTCATTTACAAAGATAAATTTGATGATCCAAATCTTCCCGGAGAAATGACTGTGACTGTTTCTTTTAAGGAAGTTTCTTGTGGAACAGAATTAAGTATTAAGCAGGAAGGCATCCCGGATATGATTCCAAGCGAGATGTGCTACCTCGGATGGCAGGAATCACTCATTAAACTGGCCCAATTAGTTGAGCCTGAAATTAATCAGTAAGGCTTATTCAAAAGTGCCTGTTTTGACCTCTCCTTCACGGGTGTAATGCATGAGAAGCATGCCTGTCTTTGAAACCGCTGAACGTGTCAGCTTAAAGGCCGCAGGCGTGCTATTCTCATCAAAGAGACGTTTCCCTTTTCCAAGAACAATAGGTGCCATCATGAGGTGCATTTCATCTACTAGGTCGTGGGCGAGTAGGGTATGAACTAATTTTGAGCTTCCAATCACCAGAAGGTTTCTACCATCAGATTTCTTTAATTTTTCTACTTCTTGAGCAACACCTGCTCCGAGAGATTTAGAATTTTTCCATTTCAACGTATCTGAGAAATGAGTGGCCACATATTTTGTGCAAGCATCGAATTCCGTGGCAAACTTGCGATCGGATTCATTCACGCCTTCGGTCTTTGCAGCAATTTGAGGCCAGTAAGCAGCAAAGATATCATAAGTTTTTCGTCCCAATAAGAGATCGTATGGTTGTCCATAAGTGATTTCTAAGGCCTTACCTAAAGCTTCATCAGCGTAAGGAGGAAGCCAACCACCGTATTTGAATTGTCCCGAAGTGTCTTCTTCTGGACCACCTGGGGCCTGAATAACATTATCCAAACTAATGAATTCGACGACGATGATCTTTCTCATCCTTCTCTCCTTGGACATCAATTATTACTTAGTATATGTGTGATGGCATGAGCAAGGCAAAGGCCGAATATTAATGATTGATAGCGAAAATCTTATATGATGTGCTAAATTTCAAGCATGAAAATTAACAAGATCCACAAAGCTTCATGTCATTGTAAGGCCGTTATTTTTGAACTACATCTTCCTAATGGATTAGAAAATCCAAGAAGGTGTGATTGCTCGATGTGCAGAATGAGAGGGACAATTGCGGCCTCTGTAAGTTTAGAAAATTTAAAAATCCTTCAAGGTGAAGATAAACTCACTCTTTATCAGTTCAATACAATGACGGCCAAACACTACTTCTGCTCTATATGCGGAATCTATACTCACCATCAAAGACGATCGAATCCGACTCAATTTGGATTCAACATCGCATGCTTAGAAGGAGTCAATCCTTTTGAGCTTAAAGATGTTCCAGTGATGGATGGTATTAATCATCCTGCGGATCGAAAAAAATAAGGAATTGGTAAATGCTATGAAAAATTATTTTGAAAGTCCTTTTAGAGGAAAACTTTTATCGGATCAAGTTACAAATCCTAATATAATCGTAGGTAAGTACAGTTACTATTCCGGCTATTACCATGGGCATTCCTTTGATGATTGTGCTCGTTACCTCATGCCCGATCGAAATGATGTAGATAAACTCATCATTGGTAGTTTTTGTTCAATTGGTTCTGGCGCTGCCTTTATAATGGCCGGCAACCAGGGACACCAATCTGAGTGGGTTTCAACTTTCCCATTTCATTTTATGCCCGAATTTGAAATCTTCCATGGCGCTAAAAATGGTTACGAAGCAATGGGTGATACCGTGGTAGGAAATGATGTTTGGATTGGCTCGGAAGCAATGATTATGCCTGGTGTGAAAATCGGGCATGGAGCAATTGTAGGAAGTAGGGCACTTGTCACGAAAGACGTTGAACCTTACTCGATCGTTGGAGGGAATCCTGCGAAGTTAATTCGCAAAAGATTTTCAGATGAAGAGATCGCTTTATTGCTGGAAATGAAATGGTGGGACTGGAGTGATGACCTCTTGAAAAATGCCATGCCATTAATGACAGAGAAAAGTGTTAAATCTCTTTATGCATACTGGAAGAGACAGGGCCTAAAAGCTTAGAAGATTAAACTACAAACTACCTTAGTGCTTTGGTTATCTACTAATGATTGGTCTTAGTTTCTTCTCAGCAATCTCCATAAAGATTTTAATCTTGGGTGATAAGTATTTTTGAGCAGAGTAGACAAAATAAACTGGTCTATGGCTTGATTTCCACTCAGGAAGAACACGGATCAGATCTTCCTGATAAGACTTTTTATCACACACAAAGTTTGGCAAAAGGGCTATCCCTTGATGATTGCGGGCCAACGCCTCAGCGAGATTTAATTCGTCCACTGTTAAGGACTCTGTAATTGGAACTTTAACTTTTGATTTCTCATTAAAGAAGGACCATTCATTTTTCCCGAGTGGAGGAAAACCGATACAGCGATATGCGGAAAGTTCTTTCGGATGATTTGGTAAGCCATGCTCCTTTAGAAACTTTTTCGATGCAAAAGGCATGAAATAAGCATCCCCTAGCTTCTTAGCGATGAGTGAAGAATCTTTAAGCTCCCCAGCTCTAATTGCGATATCAATACCTTCAGAAATAATGTCGATTTCATAGTCAGAAAGCATCAGCTCGACTTTAATCTTCGGATATTTATCACACATCTCAGTGATAATATCTGGTAATAAAGTACTACCAAGAAATGTCGGGGCAGTGATTCTAATCCTACCTTGAGGCTCTAACTGAGTGGAATGAACATATTTCTCGGCCTGATGGATTTGTTCAAACCCTTCCATGCATTGATTGAAATATAAAACACCTGATTCCGTTAAAACTAACTTCCGAGTGCTTCTTTGAAGGAGAGTGGTGCCGAGTCTTTTTTCAAGAGAAGACACTTTCGTACTTACAGTAGAAACAGGTAACCCAAGATTGCTGGCCGCTTTAGAAAAGCTTTTGTACTGAACAACCTTTAGAAAGATATTAATTTCGTTGAAATCGATAAGGTCCATTTTTCATCCGGCTGAAAAGTCATTTATCCTTTTATAGGCTAATCATTTTTTAAGTGGTCGCCTAGGATAGGGATATTCTTTTTATATCAGGAGGTTCTATGAGTGACAAATTTAAGTACAAAAGAATTGATAAGAACGATGTCGCGGTATTATTAGTGGATCACCAGGCAGGTCTTATCTCTCTTGTGGGGGATTTTTCTCAAGATGAATTTAAGAATAATGTTTTAGCTCTCTCAGATGCTGCAAAATATTTTAAGTTGCCGGTAGTTTTGACAACTAGTTTTGAAAATGGACCAAATGGTCCGCTAGTCCCAGAACTTAAAGAGGCCCATCCCGATGCTCCTTTTATTCCTCGCCCTGGTCAAATTAATGCTTGGGATAACGAAGACTTTGTTAAGGCCGTTAAAGCAACTGGAAAAAAGCAACTTTTGATAGCGGGAGTCGTAACTGAAGTTTGTGTGGCATTTCCAGCTTTATCTGCCGTTGAAGCTGGATATGAAGTCTTTGTTGTGACTGATGCCTCAGGTACTTTTAATCAAACGACTCAAAAGGCCGCTTGGGATCGTATGTCTCAAGCTGGGGTCCAATTGATGTCATGGTTTGCGGTTACTTGTGAGCTTCACCGTGATTGGAGAAACGATATCGAAGGTCTAGGAACGTTATTTTCCAACCACCTCCCTGCCTATCGAAACCTTATTACGAGCTATAATTATTTTAATAAGAAGTAATCGTTTATTAAGTAAGGCCACTCTTAGAAAGTGGCCTTATTATTGTGACGATAAAGCTCATCGTATTGCAATGGGATTGATAATGGACTGTGATGTCCCTGTGTATTTAGGTTGACCAAGGACAAAGAAGAATTCAAAGGCCTTGTCTTTAATGAGTTCGGCACTATTAATAAGCTCTAAAACATACACACCATTTTTTGGAATAAGAAGCTGATTCACTTCAAAAACGCCGGCACCTTTAGGAGCAGGAACGGCCTCCAAAGCCCAAGTATCAGAGCCAATTGCAACAACACCTTTATCAATCAGGTACTGGGCGGCCTCTAAATGAATACCGGGCTCTCCCTTTAAGAAGCGATCATTGTCTTTTCCAACAAGATTTAGCCATCCGGTATGAAAAAGTACCACATCACCTTTTCTAATTTCCACTCTTTGTTTTTTGAGGACCTCTTCAATGTCTTTTACAGTAAAGACAGTTCCTTCTTTAACGATCTTAGATTTAAAGTGAGCTGTCATATCTAAAACCACACCTCTGGTCGCAATCGGTGGAGTATGTTCGAGACCAAGTTTGGTGAGACCGGTCATAGTGACAATGTCTTTTGCTTTATGTCCATTGTAGTAAACATTATCGATACCAATATGGCCCAGACCATTAATTTGTGTTCCCACTCCCAGCCACGTTTCGATAAGTTCATCATTGAAAGTAAACTTATTTTTTCCTTCTGTCTGTCCTGCTTGTTGGCTAGGTTGAGTCATATAAAGTTTAAAACTACGGTGACGGAAAGCTGGAATATCTTTGTTCACATCAACTCCAAGTGAATAGGATTTTCCCGTCGTCACAAGCCTCGCTGCATCTTTAGTTATTTCGGGGCTTAAGTAGTTAGCGGCCCCAATCTGATCTTGTGCCCCAAATTTTGATGGATACCAATTTGTCTCAGCTGAGGCCAATAAAGAAGTGGATAAAATTCCTGAGAAAATTAAAAGTTTTGAGTATTTCATTTCGTCCTCCTGATTTGCAAATCTCTACTTAATTTACGGCAGTTGGGGGTGCTTATTAAGTCCCTGCTCAGCAAATTATTGTTGCTTTGGAGTCAATAATGAAGGCCCACCTATGAGTGAGGTGAGCATGAAATAATGCCTATTTAATGCTACTCAGAACAATCTTTATAATTTGATTGTGAATCAATCTCTGGAGGAGTGGCCAAGAGGTTCTCAAGCAAACTCCTTGAAAAGAAATTTTTTTATAACAGATGTTTCGAAGGGCTTTGGCCCCGCATTGAAGAAAAATGATCAAAGCGCTTACTTTCTCTTGCGAAAGTAAATGATGCGTCCGAACTGGCTTAGTGTAAAAAATAACTTTTATAAGGCCTATAAAAAGATTAGTGCGCTTGATTTGACGAAAAATCACTTGGCAAGAGTTTAAAAATCAGGTCAAAATTTTAACTTTCAAGGAAAGACCATGCCATATATCAATGTACAAATCACGAAGGGTGCTTCTAGAGAACAAAAGGCCAAGATCGTTAAAGACATGACAGATTCTTTAGTGAATGTGCTAGGAAAAAAGCCTGAACATATTCATATCGTCATCCAAGAGATTAATGAAGAGGATTGGGGATTTGAAGGCATGCTTACCGATGATTGGAAGAAGCTTAAGAAATGAAGCTGAGTGAAAGCGCAATCTAAGAGATAGAAATTGCAAATTTGTGATGTTAGTCCGACTTGATGACTTTCGAGCTTCTTGTCATAATTATCTCTGCAAAGAACATAAAACAGGGAGGACATATGGCACGATACGTTGACGGTTTTATCATTCCAATCAAAAAGAAAGATTTAAAAGCATATAAAAAGATGGCAACGATTGGTTGTAAAGTTTGGATGGAGCATGGTGCTCTTGATTACTACGAGTGTGTGGGGGAAACTCTTGACCTTCCTTACGGAATTCCCTTCACAAAATTATGCAAGTTGAAGTCTGATGAGACGGTGATTTTTGCTTTTATTATTTACAAATCGAAAGCTCATGCTGCGCAGGTGAATAAGAAAGTTCATAGTGATCCACGCATGAAGCCAGAGAATTTTAAAAACATGCCATTTGATATGAAAAGATTCACCACAGGTAAGTTTAAGACGCTAGTCCAGGCCAAGTAACTAGCTAAGCAACAATGAACGGCAGGGGACTGCTAAGATCTCCTAGCTGTTCTCTATGGCTGCCATTGGTTCCGATTCGGTATTTGGCTCCAAACGGTCCATAACCTCTTTGGTTATTTTTCTCGAACGAACTTGGACTGGCCCCCATCGACATGGCAATATTCGCTAACCAGCGATTGTAGTGAATTCCCGCATTACCAAGTGAATCTCCCCATTGTCCATACATCGGTTTAGAGGGGTTTCTGAAGTCAACATGGTGGCCGGTTTTAAAATATCCTCCGGCGCTTCCTGCAGTAACGACTGGCATATTAAAAGATTCATGTGTGTATGAACAACTTTCGTGACTCCATACTACAAGACCTTGATCAAGGACCGATCCTCCCTGAAGACCTTGGGCCGCATCCAGTTTTTTTACAATTGTGGTGAAAATATCGCGCGCGCTATTGCGGTAATTGCTGAGTACTTTGTCCTGGACACTTGCAGTTCTATGCTGGTGTGCGATCTCTTCATGGAAGTCATTTACAGGAAAGGTGTTACAAGGCTCCAAAGGAACGCTAAATAGTCGGGAAGACCCGCATCTCACGGCGTTTACGATAATATCAGAGATGATGTCCCATTTAACCTGTTCATTTGGAATATTGTAGGAAGCATAAGTCATTTGGATACTTACATTATTCGGATCCCGAGTGATCTGAGTACATGAAGTCGACTGTGGCGCCATTTGGTTACTAATTTTAACTTCTAGTTCTCTCAGTCCAGTTAAGTGCTCATCGAGCATCTGCCTGTCATTATAACTGATGCGTTTGCCTGCACCATAGGCACTACCGACGACACTATTATAGGATCCTAAAACTCGATCAATGATGGATTTCTTTTTTAGAAGCGCTGGATCTGTTTGGTTTGTGGACTGAGTTGGATTACCAAATAAAGAAGCGAAGAGGGCGTGAGCAGTGTTAGGAGCAGTCGGACACCTCACCATACCAGTTGAGTTATAAAAGAATGATTGTTGTTCACCGGTTGGCAAAACAGTTAAAGGGTGAGTTCCTGAACTATCAAAGGCCGTCGATTTTGAAAGGAAATAATCGAGCGAGTCCCATTTAGTTGCATCGATATCACTTGCAGTTAATTGATCTGAGTTATGATAGGTGCCTAGTAATCCTCGGTGATGTCCAATGTAAAAGGGGATATCGAATCCTTCCAGAATGTTCATTTTGCCTAAGTAAGGATTGATAAAGGACTGCCACATACTTGTTAATCCATTAGTAGTCGCTATTTCCTGAAGTCGCGCGTACTGGATTTGACCATAGAGGCTTCCGGCATTGAACTGCTTCCTTACTCCCGTAGGAAAAGTTCGAGGGGCCCAATATTCTTCATTAAGGCCACCATGAGGAGTGTTTAAAAAAACAAGGAATTTAGAGTTAGGTAAACTCTGAGCATGAGCTTTTGGCATTAATGACACAAGGTAGGGGAGGCTTAAAGCGAATGCGCCTGATCCGACTAAAAAATGTCTTCTTGATATTTTGTCATATTTCATTCTAATTCCTTATTTATTCTTCACCATCATGGTATCGAACAGAAAAAGCTGGAGAGCGCACTACACCCGTCATCATACCTTTCAAGCCATTCGTTTTATGTTCGCGATACATAAACTCCAAACTACATGCATCTTTTGAAAGGTTTTCTTTTTGGCGGTATGTATATTTATGAAAGTTTCTCACGATACAAGCTTCTGCCTTACCTGAGTCGGCGATGATTTTTGATAATTGAACACCTCCAGAGACGGAAGTTGTATCTGAAATGTTGATTTGAGGAACTGCCGAGGCATCAACGTTTTTTACAGCGATGGTAGAGCCAGCGGCGTAATCAATGATATGTTCTACTGATCTGTGTCTTCCAAAAACATCATAGTCTTCTGTAGCAAAGCCTAGTGGATTAATTCTTTGGTGACATGAAATACACGATGTACCCTCAATCTGGGTGAGAGCATGGGTCTTCTCACGTACAGTAAAGTCTGCTTCTATAACGACACCCTCTGGAGCAGTGTTATTGGCGGGAGCTTGGATGTCCTCACATAAGATCTTTTTCATGATTTTAACGCCTTTCAAAATCGGTCTGGACAAGATACCAGCATGAAAATGAAATCCGGCGCGAGTCAAAATTCCAGATCTCTCAGTGCTTGGAAAAGTGACCAAGTTGGATGTACTTCCGTTCCAGGCAGTTACTCCATATGCTTTTGCTAAATTCTGACCTTTAGCAAATGAAACATTTGAAGTCAGAAGATCATAGACATCTCCATTGCCTTCATAAGAGTAGTAGTTAAACATATCCATCATTTCTTGAAGGAGTTCAGAGCGGAATGCAGATAAGTCCATATTACTTGGAAGAGCGGTGTTCTTATTAGGATAAGTGATACCTAAAGTCGCGTTCAAGCTTGAGGCATTCAAGGACTGCATAGCTGGAATTTCATCTAATTGAAGCCAGCCGTTAATGAAATGGCCGAAAGAGTTTCTTGTAGTATTAGAAAAGGCGAAGGTTTTAGTTTGGGCACGGGTATAGGCGGCGTTTACGACAGTCTCGAATTGTGTGGTTATCGTACCTGAGTCTGCAGCGGTCCTTAAGTCAGTATCTGGCATAGACTGGAAAAAGAGATAAGATATTCTGTTTGCTAATTCATGCGGAGTTAACTTTAGCTGAGTTTCATTCCCTGCAATGGGTGTTCCACGGAATTCGGTATGATAAAGGAAGTCAGCCTCCATTAGAAAAACTGCAATGAGATCAGCATAAGAACTCAGAGCAGTTGCATCGGCCCTAAATTTATCTCTCTCTTCGACAGTTAATGGATGTCTTAGAACAATTGGTCCGAAACGATCAATAAAGCGGTTTCTACAGTTAACGTCTGAATAAGTTTCAGCGCAAGCTTCACCAACAAATGTTGTTAGGCGAGAACTAGTAGAAGTCACTTCTTGGGCAAAAGCGATTGCCACATCCAGATGTCCGCCTATGTGTGAGCTTGTCACTTGATTGTCTAATCCTGGGAAGTCATGTTTTGCTTCGTCGTTTGGAATCGTACTTAGTGGAACCGCTAAATTGGACATTATACTGTCGACAACCGTAGTTGTGAATGCACGCTTGAGAAGATCTCTAAGAGTATTAGTGTACTGAATCTTAGTGAGACGTTTCAAAGGATTAAGGGATGGTGCTGCATTTGTATCACAAACAAATGGAGTGTCATTCCCTGTGCCAGGAGCTGGCTTAATTGAGGTAATGTAATTGTAGACGGCCTGATATTCATGAATGTTGAAGCCCTGATATTCTTGAGAGGCTACGGGAGGCATTTTGCTTACAGCATTGTTTGAATGATTCGGTCCAAAATACATTCTCATGATTACGGGTGATTTTTCAGGATCCCCAGGAATGATCTTCTGTAATGAAACGAGCTGTTGAAGGTCACTCGCATTATTGAGTTGAGTCTCCCATCCGGCTGAGTGACATCCAATACATCTGGTCTTTAAAACTTCATGTGCCGAAGCGGCATAATTGTTACTGTCGCCGATTCTAGTTACCTTTACTAATTGCTCGAAGGTATTACCTGCCTGATCGGTCTGAGTCACCGAGATCGTCTTTTCACCTAAACCTGATGTAAACGTGAAGGTGGTATTAAATGCCGAATTGGTACAGTTTACCGTTGCTGCGTAAGTTGATTGAGAGATTCTTACAACAAGGTTTTGTTCACATGTCCCCGATACAACTACACTGGTTGCAATCGTTGTTGCATTGGCCATAGGAGAACTGAGGGTAATTAATGGGGGAGTGGTATCTAATGTAACTGAGACAGTTGAAGTTGTTGCATTTTGTGCAGCATCTGTTTGAGTAACAGAGATGGACTTAACACCATCAGCAGAAGTTAAAACAAGGGCACGGGAGAACTGGCCTTGAGTACAAGTGACATTGACGTTGGCGAGTCCCGTGGCACTGAGCACGACTGGTAATCCGACTTCACAATTACCTGAAACAGTTAATGAAGAGCGAGTAAAACTTAAATTCGCTGGCGATGTGATAGCCAATGCTGGTCTTTGAGTGTCTCGGTATACAGATAAACTTGCTTGAGCTGCGATGCCATTTTTTGTCTGCTGAAGGGTCAAGTTCTTTAACCCATCTGGAGAATTTAATGTCAGAGCTCTGCTGTATTGTCCGTTTGAAGGACATGTGAAGCTACTGTTAGCAGCGACATCTCCTGATACCACGACTTGGATATTCGCTTCACAACTACCAGCAACGGTCACGCTTTGTTGAAATGATGATCCAGACATGGGAGAAGTAATCTTAATGACTGGGGCCTCTGCAGCTCTAGTTGCCTTAACAAAGCTCGTATTAAATGTCGTTGAATTCCCCGCTCTGTCTGTTTGCTGAAGTCTTACTTGTTTCTCACCATCGGTATCGATACCTGTTAAAGAGTCAGTGAACCTTCCGTTGTCTGGACAAATGATGCTTCTTTGGGTTTGTGCGAAGGTTATTTGTAAATTTAACGATGCTTCACAAACACCTGTGAGTTGAACTGTGTTCTCATAAACCGTTGCATTTGCCACAGGTTGGATGACTTGAATAACCGGGGCCACATTATCTTTAATGAGAGTGACACTGGCCTCTGCACTTTCCCCAATCTCATTGGTTTGAGAAAGTTTAATCACCTTCGAACCGTCAGCACCCGAAATTGTTAGTTCTTTTTCAAATTGCTGATTGATACATCCGACTATTCCCAGAGATGTAATTCCCGATGTGATCTCAATCTCGAGATCTGAAGTACAAGTTCCTTTAACGACTACCGTACTTTTGAAAGATGAATTTGTAGTAGGGGACTGAATTGTGATCTGTGGCTTAGGGATATTGTTTACTGCTAAGCCATCAATCCATTTAACGACTTTATTATAATCATCCCTGGAAAACTGAATATTCTGTAATGGCATGTTCGCATTGCTGCCATTTGAAAATTTCATTCGTTGTACTAAAAGTGATTCTGCCGACTTCCCAGGGACGATCATACCTTGGTCGATGAAGTCTTCAACTTTTGAATTGCTGGAAATTATAAAGGCCCTACCAGAATCAGCTTGGTGGCAACTCATACAATTCTCAGCTAATACTTCCATTGCTGTCTGCGAATTATTATTGGATTTTGGAGGAGTAAAACTATTCTTAAAATCCAATTCGGTTTTCTCTCCCATCGGCGTACAGGAAGTGAGCAGGGCTATTAATATGAGGAAGAATATTTTCATCAGACCCTTTATCGAACGGAATAGCATGCTGATTAAATTTGTTTTAACTTTATTTTAGCCTCATTCGAAATTTGTCATAGTGGAATTAAGCTAAAGATCGTGTCATAGAGTATAGGTTGATGAATTTTCTAAGGTGGAGCAGGCCGGAGCATTTAAGTGATAGTGAATGTTTTAAAAGTTAAAGATTTTCGAGTGTCGTAGAGAGTTTTATAGGGTCGTTTCAAGGCTCATTTATCATTTTCAACAAGCTGAATGAAGGCTTCCTCAGGCGTAAGACCGCTTTCAATCATTCGCTCAAGCTCATCCTTATCACTGACCTGTCTTGCGGCCCTTGTGAATAGAGCGCCGGAGGCTTAGAAAAAACTTGGATTCACTTTGATTTGTTGAGCTTCAGGAGCACCTATAGATACTGTCGAGGATTTAGAGTTTAAGTATTTTATTGGCTCGGTACGAATATCTTCTTCAGTACTAAAACCAGCCCTCGTAATATGCAGTACCCTCAAGCCTTTTTTGAGCGCTCGATATCACCTGTTTACTGTTTCTGTAATTACGATTTTCTTCTTATTCGCATCAATAGAAACTTTAGCTCCAATAGGCACAGTCATTATTGGATCTGTATGGCCCATATCGAATTCAGTTATCACAGGAAAGTTGTGGCCCTTAAGTGAATCATTTAAAATCATATTTAAGCTGTCATTCTGACTAAGCCCAACGCATCTCGCGAATCTTCCGATCACCATACCGTTAATTTTATCAAATACACCCATTTGTCTCAATTGAGTGAAATAGCGATCTAAAGTCTTGGGATTTTCCGCTTCATCGTCTTCGATAAAAAGGATCTTTCCTTTCATCGAGGGGAAGTAAGGAGTGCCTGCAAGCAATAGTAGAGTACCAATGTTACCACCAACAATTCTTCCTTCTGCTTTTCCTTTTTTGAAAGTTTGAAGACCTGGGTTTGTTGAAAATTCCATTTTATCTTCAATCCACCATTGGTTATCAGAAAACCTTTTTGAAACAGGATAAGAATAAGAAGTATTAGTTTCCATAACCAAACTTCTAAAACATTCGATTGTTTCATCAGGTACTGTTGATTTAGCAAAAGTGATGATTGCAGGACCATTAAAAGTAACAAGCCCTGTTTTTTGAGTGATTCCTGATAGCAAATTTGTTGTGTCAGAATACCCAACCAGTACTTTGGGATTTGCTTTAATCAAGTCATAGTCCAGATACTCAAGAACTTGATGAGTATTGAATCCTCCCCAAAAAGACATAATCCCATGGATGTCTTTTCGCTTGAAGAAATCGTGGAGTGACTTAACTCTTTCTTTTATTGTTCCTGCTGTGTGACCTGTTTGATGATCAAGATTTGGAGCTTCAATAATGTTGAGACCAAATAATTCTTTTATTCTTTTGTAAGCTCTTGCTCGGTAATCAGGTTTCAGAGTTTTTGCAGGAGTTGAGAGAGCAACAACGCCAATGTTTTGTCCTGATTGTAAACGATTAGGCTTAATGATTTTCATGTGAAAATTTTAGTTCGAGAGTATGTATTGGTGTCAATGGATAAGTGACTGAAATATGAAGATGGTGCGCCCGACAAGATTCGAACTTGTGACCCCTACCATGTCAAGGTAATACTCTAACCAACTGAGCTACGGGCGCGTTGAGTCCATTATGTTAAGAAGATTTCTTCATTATGTCACTATTCCTTTCAATGACTTTGAGCAAAATTTGAGGTAAATTTTCGGGCTATGAGTTCGCGATTACACCGCCGGTTCGGTTCTTGGATCATCCATCATGCTTTTGAGTTCAAATGGTATTATTTGGGTGCCTTTATCTGCCTATATGTCCTGCAGGTTTTCCAAAGCCAAATCCCGGAAAGAATTCGTCAGTTAACGAAACTCATGTCCCAAGGGGAGCTCGGGAACGCCTCAGTTTGGATATTCCTGGGACTCGCGATCGGGATTCTTTTCTTTCGAACCTTTTCAAGATTACTTTTCTTTTATCCGGCCCGAGTTCAGCAGAAGCTTCTCCGTATGGAGATTTTAGAATTACTAGAAACCGTTCCTTCAACTCGTTATGCGGGAAGAAGCCAGGGACAAATTTTCCAAATCCTTTTTGATGATGTGAACAACCTTCGCGCTTTTATCGGATTCGGCCTTCTTCAGGTCGGAAACCTTATCATCGCCGGATGGGTATTAATCCCGAAATTGAATCAAACTGACTCCTACTTATGGCCGGCCTTTATTCCGCTTTTCACAAGTGTATTTCTGTTCACCATCATGACCTTCATTAATCAGAAGTACTTTAAGAAAATGATGGATAAAAAGGGAGAGGTTCAGCAATACATCATTGAAGCTTACGAAGCGAAACAAACCATTAAAAACTTTCACCGTGAGGAAAGTTTCATTAAAGGATTTGTACGATCTTCGTCTGAAGAATTAACTCTTTTCTTTAAATCGAGTATCGGCTTTGCCATCACTGGGCCTTATGTGAAGCTGGGACTTGGGGCCTCTCTTATTTGGGCCGCGATGCTGATCCGTAAGAACGGTGGTGATACCTCTGATCTTGTTTTCTTCTCAGGGTTTCTTTATCTGTTTCTGGAACCGGTGATGTTCATGTCATGGGTGGCAGTGATCATGTCACAAGGTTTTGCGGCCTGGAAACGTGTAAAAGAACTTTACTCGGTACTTGTCGTTGAATCAAAGGATGAACTTAGTCTTCAGAATATGAAAGTGAAAGAAGACGATTCATGTATTCATCTCAATATGCTTTTCTGGGAAAAACCTCTCCATCTTAACATTCAAAAAGGCAAATGGACCGTCCTCATTGGTGAAACAGGAAGCGGAAAGAGTTACATCCTTTCTCAATTGGCGACTGGTCTTATTCTCAATAAAGAAGTGGTATCAATGGTTCAGCAAGAGCCATATCTCTTCAACGATACCATTCAGGAGAACATTTTCTTAGGTGCAGCTCCAACTGAAACGAACTTAAAGCGCGCTCGTGACCTCATTAAGATTTTCCAACTGGATAATCTCGCCCCAACCATTGATGAAGTTCTAAAACTCGAAGTGGGAGAGAACGGAAAACGTTTATCCGGCGGTCAGATGAAACGTGTGGCCCTGATCCGTTCACTCATGTCAGGCGCAAAGCTCATCATTTGGGATGATCCCTTCTCGTCAGTGGATATCATTCTAGAAAGAAAGGTGGTTGCTAACCTTCGTCAAAGCGGAGAGTGGGGCCATTTAACATTTATTATTTCAAGTCACCGACTGACGACAGTTCGTTTATCGGATGAAGTGATTTATCTCGATCGTGAAGCTGGAATTAAAGCACAAGGCGAGTCGCAAAAACTTTTAAAGGAAGAAAATGTCACAAGGTTCTTTAAAGAACAACTGGTGGACGTACATCTGGCTTAAGTCAGAAACGCCACTTGCCATTTTTATTCTCGTGAATCTCGTGATCTCTGCGGTCACAGGATACCTTACGCCTAAGTTTATTTCCTCTTTCTACGAATCTTTAAATAACGATGCTTCTTTTCATCGTGAGATGATTAATCTCGTTCTCTTATTTTCAATTGAATACATTAACCGATTTTTATTCTCATTAGGCTCAAACCGCTACATCCAGGTTCTTCTCACCGAAATCAGACGTCGTAGTTTTGCTCTTTGGCTGAAAGCACCTTTCAAACGAAAATCCGGAAAGCATGATGAGTATCCATTGGGCGAAGTTCTTGCTCGCTTAATGAATGATACCGATGCCGTACGAGAAGTTGTGAGTTCAGGCAGCTTCGCTATCTTCATTGATATTATTTTTATTCTTTCGTGTCTGATCAGTTTTTTGCAACTGAACTCAACCACTGGTGTGAGTCTCTTCATTGCTGAAGTGATTGCCTGTCTACTTCTGATTAAAGGAAGTAAGGTCATGGCGGTGATCTTCGCAGATGTTCGTCGTATCACAGGTCTTATGGCCCGGGTGATTACGGATTTAACTTCCGGCCTTAAAGAACTCTTCTTTTCTCCGAACGATAAGTACGCGACAAAAAGAGGGGAGAAAATCTTTGAAGAGTTTCTCGACAAGCAACTTCACGCCAACATCTGGGACGCTAGTTACTATTCGGCGGCCGAATCCCTTTATCCAATTCTTGTTGCCCTGGTGATGATCATCGTTCCGCATTCTCAAATCGTAGAAGTGGCGATCCTGGCGGCATTGATTGATCTTATTCAAAAATCAATTACTCCGATCAAAGATGTTGCTTCTAAGATATCCGTCATTCAGAGAGCGAGAACGGGGATTGATCGCCTTCACCAATTTAACGATAGTTTTAATCAGGACAACCTTGAGCGTATGGACTTCACTCACCTTGAGGCCCAAACCATGAAGTTTGATCTTGAACACTTTCAATATGATCAAGGTTTCAAACTCGAAAAGATTCAATTTGAAATTCATCGAGGAGAAATCCTGGGAATTCTTGGGGAATCTGGTTCAGGCAAATCGACTCTTCTAAAACTTCTTTCTGGCCAGTACCACACGTTCACCGGAACGATCACCATGGATGGGAGGGTGATTGATGCGAGTGACGAGAAGGGACTTCGTTTATTCTCTTCTTATGTAAGTCTTATTTCTCAGGATTCTCACGTTTTCACTGAAACATTAAAATTCAATATCACCCTTGGTGCCGAAGAAGGGTTTGATACTTTCTGGAAACTTGCCTGTGATTCGATTCCATACCTTAATCGCTGGGGACTTCAACCAGAAGATAAGGTTATACCTAAGGCCCTCTCTATGGGACAGAAGCAGTTGATCTCGGGTCTTCGTGCTCTTTTCTTGAAAAAGCCAGTAATCCTCATGGATGAGATTTCGAGTGGACTCGATTCGGAGCTTGAAGCGGCCCTGCGTGACCTGATTCGTTTCTTCCAGTCTCGCTCCATGACCATCATTGTGACCCATAGATTGGAAACAATTCTTAATTCTCATAAGCTCATATTGATCGAAGCGGGGAGAATTGAGGCCACGGGATCTCACCAAGTCTTACGTGGTGTGGCCAAATACCAGGAATTCCTAAAACACCTTCATTAGTGGACTAATACACTTCGTTTTTATTCTTCGAGACTTACGTTAAGATGTTGAAAGTTTTTAACAGGAGATCTCATTTATGAAAGCTATTGTGGGCCTACTCGCTCTCGTTGTTCTGTTATCTTTCTCTGCTTGTTCTGATAGCACAGGGAAACCAAGTTACCTCTTCAAACCAGCTCCAAAAGAAGGCCTTGCTGCCAAAGTTGGAAGCATGGAAATTACAAATGCTGAACTAGCAGATGGTATCGAATCTGATCTATTCGAAGCTGAAACAAAAGTTTTCGAAATCAAATTCGCTCGTCTTAAGTCTCTTCTTCTTCAGAAGTATATGGACAAAGATCCTCGTAAAAAAGGCATCTCAAATGATGAGTTTCTTGAGAAGTATATCGCTAAAGACGTAGTGATTTCAGACAAAGAAATTGATGCTTTCATTAAAGATCAAAACATCCCAGCTGAGCACATCAATCCTCAAGTAAGAGAGAAAATTAAAAACTATCTTGAAATGGAGAGAAAGAAAGAAGCTGTTGATAAGTGGATCGCTGAGCAGACGAAAAAAGATCCAGTTGAAGTTTACATTCCAAAACCTCGCCGTCCAACATTCCCGGTTGAAGTAGGAAATGCTCCTGCAATGGGTGCTAAAGACGCAAAAGTGACGATCGTAGAGTTCTCTGATTTTCAATGTCCGTTCTGTGCAAAAGGCGCTGACATCCTAAAACAAATTAAGAAGAAGTATGGTAACAAAGTACAAGTTGCCTTCAAAAACTTCCCACTTCCGTTCCATAACCACGCTGAGCAAGCTGCTGTGGCCGGTCTATGTGCTAACGAGCAGGGAACAGATTATTTCTGGAAAATGCATGATGAAATGTTCGCTAACCAAGACGCTCTAGATGCTGAAGGTCTTAAGAAAACAGCAAAGAAAATTGGTTTAAAATCAGAGGCCTTCGAGAAGTGTCTATCTGAGAACAAGTTCCTTGCCCAGGTTAAGGCCGATATGGAAGAGGGGCGTAAGGTAAAAGTGAAGTCGACTCCGACTTTCTTTATCAACGGTCAGTTAATTAACGGCGCCCAGCCAATGGACGTTTTTGCCGAAATCATCGACGAAGAACTAGCTCGTTAATTATATCTTTTTAGTCAGTTAAATAGGCCTTGGGCTAAATCAGCAAGATTTACCCAAGGCTTTTTAGTTTCAACCCGTTTGTTATACTAAGGCATGATGTCACAGGAAGTGACAGATAAGGGATGAAGTCATGAACGGCGTAGATTACACCAAGCAATTGGCCAAGGAACGCGAATACTACAGAGAGGCCAATGAGAAAGCGAAAACGGCCACTGATAAACGTATTGCGGACATTGAAGAGCGTGCGGATCACGTGAACAATAAACAGCGTGAAAACTTCGTAAAAGACCGTGCTGACCTCGAAAAAGGTTATCAAGCTTCCCTCGATAATCTTAAAGAAAAAACTCGTTCATACATTGAAGATAATAGCTCTAAGTTCAATAAGGACATGGAGAAGGAAAGACAGGTCTTCACTCAAGAAAGTATCAAAAAAAGTAAGGACTTCGATCAGCGCCTAAACGATATCAAATCTAGTTATCAGAAGGCCTTCGATTCGGAAAAAGACCGTCACGAAGACCTGACAAACGTTCAAAAGAACAAATACGCCCGTAACGTGGCCGACATTACGAAAGATACCTCTGAAAAGATGCAGAATTATCAAGATCGAATGACGGGAGCAGGGGCGGACCTTAAAGAACAATACAATCGTGAACGTCAGCAATTGGTGCGTTCTCACGAAAATCACATGACTGATGTCCATAAGGGCAATGCCAAGAAAACTGCCGAGCTAAAAGAGCGCATCAGTACAGACATCGCCAAGAGTAAAGAGGTACAGGCGGCGGATCTTCAGCATCATAAAGAATATGCTAACGATCGCCTTGAGACCATGCAGAACAAGTATCAGGAACGCTTTGATACGATGGCGAAAGATTACAGCATGAGAAGTGATAATCTTGCTGAAACTCAGAAGAATGAAACCATTAAGGCCAATCGCGAGCACCAGGAAACAATGCTGGATGCTCGTCGTAATTTCAATAATCAATTACGTGGTATCGAACGTGAAAAACGTCGTCGTGACAACGGAACCGGAGAGTTCGCGAAAGTTGTAGATAAGCAAACCGGTCTAAAAGATAAGGTCATCCACGAGAACCGTGAACGTTCACTTATGTCTCAATTGGATAATCTTCAGCGTACATACAATGAAAAGGCCGATAAAGATCAGGGCAACTTTAATGAAACCTTGAAAGAGGAAGCATCAGAGGCCGTGGCCCGTATGGACCGTAAGCTTAATGAGGCCAATGCTGACAAGATCGTGACTGTTTCCAAGGAAAGAGAACACGCCGAAGCCGAAGTTGCTAACCGCGAACATCAGAACCGTTTGGATAAGGCCGCTTATGAGCAGCAGCTTATGGTGGAAAGAAACAGTTCTAAGCAACGTATTGATCGCTTGAAAGAAAACTTCAACTCGTCAATGAAGAGCCTGGAAGAAAAGCACACAGCGGCACTTGAAGACGTTACGAAAACGTCCAATCAGGACAAGAACGAATTCATGAAAAAGGTCCAGGAGAGACGTTCGAATGAGATCTTTGAAATGAAGCGTGAGTTCTCAAAATTGATGGATTCTACGGTGCAGAATTACGAGGCCCGTCTGACTAATTTCCAAAGAGAGAATGAATATATCAAGATGACCATGAGTCAGAAGATCGAAAATATCATTGATCAGACTGATAAAAACATGAAGGCCCAAACGACTCTTTTTGAAGATCGTCGCGCGGCAGATGTTAAAGGTCACAAGCTTTTAATGGATCAACGTGAAGCTCAGCTTAAGAGAAATATGACTGAGATGAATGTGAACTTCCAGAAGAAGCTCGATAAAATGCAAGTCGATCACGACTCGAAATTAAAGTTGCTTACTAATGATTATGAGAATAAATTAAAAGAGCTGAAGGGTCTCAACAGTAGAGAGTTGGCCCAGAAGGACATGGATCATCAAATAGAGCAGGATCGCATTAAGCAGGCCTATGAAGATGAGAAGTCTCGCTTAGTTTCTTCGTATGAAAATCAAATCATGGGCATGAAAAACGGCCACAAAGAGGCGATGGATCAGATGAAGGAATATAAACGCCTTAGTTAATTAGCAACTCTTTCAAAAGATAACCTATGTCTATTCGTCGCGCGAAGATCATTGCGACCATCGGACCTAGCTCGAACACAATCCCGATGCTAGAAAAAATGATCAAGGCCGGTATGAATGCCGCCCGAGTCAACATGTCCCATGGTACTTACGAGGCCCATGAACAATCCATTAAGAACATTCGAGAGGCCTCAAGAAATGTTGGTAAGGAAGTGGCGATTCTTCTGGATCTTCAAGGTCCTAAGATTCGCGTGGATAAACTTCCTGAGCCGTTGGAACTGAAAGATGATGAAGTATGGGTGATTGGCCCATCTCACGTTAAAGATCAGTATCCGGAGTATTCAAAAAACTTCATCCCAACCATTTATAAAAATCTGGTGAAGGACGCCCATGTTGGTGCCCGTATCCTATTTGATGATGGTCTTTTGGAAGCTGAAGCGATTGAAAAAGATCGTGAAGTTCTGAAAATCAAAGTTAAGGTGGGTGGAATTCTTAAATCAAACAAAGGGATCAACCTTCCATACGTGAAAGTATCGGCCCCGAGTTTCACTGAGAAGGACAGAGAAGATCTTCTGTTTGGTCTAAAGCAGGGCGTGGACTATGTGGCCCTGAGCTTTGTCCGTACAGCGGAAGATATTTTGGAAGTAAAAGCACTTCTTCATCAAATGAAAGTGCAGATTCCGATTGTATCAAAAATTGAAAAGCCTGAGGCCCTCGACAATATGGAAAGCATTGTTCAGGTTTCAGATATGATCATGATTGCCCGTGGTGACATGGGTGTGGAAGTAGGAAACCATTTGGTTCCTGCCATTCAGAAAAGAATGATCAAACTTTGTAATGAACTTGGGAAACCAATCATTACAGCGACTCAGATGCTTGAGAGCATGATCACTAATTCTCGTCCGACACGAGCCGAGGCCTCTGACGTGGCCAACGCTATTTGGGACGGTACGGACGTTGTGATGCTTTCTGGTGAAACCGCCTCAGGTAAATATCCAATTGAAGCGATTCAAATCATGGGTCAAATCATCGAGGAAGCAGAGAAGAAGCCAACTGAGCGTCCTCTTCTTCGTAACATGAATATCACGAGTGTAACTGCAACAGTTCAGGTTTCGGCCTCAATTGCGGCAGAAAAACTTCACGCCCGCTGGATCATTTCGATCACTGAGGGTGGTAATTCTTGTTTGAAGATGACACGTTTCCGTCCTAAGACACATGTTCTTGGGGTGACGAACTCACTTCACGTAATTCGAAAGATGAGTCTTTATTGGGGCATCTCTCCATATTATTTCAACATTCATGAAGACAGCGATCTGACTAAGCTTGAAGAGCTTATGATTGATAAACTGAAGAAAGAAAACCTTCTTCAAATTGGTGATAAGGTCGTTGTGACTGTTGGCGATGGGAAGTTCTTCCGTCAAGGCACAACAAACTCAGTTCGAATCGAGACGATTAAAGACGTTCCTCGCGCTCTCAAAAACACAGATCAGGATGCTATCCAGGAGGTGTCTTTTGACAGGGGAAAGCTCTTACTTGATACAACGATCTGTGCTTCATGCCAGGCTTGTATCAACGTGTGTCCATTTGAAATCTGGACAGCGTCTATTGAAGAGAACCATGAAACTCGAATTAACGGTTTAAACGTTCATAAATGCACCTTGGACATGGCCTGTGTTGAGGCCTGTCCAACTGGTGCGATAGAAATCTTTCCTTTTAATTCATGAAATCGTCTTCAGTCCTAGATAATGAGTTTTTGAAAGACCTCGGTGTCTTGGACTGGGGATATACAGAAGAAGCGATTCCACGAACCTTATCTGAATATGAGGCCTGGACGGAAAAGGATCTCCACGGGCCTCTTAATTATCTAAACGATCACAGAAAAAACCTTCGCCGCGATTTAAGAAACGTCTTTCCGGAGTTTCAATCCGCTTTGGTTTTTCTGTTTAGTTATCAAGAAACCAAAAAGTGGATGCTCGAAAACAATCAGCATTCTGTTGCGGCCTATACTCTGGGATTTGAGGGCGAAGACTATCATCGCGCCCTTAAAGAACGACTCACAAAAATTACGGAGAAATTGGCGATAGACGATCTCAAGACCTTCTTCACAATTGATGCCCAACCAGTTTTAGAGAGAGATCTTGCTTACCGAGCGGGGCTTGGTTGGTTCGGTAAAAACTCCATGCTGATCAATCGCAAAGAGGGTAGTTACTTCATTATTGGAAGTATTCTTTTGAATCAAAGGCTTCCCATAGATCAAGCAATCTTCGATGTAGATCACTGCGGCCAATGCACGGCCTGTATTGATGCCTGTCCTACCAGTGCCATCAATGTTGATACCAGAACGCTTGAGGCCTCTAAATGTATTTCAACTTTCACAATTGAGATTATGAAGGACGCTCCTGCTCCGGAAGGATTCGAAAAATCACGGGGAGAAATTTTTGGCTGCGATATTTGTCAGGACGTTTGTCCATGGAACAGAAAACCGCTTCAAAGAATTACCTCTTCTTTAAAACTTCAAGATAAGTTTTTATTCATTAAAGATTGGCTCTTTGATTTCCCACGGGAGAAATTAAAGACGATGATCGCCGCTGATACTAACCGCGGGTTCAGAAAAAAACTTTTCGGAACTGCTTTTGATCGTCCAGGCAAAGAGGGATGGCTTAAAAACTTTAAGCGCTAGACCCAACCGAAGTGATTCTTCAAAAAGCCATAGAGATAAGGTGAAGCAGAACCAGGTTCATGGTGAGGAAGTCGCTTTGGCTTATCAAAGGTCACGCTGTTATTGTTTCTCTCAAGCACTTCTAAGAATGCTTCTAATCCACCACCACCAACTACGATATCATCTTCACCAGTGATGAGGTGAATCCGTTGATTTGAAAGTGTCATGGTTTCTTTTTCGTGTTTTAACCAACCAAAAACTTGTTTTGAATCAAGCTCTGGTGAAACAAGCTGTCTTCTGATGGAAAGGGTTTTTTCGTAGAAAGCAGTTTCAAAAAGATGGGTTGCTTGTCGCTGGCCAATTCCGATTCCTACAGCAACGGCCACACGTTGATAGTTTTGAAGCACGGGAAGCTCGAGTGCTCGGATGGCGGTAAACGCACCTAGAGAGTGACCGCCTAAGATAACACTCGTTGGTCCTGTGAATTGACCGCTTAAATGATTTTCCATGAGGGCCTGAAGACGCAAAAAGGCCTCGCCGAAAAGTTCATGAGCATGGGCCGTGAAGTCACTAAATGAATTCACTTCATTAAAACTGCCTAAATAATGTCCCGGCTGATCGAAAATTAGACAAGGAACCCCTGTCTCCACCAAGCGTGTGGCCCAGTTTAAGCAATCGCCTTTATGAGAGGTATATCCGTGAGTAAATAAGGCCCATTCGCTCTTAATTGAGTGTGTTCCGGAGGCAGAAGGCAAGAACGCCAGAGCGTTTACCTGGAACCATGGAAGAGAGAGTTCTGTGGTGATTACCTTTACGGACATATTCCTACCTTGACGCGCATAATTACTTAAAATTTTCGCAATATATTGATTGACGAAAAAGCTTTGTAACATTACTTTAGAGTTCTCTTTTTTAGAAGACCAATACTTAAAGTAATCCGATACGCCCGGTTAGCTCAGTTGGTAGAGCAAAGGACTGAAAATCCTTGTGTCCGTGGTTCGATTCCGCGACCGGGCACCAAAAAAGCCTCAGAGAAATCTGAGGCTTTTTTATTTTAAGCGACTTTAATTTCGTCAACCTTATCATCGTAAAAGGCCACTCTTCCTTTTAATTCACTCAGCTCATCAAATGGATTCTCATACGACCATGCGATGTTCTCAAATTTTTTATCACCATGTTTTACTGTTAAAAGTTCTGCCTCACCTTTGAATGGACAGTGATAATCATCGTATTTTGCAAAATCAATTTCATGTAAATCATTTTTTGGAATGTAGTAGACGGGGGAGTGACCAGGCTCAAGAAGTTTGATGGCACAAGTTGAATCTGCCACTAATTCGCCATCGAGAAACACTTGAACTCGTTCATCAATTCTCTCGATCTCAATTCCACTTGAAGTAACCATGTGCGCCCTCCTGTCATTAGACCTATTTTTTCACTTCCGCTCCGAAATTCGAATTTAAACTATCCTCGAGTAAACTAGACCAGATGACTTAGATCAGGAAATTTCATGCTGGTAAATTCTTAAAATCTGTTAACATTGAAGACCTATGGCACGTGAAAGAAAGAAAACCTGGGAAGAAAAAGTCACTCTTGTGAGGGCCTCATTTAATCGTTCGGCGGATACGCCGCTTTTTGCGCATGATTTTTATCAGCATCTTTTCTTTTTAAGTCCCAAAATAAAAAAGTATTTTGAGAACACCGATTTTGAGCATCAAGAGAAAGCTTTGATGGCGGGGCTAAAATACATTCTAGATTTTTTGGACAACTCGAACACAAATGCCCGCGCTCAGGTTCTGCGACTTTCACAAAGTCATGCTAAAGAAAACATGAACATTTATCCTCATGATTATTATTACTGGATTGATGCTCTAGTGATGACTGTTAAGAAGCACGATACTCAATGGTATAATGATCTCGCTTTTTATTGGCGTGAAGTTGTGTTTTATCCTGTGAGTTTTATGATCAGTCAGTATTTTCTTCCGGCCAATTCCAAATCGTAGAGAGGTCTTTATTTATAGCTCGTGGAAAAATCTTTCGATTCAAAATGAACAAGAACTCAAGGACCCAAAACGCTTGAAAAAGCTTTTGAATAAAGGGGAGTGGTTGGCCATTTTGGGATTCAACCTGGCCGGATTTGTTTCCGTCTCCACCGGTCTATTTATGGTGGGAACGGCAATGGAAAAGGAACCAGGGCGTATGCAGCTTCTTGGTGGAGCTGCTGTCATTTTAATCCTGGGCCTCTTGTTCTTTTATTTTTCTCAGCTGCTTATTAAAGAAACTCGCCTACATCCCATCCGCCAATATTTGAAAGATCCAACCGGGTTTGAATTTATTCGTGGGGAAATAGTCGAGAGTCATTACATCCCTACAGGTAAGGGAAGAATTGTGGCACAGATTAAAGGCGACAATGGTCTGGTTGGAGTAGAACACTTTCACCCATCAATTTGGGCATTTACTACCGCCGAAGCCGAGGCCTCATTGAAAGAAGGAGACGACTGGTACGACATGAAAGGTAAGCGTCGATTATTACCAGTTCCGGTCTATATTCTTCATAAAAAAGGGCTGCCGGGAGTCATGGTAGGAATAGAACAGAATCTTATTAAATCGAGTACATAAAATTTGATTTAGAATGGACATGGCCCGATGAGCTGTAGTAGTTCTGGTGGATGCATAAAATCCTTCTGCCGGTCCTGGCATTTCTATTTAGCTTAAGCTCATTTGCTTTTAGTTTATCTAGAACTGTTCATGTCAATGCTGGAATTCCTTTTATTAAGCATGAAGGAAATGGGGCCTTTGATTCGTATCTTTCGATGGAAGTCAATTATGCTCCAGTGAAAGAATTATTCAAAGCAGTCGTTCAGGCAGAACGCAAAAAGTTGAAGAATCGCGGTGAGGCCCATATTACGGTGGTGACTCCTGTTGAGTTTTTTGAAGTTCTAAAAAATAAGATCACGATTAAAGAAATCAATGAGATTGCTTTAAAGAACGAAATTCAAAAATCATCTTTCAAAGTAGTTTGCCTAGGGAAGGGTTCATTAAAAAACGACGACACTTATTTTATCGTCGTGAAGTCTTCTGACTTATTTGAGATCAGAAGAAAGATTCAGAAATTATATGAAAGCCGAGGTGGGAAGGTCGGTGCCTTTGAGGCCCAACACTTTTTCCCTCATATTACTTTAGGTTTTACTTCTCGAGACCTTCATGAGGCCGATGGCGTAGTGAAGAACGAGAAGGCCTGTATTGCAGATATCGAATTATTATGAAGAATTTTGAGAAACGCCGGGACCGCTTTGAACTTTTCGAGAGCATGGAGAGTCCCTTTTTAAATGTCACTTTTAGATTAGAAGTTCCTGATTTCAGGCCCTACTGTAAAGAGCAGAATCTTCCAGTTTTCCATTTCTTTCTATATTACTTATTCAAAGCTCTCATGAATGTAGAGAACTTCCGTTATCGTATTTATGACGGGGAAGTCATTCTCATTGATCAAATCATTCCTTCTTATACGATCCTCAATGAAGAAAATATTTTTAACTTCACTCGCTTCGAATTTAGCGATGATGTGAATGAGTTCATCCGTCGTAGCCTTGCTGCGAAGGACGAATCTATGAAAGCACCAAAGCTGATTCATTCTGCTTCAGACGTGAGTGCTCGAGACCTCAAGGACTACGTGTTTATCACGAGTCTACCATGGTTGGATTTTACCTCGATCCAGCATCCGGTAGGACGATTTAAATCAGCGGATATTCCTTCCTTAGCGTGGGGGAAATTCTCCACTCTTCCTGATGGACGTCTATCAATGCCATTCTCGGTTCAGGCCCATCATGGCTTTGTAGATGGTTATCATATTCATTTGTTAGCGGAAGAAATCGGTCGTGTCTTAGCAGAGGCGATTAAATAAAGATTTTCAGCAAAAGATAGACATTGGCGAAGAGACCGAGCGAGAAGAGAACTGCTCTTAAACTCACGATACCGAATCCATAAACGAGATAATGACCAAGCCTTGCGGCCACATAAGCACCAGCAGCAAGTTTTGTTCCCTCATCAAACCTGTTGTTCATTCCGAGGATCAAAATAGCGACAATAAAACCAGGAAAGTAATCCTTGAGATTATTGTAGGCCCTTTCACATCGAGCGGCCCACGGTTCTAATTCTTTTCCTGAAACTGGAACGCGGTTACTCCCAATCCAACCTAGACCGAAAGCGCGCCATTTACCGAAGCTCACCGGCACCCAAGCAAAGAGAAAAAAGATGGTTAAGAAAGCGAGTGACTTATATTCAAAGGCCATTAGAGCATCCATTGATTTCTAGTCCGGGGAAAGAGGCCTTAACTGCTTCGCAGCCTTGATCTTGATCATGAAATTGCTTGAGATTCATCTCAATAAACGCAGTCATGGTATTTTCAAAATACTTACGAGGAAGCAATTCTTTATATTTTTTATGATTGGCCTTTAGATCTTTGACCCAGGCAACAAGAATGCGGAGTTTCTCTTCCTTTGATGATGTATGTGAATTCATCAATTGATCCATACTGAAGGCCAACGAGGCCCCTAAAATATGAACTTCTTGATAAGAAGGATAGTCGCAGCTTGAAGACTCTTCAAAAAAAGAGAAAAAGCTATGGATGAGACTCTTGGTGATCACTTTTGATTTGCCGTTGATCATTACACTTGAGCCCACATCTCTTGTGACTTTCAAGCACATAATTCCTTCTACACCTCGTTCATGTTCCTCGAGAGTGTAGTAGGAAATGAGATCAGCAAAGGCCTCATTGTAAGCAGTCATGATGTCGTCCATGCTTACAACTCTAAAACCATAAGACTTATTTTTAGGTTTTGTTTTTTTCTTTAAGTGATCAAAGCAGCCAAGAGATAGACCCCTTGAGTGAGGAAAAATCGCCTGATAAATGTGGTGTCCATACTCGTGAGAAGCAATCATGGGAACTTCCCAAAAGTTCACTGTGAGGCCCATCTTACGCATTTCCTGACTATGAGGAAGAAAGGTAATGGACTCATTAAGAGGAGTGTAGAGAGCATTATCGGTCCAGTAACTACTTTCCTTGATTTTTTCGCCCGCATAGTTTTCAACGATGTTGGATTGAAGAATCGAAGGAGAGATATTTAAAGTGATAGGTCTGATGTTGATGTCTTTTACTGCGGTCTTGAATTTAGCATTGGTTTTAGAAATAAAATAAGCGGCATTCAAGGCCGCGCTTTCAATCGTTCCTTGTTCATACTGATCTAGATCCGCACAGAGAGAAACTTTTTTAGGACCTTCAATGCCAATGTACCTGTCTTGAATGGGTGAACGGATGATTTCCACTTTCTCACCGTAAACCGTTCGAGCGATGATTTGACCGTCCTCAATTAAGGATAGATGAATGAGACCGGAAAAATTCATATATTCAAAGGTGCTTTTTCCGTTCAAAAAAAGATGCAGACCAAATTGAATATTGTCCGCGAAATTGCGTGAATGACAATCAACAATCTGCGATTCCGGAAATAGGGGGACGTTTGAATAGTTAGTGACAGTGATATTTTCAAAGGGAACTTTTCGATTGGAGGATGGGTCACCGCAAGCGACGACAAGCACAGACAAAAGAATGACGAAGAAGAATTGTTTCATTCTAAAAGCTCTTAAAAAATTAGTGCGCGGAATATAGCTTGCGAGAACTAAATGAAACAGTGAGAAGGTAATTAATATAGGTTCAAGAATGCGATCTAACTCTTTAAAATAACGGGCCTTTATCTTAATTCAGGGTCACAATGCACCTCATCTCTGACTTTGATGTTATTTTTTTTGGCTTGTGGATCGAGAGTGCAGAGGTTCTACTTTAAGAAGTAAAATTTAAGGGAGGATTTCATGAAAAAGTTTATTCTAGCTGCTACTCTTGCTTGTTCAACTCTTCCAGCTTTCGCCCAGGCCTATGGCCCTTGTCAGGTGGCCGCAATTGATCGTTACAACAGAATCGTTGCTCGTTTCTACGGTCAGACAAATCATCGTGGAATCTGTCAGAATGCTCTTCGCCAGTGTAATTATGAAATCAGAATGCGCGGATGGTATGACCTTCGCTGCGTTCAATATCGCTCACGATGGTAAAAAACAAAGGGCCCAAAGTGGGCCCTTTTTCTTATTGAATCTCCGGATGAACTCCGTCACAACTTTTAATTCTGATCTTTTCTTCTCTTGTCACGCTTACATATCTCTTTAAGCGTTTGAACCCCGAATAAATGATTTTTTTCTTCGAATTGTAGGGAGCTATTTCGACATAGTAATCACCAACAAGAGAATTTCCTCCATTGAATGAGCTTGGAGTGAGCTCCACTAATTGACTTTTTTCAAGATAGGGGGATGTCTGTCCAATGGAAATTTCGAATGATTTATTTTCACCTTTGACGGACATTGAATCAATTTTGAGATCATGACTGAAGGCAGGACACTTGAAAGAACGAAAGCGTTCTGAAGCATAAGCGGCCGCATAGTAAACTTTCATGGACACACTTGAGGCCGCTCCTGCGCCCTGTGTTCCTCGTGATAATTTACGAGGACGGAAGAGAGTGTACATTGAACCAAGGTCCTGAGTTTCCGAACCACGATTCACAATAAGTCGAAGAATCCAGGCATCGACACCTTTTTGATCTGTCAGATAATCCAGGTCTTCTTGTTTAATCTTTGGCATATCTACCAAGAAGGTAAAACTTTGCGAGATCTCAACTTCCTTGGGATTTCCCACTAGCCATTCAATTTCATTTAAATGGGTAATGTCCATCTCAACGGGCGCAATTTGCACACCAATGGCGTCCTTGGAAACTTCTGCGTACTTCGTACAAGAATAAAAGAGTAGTAGACTCAAGAATAATGCTTTCATGGCCCGATCCTTTAAGTATAGGTATCATTATAAAACAAAATTTAAATGGGAGTGATGATGAAGTACTTAATTCCACTTTTTATTCTGGGCGCTTGTTCTTCTGGTCCGGTTCAGTTATCTGAAAAAGCAAAAAACCTTGAAGTCTATGCTCAAAAGCCAACTGAGTGCCGTGTTCAAGGTAAAGTTGTTGGTAAAGATGAGATGGGAAGTAAAGAACTTGCCCTCAATGATGCTTTAAACCAGGCCGCTGATCTTAAGGCCACTGGGATTTTTGTGAACCAGGAAGTACCAAACGGTAAGGTCATGCAGGTTTTTGCCACTGCTTATCAATGTGACTAGTATTTAGAAAGATATTCGTCGAAGGCCTCAAGACTTGCGAAGAAAGGAATTTTTCTTTTTTCAAGTTCACTCTGAATGGCAGGCTTGAGGTCGCCGCCCACCCAAATTTCTGCGCTTACTTGAAGACGAGTCGAGAGTTCTTGAAGGTAATCGCTGAGACTGTGCCTTTCAGACAATTCATTTCTAGTTGCTCCTAAAAGAATGGCACGGCACTTAAGAGCATTGGCCGCCTCGGCAAGTGATTCTGCCGGCATATTCGGTCCCATGAAAATAAATTTAATACTGTGATGAACACAAAGTAAGGCAGAGGCAAGAATTCCAATCTCATGCAACTCACCTTCGGGAGTCGAGATAAGAATGAGATCTTCTTTGATTTGTTTCTTTTGATAATGCTGGCCAATCATCTGACCCACATGAAAGCCAACGATCGCACTTAAAGTATGTTCCTGCGCAATGGAAAGCTCTCCACGACTTACTTTATTTCCAATCTCATGAAACAGGGGAACCAGAACATTTAGACAAAGATCTCGTGGACTCAGAAGGGTCTTGGCCTTCTCCATTTCGTGGGAGATGATGTCGAGTTTATAGGCGCTTAAAGCGATATAAAAATTGTTCAGGATCTTATCGTATTCGATTTTTTCATGATGAGGCGTCACTACTTGTAGTTCATCGTAAGGGCGATGCATAAGGTTAGTGAAGACTTGCTTCAATTCATCCAACTCAAGATGGGCGACTTTCCCAATGCTTTGTCCAATCTCTGTGAGTTTAAAGAGGAGAGCGAGTTTTTCAATATCTTTTTCTGAATAGAGGCGATGCTTGTTATCTGCACGTTCAGGGACAACCGCATTATAGCGCTTTTCCCATGCTCTAATGGTTGCACTGGCGACACCTGAGAGTTGAGAGGCAACTTGGATGTTGAAATACTGCATCGAAAAGATTTTACCACAGTAAAACCTAGAAAAGAAGAGCGCTCAATGCCATGATATTCTCATGCAAAGGAAGACCAAATGACACCTGAAAACATGTATCCAGTTAAGAGCGCCGTTAAATCAAAATCGTACTTGAAAGGCATGTCTGCTTATCAAGAGATGTATGAGAGATCAATTCATGATCCAGATGGATTCTGGCTTGAAGCAGCGAAGAATTTAGATTGGTTTCAATTCCCGCAAAAGGCGGGTCAGGGTGATTTTAAAAGAGTAAATCACTCATGGTTTATGGGCGGTAAATTAAATGTGACCTATAACTGTCTTGATCGTCATCTCGCCAAAAGAGCAAACAAACCTGCACTAATTTGGGCCAAGGATGAACCAGGTCAATATCAGAAAATTACTTATCAAGAAGTTTATGAAAACGTTTGTCGTCTTACAAATCTTCTTGAAGCTCATGGGGTAAAAAAGGGAGACAGAGTTTGTATCTATCTTCCAATGATTCCGGAACTTACTTATTCAATTCTTGCTTGTGCTCGTCTGGGGGCGATTCACTCAGTGGTCTTCGGCGGGTTCAGTGCCGATGCTCTAAAGGGGAGAATTCTGGATGGTGAATGTAAAATCGTCATTACCGCCAATGAAGGTCTTCGTGGTGGAAAGAAAGTTCCGTTGAAGAACATTACTGATGAGGCGATCAAAGATATTAAATTTGTAGAAACAGTGCTGGTGGTTAATCGCACATCGACTGCAGTGAATATGGTGGCCGGTCGAGATCATAACTATGAAGAAGAGATCAAGAAGTATCGTCCAGTTGCTCCTTGTGCCGTCATGGACGCGGAAGATCCTCTTTTCATTCTTTATACCTCAGGCTCAACCGGTAAACCTAAAGGTGTCATGCACACAACTGCTGGTTACCTGACTTACACTTCATTCACGCATAAATATATTTTTGATTACCATGAAGAAGATGTTTACTTCTGCACAGCTGATGTGGGGTGGGTGACTGGTCACTCCTATGTCGTTTACGGACCACTTGCTAACGGTGCTACGAGCGTTCTTTTTGAATCAATCCCATCTTATCCGGATGCTGGCCGTTACTGGCAGGTAATTCAAGATTTAAAGGCCACAATCTTCTACACAGCTCCGACTGCACTTCGCTCTCTTGCTCAATCAGGTGATGACATTGTGAAGAAGTATGATCGTTCAAGCCTCAGAATTTTAGGAACAGTGGGTGAACCCATTAATCCAGAAATCTGGAAATGGTATCACGATGTAGTAGGTGAAGAGCGTTGTGATATTGTGGATACTTGGTGGCAAACAGAGACGGGAGGAATTCTTATTACTCCAATTCCTGGTGTGACTCCGACGAAACCTGGATCTGCCACTCTTCCATTTTTCGGTATTCAACCAGTCATTGTGAAACCTGAGAATGGTGAAGAGCTTAAAGGCAATGGAGTTGAAGGTGCCCTTTGCATGAAGTCTTCTTGGCCCGGTCAAGCACGCACAATCTATAAAGATCACGCGCGCTTTGTAGAAACTTATTTCACTCAATATCCTGGACTTTACTTCACAGGGGACGGCTGTCGTCGTGATGAAGATGGTTATTACTGGATCACTGGCCGTATTGATGACGTCTTAAACGTATCTGGTCACCGATTAGGAACTGCAGAAGTTGAAAGTGCTTTGATGGAGCATGATGAAGTTGCTGAAGCAGCAGTTGTTGGTTACCCACATGATATTAAGGGTGTTGGTATTTATGCGTACGTGATTCTATATGAACATAAAGAACCGACTAATCAACTTGTTGAAAGTATCAAAGATGTGGTTCGTGAAAAGATCGGAAGATTTGCGGCCCCTGACGTGATTCATATTACGAAAGGACTTCCAAAAACTCGCTCGGGTAAAGTACTGAGAAGAATTCTTCGGAAGATTGCTGCTCAAGAATACGGAGGTCTGGGTGACACTTCAACTCTTTCAGAGCCAGGAGTCGTGGACCATCTTGTTGAGGAACACAAAAAACTAAAATAGGAGTTCCTATGAAACTGCACGGTTCGTGCCACTGTGGGAAAGTTTCGTTCACCGTAAATTCAGTGAATTTTTATCCCTACCAGCTCTGTTACTGCAGTATATGTCGAAAAACGCAGGGTGGAGGTGGCTTCGCGATTAATCTTGGGGCAGATGCAAAGTCACTCAAGGTGAAAGGAAAGAAGTTCATCTCTGTCTATCGCGCTAAAGTCACAAATCCTCATGAGAAAACTTATCAAAGTTCTGGAGAAAGAAATTTCTGCAAGGTCTGCAGTTCTGGGCTTTGGCTTTTTGATCCCGATTGGCCGGAACTTATTCATCCCTTTGCTTCGGCCATTGATACACCATTACCAGTCACGCCTCATAAGACCCATCTGATGCTGGAATTTAAGGCCCCTTGGGTAAAGTTAGATAAGAAAAAGGGAGACAAGACTTTCCAACGATACCCAAAGGAATCCATTCAAGAATGGCATGATCGTGTGATCAGACACATAAAAAATTAAAGATGCCAGTCACCGCTTGCTTCTGGTTGATAGATCACTTCCAGAATTCTTAGAGTTCTAGTTTTCCCGTCCGGGAACATCCAATTAATTTCTTGTCCAACTCTAAGACCAATCAGGGCAGAGCCAAGTGTGGCCAGCACGGATACTTTTCCTTCAGCAAAGTTTGCATCTGATGGATAAACCAGAGTAATCGTCATCTCTTTGTTTTCCTGGATGTTCAAAAACTTTACCTTAGAATTCATTGTTACCAGATCTGACGGCACTTCATTGTCATTAATGATGCTGGCACGATCGAGTTCCAGTTCCAGATTTTCGAAGTCTTCAGATTTCTGAAAACTCAGAACGTGTCTAATTCTTAAATAGTCTTTCTCAGTGATGAGAATTCCATCTTCACTCATGTAAGATCCTTGTTGTCGTTAAAAGAAAATGTATAGGGAAATAGCGACTGGGCGCGAGGGTCCAGTCAGTGATTACACTGTGACGGTTTTGCGAGAATTAACAGGGGCCTGATTTGTCATCATGACACCATTATAGGAAGAAGAGCCGCTCTTTTCAAGCGGCTCTTCCCGATATTCTATCGACGGAGTGGCCGATAAACATGCTTAAGATTTGCTAATGGCATCGGAGAGTTTTTAAAGTTCTTCGAACGACCGTACATCCACATGAAATCAGGTCGAGTAGAAGAAATCCACTCACCACCGATAACTTTGCCTGTTCCATCCAACTCGACAATGTATTCATAGTCTTTAGAGCGGAATTCCTGGTGTGGAGTCAGGGTCACAGGTTCTTTCGAAACAAAGTTTCTCGCCCCTGAGGCCGCCAGTTCCGGAGTAAAGAATTTTAGCTCTTCTCCGTAAGTCATTTTCATTCTTACGTGAACTCTTTTAGCGATTCCCTGAGCTCGGTGCGAAGGTGTGACTTCAACCTCTCTCACGTCACTTGTTGAATAACTGTGAATGGGTTGGTTCCAAACATCGTTGAATCTGTCGATGTCGGCCACAAAGCCTTTACCCAATAGACCAATCATGTTCGTGATCACAACGTGGAACGCGCCTGCGTTTACGTCTCTACAATCCGGAGACTCCGCAAGTTCACGAGGTGGATACATACGGTGCTCTGGACGATCGCGATCGTCACCTTCGCCTTCAACTTTACCGTTCACTTTACAACGTCTGCCGACGAAGCCGAAGATTTCGCCTTTATAGTTGTAGGCCTCATGCATGGCCAGAAGAGACTTCACGTCTGAGGCCCCGAAAGGAATTTTAATACCAGCAGCGTTTGTCACAACCACTGGCTCAGGTTCTGGATAGTTGATTGCGGCCTGGGCCCATCCGTGACAGATACCTTCCCACCAAAGATCTCTTGGTGAATAAAGGCTTAAAGCACGTCTGGTCAGTGTGTAGCTATAATCGTTGTTGGCGATATCATATAATTCAGCAGGAGATAAACGACCGAGTTCTTCTTGGCTCATTTTCGATAGCTCATCCTTCGAGTGAAGGCGATACTTGAAAGGTTCTGGATTCGGGTGATTCCAACGATAGGCCACACCGCCTTTGTTTGATGGCCAGTATGATTCAGACCAACCTAAACGATCGTCCGAAAGTTTACCTGTCTTTGGAAGTGCATTGTAGTTCAAAATCAAATTGATCCCTGCAATCCTTCTGAAGTTATTCGGATGACTGGAACCATCGTAGACTTCTGCCCAACTTGGGGGAATAGCAAGCATTAAGCCGATTAAAAGAAACTTCATGTTATCTCCTTAGATAGAAGTTTGCCGATGAAGTTTATAGCCAATGAATTTTGTATGCTCAATTATGGGAGATTGAAATTTACAATGAAGTTTTAACCATAAGCTTTAACTTGTTAATGCTAAAGCACATGCTATCTGCATTAGAGGAAGTGAATTTGGTCTTTTAGTTCAGATGGTTTTGCGTCACTGACTCTTCCACCGAAATCTTTCAAGATTTTTTCTTCGAGAGCTTGAATGCTTTGAATAAAACCTAGACCCATGTTGCCATCTTTGAAGTGCTTCTTCATGATCGCAACCAGTTCATTGAGCTCTTCTTGTGTGATTTGAGTTTTTAATTTTTCATCAACAAGAACCATGATTCTTTTTTCTAGAATAGAAACCATGATCATCGCCGTAACTTTATGTGAAACTTGTGATGTTCCGAGCGTGTGAAAGTATTCGACTGATTTTTCTCCACACTCGCGATCAATTTCCCAATCACTTAAAGCAAGTCGCTTGGCCCAAGGGAAGTGTCCTACCCAAGTCATAAGGAGAGTAAGAAGAAGAATTGTGAGTGGCCAGAAATACGAATGATGAAATTCAAAATAATAACTAAAGCAAAGTGAAAGGAGAAAACCGCTAATCACACCAAAGCGCCATGAGGCCGCAGGGTAGGGATCAGAAGCATCTGCCACAACTAAAAGAAGCTCACAACCAGTGTTGGCCTCAAATTGTTTAAGGCGAGTTTCTACATGCTGAATATCATCTTGAAGTAATATTTTTTTCATTACCAGTTCCCCGAAGATCCACCACCAGAGAAGCCGCCACCGCCGCCGCTCCAGCCTCCGCCTCCACCAAATCCTCCACCTCCAAAGCCGCCTCCGCCACCACGGTGTCCACCACCGCTGGAAAGAAGAGCGAAAAGGAAGTTGCTGATGCCGATGAGGCCCAATAAAAATCCAACGATGAAAATAATCACCGCAAACATCGCCGCACCTGGAACCATTAAGAAACTAGCACCGGCCATTCCCGCACCTGTGAAGAGTCCTCTGGCAAAAGGTCTCCTTCTCATCACGAGATGTACGATCACAATAATGACAAGCATGATGGGGAAGAGACGATTAAGAAGTCCGTTACTCTGACGAACTGGTGCTCGACGAACATAGGCAGTGCGGGCAGGATCAACTTGAATGTTGAAGCGTTTTGCTACGTCCTCCATGAAGACACGAAGTCCTGCATGGAATTCTCCACGACGGAAATATTCAGGGAAAATTTCACGTGTAAATTTCGCTGTATCGTAATCAGTGATTTCACCTTCGATGCCTTGACCAACTTCAATGCGCATTTGGCGTTCGGCCTTGGCAATGATGACAAGGAGACCGTTGTCCTGATCTTTAGAACCTAATTGCCATTTTTCGGCCACACGAATGGAAAACTCTTCAATGGGCCAGCCCTGCATATCAGGCACCGTGAGGATCGTGATCTGCGGACCCTTATTGGTATAAATTTCGTAAGCGAGTTCAGCGAGATCATTTCGTTCGGCTTCATTCAAGAGGCCCGCTTGATCCATTACCGGAGAAGTCAAAGCAGGGAGCTGTAGTTCAGCTCCCCAGACTTGTAGCGAAAATAAAAGGAGAAATGAGAAAAGTAAGCGCACTAGAATTTAACTTCAGGAGTTTTTTGTTCAGTTTCATCAACGCTGAACTGTGGCTTCTTATCAAAGTGATGAATAAGAGAGTTTGTAAGGCTTGTCGGGAAAACAGTCACAAGGTTATTGAACTCTTGAACCGCTTCAATATAACGACGACGAGCAATCGCGATTCTGTTTTCAGTTCCTTCAAGTTGAGCTTGAAGACCCTGGAAGTTTTGGTTCGCTTTTAGATCCGGGTAACGTTCAGATACAACCATCAAGCGGCCAAGTGCTTGAGAAACACCTGATTGTGCCTGTTGGAACTCTTGAAGTTTTTCTGGAGTAAGATTTTTTGGGTCAACAGTAACAGAAGTTGCTTTCGCACGAGCTTCCATTACACCTTCCAGAGTTTCTTTCTCGTGAGAGGCGTAACCTTTAACTGTGTTCACTAGATTAGGGATAAGGTCAGTACGACGCTTATATTGGTTCAGAACTTCTGCCCAAGCAGCTTCTACATTGTTATTAGATTGAGGGATTGATTGTAGACCACAAGAAACGAGGAACAGTGATCCAAGGACGATTGTAAGTAACGATTTCATTAGAGCTCCTGATTAAACAGCGGGAATAAAAAAACCCAAAGTAATTTAACAACTTTAGTTGCTAATACTTTGGGTTCATTTTTGTTTAAATCAAGTGCTTATGGCAAATAATTATTTGCTCATGCCTGCAACAAGCTTAGTAAGACGAGAAGTCTTGCGTGATGCAGTTTGTTTCTTCATAGCTGGAGACTTAGCAAGCTTAGCAAGAAGAGATTGAGCTTTTACTAGAAGTGAACGAGCTTCGGCTACGTCACCTTTAGAAACAGCAGCGCGAAGTGCTTTAACAGCAGTTCTTGATGCAGCAGTTTTAGTTTTGTTCGTCATGCGACGTTTTTTTTCTTGTTTAGCTCTTTTTACAGATGATTTGTGATTAGCCACAGTGGTTCTCCTAATTCATTTTCTTTCAAAAATATTGCGATGTTATAAACCTAAAGCCACCTTCATGGCAATAGTGAATTGATAAAGGTCTTTGGCAAATGATCCACTATAAGGTACCTTTTGTCCGCTAAATCTCTATATTATAAGGAATATCATCCTATGAAAAACATTCAAGTCGTTGGAATTGTTGGTGCTGGTCAGATGGGAAGAGGGATCGCTCAGGTTGCTGCCCAGACTGGTTTTGAAGTAATTCTTTTTGATGCTTTCAAAAATTCTCTAGATTTTGGTCATAATTTTATTAAGACGCAGCTAGACAAGGGTACTGAAAAGGGCAAATGGTCTGCCGATGATGCTAAAAACGCTTTCGGTAAAATCAAAGCGACTACTGATATTAATGATCTTAAAAACTGTGATCTGGTTGTAGAAGCGGCCACTGAAAGAAAAGAACTTAAGTTCGAAATTTTCAAGAACCTTGATTCAGTTGTTAAAGCAGATGCCATTCTTGCTTCAAACACGTCTTCTATTTCTATTACTGAAATCGCTGCAGTTACGAAGCGCCCACACCTTGTGGCCGGAATGCACTTCATGAACCCAGTTCCAGTGATGAAGCTGGTTGAAGGAATCCGTGGTCTTGAAACGTCTGATGAGACATTTAATACGGTTGCAGCTGTAGCTGAGAAGATGGGGAAAATATTCGTTCGCGCGAAAGACTATCCTGGATTCGCTGTTAACCGCATCCTTATGCCAATGATTAACGAAGCTGTTTACGCTCTTTATGAGGGTGTTGCTGAAGTTAAAGATATTGATACCGCCATGAAGCTTGGTACTAACCAGCCAATGGGTCCACTTGAGCTGGCGGACTTCATCGGTCTTGATACATGTCTCGCGATCATGAACGTTCTTCATGATGGTCTGGCAGATACTAAATACCGTCCATGTCCTCTTCTTAAGCAGTATGTAGCTGCCGGCAGATATGGCCGTAAGAACGGTAAAGGATTCTATACATATGACAAATAATTTCGAAACGATTGTATTGGATACAACAGGTGAAGTAGGAATTCTTACTATCAACCGTCCGGCGAAATTGAATGCTCTTAACATTCAAGTTCACCGCGAACTTAAAGCCTGTCTGACTGAACTTCAAAGCTCAAAGCTTAAAGGTTTGATCCTGATTGGCGAAGGTGAGAAGGCATTTATCGCAGGTGCTGATATTGCTGAAATGAAACCGATGTCATCAGGTGAGGCGCAAGCTTTCGCTGAACTTGGTCAGCAAGTAACACTTCTTATGGAATCACTTCCATTCCCAACTATCGCCGCTGTAAATGGTTTCGCGCTTGGTGGTGGTTTTGAAATGGCCATGAGCTGTGACTTTATCTTCGCTTCTAAAAACGCCGTATTCGGTCTTCCGGAAGTGAAGCTTGGTCTAATTCCTGGTTTCGGCGGAACTCAACGTCTTGCCCGCATTGTGGGTGAAAGACGCGCTAAAGAACTTATGTTCTCAGGTCGCAACGTAACAAGCGAAGAAGCGAAGAATCTGGGAATCATTTTGGAAGTTTTTGAAGATAAAGCAAAACTCCTAGAAGGCTGTCAGAACTGGTTTAAGCTTGCGAATGCGAACTCAAACTACGCCATCGCTAGAGCGAAAGAAACGCTTCGTGACGGAATTGAGAAGTCTCTGGTTGAAGGTCTCGCTGTTGAAGCTAAAGCTTTCGGCAATATCTTCCAAACTGAGCAAATGATCGAAGGAACAACTGCCTTCGTTGAAAAAAGAAAAGCCAATTTCAAATAAAAGGACACTCATATGCTACTTGATGAACAGTACAAAGAAATTCGTGACATGGTTAAGAAGTTTTCTGATACAGAAATTCTTCCATTCGCTCAACAAGTTGATCACGAAGGCCACCTTCCAAAATCACAAATTGCGAAGCTTGCTGAAAACGGCTTCCTAGGTTCATACGTTCCTGAAGAGTACGGTGGTGCTGGTATGGACTATATGTCTTACTCACTCATCGTAGAAGAGATCTCCCGTAACTGCGCTTCTACGGGCGTGTTTGTTTCAGCTCACACTTCACTTGGTATTTGGCCAATTCTCAACTTCGGTACAGAAGCTCAGAAGAAAAAATATCTTCCAAAGATGGCCTCTGGTGAATGGATCGGTTGTTTCTGTCTTTCTGAACCAAACGCGGGATCAGATGCCGGATCCCTAACGACTTTTGCTGAAGACAAAGGTGATCACTGGGAAATTAACGGTGTAAAAAACTGGATCACGAACGGTAAAGAGGCCGGCGTGTGTATCGTTTTCGCTAAAACGAAAAAGACTCCGGACTATAAAGGGATTTCTTGTTTCATCGTTGAGACAACAACTCCTGGCTTCTCAATCATCAAAGAAGAGGACAAACTAGGGATCCGTGGATCTTCAACTTGTCAGCTTGCTTTCGATAAAGTGAAAGTTCCTAAGGACGCTCTTCTAGGCGAACCAGAAAAAGGTTTCCGTGTTGCTATGGCAACTCTAGATGGCGGTCGTATTGGTATTGCCTCTCAGGCCCTAGGTATCGCTCAAGGTGCTTTCGATTACGCAATCCGTTATACAAAACAACGTGTTCAATTCGGTGCTCCGCTTTCTGACCTTCAAGGAGTTCAGTTTATGCTGGCCGATATGAGCACAAAAATCGGTGCTTCTCGTCTTTTGATTTACCATGCTTCTGCCCTTAAAGATGCAGGGCAGCCATATTCAAAAGAATCGGCCCAGGCGAAGCTTTTTGCCTCTGAATCAGCAATGTGGATCACAACTAAAGCGATCCAGCTTTGTGGTGGTAACGGTTACACTAAAGAATACCCGGTCGAGCGTATGTTCAGAGATGCCAAAATTACTGAAATCTACGAAGGGACTTCTGAAGTTCAGCGCATGGTTATTGCTGCCAGCGAATTAAAAGCTGTTCATTAATTTTTACGCTCGTCAATGGACACTCTGTTTGCTAGAGTGTCCATTAAATTTGTTTTATTCGCGTAGTGCACGCGTCTGTTATTATTTGAGGAGAAAAACATGGCGAAAAAGAAGCCTGCTGCTAAAATGCCAGTGAAAAAACCAGTAGCAAAAGCTGCGGTCAAAAAACCGGTAGCGAAAGCTCCTCCTCCAAAAAAAGCGGCACCAATGGCAAAAAAAGTTCCTGCAAAGAAACCGGCAGCTCCTGCTAAGAAAGCGGCCCCAGCTCCAAAGAAAGTTGAAAAGAAAGTGGCTCCAAAAGCTGCTCCGAAGGCCAAGCCTCTTTCAAAAGAACAAGAGAAGAAGCTGAAAGAAAAAGAGAAAGCTCTTCTTGCGAAAGAAAAAGCACAAGCTGCTAAAGAAGCTGAAAAAGCCAAGGCCCAAGCTGCGAAAGACAAAGAGAAAGAAAAAGCTCTCGCTGCGAAAGAGAAGGCGAAGGCCGAAGCAGACAAGAAAAAGCAAAAAGAACTAGAAAAGAAAAATAAAGAAGCTGAGAAGCTTAAGGCCAAGGCCGATAAAGAAGCTGAAAAAGCGAAAGCTAAAGCTGATAAAGCGTCTGCTAAAAAATCTAAGAAAGCATCTGATGAAGACGAAGAAGACTTCGAGGATGAGGACGAGGATTTTGAAGATGAGGATCTTGGTGATGAAGTCTACGACGAGGAAGAAGAAGTTGTAGAAACTAAGAAGCGCCAGACTGAGGACGATGATTTTGATGAGTTCGAAGAGGACTATAAAAAATCTAAAGAGAAGAAAAAAACTGGTAAAAAGGCCTACGAAGAAGAAGATGGTCATGTTGATCTTTTCCAATCGAAGCCTTCTAAGAAGTATAACAATGCTATCCTGGCCGATCTTGAAAACAAGATCGCGGATGAGATTGCTGAACTTCGCGAGCACTTCAATTGGAAAGAAATTGCTGAATCAATTGCGACTCTGGATTTCTTCATTGATGCTAAAAACGATGAGTGTATTGAGAAGGGCTGTGACAACATTCGCACGACTCAAAGCTACTGTCGTCTGCATTACCTAAAGAACTGGAAAACAATTCAGAAGAAGCGCGATATCCTTAAAGAAGGAAAACTTCAGGAGTATATCGAAGAGCTTATTTCTAAATATCCACCGAAGTACATTGAAGCTCTTCTTTCAGATCTTTCTGATGATAAAGAGTTCTACAAAGTACTTAACGAGCTTAACATCACTTCTGAATTTGATTTCGAAGAGGATGAATTTGAAAATGCGGTGGACGATGATGATTCTGATGATGATATCGGAATTGAAACAATCTCTAGTTCACTTCGCTACGAAGACGAATGATAAAAAAGCCCTCGAAAGAGGGCTTTTTTTTTATTTCTTACAAAGAGGGAAGTCCCTCACTAGTCGCATAATCATTCCACCGTCTTTCTTGCGGATATCTTGCCAGTAGGCATGAGCCCCTCGGCCAAAAAGCGCTCCATTACCTTCGTAAATGCCGTTTTTGCCCTTCAACTGTTCATTCATGATCTCAAGGCCACATTTAATGTTCGCCTCATCTGGCCTAATATTGGCGACACCACAGCTATTTCCACTTTCTCCACCTCGCCAGTAGCGATCTTTTTGGTTTTGATTTAGCTGAAGCATTCCGGCGGCAGTACCGTGAGTGGCCGCGGTGTTAATGACGGACGCACCACATGTACTTTCTTTCCAGGAAATCGCAGCAAATACCCAGACCCAATAATAGGCCTGTTGTTCTCTACTAAGGTTGTTCCAGTTAGGACAGGCCATCTGAATGCCAACGCTGTCTTTACGATAGTATTGAGACCCAGGAATAGAGTTGATGTGTGACACAATCGTTTTTCCGAGAGGGCCCAACTTTCCATTGCTATTAATGAATTTTGAGCAATCGGCTCCATTGCCGTAATACTTCTTACTAAGTTTGAGAGACTCTTCTTCGCAGGTAACGGTTGGGCCCTGAATGGCAGTTGTGGTGAGGGCCTTAACACCTGCTTTAATGACTTCATTAGAAGCTAAAGCACTATAAGAAGAGAGTACAAATAGAAGAGGAATGATCTTATTTCTTATCACTCTCACTCCATTTAAAAGTACATTCTATTTTCGAGAGACTATTTTTTTTGGTGTATTTAATTTCATCTTTGTTAACTTCAATGAGTTCTTCAGTCACAAGTTCAAGCTTCTTCAAGGCCTTTGGACAGGAGTGAACAGTGGTCTTCATGTAGAGTTTTTTATTCAGAAGCTTACTCTCTACGTCTTCAGCACATGTTTCAGCATCGGCCGTTACTAAGTTTGTTTTCTCTTTGGTCGGTTGGTGGAAAGTGAGGTTTGCACCGATTTGAAGAACTTCATCTCCTTCTTTTCCAACAAAGCGGAAAGGTCCACCGGAGCAGTTATCATCTACATCTTTAACAACTTCTACTTTCCCTTGGCTGATTCCAAGTGATTTGTAGATATCCGCTGGTGCTGCTTGTGCACCTATGGAAAGAGTAAATGTCAAAATGAGGGTAAGTGACTTCATTGACATGAAAACAGTATAGAGCAGTCTGGGATATCTACAAAACGTTTGTTTATAAGGGGAAAAAAGTGTCGTGAATGCGGGTGGTTAGGCCCTCAAAAGAGGGCCCAATTTTAATCATTGATTACGTTTTAGTGGTCAGTGTCCTCTTCAAGGTCTTGAAATTCCTCTCCTAGGAGCTTGTCCGCTTCAAGGGTGAGGTTGATGTTCTCTCTTGAGAGCTTGTAGAAGTAATTTTGATTTTTGTGGCTTACTTCCTGCCAATTTGGTTCAAACTCGTCCCATTCTTCGTCGGCAAAAATCTCATCAAAGAAGAGGCCCACGATATCAATGAAGTTGGCCTGAGTCTCTTTTACCTTTTCTGCTGTGGCCATCTGATCTGGCTCACAAGAAAGGAAGCAAGTTATTGGAGAAAGATACTCATCTTTCTCAGAGAGATAAGAAACTGTCAGAAGAAGTTCTTCTGGATATACTTGTCCATATACGTCGAAATAACGTCCGTTTTGCTTACACTCACTCTTGTATGTTTCATTTAAAAGTCGATTTAGACTTTCTAGCCATTCAGTTGGGAGGGTTTTACCTTGTTTTGAAGTCTTTTTTCTAGCTAACATGACGACCCGCCTTAAGTGAAAGATTTAGTGGTCTTTTATATGCCCCTTAATTAAAATATTTGGAAAAGAAAGACAATCTTATCATTCTGAAAAAGGATCATTTTATGGCAGTTTATATTCTTGGCGGTGCCCGCACGGCCATCGGTAGTTTTCTTGGTACACTTTCTCAAGTTCCAGCTCCAAAACTAGGTGCTGCAGCAATTGAAGGTGCACTTCAAAAATCAAATATTGAAAAAAATAAAGTTGATGAAGTTTTCATGGGTAACGTGATCACTTCTGGTGTTGGACAGGCCCCTGCTCGTCAAGCTTCACTTGGTGCTGGAATTCCGGAAAGCGTTCCTACAACAACTGTTGGTAAGGTCTGTGGCTCTGGTCTACAGGCGATCATTCTTGGGGCCCGTTCAATCATGACTGGTGACAACCAAGTTGTTGTTGCTGGTGGTATGGAGAACATGTCACTTGCTCCTCACTTGCTGATGAATTCTCGTAATGGTTTCAAATTCGGCCCAACTGAGATGAAAGACTCTATGGCGTGGGACGGTCTAACAGACGCTTATAGAAATGTAGCGATGGGTGTTTGCGCTGAAGAGTGTGTGAAAAAATTCAATATGAGCCGTGAAGAGCAAGACGCTTTTGCGATTGAATCGTTCAAGCGCGCTCAAGCTGCTGCTAAAGAAGGCATGTTCAAAGACGAAATCGTTGCTGTAAAAGTTCCTGCGAAAGGCGGCACAACTGATATCACAGAAGACGAAGGTCCTTTCAAAGCGAACTTCGAAAAAATGCCAGGACTAAAACCTGCTTTCGAAAAAGACGGCACCATCACAGCTGCTAACGCTTCTACCATCAACGATGGTGCAGCGGCGGTTGTTCTTGCGGGTGACGCTTTCGCTGATAAAGCGGAATTCAAAATTCTTGGTTACGCTTCAAACGCTCAGAACCCAACTTGGTTCACAACAGCTCCAGTAGACGCAATCAATAAGGCCCTCAAGAAGGCCAATCTTACTATGGATCAAATTGATCTTTTCGAAATCAACGAAGCGTTCGCGGCCGTAACAATGGCAGCGATGAAGGAATGTAAAATTCCTCACAATAAAGTAAACGTATTCGGTGGTGCGGTTGCTATCGGTCACCCAATCGGTGCTTCTGGTGCTCGTATTATGGTGACTCTCATGAACGCCATGAAAAAGAAAAACGCTAAGTACGGCTGTACTGCTATCTGTATCGGTGGTGGTGAAGCTCTAAGTGTTATCATCGAGAAGATCAGATAATGACAACGGCAGCGGCCCAAACGAAATCAGGTCTCAAAACCTTTAAACCAGGTGAGATCCTCTTCAATGATGGAGACGCTGCCGATTCGCTTTTTATTATTCAAAAAGGTCAGATTCGACTCTTCAAACCAAAAGGGAAGGGGTTCATTGAAATCGCCGTTCTTCGTTCAGGCGAAGTGATTGGTGAAATGGCCTACTTTGATGAGGACGGTTCTGGAAAGAAGCGTTCTTGTTCTGCTTCTGCTATTACTCCAGTTGAGATCATTGAGATCTCTTTCTCGGCCTTTGGTAAGACCATGTCTTCTCTTAATCCATGGTTTAAAACAATCATTAATACGCTGGTGACTCGTCTTCGTAAGAGTAATGCTCGTATTCGTGAGCTTGAAGATAATCAGGCCTCTGTTTCTTATAGTGGTAAGCATAGTGGTTACGAATTCATTAAACCGATTGAAGTGATGAGAATTCTCGGAACACTGTTCCTGGTTTTTAAAGCTCACGGTGAAGTGAAGGGATCCACTTTCACGATCAATAAGAAGACCCTTAATCTCTATACTCAAGATCTTTACACCATCATGGAAGTAAAGCAGGAGAGTGTGATTAATATTCTGGTGGCTCTGGGTTGGATGGAGATCGGTGAGGACGCTGATAAGGCCCCTAATATCTTAACTCTGAAGCACGTGGAGCTTATTCGCCAAGTGTTCATCTATTACAATTCTGAACGTCACCTTCCGGAAGAGAAGAAAATTCAGATCGGTGAGAAGTGCCAGACGTTGATTGCAAAGATGATTGAAAGAGCAGAAGGTGCTGTTTCAACTATTCCTAATCTGAAGCCTGATTCAGATTATAAGCCGAAATTCACTCAGTACTATAACCTCACGAATGTTTTAAAAGAGTTCCAAGAAGAGAACGTTGCAATCGGTTCAGATCAAACCGCCGATGGAAAAAATCTTAGTATCTTTGGTGAAGTCTTAATTGATAACGCTGGAACGATGGTGGAGATTGATTTTGAGAAGATGAAGAAGCTCTATCCGATTATCCGCTTTATGAATGCCATCAAGAAATTAAATCAAGAGAAGGCCCCGGTTTAGGGCCTTCGCTCAATTCTTATTAGATACCTTTCGGAATGAAATTCACTTGAACGTTGTCACCGGATTTGTAGTAACGGTTAACGCCATTGAATTGGATCATGAAACCGGTTTTGTTAATCGCAGGTTGATCGTCACCTGGATTCGGATAATTGGCCTTGATATTGGTTGGTGTCGTCTTGTTACCAACGTAGGTCCAGCCGTCAGTTGCGTTTTCAGGAACCTGAATTCCATTTACTGTTACATAAATTGTTCCTGGAGTTGGTTCACGTTGAAGAACAAGATACTTAAAGTACTCAGTCTTAGTTGTTGTTCTAATCTGAACGCAGTCTGGATAAGTGATCTCGGCACCTGAGTTAAATCTAATGAAGTGACGACGACCTGAAACATATTCTGACGGATTTGTTGTTGTCAGAACGTTCATAGAACCAGTACTGCTGTTTTCATAATAAGTATAGCTTGAAGAAGGAACTAGCTGAGGACCATTAGACGTAATTTTATACACCTGAAGTCCTGAATAATTCGTCATTGAAGAATCGTTTCCAATCAAAGTGATTGGCCAGTAACGATAGGTATGCGGAACAATCACTTGCTGGATAGAGCTATTCACATCATTAAAGATGGAAGTGAAACTTTCAGAGCAAAGATCATAGGCGTCACTCACGTTAAAAGCTCGGGCCATTTTTATGTAAGAGTAGGTAGAAGGAATCCAGCCTTCTGAAGGTCGACACGCCGAATGCGCAGTAACTGAGAAAATTCGCAGAAGTTTAGACTGAAGTTGACCCTTCAAACTTACAAGTTCACTATAACGAGCATCGAAGGCCGGTTGAATTGGAGTGTTGTTTGTTCCATCACTATTTTCAACTTCTACATCGCGGTTGTTGGATACAATCACCACCAGGTTATAGGCCTCCTGACGAAGTAAACCTGTGCCTTTGTGACGCTTCATAAATTCCTTTAGACGCCACAGACCTCTCTCGCGATGGGGCTGTCGTAGTACTGGAATAAATGAAGTCAGCTCTGAAACCGTGGCAACTTTATTCCCAGCAACTCCTGAAGGGAGTGCATCAGCTGAATTTGTGAAAACCCGAAAGTCACTATTGTCTGCTACCGAGTTGTTGTAGCTCTGAAGATCGAGGTTTGGGTTAACCAGTGGCATGGCAATAATTCTAAAATCAAATTGGCTCGATACCTGGTTCACTGTGCCTGTAATGGCATTTTTTAGATCTGCGCTGGTGTAGTAATAACTTTCAGTGTTGTCGATCATGTAGATGATGTCGACCTTCGGCTTTATCAGCGTATAAGAAGAGCAGGAGTTTTGTTCGAATGATTTCACCGCATCCGGATTACTTGTTGATGATTGTGGGGTCGTTCCGAATTGCTCTGAACCGCAACCAACAAACGTTGCTAGAGTTAGAATTGAGAAAAAAGCCGACCATTTAATTTTCATAATCTCACCTTAAGGTATTTCCTGATCTACGAATCGGAGTAATAGGGGTGAAACTTTAGTTTTCCAGGGAAATACCTGACACTCATTCACGGAATAAGCTTAGGAAAATCTTGCCCTTATCCCTAAAAAGCATATCGGTTGGAGTAATATATTATTAATAATTATTTCAATAGGTTGAGGATATTATGGCGGACAATTGGTATTACGTTCAAAAAGGTAATCGTCACGGACCGGTGGAAGTCGATGTCATCATGTCGATGATCACTAATCAAGAACTTAAGACTGAAGATTTTGTCTGGAAAAAAGGCTTTGAGAACTGGAAGAAAATCAAAGAAGTTCCAGAGCTAGAAGTGAAGCAAGCTCCTGCCGCTCCTCAATTACCTCCCGAAGTTGCAAAACTTCCTGAGAAAGAAATTAAATTCAGTGCTTTAAATCCTGATGAAAGAGTCATCTTTATTCGCATTGGTGCGGATAGAGGTGGTGCGGCCACAGATTACGGTCCATTTAGTTTGAAACAAATTAAACAACTTTTTAAAGAGAATCGTATTAATGGAAAAACTCTCGTCTTCGTAACTGGAATGAGAGATTGGAAACTTCTCGCTGACCTTCCTGAATATCAGGAAGTGTTTGAGGAAGTTCCACCGATGATTCAAGAAGCAGATAGAAGAGCAGCAGTGAGAAAACCGTTTATTGCTCGTCTTTTTGTTCAGAACAATAAGAGTCTCTTTGAAGGCATTTGTCGTGATATTTCTATTGGTGGCATGCAAGTTCTTTTAGATAACTTCAATGGAAACGCGGGCGATAGAATTTCAATTAATGTTCATCCTGAGAACACAGATTATCACTTCGTAGCATCTGGTGTTGTGGTTCGAATTCTTGAAGGAAATTCAGGATTCTCATTCCGCTTCCAAGGTCTGTCGGATGAGGCGAAACGTTCAATTGAAAAATACGTTCAAGAAAATTAATGGCCAAAGGTATTGCTCCTTTTAAAACAGAAGATCATACGATTCCCGCCAGTGATGGTGAATCAACTCTTTTTGTTCGTCATTTCACTCGGGGAACCCCAAAGATTCATTTCTTTTTAGTTCATGGGGCCCTGGAGCATTCAGGTCGTCACATGGAGCTGGTAAACTTCTGGTTAAAAAATTTTCAGGAAGTGGCCGTTACTGTTTTCGATAATATTGGACACGGGCGTAGTGGGGGAACCCGCGCTTACGTTGAAAGCTTCAAGCACTATGTAGAAGACTTTGTAAAAGTGGCCGAGTTTGTTCACAGTAAAAATGCTGAAACAACTCAGACCTTTATTTGTGCTCACTCGTTGGGCGGACTTATTACGCTAACGCGAATTCTTGATACCTCTTATGGCTACCCTTATCCATTGAAGGGGCTCATTTTCTCAAGCCCGTGTATTCGTCCGCAGGTAATGTTTGAATCCATTTCAGAACCTCTGATTTTAAAATTGGACAAACTTACTCCGAAACTCCATCTTCCGATGCTTTATAATGGCTCTTCTCTGACAAGAGATTCAGATCGCGCCAATGACTTTGATACTGATTCCCTGATTCCAAAGTTTATTAGCGTTAGAATGGTGAAAGAAATCCTGGATGCTTGTCACCGTATCCGTGGGCTTTCATACTATTTACGCATACCAAGTCTTTTCCTCATCGCTGGCACTGATAAGATTGTGGACCCACAGGCCACGACTCTTTTTGCCCATGGGATTGATAAACAGCTAACCCAGATCGTACAATATCCACATCACCACCATGAATTGTGGAATGAGATAGATCGACAAAGCATCTTTGAAACCATGAAGACATGGGTGGATAGAGAGCTCAAGGAGACCCGATGAAATTCTTTTTAATGGCCATGCTCGTAGTTTTTTCGGGATGTGCTGCTTATAAGAATTATAACCAGAGCACGAAGGGTAAAGTTGTTATCCGCGGAGGCATTTACCAAAAAGAGGCCTGGGAAGATCTCCTCGTTTTCCAACGTATGAGCTGGTATCACGGTGTGACTCTTTATTACGATGCTCTTTTCTATAAGGCGGATTTGAACTCACCATTTTCAAAATGGTTTTCAGCTTCAGAGAAAGAGTTCTTCACGAAATGTGAATCGTTTTTGGTTACAGTAGGGTACAGCGCGGATCCAACCAAAATTTCTCACGTAAACTTCAGGGAACAGATGAAGCTTAATGGTTATGATGATGTAATCATCAATAACTTTGCTTCTTATCTTCGTACCCACCCATCTGCGGCGGAATGGAGATTTCAGAACTATAAATTAATGGGTTTTTGTAAGCGGTCTCCAAGCCGTCTTAGTACCCCAAACCTTGCCATTAACTTCCCAAGTTTCCGTCACTTAGAGATTGAGCTATAAGAGGCAAGTTAGCGGAAAAGCGAAAGTCCGCCTAATTTAGATCAGCTCTGTGTATTTTTCTTAAGAAAATCTGCCAAGAACCGATAGGTACTTGAGGCATTATGAGCGACAAAAAGTTTCAACGTTTCGGAAAGTATCTTATTTTGGACCACCTGGTTGATGGTGGGATGGCCAAGATTTGTCGTGCCCGCTATCTAGGTGAGCAGGCGAATAAGATGGTTGCCGTGAAAATGGTTCAACCTCAATTCTCAAATGATGAGGCCTTCGTCCGTATGTTTCAGGACGAGCTTAACATAACCTTCGGTATGCTTCACCCGAACATCATGCAAGTTTATGACTATGGTAAAACCAATGGTCAGCTTTATACCGCCATGGAGTACATCCACGGTGCGAACTTAAAACAGTATCTTGATCGCCTGAAAGAGCGCAAGGTCGTGTTCCCGGTTGAGATCTCTTGTTACATCATTTCTCAGGTGTGCTTGGGTCTTCACTATGCTCACACATTCACAGATAAACTGACCGGTAAGCCATATAATATCGTTCACCGTGATATTTCTCCTCACAACATCATGCTTACGTATGATGGTGCGGTGAAGGTGATCGACTTTGGTATCGCCAAAGCAAATACAAACTCTGAAGCAACTCAGGCCGGAACAATCAAAGGTAAGCTCTCTTATCTTGCTCCGGAATATCTGGACGGACTTGAACTTGATGCTCGTTATGATGAGTTCGCAGTTGGTATTACTTTGTGGGAACTTCTTTGTTCTCGTAAATTGTTCCAGGCCAACAACGACCTGGCAGTCCTAAAGCAGATTCAGGCCTGTAAAATCATTCCTCCATCTGAAATCAATCCATCTGTTCCAAAAGAACTGGATGCGATTGTGATGAAAGCTCTTTCAAAAGACCGTTCTCATCGTTATGAGAACCTGGATCAAATGAACCGCGCTCTGGTGCGTTTCTTGTATTCAACTTATCCGGATTTTAACGCCTCCGATCTTAAGACCTTCGCTGACGATCTCTTCAAGGCGGAGATAGGCAAGGACCGCGAGAAGTTTGTTGAGTACGGTAAGATTGATATCCAGCAGTACATCACAGACATGAAAGAGGAAGAGAGCCGTACGGGTAAAATCTCCAAGAAAGAAGGAGTGATCAGGCCCGCTGCTAAAGAACCTCAAGAAGCTCCACGTGAGAAGATCCGTGAACTAGATCTTGCGATTGAACCTGTTGAAGGCAAGATTGAACTTCAGACAGTTAAAGAAAAAACTCAGACTAGAAAACTGAATAAGACTCTTATGCAACCGGCACCGGCCAAGGGGTCGGGGACAAAAGTTGCTAAGACCAATGGAACTTCTGTTTCGATAAAGGTCTCTAAAGACAAGACCAGTAGCCGAGTCATGTCTAAAAAAGAACTGCAAGAAGAGACTGAGAAGTCTTCTTCTACTCCGGTTATGGCAATGGTTCTGACTGCAACACTTGCGGCGTTTGCTTACTTCCAAGCTGATACAGTTGAAGGCATTTTAGGCTTTAACTTAAAGCATATGATTCACGGGAAGGATTCTGGAAGAAAAATTTCTTCAGTGCCTTCACTTAAGAAACACCATAAATCCGACCAAGCGGATCCATCTGCTGAGCAGGGAACCGGTAACATTGTTCTTGGTGGTGTTGATATTTCAATGGAAGTTCAGATTAACGGTACGAAGACAGATTATATGGGGAAGCCACTTAAAGTGGACCTGAACCAGGAAGTTACGGTCACTGTTAAGAAGGCCGGATATCTGCCGTTCGTGACGAAAGTGACTCTTACTAAAGACAACAATTCCCAAGTCATCAACGTTCCAGAATTGGAGCGCGCACGAGTTGGGCTTCTAACAACTTCTATGAACTATACTGCTGGCTCTAAATTGATTTACGAAGAGCAGGGTGTGGAAGTAGAACGTGATCTACCTTTCAAAGATGTGCAGATTCCTGAAGGTACTTATCAGGCGAGAGTGGTGAATCCAATTCTCGGAACTGAGAAGAAAGTGGAATTTGTCATTGAAGAGAATAGAAAGCATTTCTTAGAATAGTTACTCTTCCGGCTTCTTAGTCTCTTCAAAACGCTTCGATTGCTTGAAACGATTCACCTTTCTCATATTGAGAAGCTTGATGATTTCTGCGGCCGTTTCTTCCAGGGCCTTTCCAGTTACGTTGAATACCGGCCAGCGTTTGTTTTCAGAGAAAATCCGATTGGCCCATTCAATTTCTTCAACGACCTTAGAGATATCGGCGTAGTCACCTTCGTCATTGGATAGACCAAGTCGGCTTAGGCGATTTTTACGAATCTGGAAAAGAGCGTCTGGATCAATAGTAAGACCGAAGATTTTCCTCTGGTCAACTTGGAACAGTTTCTCTGGAAGAGGAACACCCATCACGATTGGTACGTTAACGGTTTTAATTCCTTCTAGTGAAAGGTACATCGAGAGTGGAGTTTTTGAGGTACGAGAAATCCCGACTAAAACCACCTCTGCTTCTTCAAGAGAGTTAATGTTTCTTCCATCATCGTGATTGAGAGTAAATTCAATGGCGGCAACACGTTTAAAGTACTGATCATTAACAGCGTGAAGGAGGCCCGGCTGATAATTAGGTTCGGCCTCAAAGAAGTTAGAGAAGGTCGTTAGAAGTGGCCCCATAACGTCAACCGATCGCACGTGATCGCGTTTTGAAAGTTCGGCGATATAGGCACGTAGTTCGACGGAAACAATTGTATAAACCACAATATCGTGATGAATGGCAGCTTCCTGGAAGATGGCATCGATCTGTTCGCGAGTTCGAATATTCTTATAACGAGTGAAGAAGATTTCTTTATCCTGGAACTGAGTCATCGCCGCTCGGGTAATGGCCGAAGCTGTTTCTCCAGTACCATCGGAAATAACAATAACTTTTAACTTATCATTGATCTGCATCATAGTTTTTATCTATTGGGCCATAGTAAAACATTATTGGCCCTATTTTTAAAACGGGTTAAAATAGACAGTACAATTTTACTATAACAGGGAACTCAAATGCACCTAAGAAAAAGCTTTATGGCCCTTATGGCCGTGGCCTCTCTAAACGCCTGGGCAGAATTCAAAGCACTTCCTCCAACTCCTCCGATTCCTGTGGATAACCCGCAGACTCCGGCGAAGATTGAACTAGGGAAACAGCTTTATTTCGATCCTCGAATCTCAGCTGACGGCTCAATCTCTTGTAACTCATGTCACAACGTTATGTCTCACGGTGCTGATGGACGTCCAGTTGGTGCTGGTATCCATGGCAAACGTGGTGGCCGTGGCTCTCCTACAGTTTGGAACTCAGCTTATCATACAGTTCAATTCTGGGACGGTCGCGAGGCCTCTCTAGAAGGTCAGGCGAAGGGCCCTATGACGAATCCAGTTGAGATGGGTATGGATAATCACGATATCGTGATCTCACGTATTAAACAGATCCCTGGATACGTGGAAGCTTTCAAAAAAGTTTTCCCGAAAGATAAAGAAATCAACATCGACAACGTTGCGAAGGCGATTGCTTCTTACGAGAGAACTCTTATCACTCCAAATTCCCCTTTCGATAAATATATGAAAGGGAACAAGAAGGCGATGACGGCCCAACAAATCCGCGGGATGAAACTTGTGGACGAAATTGGTTGTACTTCTTGTCACACAGGTGTGAACTTTGCTGGTGACGGTCTGAAAATGGGTGAAGGTAACTACCAACCATTCCCTCAGATCCCTGGTTCAAAATACGACAAACAATATGATCTAACTGCTGATCTTGGTCGCTATGAAGTAACTAAGAAGGCCGAAGATAAGAACCACTGGCGTGTACCAACTTGGAGAAACATTGCTCTTACAGCTCCGTATTTCCACAATGGTAAAGTTCAGACTCTTGATGAAGCAGTTCGCGTAATGGCCAAAACTCAGCTTGATATGGATCTAACTGATGCTCAGACTGCTGACATCGTAGCGTTCATGCACGCTCTTACTGGTGAGATCCCTAGACAGACGATGCCGATCCTTCCGCACACTCTAGGAACTACGCTTACTCCAGATCCTTAATTGCCTCTGATAAATTTCTCTACTTGAAGAAAGATCTCTGATCTTTCTTCAAGTGGGTGAAATGTTCTTTTGAAAGAATCCCGCTTAAACCAAGTTCTCTGAGATTTCGCCAGTTGTCTGGTCGAAATCACAATCCGCTCACGACATTCTGAAAGAGACTTATAAACACCGAAGATGAAATCCAGCGTTTCCTTGTAGCCAATACTTTGAAGGGGCTTTTCCAAACCAGTGAAGCCTTGGTCTAAAAGACCTTTTACTTCTTCAATAAGACCAGTTGCGAGCATTCGATCTGTACGTTTCTCGATGATTTTTAAATGTTCTTCTTTGGGGAGATCGAGATAAATATGAAGAAGGTCCCAGTTATGAATGGTGGGTTTGTCCATCTTCTCATTTGAATCGTCTTTTTCTTCACGGGCCTCTGACATAGGAGAGCCAGTGGTCCAAAGGTGTTCAACCGCTCGGCGCACACGATAGTGATCGTTCTCGTGATAACGTTCAAAACTCTTGCGATCCTGTTCCTTTAAAATTGCAAGGAAAGGCGCAATTCCTTCCTTCTCATAAAGTTCGTCAGAGCGTTTCGTGATTTCTTTAGGAGTCGTGGGAGAGTCGTACATGCCTTTTAAAAGTGCCTGAAGATAAAAGCCACTGCCACCCACAAGATAAACGAGTTTATTTTCATTCAGTAGCTTTTCAATAATGGGTAGGGCCTCACGAGCGTAGTCGGCGGCATTCATAGGATTGGAAATACTACGAACATTCAACATGTGATGGGGTATGGCCCTCTGTTCTTCAAGAGTGGGCTTGGCGGTTCCGATCTCGATTTCTTTATAGAGAAGAAGTGAATCAAAGTTCACCACCTCTCCACCAAATTTGGTTGCGAGTTCAACGGCGAGATCAGTTTTCCCTGAGGCAGTGGGCCCGGAGATAACAATGACCTTCATTTGAGTTTTTCCCGTAAAAGGGCAGCAAGGTCCACCACGATTTTTTTACTGATGAGTTCATCTATCGGGAAAAAAAGAAGCATCTCTTCCCATGTGGTCTGCGACCATTCTTCCGGAATGATCTCAAGCTCAGAAAAGTTTTTCTGATGAAGGAGTAGGGAAACAATTCCCTTTAAAGGAAAACCATTCATCCATTCAGGAATACCTCTTAAAACCAGAGTGTCAGCTCCGAGGTATTCAATCTCCATTCCACCTTGCTGTAGAACATGGAGGACCTCTTTACTTACATTTTTAGCAGGAAAAGGTTCGCTTACTAAAAGGGGAATAGTAAGGGCCGGGAATTCGAGTTTCTTTTTAGTGAAGAGTTCAACTAATTTAGGGGCCGAAACTCCCATCCAGATATTTTCCACGCGCTTTAAGAAGAACTGATTGATCCAGATAAGATCTGCTTCAGTTGCTACTGGTAAGCGGTGAGGAGAGAAAAGTCCCTCCATATTATATTGATGTCTCTCTTGTTGAAGCGTTGGAGCTTCCTGAAATCCTTCGAAGAAAGTCGGCGCTTGCGGCATTGGCATCGCCTCAACCGGAATTTGAGATTCCCTCACCGGACGTTTTGATCCCAGCTCTTTAACCGTTGAGGTGAGAAGGGAGATCATCTTGGAGATTTCAAGACACTTAATGACGGTCTTATTCGGATGAACGTTTACATCAATAGTATCAGGCGGCAGATGAAAATAGGCCACATAGTGGAAATCATCTCCACCAAAGGTCGCATCAAGGGCATTACTTAAAACGCGATGAAGTTGTTTGTCTAGAATGTAGCGGCCATTGATGAATATGTTCTGCAGCTTGACCGGGGCCTTAAAAGAGCCGGGGATTAAAAACAATGTCAGTTCATTATTTTCATAGAAACGTTCTGAATGAAGAATCGTTTCCTTTGCCTTCGGAAAAACATCTTCGATTCTTTCACGAAGAGATTCTCTTGCTGGGTAAATGTCTTTGTCAGCGTCATCAAATTTAATTTGGAATTCAATCTCGGGGCGAGAAAGAATAAAAGCAAAAATGATTTTACGAATGAAGGTCTTTTCTGCCTGCTGAGACTGGATAAATTTCAGACGGGCCGGAGTATTGAAGAACAGGTCCTGAATCTGAAGTTCAGTTCCATGTGTCCCTGAACCAGTTTGTCTTTCACCATGGTAAAGAGTCAGGCCACCTTCGATTTTAATTTCCGAGGCGGTCTTACTTTCTCTGGTTTGTGAAATACAGTGAAGCTTTGAGATCGCCGCAATCGAGGCCAAGGCCTCACCGCGGAACCCGAATGAGCGGAGCTTATAGAGATCTTCAAAACGCGAGATCTTGGAAGTCGCGTGACGAGAGAAGGCGAGTGGTAGATCGTCCTTTCGCATTCCGTGACCGTTGTCTTTCAATGAGATTAAATCAAGACCGTTATTTTTTAGGGATAGTTCAATCTTAGTGGAACCGGCATCAACTGCGTTTTCCAGAATCTCTTTAATCAAATTACCGGGACGTTCAATGACTTCTCCGGCCTTAATCTGATCAATGAGATGTTCTGGAAGTAGATCAATCTTCGGGGGAACAGAAACCATCTATGCCTTATAGAAGTTAACTTGGTTCCTTCCGCCTTCTTTCGATTTATAAACGGATGAGTCTGCACGCTTAAAGAGATCAGTCCCGTTTTCAACTCCCTGACGATAATCTGCGACACCAATTGAAGCAGTTACCGGAAGACGTTTACCATCGTAGATGAATTCGTGTTTCTCAACCAGTTTACGAAGTCGTTCAGCGATTTCGAAACCTTGTTTTAGGTTGGTATTAGGTAGAAGAATACAAAATTCTTCACCACCATAGCGAGCGAAAATATCGCCCTGGCGGATACCATTTTCACGAATTAGACGTGCTTTTTCTTTTAGCACGTAGTCACCGGCGTCGTGACCGTAGTTATCGTTTAGTTTCTTGAAGTGATCGAGGTCAAAGATGATTAAAGAGAGTGGTTTCCCAGTCACTTTACATTTTTTTACTTCGAGTTCGAGTTGATTATTGAAGAAAGTTTTATTGTAGCACTTAGTGAGACCATCAGTGTGGGCCTCTTCTAAAAGCTTATCGTACGTCAGACGCTCAGGATCGCCCTTCGGAAGAAACTTCATGGCGATTGCACCGATCTTAATCACGTCTCCGCGCTTAAGCACAGTAGGAGTCGTTAACTTTTGATTGTTCAGATATGTTCCGTTAGCAGAGCCGAGGTCATTAAGTGTGACCTCAGAATCAGTAACTTCAATCGTAAAATGACGACGAGAAACACCATGGAAATCAAGTGAGATGGTACAATCTGGATTACGGCCAACAGTTGTTTCGCCAAGATTTAAATTGAAAATTGAACCGTTAAGTTCGCCACCAACTACTAGTAGGCAAGCAGGTTTCTGCTTGGCCTCTTCCTCTAATGAAGAAAGTGCCTTTCTAATATCGGTAATGACGACGGTGGCGTTTTTATCATCGCTCATGTCTTCTCCAGAAATTCCAACAATTTAGTATCCCACTATTTTAGGCCCGCCTTAAATTTTCTTCAAGACGCGGCAAGTGGCTTATCGGCAATTACTGGTGGTTTTTTAACCAGGCATTCGCGTATTTTTTTCCAGCTTCTACTCCCGGCTGGTTAAATGGATCAACTTTAATAAGTTCTCCAACCATTACTGTCAGGCATTCAGCAAATAGAATGAGTTGGCCCACATACTCTTCCTGAAGACTTGGAATCTGCAGGTGAACCACATGGCGGCCATTCTCTTGAAGGGCAGTTAGGGTCCCCTCAAACTCGGCCTTCATAAGGTCAGAAAGCTTAAAAGGGGCCAGATTTTTAAAGGCCTCGCCGCTCAATGAATTTTTTAGAGAGTAGTCATTATGGAATTTCTCGACCTCAATAAGCATGAGAACCTTATCATTTGGTCCTTCCATAAATAGTTGCATTTGAGAGTGCTGGTCAGTGGCCCCGTAGGCCGGAATGGGAGTTAGGCCCTTTCCGCTTTTTCCTAGGCTTTCGGCCCAAAGTTGGACAAACCACGCTGAGAAGTCTTTAAGAAGAGACGAGTAAGGCATTAGCACAGTTTGATTGATGCCTTGATCGTGAAGCTCTTTTAGCCACTGAGCGAGTTCAAAAAAAGAAGCTCCGATTTTTGGATCTGATAGATGTCTTTGAATGTCTTCTGCACCTTCAAGAATGTCTTGAATATTAATGCCCGAGAAGAGGGCAGGGAGAAGACCAACCGGAGTTAGAACTGAATAACGTCCACCAACGTTTGATGGAATTTCCAGTGTGGCAACATTCCATTCTTTGCTGAGTCTGCGAAGTTCACCCTTCACTGGATCAGTACAGAACACAAAGTGGTCTTTGTATTGATTCTCTTTAATGCCCGCGTCTTTTAGAGCGTTCATTAAAATCGCCATGGCCGCCACTGTCTCAGCGGTTGTGCCTGATTTTGAAACAACATAGATAAGTGCTTCTTTAAGATCGACCTTATCAAGCTTACGGCACATATCATCTGGGTCAATGTTGTTGATGAAAACAAATTGAACACCACTTCCATTGCCTAAAGAAGAAAGAAGCATTTCAGGACCAAGAGCACTACCTCCGATCCCGACATGAACGAAATATTTTTTGTTTTTGAACTGATTAAAGACTTTTTGTGATTCCTCAACCAGGTCTTTTCTATTTGGAAGTCCGAAAAAGCCAATCTCAGGCGAGGCAAGTGTCTTCAAGTAAGAAGACATCGCTTTCTCAAGCTCAGGAGAGTTAACTTTTGCCTTGTGACTTGATCGAAGTTTCCAATTAAGCATGTTGTTCGTACTCTTTTTTGAGGTGGCGGGCGATGACCACACGTTGAATTTGATTGGTGCCCTCAACGATCTGAAGAACCTTCGCATCTCTCATGAATCTTTCAACCGGATATTCAGATGTATAACCGACACCACCAAGAACTTGAACTGCATCAGTCGTTACTTTCATGGCCGTATCAGTTGCTTTCAATTTGGCCATTGAGCAAAGCTTTGAGTTCGGTGTACCGGAATCAAGTGAAAGTGCCGCAGAATGAACCATGAGACGAGAGGCCTCAGTCTCCGTTGCCATATCAGATAACATGAACTGGAGTCCCTGAAAATCGAAAATGGCCTGCTTGAATTGTTGACGCGTAAGAGAGTACTTAATTGATTCATCGAGCGCACGCTGAGCACAGCCTACACCAATGGCGCCAATTGCTACACGCCCTCGGTCAAGCCCACCCATCGCAACATTGAAACCTTTTCCTTCTTCAAGAAGAAGATTCTCTTGAGGAACAAAACAGTTTTCGAAAACTAACTCGCGAGTCGGAGAAGTTTTCCAACCCATTTTCTTTTCTGCTTTTCCGAAAGAGAAACCTTTATCGCCATCGCGAACGATGAAAGCAGAAACACCTTTAGCACCTTCACCCCCAGTTCTCGCCATCACGATATATGTTTTGGCGATACCACCAGATGTGATCCACATCTTCGTGCCGTTAAGCATGTAACCGCCATCTACTTTTTTCGCTGTGGTTTTCATGTTGGCCGCATCTGAACCAGAGTGAGATTCAGAAAGAGCAAAAGCTCCGATCTCTTCACCAGAAGTCAGTGCAGGAAGATATTTTTTCTTTTGTTCAGCATTACCAAAGTTTAGAAGGATTGATTGCACCATGCTTGAAACAGAAACTGTTACAGCGTATGGCACTGAGTACTTAGCGATCGTTTCAAGAACGTAAGCATAGTCCTGATAAGAAAGACCAGCGCCGCCGAATTCCTCTGGAAGTGTTACACCGGTAACACCATATTCACCAAGGCCACGGAAGATTTCCATACGGAACTTACCCTCATGATCGTCATGCTCCATATGAGGTTCGATGTTGTCCTGGCAAAACTTTTCTAGACTTGAAGTTAACTCACGTTGAAATTCGTTCATCTTATCCTCTTAGCGCTTCTGAAAGAAGGTTCTTCGCGATGATCATGATCATCACTTCATTTGTACCTGCGCCGATTTCGTTCAGCTTGTTATCTCTCATCATGCGCTCAACCGGGAACTCACGAGAGTAGCCATATCCACCATGAAGTTGAATGGCATCAAGGGCGATCTTCGTCGCCATTTTTGGAAGTTGAAGTTTGACTGCGGAAGCAAGTGTATTTGATTTATTGCCGTGATCGTACTCATAACAAACTGTATAGAGCATGCGTCTCATGGCTTCAGTCTCTGAGTACATTTCTGCGATCATCTTCTGGATCAATTGATAGTGAGCGAGATTTTTTCCGAACTGCTTTCTTTCACCAGCGTACTTAATACACTGATCAAGACATGCTTGAGCGATACCAAGAGAGATACCAGAAATCGTGATACGTTCGATCTCAAGGTTTTTCATCATGTGAATAGTTGAATCACCTTCGTTGCCTACGCGGTTAGCGGCCGGAACTTTACATTTTTGGAATGAAAGCTCACCAGTTGGTGAAGAACGCATTCCCATTTTGTGAATTTCTTTTGAGACCGTAAATCCAGGAGTGCCTTTTTCAACGATGAAAGTCGTGAGGTCTTTCTTCCCGGGACCAGTACGAGTGTAGAGATAAACGATGTCAGCGTACTGGGCGTTTGTTATCCACATTTTGTTACCGGTGATTTCGTAGAAGTCGCCAGTCTTCACGGCCTTCGTTTGCATACCAACAGCATCTGAGCCGTATTCAGGTTCACTCATGCCCATGCAACCGACGTGCTCACCAGAAATAAGCTTCGGAAGATATTTTGCTTTTTGTTCAGCTGATCCGTTATTGCTAAGATTGTTCACACAAAGGATAGTGTGAGCAAGGTAAGAAAGGGTAGAACCTGCGCAGGCCTTACCAAATTCTTCCATTACGATCGTGGCGGCAGTTGCCCCCATGCCAGCTCCACCGTATTCGGGATCTGCAGTAATACCAAGAAGACCCAGGTCTCCCATATGTTTGAAGGCCTTCAGGTTAAAGGTTTCTTCGTTATCATGCTTTTCAGCGAATGGTGCTAATTCATTGCGAGCGAAGTCGCGACAGACTTTCTGAATTTCTTTTTCTTCTGGAGTGAAAAACCACATATAAAACTTCCTTTTAAGAGATGCAAAGTGTAGCGGAAAAATCGGTTTTTGTGAATCAAATCAAGGTCTACATATTTTGATACACTTCTCCTTCTTTATTAAGCTAAAATGACAGTAACTTTGCGTTTATTTTCGGAGTCATTTTTGAGTTATTTGGAAGATTCTTCTAAGAATGGAGATCCGGTACGACCAGGTGAACAGTGGTTCTTTTATTGGAAGACTTCAGCTGCACTTTGGGAGAGTCGAATTCTCCAGTTCCCACCACATGAAGTGGTTTTTATCCCTCTATACTGGGGGTTCCATGCGGAATCGGCCAGCGATTGGGATTTTGGTCGCATTCAACCTGAGCGAGACATTCTGCGTCTGACTCAGCTGTTAACGCACCATGGCCGTAAATTCTGTTGGATTTTGCCTCTGACTCCGGCCCCCTTTTTACCAAATGGCGGGGTACCAGTGACAGCGGCCCGGGTCATGAGCATCAATACAGATGGTGTTCATCTGGCGGTGCTCGATCAGGAGTTGAAGCTCAATAAGATGTACTCATTTTTTGAGCCAAAAGTTTTCCAATCATTTGCTTCTTTTGTTAAGGCCTTTGGGTCTTTTTTGGCCTCTTCAAAAATCAAGGCCCCAGTTTGGGGAGCTCAATTTTCATATCACCAAGATGGTAAGAATCTTTCTTTCATGGAAGATCGTTCTCTGGCCTTTGAGCAGGGCTTTTCTCGTTATTTAAAGAAGGCAAATCCAAATGGGAATGATCTCACGGAAACAAAACGTGAGGCCCAATTGAAGGACATTTTTACAGAAGAAGTTTCGGCCCTTTTTAAAACGACTGCTGAAGCGGGCCTTTCACCATTTTGGGGTGGATCTCAGAGCATCGTGGTCTTAGGAGCTGGACCAAAGGAAACCATTGAGCGTTCATTTGATGGTGGAAAGTCCCAACTTGAGTACACTAGAGATCTTTTCAATCATTATGTTAATCATCAATGGATCTCCAGCGCTCTTCTAACACAAAAAGAAAAGAAAGATTCCCTTGAAAGAATTTTGGGTGAGCATTTCGGCAGTCGTGAAATTGCTGAACGTTATAATTATGAAAGTTACAGTGCGGAACTGACGGAAGAATTCAGACCTTTCGGAGTCATTTCTCTGTTCGGTGGAAGAACAGGAGAAGAGTTTCAGCGTCTGGGACTTACTTCATTTTTAGACAAGCACTTTCGCTGGCTTTATCAGCGTCATGATGAATTAGAATTTACTCCGGAATGGATTGATGTTCATCACGACAAAATTAAATTTTTCCATGGTAGGGATCTTGATCGGACAAAATTTAGTCAGATCCTCAAGCTCTTTCTTATGGGTCAAAGAATCCTTCTCGATTTAGAGGGCCTTCATCCGGATTTGGATAAACGGCTTCAGATTTTCTTACTTGAGAATAATCTTAAAATGCAGTCGGTGAACTATCTCACGACTACAAATATTGTGGAGCTTGGAGAGGGAAGATTCATCACTTTTGAAGGCGAGAAACTTCTTTCAGAACCTCAGAAAGAAAAATTTTGGCAGCACATCTTCCGTTATTTGAATCTGGTTCAACCTGAACTGCAGATGGATGAAGATGTGTTTAGTCTTTGGAGAATCCGCGGAACAACTCCCCATGAACTTTCTTACCTGGATGTTCGTCGAGTGAATTTTTATAATCCAACTAGCTACAAAAAGATTGTCTCTATTAAAACTCACAAGCACTTCGCCTTCATGAGAATGATTGATCCGATCAAGGCCCAGGCAAAATCGACTCCGGATGGAGTGGATGTTGAGCTTCTTCCGAATGGAAAGATCGCTCTGGATTTTGGCCACTATGAGGAGGCCTGATGCTTAATCTTATTTATCATTTTCAAACTTCTCAGAATCAAGACGAGGAATTTAAACCTGCCAGTTATCATGTGGTTTATTTTTTTGATGACCAGGGATTCATTGAGCGTTCGATGCTTCAGGAGCTTTCAAAATCAGTCCCGAATGCTGACCACCAGGCCCTTACGTTTTTAAATCTTGATGATCTTAAAGACTTCGCTTTAAGAGTGAGCCAAGAGTTAAACGCTCCGGATGTGCAGCTCATTTCTGTTCAAGATTACAATATTGGTCTGGATGGGGCGAAGGATCTGGCGAGCTTTCAGAGCATTTTCCAAAAGTATGGTGAGAAGATCATCAACGAAGCTGCTCAGAAGAGGAAAGGGCTTTTCGGTAAGCTTTTTAGTTAGTTCGAGGGGGTAACTCCTCGAATCTCTTGAGCAAATTCACCCATTGTAAACTTAACCACTCTGGCCCTTTCTCCTTGCAAATGAGTGTGCATTCCACTACTTATACTGCATCTATGAAACCATCATTTTTCGACCTCACATACGACGAGTTAAAGGCCCTTTTAACAGAGAAGGGATTTAGTCCTTTTGGTGCTACCCAGATTTTTGATTGGGTCTACAAGAAGTATGTCTACGATCCAAAAGAATGGTCGAACGTTTCGAATAAAGCGAAAGACTTCTTCGCTGAGAACTATGACTTCTCACTTTTAAAAGTGGTATGGCATGGTCTTTCAAAAGATGGCACTCGTAAATTCCTAGTGAAAATGACTGATGGTCAAACAGTTGAAACAGTGGCGATTCCGGCACGTGATCGACTGACTCTTTGTGTGTCTTCACAAGTTGGATGTGCGGTTGGTTGTACTTTCTGTCACACGGCCACTCAGGGTCTTAAACGTCATTTGAAAGCAAGTGAAGTTGTTCTTCAGTACATCACGATTCAAAACTGGTTAATTCAGAATGTTTCTCAAGAAGAGAAACTTACGAATATCGTTTATATGGGCCAGGGTGAACCTCTCCACAACTTCGAGAACATGAAAAAGGCCACGCTGATTTTCATGAGTGAGAAGGGGATGGGGCTTGGCCAACGTCGTATTACTCTTTCTACTTCTGGACTTGTTCCGGCGATTGAAAAAATGGCGCTGGATTTCCCTCCGGTGAACATTGCTCTTTCACTTCACTCAGCACGTAACAATGTTCGTACTGAGCTTATGCCGATTAATAAAGTGTATGATCTTGAACGTCTCTTTAAAGCGATCAAGATGATTCCTCTTAAAGCTCACCGTCGTATCACGTATGAGTACCTTCTTATTGATGGTATGAATGATGGTTCGGAAGACGTTGAAGCTCTGGCCAATCTTCTTAACTCGAAAGAGTCGAAGATCAACCTTATTCCATTCAATGAGTTCCCTGGCTCGAAATACAAGCGTCCTTCAGAGCAGAAGATCATGTGGTTCTTGGATCAGATGATTAAGCGTGGATTTACGTGCACCATCCGCACGACGAAGGGTAGTGATATCCTTGCGGCATGCGGACAGCTGAAGAGTGAGTTCGATAAGCTGAACCTTTGGAACAAAGATTCAGAGCCGAAAGTTATTCCGAGTATTGCCAGTAGCGTACTTCAGAACCAGGTTCGCCCATAGGCTCTCTCGCTGGAGAGTCGCCATGCTGAACTTTCTTTTGCTTTTTGATTTTTTCACCAGCAACTGAACGTTGAGCTTCTTGTTCTTCCACGGCTTTTTCTACTTTATAGGATTCAGCGTCACCCATTGATTCTTGGGCAACTGGGTGTTTTGCGTATGAAAAGCTAACCCAAGTAAGAAGTCCTAATAAAATTAAATTCTTAACCATAAAATACCTTTCCTTAGCTTAAGGGCGCAGCGGCACCCATATTCTTCTCTTCGGAGCTTCGAATAAAAACTATAGCGAGGTCGTGATTTCAGTGATTTAGACTGAGTAAAAAGGTTCGGTTTTTGTTAATTCTCATTTTTTGAGTGACATACCATCATGTATTAGGAGAGTTTAAGTCAGGTATTAGTCTCGTTGATATATTGGGAGGGACTATGAAGTACTGGCAGCTATTAACACTAGGCCTGGTCATTTCAACTTCTGCTTTTGGAAGTGTGTCTGCATATTTCAATCAAAAAACAAGCACTCGTTATACAGATCCTTATCGTAATATCACTCGCAATGGTGACAACCTTGAGGCCGTGATTATTGACCAGATCGCCTCGGCCAAAAAAAGTATCTATGTTGCCGTTCAAGAAATTCGTCTTCCTCTAATCGCCCAGGCCCTGATTAATAAAAAGAAGCAGGGTGTGGATGTTCGTCTTGTTATTGAAAACAATTATAACTTCGATGTGACCTCTCAACGTGATTCCACTGAAGATAATGAGCACGAGGCCTCTCGTGTGAACGATCTTGTGGCCTTCGTCGATGCTAACCGTAACGGTAGAATTGAAAAGAATGAGCTAGAAACTCGTGATGCCATCTATATGTTAAGGGCCGCTCAGGTTCCGATCATGGACGATACGTTTGATGCCTCTCGTGGTTCAGGTCTGATGCACCATAAGTTCATCATCGTAGACGGAAAATCGACGGTTGTGAGTACGGCGAACTTCACCATGAGCTGTATTCATGGAGATGTTCTTGCTCCTCAATCTCGTGGTAACGCGAACTCAATGATTGTGGTTCAAAGCCCGCAGTTTGCTCAAATCTTCACTCAAGAGTTTGCTCAACTTTGGGGCAATGGCCGTCATGGAAATTTCGGTCAGAACAAGGCCTACCGTCCACCACAAACAGTCGTGGTTCGTGGGGTGAAACTCACTGTTCAGTTCTCGCCAACATCTGCGAGGTTTAATTGGGAAGACTCCGTGAATGGTCTTATCGCCAAGGTTCTTTCGCGCTCAACTCAATCAATTAAGGCCGCTTTGTTTGTGTTCTCTGATCAACGTCTGGCCGACATTATGGAAAGAAGACACGATGCTGGTGTAAATATCGGTGTGATTATTCAGCCGTCTTTTGCTTTCCGCGAATACTCAGAACTTTTGGATTTGATGGGAATTGGTCTTTTGAATTCAAAATGCGAATACGAACCTGATAACAATCCTTGGAGAAACCCAGTTCAAGAAGCTGGTTATGCTAACCTTCCAAAAGGTGACATGCTCCATCATAAATTTGCCGTAGTTGACCGTAGAGCTGTAGTAGTCGGCTCGCAAAACTGGTCCGAAGCAGCGAACTATATCAACGATGAGACCCTGGTTGTGGTTGAGGGTATAGGAATTGCTGAGCAGTATGCCCGCGAATACGACAGAATTAAGCAGAGTGCTTCACTCGGCCCTAATTCTTGGTTGGTTCAACAGGTTAAGCGTACTGAGGCCTCATGTGCAGGTAAGGGCCTCTATTTCTAGGACAAACTTTTCACAAATATCTAAAAGTTAGATATACTTAAGGCTCTGGAAACTTAGGGAAGGAGTTCCGCTTGAGCCGTGAAAGATCCAAAGGGATAGTTGGTATTTTTATCCTCGTTACTGTTCTATTTTTTGTGTTCCTCATTTTTGCTTTCTATACAGTTTCACAACTAAAGCAAACTACTTCGATGGGTGAAGGACTGATGGATTCTAAATCAGCGCCGATCGCCGTGATTCCAATTGAAAATGAAATTATGGAATCAAAGAAAGTCGTTGAGATGCTAATTGCAGCTGAAGAAGAAAAAGAAATCAAGGCCATCATTCTTCGTATTGATTCTCCCGGCGGTGCTGTGGCTCCGACTCAGGAAATCTATGAAGAGGTAAGACGTATTGATAAGAAGAAACCCATTTATGCTTCTTTCGGTACCGTGGCCGCTTCTGGTGGTTACTATATTGGTGCGGCCACTCGTAAAATCTGGGCCAATGCTGGTACATTGACTGGTTCAATTGGTGTGATCATGCAGATGGCGGACCTTTCTGAGCTTTTCGCATGGGCGAAGTATAAGCAAGAAACAATCAAGGCCGGCCGTTACAAAGATATTGGTAATCCGGGCCGTCCAATGACTGAAGAAGAACGTGCCTTCTTAAATACTCTTCTCGCTGGAACTCATAAACAGTTCATGGACGATATCTCTGCTGTTCGTAAGGACCGTTTGAAAAAAGACATTACTGAACTTGCTCAAGGTCAGATCTTCCACGGTATGGAAGCAAAAGAACTTGGCCTTGTAGATGAAGTTGGAAGTTTATGGCAGGCAGGCCGTGCCATCCATAAAGAAATGAAGCTCGAAGGGAAGTTTGCTCTTCGTTACATGAAGCCGGCCCGTAAGAAGTTTTCTATCTCTGAGTTTTTGCAAGATACTGAAGATACTCTTTCATTTATCAGAAACAAAGTAGAGACGAAGACTACGCCGGCTTTCCTCTTTAAACCGTAGGGAGTCCGATGGATTATAGTTTTCTTCTAGATTGGGGAAAAGATCATGCACTGACAGTTGTGGCGGTGGTGATTACTCTCGTACTCATTTATCACTACGTTATTGAACGTGATAAAGCGGTCAAGCTTTCTAAAAAATATCGAAATTCAATTTTTGAGGCACAGTCTCGCATTTTCTTAAATGCAACTCAGTACCTCATTGATGGTAACAAAGACCTCGCGATTAAAGAGTTCCTGAACGCTGTGGACCTGAACCGTGAAACTATTGATACCTATTTTGCGCTTGGCGGTCTTTTCCGCTCCAACGGAGAGATCGAGAAAGCGATCTCTATTCACCGTTCACTCATTGCGCGTGAAAGTATTTCTGAATCAACTCGTCTTCAAGCTTTAAAAGAACTTGCCTTGGATTTTGATAAGGGTGGCTTCATTGATAAAGCGGTTGAAACCTACAAAGACGTATTAAAAATTAACCGTGATCAACACGATGTGATTCTTGCTCTTTGCCGAATTTTTGAAGACACAGAAGATTGGGACCAGGCCTACAACTACCGCATCATGCTTTCAAAAGTAGGGCAGGAAAACCAGTCGGAAACGATTTCACATATCCTGGTTCAGAAAGCGAAAGCGCTTTTTGATAAAGGTCAGTTCAAGGCATGTGCTGAAGAGTTGGAAGATGCCTTCCGTTTTGCTCCTTCAGTTTCGGCGAAAATTTTGCGCTTAAGACTTTATCTTGTGCTCGGAAACATGGAGAACGCCAACAGCATTCTTCTTGAGCTTTTGAAAGAGCACCCAATGTATGCGACGTTTATCTTCGTATCATTGGATCAGTTTAATCCTAAGCTTCCGCAAAAAGATGAATATAAAGAACGCTTGAACCAGCTTAAGACCTACTTCCTGGGACTTAAAGATGTTGATCTCATGAGTTCTCCATCGGTGGTGCTTTCAAAGATTCGCCTTTTAAAAGACCTTCAAAGAACAACAGATGCTTTCTCACTTCTAGACGACTGGATGAAAAATCATGGTCAAAGTGACGTGCTGAAAGTTGAATACATTAAAATTTTGATTGAAGTAGGAAAGACTGAGGAAGCATTAGCGCATACGAAAACGCTTTTGAATAATCTTCATAATTCTCTTACTCGTCACTATTGTTCACAATGTGGTTATAACTCGGACGAAATCTTCTGGAGATGTCCTCAGTGTCACAACTGGGAAACAATCCAGTTCCGTTGGAAGGTATAAGAATGTGGTGGATACTTTTACTCCCAAGTCTCCTTTTTGCTGAAACAGTTTCAACTGACGAAAAAGTAGTCGGAGTATTTTATTTCACACCTATGTTCGGACACGTTCATCAATCATCAGTAAAAACTTCTGCGAGTTTAACGACGATTCAATGTTCTCACCCTGTGAAGGTCATTGAGTCTTCAAAAGTTTCTGCCGCCCCTGAGTGGGCCTATGTACAAGTCGCAGACTACCGCGGATTTGTACTTAAACAATTTCTCTCTGAAAAAAGACCGGAGTGTTTCCAAGGAAAGTACCCAAAGTTTTTTGATGCTTTTAACATGGACCTTTCGGAGCTCTACTATTGGGGTCGCTTGAACGACCAGTATGTCCAAGGGGAAACCCGTGTTAATTGAAAAGAACTTTAAAGGGTCAATTCCGGCGTTAAAGTCTCGTTCGCTTGTGCGACGTACTCGACCGTACGTCTCCGCGCTTACTCAACTTTGCCTTGGACTTGCCACCTTTAAACTCCTTTTCCTTGCTCCGGCCATGGGCCAGACTGAAAAATTGCAGGAAGAGAAAGAGCTTGAGGTGGTGAACTTCAAAAGCATCAAGAAAGTTCTTCAGCAAGATGGGCTCTCTCAGGCCGCTAAGAACAAAGAAAAACAAGTTCAAATTCTAAAGAAAGAACAGACCCTAGTAGAGAAGGGAAGATATAACTATCCGACCGAATCTGAACTTTGGGGATTTGTTTCTGAATACTGGCTCGTCAAAAATGCCCAGCTTTTAAACTGGGACTTTGAAAAGCCTGATTACGGTCTGGAAGAAAGTTTCAGAAAAATTCTGCAGAACCTCGGGTTCTATCAAAAGAAATTCAAGATTCTGATGCTTAATACGCCAACAATGGTAAGGGCGGCACTTCCTGGAAATGAGGAGATGATTTTTCTTCTTTCGGTGCCTTTTGTTCGCTCAATGGATCTCTCAAAACTGGAAATCTCACTTCTACTTCTGGAAGATTATTTCCGTCTTGAGGCCGGTTATTTTAAAAAGAACGTGGCCACGGCCAAGATGTCCAAACTGGCGGGAACAAACTTCTACGGTGCGAAGCCGGATCTTTCAATGGTGGAAGAACTTCTGAAAAATTACACCAATCAGATCAATCAGAAAGGGTATACGTTTCAGCAGCAGTTTGAGATCACTAAGAAAATGGATGCGTACTTAAAATCGAATCCAGAATTGTGGAACACCTATTTCCGTCTGCTGGGAAAGATTGATCGTTTCCTCAAAGTGAACGTGCAGTATAAGGACTATGTCCGTCTTTATCCTTCTCCTGAGATGCAGGTGAAGTGGCTTTCACCAGAAGAGAAAGTGCTTTAATGTTTGAAGGAAATCTCTTAAAGAACGTTAGATATTATGGTGCCTACCAGCTGCTGTACGTAGTGGTCGTGCTCATCTTAACTTCCATCGGCGCTTTCTTTCACTTTCTTTTGGACCACGAAATCAGCATCGTCGAATCGTGGCTTCATAATAACCATTGGGAAATTTTGATTGTTGGGAAGTTGGCCTCGCTCTTCCTTATCAACCGTTGGTTTAAAGTGCGCTTGTATCAATTAAAGTCCATCCGTGAACTCATCAAAGAATTAGTGCGCTGGCCGGAGCCGAAGGCGATCATTATTTCTTTCTTTATGATCGCAAGCTACTTGAGTCTCAGTGGAGTGGTTTATACCGGACAGAATTTGGGATATTGGTATTACCACCTTGCTTCTTTTCTCGGTCTTTTTTTATTTTTCGGGATTGAGTTCATTGTGATCGCTTATCTGGACGACGTTCTCAATCAAAAAGAGCAGCCCAATATGGCCTGGCTGAGTGTCTTTTATACGGTCCTTTTCACTGTTGGTTTTCGTCTGAGTGTTCCTGACTATTATGAACTACTACCATATGTTGTTCTTTGTTTTTCAAGTCTTATGTACCTCTCAGGGAAGTCATTTAAGAGTTGGAGTAATGTAGTTTGTTTTCTTGTCGTGTTCGTTGCCCCTATGGGTTCTTTGTTCGGAATGGATCCAGTATGGGGAGATGACTTTTCACCTTTCAGAGTAAAAACAAAACTCAACTTGGCTTTTCTAGCCGCAATTTGGATGGTATCGTTTTGCTATTATAAATACCGGGATCAAATTGTAATTTCTACCCGCAAGCTTCTACGTTGAGGTTTTAAAACATGCATGGCTTAAACATTTGGCAAATCCTTTGGGACTCTGGCCTTGTCGTTAAATTCGTTCTTCTACTTCTTATTCTTGCGTCTGTACTTTCATGGACCATCATTTGGCAAAAGTACAAAGAGCTTAAGGCCGTAACTCTTGCCAACGATAAGTTCAATGAGTTCTTCAAGAAAAGTAACTCAATCACCGAGATCAATCGTGAAGCGAATGAGAACCATGATTCAACCATGAGTCTCATGTTCCGTCGTGGTTTTGATGAACTTAATAAAGTAAGTGAGAAGTTAAGCAACGCTGGTAAGAACAATCTTGCTCAGTACTTTGCTGATCACGGCTTCCAGTCCTTAGAGCGTGCTCTTAAAACTGGTTACAATTCTGCAAACGAAAAAATGGACCTAAGAGTGTCAACTCTGGCCTCAATCGGTTCAATCACTCCATTCATTGGTCTATTCGGAACAGTGTGGGGGATCATCGACGCTTTCTCTGGTCTATCTCAGGGTGGCGGTAGTATCGAAGCGGTTGCTCCCGGTATCGCAGAAGCACTTGTTGCAACAGCTGTTGGTCTAGCGGCCGCTATTCCGGCAGTGTGTTTCTTTAACCTTTTCAACAATCAAATTGCTCGAATCAATTCTCAGATGGAATCTTTCTCACAAGACTTCCTTAACCTGATTGAGCGTACGATTCTGATCAAGAAGGACTAATCCATGGGTATGAACATGGGGTCTGGTAAAAAAGGACCTGTTTCAGACATTAACGTTACTCCACTTGTGGACGTGATGCTGGTGCTTCTGGTGATCTTTATGGTTACTGCACCAATGCTCTTCAGCGGAATTGATCTAAAACTTCCTAAGACTCAAAAAGTGAATAACGTGGGTCTTCGTCCGGAGCTTGTGATTCTTTCCATCACTGAAGCTGAGCAGTTTTTCATTGGTAAAAACTCTGTTGCTTCTAAAGACCTGGTTCCAGCGATCTTAAAGCAATTAAAAGCAAGTAAAACAGAAGTGGTTTATCTCCGTGCTGATTACAGCCTTCGTTACGAAAAAGTCGCGAAGCTTATCGCCAACCTTAAAAAGGCCGGCGTAAGCAACATCGCATTAGTAACTGAAGTGGAGAAGAGTAAAGAATAATGTTCTCCAAGACAGATGATTTTAATAAAAACTTTCTGATCTCCCTTGGGGCCCACACGGTCCTGTTCCTGCTTTGTTTTGCGGGAGGAGAGCTTATCTCAAAAGTTTGGAAAAACGGTGACGTTGAAATCATTCGTTCTTCTGTGCGCGTTGATGTGGTAGGGATGCCGAAGTTTACGATTCAGGAACTGAAGAAAATGCAGGCCGAACCCATCATCGAAAAGCAGCCCGAAGTTGCTAAAGGTGTAAAAGAGGAAACGAAGGTCGAGACTGAAGACGTCATCAAGAAAGATGATCTCGTGATTCAGGAGCAGGATAAAAAGAAAAAGGCCAACTTTCTTAATATGCTGAGTGATTACTCCAGCAAAAAAGTGACTGCTAAGGCCCAGAAGAAAGGTGCTGTCGCCGCTACTGGTGATAAGAATCTTGATTCTCTTGTCATTGAAGGTAACCGTCTTTCTAAAGGGTCAGCACTGGTAGGTGACTATACAGATGAGCAGAACTCAGAGTTCTCAGCTTATGTTCAAAACCTTCCGGGTGTTATTCGTCCATTCTGGAAACTTCCAAGTTACTTAATGGATAAGGACCTTCGTTGTCGTATTAAAATTTATCTTTCATCTACAGGTCATCTTTTAAAACTTGAGATCCAGGAATCATCCGGGACCAGTGAATTTGATTCTCGTGCTGAGAAGGCCGTTCGTGATGCATCTCCATTTCCTAAACCAAGTGAAGAAGTGGGTGCTCGTTTAACTAATTCAGGAATTATCTTAGGATTCCCTTTATAGAGGTTTATATGAAACTTATTCTTGCTCTATTCGTACTGTTGTTCCAAATTTCAGTATTTGCCCAGGATGCAGTAATTGCAGTTGGAGCGGCCGAGCAAGATAAAGATAAACTTGTTATTGATGATCCTGAGTTCAACAACCTCACTGGAGACCAAAAGCGTTTGGCCACTGAGCTCACGGATGTATTAAGAAATGATTTCATTTTCTATAAGCACAAGTTCAATACGGTTGATTACTCTGATAAGGGCAAGAAGAGCTATAACTTTCCTGACGTAGAAAAGTGGAAGGCCGGAGGAGTGACTTATTTCGTTGCCACTGAAATGGGGAACGCAGGTGCTGGTGTTGAAGCGAAAGTAAAAGTATGGTCAGTTCTTACCAATAAAGAACTTTTGTCTAAAAGCTGGAGAGTGGCCCCTCAGGAACTAAGAAGCATGGGTCACCAGATTTCTGATGCTATTTATCGTTCGATCACTGGCAAAGCATCAATCTTCAATTCAAAGATCGTTTTCGTTTCTGACCGTACAACAAAGGGCAGAGATATTGAGAAAGAACTCTATATTATGGACTTCGATGGCCGTCGTGTAGATAAGCTTACGAACTTCAATTCAGTTGTTATCTCGCCGTCAATTTCACCGGACAACTCTAAGATCATGTTCTCGCTAATTGCTCCTAAGAAAGATCTATCCCGCAATAAAGTGCGTATGATTAAGAACATTGACCTTAAAGTGTTTGACCTTAAAACAAAAAAGGTCAGCACTATCTCTGAGCGTCCAGGCATTAACTCTGGTGCGATCTTCAGCACTAATGAAGGTCTTATCTACTTAACTCTTTCATACAGCGGAAACGCTGATATCTATGAAATGAACACTTCAACAGGTGCGATGAAGAAGATCACTTCTCACTACGGTGATGATGTAGATCCATCTATTACTAAAGATGGTAAGATGATGGCCTTCCTTTCTAACCGTCCTGGCCGTGCTCACGTTTATACAATGGATCCTTCTGATACAGAGAAGAGTGTGAAGCGTGTGTCTTTCGTGGGTCAATTCAACGCTGCTCCTCGTTTCTCACCAGATGGTAAAGAGATCGCTTTCACTTCATGGGTGGATAATGGATTTGATCTTTATCGTATTGGATCTGATGGTAACAACCTGGTTCGTCTGACGAAGAACTTTGGATCTAATGAAGAGCCTAGCTATTCCGGAGATGGAGAGTTCATTATCTTTACATCAAAACGCATAGTTAACCGTAAGGCCGTCCAAGATATATACATTATGAATAGAGAAGGTGAGATTTTGGGCCAATTAACCCAGGATTTCGGCCGCTGTTTCTCTCCTCAGTGGACTAACCTATAGAATTTACTAGAAAATTTGAAGATATTTTAAACACCGCAGCAAAATAGTCTTGTAAATTTTTCAGCCAGCATGTAATATCTCCCTATCAACGCACTGTGTAATTTTTAAACGAAATTAGATAATAAGTGTAAAGGGGATCAACATGAAAACAGCTTCAATCCAAAACGAACTTGCTACTCTTTCTACAGTTCTTCTTTCTAACCTAGATGAAGTAGTATTTTTCTCAAAGCTTTCTGGCTTCGTTCAAGACGTAATGAACGAGTACAAAGTACTTGGTTTCGAAGTTCTTTCAGATGGTTGCACTCGCCTTGTATCAGAAAATGGTCAGGCACTTTCAAATGCCAAACTTTTAAACAAAGGCCAAGGCCTTTCTGGATATGTAGCTCGTATGAAAAGAGCTTACTACTCTAACTCAGTTAAGCGTGATCCTATCGCTTCTACTGGTCTACGTGACGATGCTGTTGAAGCTGAGCTTTGTATGCCAATCATGGTTGAAGGTTCAGTAATCGGTACAATCAACGTTCAATCACTTAAAAAAGATCGTAACTTTGGTGAGTCAGAAATCGTGATCCTTAACGATATCCTTGCTCAACTTCAATCTCCGATCCGTAATATGCACCTTTACCTTATGGCGAAAAACCTTAACCGTGAGCTAATGTGCAAAATCGAAGCAAAAGAAAAAGAACTTTCTAACCGTGTTGAAATCCAGGTTACAAAAGGTCTTGAAGATAACTCACAAATGATTGGTCTTTCTAAGAACTTCCTTGAAATCGTACAGACTGCTAAGAAAGTAGCTGCTCAAGATTTCCCGGTTCTTCTAGAAGGTAATCACGGTGTTGGTAAGAAGATTCTAGCTCGTAAAATCCATACTTGGTCAGGCCGTAAAGGTGGAGTAGTTGTAGCATCTTGTGGTGCTTTCAATGAAATGCAACTTGACCGTGAGATCTTCTCTTCTAAAGGTCTAATGGTTCAAGCTAACGGTGGTACTCTAATCATCGACGATATCGGTTCAACTTCTCAATATATCCAAACTAAGCTTCTTAGAGCTCTAGTTGCTGGTGAGATGATCGCGGTTGATACTGAAGAAAAAATTGCTCTTAACGTACGTCTTATCGCTACTTCAAAAGTATCTCTAAAAGATCTTGTTGAAGCTGGTTCATTCAAAGAAGAACTTTTCTACAGACTTAACACTGTAGCTCTTAAGATCCCTTCTCTGAAAGAGCGTCACGATGATATCAAAGTTATGGCAGAGCACTTCCTTAACTCTGGTAAAGCTGAGAAGAAAGTTCTAACTTCTGGTGCAATTGAGAAGCTTACTTCTTACTTCTGGCCAGGCAATGCACACGAACTTAAAAACATTATGGAGCGTACTTATATTCTAACTGACGGCCAATACATCGAAGCTTCTCACCTTCCTGAGTTCGCAGTAGAAGTAAAAGTTGAGAAAGTTGAAGCTCCTGTTAAGTATGTTGAATTCACTCTGTTTGATCTTGAGAAGAAACATATCATTGACACTCTTGATCATTTAGGTGGGAATAAAACACGTGCAGCTAAAGCTCTTGGAATTACAGTGAAAACTCTTTACAACAAACTTCACAGCTACGGTCTAATCGAAGCTCGTGAACAATAAAAAAAATTGAAGAGTTAGAGAGAAAAAAGTAAAATAACACGACTAGGAGCTAAATATGTCTAAATCACCAGCAACACTTGATGAGAAACCAGGATCAACAGGCCCTGCAGAAGCAATGACGATTAAAAACTTCCGCTCAAACGGTGATATCGAAAACTTCTACCGCTACATCCATGACAATGGACTTCGCCGTGAAGCTTTCATGTTGATGGAATACGCCATCAGCAAAGTTGCCAAAGCTCGCAAAGGCAAACGTTCTAAGACTCTTCAGTAAAAAAAAATCTAACAGGGCCCTAAGAATGGGGCCCTCATTATTTTAGGCCACATGTCGTGTGGCCTGTTTTTTGGGACCACATGGAAGTATCTGCTAAGACCAAAATCGTTTTCGATCCTCTTTACGGCTTTATCCACTTAACAAATCTTGAATGGGAAATCATCCATACTCCTTTTTACCAACGTCTTCGTTGGATTAAGCAGTTGGGATTCACGTTTTATACGTTTCCTGGTGCTGAACATTCTCGTTACGGTCATTCGATCGGCGTGATGTTCAATGCTCACAAGATCCTTCAAAGGTTAGGGAAGGCAGTGCCTGAGACTGATCTCTTTGATGATAGTGTGCAATCGCCTGCAAAGGCCTTTCATCAAAGTATTCGTCTTGCCGCTCTCTTGCATGACCTGGGAACTTTTATGTTCTCACATACAACTGAGATGGCCTACATCCGTTACGGTGAAACGACTCATGAGAAAAATGGGAAAGGTCATCCGGATGATCATGAACATTTAGGTTCATACATTATTAAAAACACCGATTACCCTCGTGGTATCACTTATATCCTAAAGAAGTATCGCCTTGATCCTCAGAAGATCTCAAACCTTGTGAAAGGGATTGATCCCAACGTTCTTGCGAACCAGATCCTTCACTCTGAAGTGGATTGTGATCGAATGGACTATCTCCTTCGTGATGCTCACTATTCTGGAATCAAGTACGGAACTTATGACCGTGACTATCTTCTTCATCACTTCCGCGTTGCTGAAGTCAATGGACAAGAAATCGTGGCGATTCACCATAATGCTCTTCACGCTGTGGAAGATTTCCTCATGGCGAGATTTGCTTGGTACTCGCAAGTGGTGCGTTCTGCTCGTGGTGCTCGTTTTGATGCCATTGCTGAAGAGCTTACGTTCTATATGCTGGAGAAGGGCAAGATCTATACTTATTCTCAACTCATGGACTTCATCGCGAATGATCCGGACAAGTTCTACACGTTCAATGATCAGTATTTTATGAATCAAGTTCATCACTATTACACCAGTGGTGAGTTCGATAAAAATCCTCGCATTAAAGATCTCGCTTTCAGTCTATTGTTCGGTAAAGCTCCTCGCACCATTAAGTGTGAAGAGTTTAAGCAACGAATTCTTTCTCAAGATGAAGATCAAGTTTATGAGAAGATCGTGAAGAAAGCCGAAGCGAAGATTGTAGAGATTAAAGAGATTCTGAAGAAGAAAGGCACTGATCAAGATTGGATCGTGGAAGATCTACCGAAGAAGAACATTATCTTCGTTAAGTCTCGGAAGAAGCTTGTGAAGTCGAAGACTTTCGATAATCTTTTACTAGAAAGAGACCCGGCCAAGATCCTTATGGATAATGGGGACGTGAGACTTCTAGGGGACGTTGAGAATTCGATCATCAGTGATCTTCAAACGAAGTTTAATTTCGTTCCGAATGTTTACTGCTCGGACTCGGCCTATGAGCTTCTGAAGCAAGAAGGGATTATTACAGGCTAGCTTAAGCTAGCCTCGAAATATCATGAGGTTACGACAGTAAATCTTAAGGTGGAGCAAAAGATTTAAGCTTTCTTTAAAGACTGACTAATTTACGACGAAAAGTAGGTATGGGCCTCTTTCGAGTATTCAGTCTAATTTTTCTTATTTTGCAGGTATCCTGCAACTTTCAACGCATTAATATTGATCTGCCGGCCGGGAAAATGACAGGTGGTGGCCCAGCACCTAGTGGACCTCCTTTGGTTGTTCCTCAAAATACTTGGGTCCCGATTGTGGCCGAAGGTCTAGTGGGTGGAAGAGGGCTCCACACAAGTACCAAATTGAGTAACGGAAACATTTTAATTGCCGGTGGATCTACCGGTTTCAATGCCGCTCTTTTTTCGGAACTTTTCGATGTTGCCGCCGGAAAAAACAGAGTTATCGCTGGCACCAACATTGGAAGAATGTGGCATAAATCGGTGCTGCTCAATTCAGGTCATGTCCTCGCCATAGGTGGTACTGATGTTTCTAGTGCTCCTATTAATTCGTGCGAACTCTTTGATCCATTAACTGAAACTTGGTCTTTAACTGGTTCTATGAGTGACCCTCGCGTTGGTGCTGCTGTTATTAAGTTACAGGACGGAAGAGTGTTGGTCGCTGGGGGAAATAATGGGAGTGGTATTCTTAATTCGGTCGAAATCTATGATCCCGTCACTGGATCATGGTCTGCGACTGGAAATTTGAATACCGAGCGCGAAAGGCACGACATCGGAATTTTAAGTGACGGTAGAGTTTTTGTTAGTGGCGGAGCTGATAATACTGGAACTCCACTTAGCACTGTCGAAATTTACGATCCTCTGACTGGAGTCTGGACTTTTCTTTCACCTATGTTGGATCCTCGAGCGTCCCATAATATGGTTGCTCTTGATAATGGCAAATTTCTGGTAGTGGGAGGAGAATCTAACGGGATGATCAGTTCTACGAGTGAAATTTATGACCCTGCTTTAGATACGTGGATCGCGGCCGGCCAACTCAGTGTAGAGAGAATTGATTTTAGAGTAGAGAAGGGTTTGAATGGAAAAGTGTATTTGTTTGGTGGAATGAATACCAATAGCAATCTAACTGATCACGTTGAAATTTTTGATCCTGCCACAAATCTTTGGACATTCATTGTTCATGATAGTGGAAAGCGCGTGTATCACGGCTCTGTTCTTATGGACGATGGAAGAATTCTTTTCACTGGTGGCGCAACTACTGCTGTATTAAGGGACTCAGTAATCTTTGATCCGACAGACAATTCCTGGGAAATTTATAATCTCCCTTTTACCGAAAGAACTTTTTTCACTGCAACTCAATTGAACGATGGAAGAGTGATTCATATTGGAGGGCAAGGCCTCGGTTACGTTCCTGAAACTCTGATGTACACTCAAGATACCACTGTTTCTCTCATGGGTAACTTCAGGTCTAGTACGTCACTAGGTCATAAGCGTATGATTCATGTCAGCGTAAAATTGACTGACGGTAGAGTTCTCGTTACTGCTGGTCAGAATGACGGTGGTCCACTCAAAACGGCCTTTATTTTCAATCCCACTAATGAAACCTGGACTCAAATTCCAGATCTCTCTACTGAAAGACTTAGCTCGGCCGCTGAGATTTTGAATGATGGACGAGTTTTAATTACTGGTGGCTCAGATGCGGCCTTAACCCGTTTGGCATCAACTGAAACTTATAATCCGGCAACGAACACTTGGTCTCCTGCGGCCTCTATGAGTGAAGCTAGACTATATCATGCCATGGTAAAGCTTAATGATGGGCGAATCTTGGTGGTCGGTGGTCATAACACTGCCTTTCCGATGGCGCCTTTTCGGGATACCGCTGAAATCTATGATCCAGTAACGAACACCTGGAGTCCTACCGGGACACTGACAGAGGGGAGGGCACTTGCTCAAATGGTGAAACTTAATGATGGGCGAGTCATGATCATAGGTGGCCAAGGTAATTCCGGATATTTAAATAGTGCTGAAATTTTTGATCCAACGACTAACACATGGACTTTGACTGCACCTATGAGTCTGGAAAGGTTCTATCACACAGCTCTGACACTCACTGATGGAAGAGTCATGGTTATAGGTGGAAGAAATGCGGCCTCTTCGGCCTTAGATCAAACGGAATTTTTTGATCCTCTGACTGGCCTATGGACAGCAGGTCCGACTCTTAAATTTCCTCGCAGCCAACATGCGGCGACACTTCTCAATTCGGGTTACATTCTCATCAGCGGAGGCATGTCTACCAGTGGTCCACTTGCCATCTGGGAAGTCTTTAGACCTTGATCTTTTTGGTCAGTCATTCAGCTGACCCTTCATCTTTACTTTCTTAGTTCAAACTCGGTACAATGTTTGCATAATGTTAAATAGGTTCCATGAGGGAACCTCAAAGTATAGGCAGGTTTCACGGATGTTAACCGGTCGTCTTCCACAACAAGGCCGAACTCACGCGGGTTCAACTAATCAGAATTACTTATTTCATCTCGACAATTTGTCGGTGGAGTATGGCTCCGTCAAGGCCTTAAAATCCGTTCAGCTCACGATTTACCCTGGTGAAATTTTATTCGTCACTGGCCCTTCTGGTGCCGGAAAGACATCACTTTTAAACGTCCTTGGTGGTCACCTTGCGCCTACTTCTGGTAAAGCGATTCTTCCACAAGAACGTAATTCAAAACATTTTGTGTCCACCGTGTTTCAAGATCTGCGTCTTCTTCAGAAAAAGTCTTGCGAAGACAATTTATGGTTGGCGTATGACAGTTCAATCTACAATTCAAAAAATGATTTCTATAAAGAGATGACTGATCTTGCTCGTCATCTGCAAGTGCATGATCACTTAAATCGCAAAGTTGAAGATTGCAATGGTGGTTTTAAGAGTAAGGTCGCGATGATCAGAGCACTTCTGTCTCGTCCTACTGCGGTTCTTGCGGATGAACCAACCGCCGCACTTGATAAAGACAACTCCTACCGACTATTCGAAGTGTTGAATCACTATAATCATAAAAAAGGTCTGACTCTTGTTTGGGCGACTCATAACAAGGAACTCATTAAGCAGTTCCCTGGAAAAATCGCGCATCTAGATCAGGGCCGCTTAGTTTATTCGGGACACGCATGTTTTATCTAAAAGAGTTTTTCAAATCTATCGGTGAATCTCCCATTCGTGGGGTGAGCTTTTTGTTGTTCTCTTGTCTTCTGGCCATGAGTCTTACTCATCGTTCAATGATTGCGAACATGATTGAACGTGTGACTCCGGAAAAAATGGTGAATCCATATTTTGTAGCAGTCGTGGATGGAGCAGTAGACGCGGACAAAATTAAAGGTGTGCTGGCCCGCTTACCGGGTGTGATGAATATTGATGATAAAGAATCAGATCGAAGCCGTACAAAGCTCAATGGTCTGGTGGCACAACTTGGTTCAGATTACTCACTTAGTTCTGATCTTATGAACTTTAAATCAATGCGTATTGTGATGAGTCCGTCACTTTCTGTTGAGAGTTTAGAGTTTGTGCGTAATCAAGTGGTGAAAATGGGCGGTAAAGAGCATGTGACGGCCACAGAGATCAAATACCCAGAAGTGACTTCAGTCATGAAGGCCCATCCTTTTTATAGTTTTCTGGCCAAGGCCGGAGACTGGGGTGTGATTGCTATCATCGCTCTTTGTTGGATCATTTCTTACTGGCTTTGTTATGATGTTTTCCGTTCTCGCTCATACATTATTGAAAAGTTTCAGCGTAAAAAACTGGTCGCCGCAAAAAGCATTGCCACTGGTCTTATGATTGTTCTTGCGACTTTCACAGGTCTGGGAATTTGGAACGGGACACTTAAAGTGTTTGATACAGTTATTCTCTTTATGGTGTTCTCAGTGTTCTGGACGTTCTCAATGCAAGACTGGAGATGGAAACCAACTCTATGAGATTAAGTCTCATCCTCGCATTAACTCTTTCAATCAGCGCATCAGCGGCAGTCAGACGTCCGACAGATGAGCTTTCCCGTTACCGCACAGAAGTGATGGAGATGGGGGCGCGTCTTTCAACTCTCGAAAAAGAGATCGGATCAAAGAACAATCTTTATCTTTCAAGCATTGAGCAGATCAAGCAGTTTGAAGGGGACATTAAGCTTTATCGTGAGGCGCTAAAGAAGAAGCAAGTTGAAGTACTTGCCGCACAGGTTGAAAACAAGCGCATTCTAAAAAATTACCTTCTTGAGAGTGAAAACGACACGACCGAGCCTTGGCAAAGAAAGGTCCACTTAGAACTTCTTAAGCAGGCCCAAAGCAAACTTAAAAACAAAGAAACTGAACTCGCTTCTTTTCAAACGAAAGTGGCGGAGTTTGATGTTAAGCTCGTTGATCTTCGAAAGAACGAAGAGGAACTAAGCCAGGTCATTCAGGAACTTGAAGCACGCAAGAAAACCGCCATGGAAACTTATCTCACTAAAGTAGAGAAAAAGAAGAAGATGGAGAGCGTGGTTCAAACCAAAAAGCTGGAAAAGCGCATCGCTGTTGTAAAAAAAGAGATGAGCGCTGCCCCGATCATCGAGAAAAAGCCTGATCGTATTTTTCACAGACCAGTTGATGATTATCTAAGCTTTACTGCCAGTCCAAAGGGTGTGACTTTCAAATACCAATCTGCTCAACCAGTGAAAGCTGTGGGTGGAGGGAAAGTGGTCTTTGCAGGTGATCTCGCGGCCTATGGACAAGTGGTTCTCATTGATCACGGCAATGATCTTAGAACAGTTCTTCTTGGAAAGATGAACGTCAGAGTGAAAAAGAATGACTCTGTTCAAGACGGCGATATTCTCGCTTACACGCTTAACGACACTCAAGAGCCTCAAAATCTCTACTTCGAAGTTCGTAAGAAAAACACCGCTCAGAACACTATTTTGTGGTTAGAGCAGACTGGAGTGAGTAAAATCTAAGACGTAAATCAAGTCTTAGGAGTACTCATGTCTCGTCTTGCATCTCTTGCATTCCTGTCTGTTTTTCTAGTCTCTCCGGCCATCGCCCGCGATGAGAAAAAAACAGCATCGGCCCCCGCTCCAAAAATTTCCGAAAATCGTTCCCGTTTTGAGCAGCTGGAACTTTTCAATAAAGTTCTTCACCTGATCGAAACTCAATATTATCGTCCAGTAAAAACTGAGATCCTGGTTGAAGGTGCTTTGAAAGGGATGATGGAGACACTGGATCCGCACTCAGCGTTTTTGAATAAAGACTTCTTTGAGAAAATGCAAAACGATACGGCCGGAGAGTTCGGAGGACTTGGACTTGAAGTGACCCAGAAAGAAGGCGTAATTTACATTATTACTCCGATTGATGATACGCCGGCCTTCAGAGCAGGCATTAAACCAAAAGACAAACTGGTTGAAATCAATAACGAGCCCATTGTTGGTATGACTCTTGAGCAGGCCATCGAGAAAATGCGCGGAAAAGTTGGCGAGAAGATTCACCTTGGTATCGTTCGTGAGGGTGAAGAAAGTGTGAAGCATTTCACGCTGACTCGTGAAATTATCAAAGTTAAACCAGTAAAGTCTGACCTTATTCAAGATCGCTATGCTTATATTCGTTTGACTCAGTTCCAAAAGCGCTCAGCTGAATCTGTTGAATCAGCGCTTAAAGAAATTAGTGCCAAGGCCAAAGGTGGTTTAGGTGGAATTATCCTGGATCTTCGTTCAAATCCCGGTGGTCTACTTGATCAAGCTGTTGATGTTTCTTCAATCTTCTTAAAAGAAGGGATCGTTGTTTCAACTGAAGCACGTGATCCGCAGAATAAAGACATTCGCTACGTGAAGAAATCTGGTTTCAAAGATCTTACAACTCCGATGGTGGTACTGATTAACGGTGCTTCGGCCTCTGCTTCTGAGATTGTGGCGGGTGCTCTTCAGGATTATCAACGTGCCATTATCATGGGATCTCAATCTTTCGGTAAAGGCTCGGTTCAAACTGTTGCTCAACTTGATAAGTTCACTGGTGTGAAGCTTACGATCGCCCAGTATATGACTCCAAAGAACCGTAAAATTCAAGCGGTAGGAATTAAGCCGGATGTTCAAATCGAAGAAATGAGCCAGGCGGATTTTGAAAAGAGCTTGAAGGAAGATCGTTATATTCGTGAGAAGGACCTTAAAAACCATCTAACGGCGACGATTGAAACGCCAGATGAAAAAGCAATCCGTGAGGCCAATGAGCGTAAAGAACGAGCTCAAAGAATTAAGGCCATGACTGAGAAGAAGACGGCCAAGAAAAACGGTGAAAAAGAAGAAGATCTTTTCAAAACTTATCAACCAGCAGAAGACTATCAAGTACTTCAGGCCGTTCGTTACTTACAAGGCTTTGGCGTATTTGAAACGTTCTTGAAGGCATCTAAGTAGTAATGATGGGATTTGATGCGGCCTCGGTCTCTGACCTTGTGTCCTCCATTAAAGACGTTTTAGAAGAACAGTTCCAGGAAGTGATGGTTCAGGGAGAGGTGACAAATCTCTCCCCATCAGGTGCGGGCCATTGGTACTTCACTTTGTCTGATGAAAATGCCGCCTTATCTTGCGCACTCTTTAAGGGTGATGCTCTTAGAAATCCACTAATTAGAAATTTAAAAGACGGTGACAAAATTGTTATCGTTGGGCCCATTAGTGTTTATCAGAAGCGTGGCTCATTCCAGCTTCTCGCTAAAAGAATTTTTCCTGCTGGAGAAGGGCAGCTTAAGCTTCAGTATGAACGCTTGAAAGCAAAGCTTTCTCAGGAAGGACTTTTTGATATCGAAAAGAAAAAAGAAATTCCCAAATTTCCGAAACGAATTGCAGTCATTACCGCCGAACATGGTGCCGCTCTTCAGGATTTTCTGAATGTGATGAACCGTCGTTCTCTGTGGATGGATGTGCTGATTGTTCCGGCCTTAGTTCAAGGTGATGGTGCTCCAAGATCTCTCGTGGCCGCGCTTAAAAAGGCACAGGCGATTGCTGATGTGGATGTGATTGTGATGACTCGTGGGGGAGGAAGCATGGAAGACCTTTGGGGCTTCAATGATGAGAACCTCGTTCGTGCTATTTATGATTGCCCAATTCCGGTGATTAGCGCCGTTGGCCACCAAGTAGACTTCACTCTTTGTGACTATGTGGCCGATCATCGTTCAGAAACTCCGACTGCGGCGGCGGAGACACTTTCTCAGCCGCAAACGGAATTAAAAGCACGTCTTACATTTTGTCAGACTCACTTAAAATCTGATCTCTTTAAACTTTATCAGCATGTACAACTCATGACTCAGAAGTTTCATCCAAAAGAACTTCTGGCACTGATGAAGGAAAAGATTCAAGACGCTCACATGAGACTTAAGTCTATCCATCTCTCTGAACGTGCCACGGAACTCATTGGTCTACCAGAGGCCGAGCAGCGTTTGGATGAGGCCGAGCTTAAGCTTATGCACAATATGCAGATGAAGAGCGCGACTTTAGCTGAAAAGCTTAATCGTTTTGAACATGTGTTAGAGGCCTTGAATCCTTCGAAGGTTTTAGGCCGTGGCTATTCTTACGTTACGACGAAAGAAGGGACAGTTCTTACTTCACTTAAGGACTACTCAAAGGCCGCTTCAGGATCAAAAATTGAAATACAATTCCACGATGGAAAAGGTCTAGCGATAAAGGAATAATCATGAAATACATCTCTCTCACTCTTTTGGCCCCATTCCTCCTAAGCTGTGCGATTGCTAAAAATCCCGTATCTCGTGAAGAAATCATTCATCCCGGTGAAGTGAAGTGGCTTGAGTTTAAAACTACTGACGTGGGTGTAAAGCTCTTCTGTAAAGGACAAGAAGTAAAAGTAGAGGCCAACAAAGACAAGGCCCAGGCCATTGTGATCGAGAGCTACTTTTCAGACCTCCAGCCTTTTACCTGTAGTCTAAAATTTAATGATCAAGTCTTGGAAGAAGTCTTCTTTAAAGTCGTGGAGAAAGAATATAAGGCCGAAAAGTTAAAAGTTGATCCAAAGAGAATCAAGTTATCGGCAAAAAATCAGAAACGAGCAGACGCTGAGCAGTTAGTATTGAATAAAATTTATGCTTCTTCAGAACCGAAGTTTCTTTTCAAGCAGGCCTTCCAGGAACCAATGAATAGTGTGGTCACCAGTGTTTATGGAACTAAACGTGTTTATAATAACGTGAAAAAGGGCCAACACTTAGGAACTGATTACCGTGCGGCGATTGGGGACAAAGTTCCTGCTGCCAATGCCGGTAAAGTTGTATTTGCAGGAGATCTTTTTTATACAGGCTGGACCGTCATTATTGACCACGGAATGGATGTTTTCACGGTGTATGGGCACTGCTCAAAAACTTTAGTGAAAGCAGGTGAGATGGTAGAAAGGGGCCAATTGATCGCTCTTTCTGGAAATACTGGAAGAACTTCTGGACCTCATCTTCATTGGGGTGTAAAAATTCAGGGCCAGTATGTTGATGGCTTCGTTCTTATTGATGAGACGAAAAAAGCTTTTAAAGAGTAAATGCAATCACACTCAGGACTTCTGCAATTTAGAGTAGACCCTATGTTGTCGCCGGATCTTCGGCGCTCGATTGATGCTATTCTGACTGGTCTTAAAGACGCAGAACGTGCTGATTCTCTTTCGGTCCCACTTTCTACAAAAAAACTCACCGTAGATTTTGTTTCTGAAAGCTCCCTTCATACATTAAAACCAGGACCAGAGTTTCGTATCTGTGTCCTGGACAGTAACCAAGGTCTTTTTAGCTTTGGACAGAACCTGGATGAATCTCACGTTCAAGCGGTCCTGGACGATAGTCTCGATTTAAAACAAATTGAGCGCTTAATTGCTCCGAGACTTCAGGGTCTCGTGAAAGTAAAGGAAGAGTCGTTCGTAACGTTAGGGATGAAAAACATCCGAAAGTTTGAAACTCGTGCTCGTAAAATCACACAGAACGCTTTTACTTCAGAAGATCTTTTAAATTACGCTCAGGCCCTGGTGGATTTAGAAAAAGATCTCATTCAGGCCGATGATTTAGGGAAGCTCGAGAAAGTTTTAAAACAATTTACGAAAGTAAATATTGAGCGCTCGAAGTTTCAGTTCCTATCTTCGGGAGAGCTGGCGGAAGTGACTCCTAGTGAGAACTTTCTATTACTTCCACCGTTTAAGGGTGTGTTTATCGCGATTGAAATGAATTGGAATGATGAAGACCATTTCCGTCTCATGAAGCGTCTCTTTTTCTTCTATACCTTAGTGAACTTTTTTAAATCTCAGCAAAACATTGAAGATCCTTTCTTTGATGAAAAGCTTTGGGAAAGTGTTCTTGATAGCATTCCGTTTCCGGTGGCGCTTCTTTCAGAGAAAGCAGAGGTCCATCAGCATAATACTTTATTTGCAAAGCTCGGGTTTGCACCAAGTGGTTGCTTGAAGTTAAAACTTCGTGAAAAGATTCTTATTAACGACATTCCTTATAACGTTTATCGAAAAGATGTTTTCCATCTGGATGAGAAAAAGATTCTCTTCGTGTTCTTCACGGAAAGCTTCTTCCTGAAAGGTGACGGTAACTTAACTCCATCCGGCCAGGAGCTGGGAATCATTAGTTCAAGTATCGCCCACGAACTCAATAACCCGATTGCTGGTATACAGGCCGCTTTAAGTCTTCTGCTTTTAGATGAATCGCTTAATCAAGAAGCTGAACAAACTTTGACTGAAATGAAAAACGGAGCGATCCGCTGTAAGCAGTTGATTGAGACTTTCCTGGGTTTCTCACGTGCCAATCCAAGTAAGCTTCAGATTTATGAATCGACCATGAGTCCGATTGAGATCTGTTATCAGCAGGCACAAAACCTTCTGCGTTTCCGTACTGTTGAGAGTGGCATTCGCTTCAACTTTGAGTCCATTAAGCACGCTGACTTTAAGGCCCAGGTGAACCTAAGTCTTTTGACGATGACGTTTTATCTGATCCTAGGTGAGCTTATGACCCTTTATTCTCATCAGCTTCTGGTGGCGAACAAGAACCAAATTGAGAAGGTGATTAAAGGGGAGATCGTTGAGTCTTCGCAGGAAATTCAGATTCAGCTTCATGAGCTTAATATCTCAAATTTGGGTCTTTCTAAGCTCATTCAGAATCTTCTTACAATTGAGAATTTCGTGCTTCAGGTGTCGGATTACTCTTTGAGATTTATTTACAATCCTTAGAGTAGTGACTAGTTCACTATTTTGAATTGAAAGTGGAAATCTTCAAATTCTTCAGCTCTTTTCTTTTGTAATTCAATGTCCTTTCCAATGTGACTAAGGTCATCGTTCAAACCGTAATATAGATTAGAGAAGTCATCGTTCTGATATTTTTTTCCGAGGGCCTGATAGTGGGATAGGTCGATCCTTTTTGCCAAATCGAAGGCCTTAGAAGCATTTCCTTCAACCAGAAGGGCCATCCTCACGGCCACAATTTTCTCTGCCAATTGAATCAGTTCTGCCGGAGCTTCGATTGGAAGTTTAGAAATTTCAATCGCCTTGTCTGAATTCAGGATTTGATTCTTCACCAAATTTCTGGCCATGACTTTGTTGATAATATCTTCCCCCGCAAATGGATGTATTTGAATGAGGGCCTCAAGGTAATCCTTTGAACCTGGCTCTTGGATGAGTCCTTTATAGGTCAGGTCATCCAGTGCCAATCTGTAAGTCGATTTTGTGGCCTGTGCCCAAGGTAAAATGGCATGAATATATTTTGTATTCAAAGCATCACCGAGTGATGCCCCACAGGCCCTGCAAGCAAGATCTCTCGTTTCGGGTGAACCAGTATTAAAACAGCATGCCTCGCAGGTATAGGCAATTTCTGGCCCATCTCCATGAGCATAGCTCATGTTATGAATACTCTCATGAAAGATAGTACTTTTTAAAAATTCCTTAGAAGCTGGATCGTCGCCTTTCAATTTATCTGCATTTAAAATCAAATAGGGATGAAAAAGTTTTTCTTCAGGTCTATTTTGATGATCATCCACAGAGCTTTCGGCCGTGATTGTACTGTCCTTAGTGCCCAGGTTTTTGCATTCGATGATATTAGTGCGATCTTGAAAAAGATTTTCCAGTTTTTTTGAAATGTCTTTCGAAGATTGGGTGTTGAGACCATTGAGGCACTTTAATCCATCGTTGATCGACTCATTTACTAGCTGCTCAAAGTCGGTCCCAAATTCTTTAGCACAATTATTTCCGTATTTAATTTGTCTTTGTTTTAGTGGTGATAAAATTTTTTCGATCTCAGCAAGCTGATTTGATGGAAGGGGGGCCGCAGGGCAGATCTCGTCTGCTAAAACTCTTGGAGCTATCGTTATAAGGCCAAGGATAAATAAGTATTTAACCATACTTACTTATCGACCGGAGGAACTGAAGACCTTAGAAGTGATAGTGTCTAAAATTTTGACACCCCTGTAATTCTGACTTCCATCTGGGCCTCCATCCTGTAATGGCCCTAAAATAGGGAATGGACAAACAAACAATCCGCCTGGTTTTTATTCATCTTCTGGTCTTAAACGTCATCTGGACGGGGACCTCGGCCACTGCACTTTATCTCACTCTGTTCTTTTTTGTGTGGAGAGGTTTGTTCCTATCAATTTCTTATCACCGCTATTTTTCTCATAGAAGTTTTAAGACCACTCGTAGTTTTCAGTTCTTCCTGGCCCTGGCGGGGAATATTTGTATGCAACGAGGAGCTCTTTGGTGGGCGGCCCATCACCGCATGCACCACCAATATTCGGACACAGAGAAAGATCCGCATTCTCCAATCGCTCACAGCTTTTTCACGTCCCACATTGGTTGGGCGATGGAAAAGAAATCATTCATCACTGATTATTCGCGCATCAAAGATTGGGAGAAATTTCCTGAACTCAAGTTTTTAAATGAGCGCAGTGATGCTATTCACGGAATCTTTGCTCTTTTCTTGTTTCTATTAGGCGAAGGCCTAAGATATGCGAAGCCGGAGCTTGGAACAAATGGTTTTCAATTTCTGGTTTGGGTCTATTTGATCGGAGGCCTTTGTCACCTTCATACGATCTTCTTAGTGAATTCTTGGGGACACCTTCATGGTGACAGACCTTATGATTTTCCAGCGAGAGAAGGCCGTGATAACAGCCACAACAATGCATGGCTTGCCTGGCTCACATTTGGTGAAGGCTGGCACTATAATCACCACTGCTTCCCGTTCTCGGCCACAACCGGAATTCAGAAAGGTCAGTTCGACGCTTCGTTTGTCGTGATCAAACTTTTTGAGAAAATGGGTCTGGTGTGGGACGTGAAAGTTCCATCTGAGGAAGTGATTAAGAACCTAAAACCAGCTACTTCCAAGCAGGAACCTGGCACCTTTTCGACCTTGAATTGACTTAGATTTTCTTGTTACAATCTTGGAACATGACAGGTGGAGGAGTGGTGGTGCACTCCTCCTAAATCTGATTAGATCATTCTTAGTATTACAGCAAGCTGCAATAAAAGAACAATCAGAACCAAAACCCGTGTCATGTCTTCCATAACAAATCCTTTTCGTAAAAAGGCGCCCTTCATTGGGCGTCATGGAAGCTTTCGGGTCACACTCCAAGGTGCAAGATTCCCGAAAAGTTTTAAGAGAAGTAATTCATTGAAATAAGATGAAATACAGAGCGGGGAGTAATAAAAAATACTCCCCGAAAAAGAAATTATTTCTGTGTTTTGTAATTACAGATGCTTCGTAGGAAAGTTGTAACGATCGACTTCAGTCTCTGAAAGCTTTTCGATTTTATCCAGATAGGCCTTCTTCTCATCTTTGATATCAGCAATTCTGAGTGTCAGGTATACCTGTGGCTCTTTCGCCAATGAATCGTGGAAGAGGCTCAGGAAAATGTCACGAATATCATTCTGAATGAAAACTTTCTTTTTACCTTTCTGCTGGGTCTCAAAACGAGTCACTTGTCCTAAGAGGAACTGGTGAAGTTTCTTCTTGTGAGAAGGAAATTTAAAGATCAGTTGAGAATAAGGGGAAAAGTTCAAGAACGAATACACAATGAACTGCCCGCTAATAAGATGTGGAGTCACCACAAAATCATGCTCGTCCATTAAACGAGGAGCAGGAGGAAGTTTGTGTTTCTTTTTAAGATATTCGATCGACTTCTTACGATAGGTCTCAGGGATCTTCACGAAGTTTGCGTTCATGAAGAAAAGTCCTTCAATGAAAGGACCACAAAGACGAATGTGAATCTGACTCCAACGGAAGTCACCTAAGTAGGCCTTAAGATCTTCCACTTCGTCCTTAGGAGATTTAATGGGAAGAATCGTCAGGATCACACCATTGTCACCTTTTACGGTCAGGACACATGGATTCGAAATCAGGGCCAGCGTTTCATAGACCTTATCCAGACCTTCATGAGCATCAATAATGGCACGATCAAGTTCAAACTTATTACGAGGGTAATAGAGCTGATTGATCTTACGGATGTTCTTACTTTCAAAAATATCAAGATACTTAAGAAGGAGAAGTCCCGTCGCCCGAGCATCTTCAATCGCACGGTGAGCGTGGGAGTGATGGATGCCAAAAATCTGCGACATGTACTGAAGGTTTGAACTCATGATGTCCGGGATCATGTACTTGGTCATGATGTTAGTACAGATGACCTTATTATCCATTGTCGGACGCTGAAGCTTTTTCAGAACTCCATTTAAGAATGGAATATCAAATGACGTATTGTGGGCCACGAGAATTGAATCTCCGATGAACTCAACAATTTCATCAATCACTTCTTCAATTTTAGGGGAGTGCTCAACATCGGCCTTGCGAATACCAGTGAGCTTTTGCACGAAATCAGGAATTTCCTTCTGAGGGTTCACTAGAAATGAACGCTCTTCGGTGATCTTGCGGTCCTCAATGCGGACCATTCCAATTTCGATGATTTTTTCTGTCTCTGGATTTCCGCCTGTTGTTTCCAAGTCGATAACAACAAAGTTGAGGGAGCTTAATAACTCTTTAGACGACTCGTAGGTCTTTTCTTTTTCTTGCATGTAATAAATGAGACATTCGCCTCATCCCTATATTTTATAGTTTAATCTAAATGTTCTGGAGTGAAGGCGTGCGGCAGAAATTCTTTAAACTTCTTCGTCGTCTCAACTCCAGTTTCATTTCCTAATGTAATTTCTAAGCTTGGGTCAGCAAATTCCGAGATCACCTGAAGACATAGACCACAAGGAGGCCAGCCGTCTTTCGTGTAAACATAAATGCGTTTCAATTTCATGTGACCGTCTGAGACCGCTTTCCAAATAGCAACTCGCTCAGCACACACAGTTCCACCATAGCTTGCATTTTCAATATTGCAGCCTTGATAAACTTTCCCGTCCGTTGTCTCTATCGCCGCTCCAACCTTTGCAGTTGAATACGGTGAGTAGGCACGGGTAGATGCATCTAATGCTTTATCTCGTAGACTCATTAAACTTTTCCCATTCTTTTTAACTCACCTATAGTTTCAGTTAAAATGGTAGCAAATCCAACCATGGCCTTTTCTGCCACTTTTTTAACGTCTGCGTGACTTAATTTTTCTTGTTTGATTCCGGCCGCATAGTTCGTGATACAAGCAACACCTACTACTTTAAGTCCAAGGTGATTAGCAGCGATCACTTCCGGAACAGTACTCATACCAACCAGGTCTGCTCCGATGATTCTCATCATGCGGATTTCGGCCGGAGTTTCATAAGTCGGACCTAAAACAGAGCAGTAAACTCCGTCTTTGATTTCTACGTGGTGAGATTTAGCAACAGCATGAAGGACATCTCGCATTTCTTTATCGTAGGCGTTCCCCATGTCCGGGAAACGAGGTCCAAGCTCAGCAATATTTGGTCCAACCAAAGGGTTGCGACCAGAGAGGTTAATGTGATCAGTAATGGCCACAAGATCGCCCGGGTGGAAATCAGGATTGATACCGCCTGAAGCGTTTGTCAGGAAAACAGTTTCAACTCCAAGAGCGGCGAGTGTTCTCACAGGAAGAACGATCTCTTCACCAGCATAACCTTCATACGCGTGAAGACGACCTTGAAGAGCGGCAACAGTTACACCATGAACTTCACCGACAATCAGGGCACCAGAGTGACCTTCTACAGATGTACGTTTGAAGTGTGGGATGTCTTGATAAGGAATGATTGTTTTATTTTGAATTTGATCAATGTAAATCCCAAGACCAGAACCAAGGACGATACCAATTTTTGGTTTCTTGTTGTTGATCTTAGAGAGGATATACTGTGAGGCCTCAAGAATTTTTGTCATCGACATATGTTGTCCTTAGCTTAGTTTTTCAATAATAAGTTTTGGTGCTTTTACTTTCGTAGAAGACATGGTGAGAACTTCTTTTACGAATTGAGCTTTAATTTTTTCTACAATCGGCTGTTGGTGTGGATGGTGATGAATGGTGAAAATAGGTTCGCCTTTCTTCACTTTATCACCGATCTTTTTGTGGAACGTGAATCCTACTGAGTGATCAATAAGATCTGCTTTCGTTTTTCTGCCACCGCCAAGTTCAATCAGAAGAAGTCCGATCTGTTCATTCTGGAACATCTTGATGAAGCCGGCCTTCGGAGCAAGAACTTGAGTCTCGGCAGAAGCAAGCGGAAGAAGAGAGTAGTCATCAATCACTCGCTCGTCACCGTCTTGAGACTTAAGAAGTTTCCTGAATTCTTCCAGGGCCTTCCCAGAACTCACCATCTCTAGTGCTTTTTTGTGGGCCTTCTCGAAGGTCTTCTCTACACCTGCGATATGAATCATATGGGCCGCAAGGGCGATTGAAATATCTGTAAGATCTTTTGGACCATTACCTTTAAGTGTTTCGATACTCTCGATGATTTCGTGAGAGTGTCCAACAGTATTACCAAGTGGTTGGTTCATGTCCGTGATCAGGGCCACTGCTTTTTTCTTAAAGCGTTTCGAAGTCGCGATCAGGCTCTTACCAAGATTACGTGCATCTTTTGGAGTGCGCATGAAAGCACCTGTGCCGCATTTAATATCAAACACGATTCCGTTTGCACCTTCAGCAAGCTTCTTACTCATGATAGATGCAGTAATAAGAGGAATAGAGTCGATGGTGGCAGTCACATCACGAAGAGCATAGATCAGACGATCGGCCGGAGCGATCTCCGGAGTTTGACCAATCAGAACCAGACCTTCTTTATTTAATTTCTGAGAAAATGTATCGAGATCAAGGGCCGTACTGAAACCTTTAATCGCCTCTACTTTATCAACTGTTCCACCTGTGTGACCAAGACCACGACCAGCGATCATGGGAACTTTCACGCCTGCGGCCGAAGCGATAGGGGCGAGAATGAAAGAGGCCTTGTCACCAATTCCACCAGTTGAGTGTTTATCAATCACGTTCTTTCCAGGAAACTTCAGTTGTTTCCCAGACTCGAGCATGGCATCTGTTAAATAGGCCGTCTCAGACACATCCATGCCCTTAATGAACATGGCCATTAACATCGCCGACATTTGATAGTCAGGTAATTTGCCGTCAGTATAGCTCTGGATGAACCATTTGATTTCTTTGTTGGTTAAACGTTCCCCACGTTTTTTCTTGTCGATCAGGGGGTACACTTGAAAATTTTCATTCGTCATTTCTAGCTCTCAATGCAATATCAGATTTGCCATCTTTAAGATGGGCACTTATCATAGTCTCATGGACTCTCGTTTGCAATCTAACTCCATAGGATTTGGTATGAAAAAAATCATTTGTTTACTCTTGTGTCTCTCTTTCGTTCTTCCGTCAGCGGCCTTCGCTCAAGAAGACGATCTCATCAAGAACACTCAAAATGATTTAATCCTGGTGGGAGCTGCAGGTGTGGGCGGGGCGATTCTTGGTCTTTCGACTCTTTCATTTGTTGATAAACCAAGCCAGCACGTTTCGAATATTTGGACCGGAGCTGCCATCGGTGTAATCCTTGGAGTGATCTGGGTTGCTTACGACAGTGTGCAAAGAAATCAGGACGACCTTACATCTTCAGTGGAATTCAATTCCTCAGAAAGAGTGGCCTGGCATGCCGAAAATGCTGGAAATCTGACATTACCTGAGGTGCAGTATGGCACTCAGTTCTGGCAAATGACTTTCTAAAATACCCGACTTTTTCTTGCCATTATTAACTCCCTATTAGTATAACTCTATGAGTTACACTAAACATTTACATTAGCACTGCTAATAGCTGGGAGTTCTATGAACCTAGAGTCGTTTTTGCGCGGAATTTTAGGAATTGCAGTTCTGGTAGGGGTTCTCTATCTCTTCAGTTCAAAGAAAAAAGACATTAACTGGAAATTAGTTAGTCTTGGATTTTTCCTCCAAATCGCTTTTGCGGTCGGTATTATCCACATTCCTTTCGTCGCAGCATTATTCGACAAAATCTCTAGCTTTTTTGTTGTGATCCTAGATTTCACACGCCAAGGTTCAAACTTCGTGTTCGGCGGACTTCTGAACGTGAACTCGTTTGGTTTCATTTTTGCGTTCCAGATTCTTCCAACGATTATCTTCTTCTCGGCCCTTACGAGTCTTCTGTTCTACCTCGGAATTCTTCAGAAGATCGTTTACGGTCTTTCGTGGATCATGGGTAAGTTCCTAAAAATTTCAGGTGCTGAAAACCTTTCTACAACAGCGAACATCTTCCTTGGTCAAACAGAAGCTCCTCTTCTTATTAAGCCTTATCTTCCAAAGATGACTCGTTCAGAGATTCTTTGCGTAATGGTAGGTGGTATGGCCAACACTGCTGGTGGTGTACTTGCTGCTTACGTTGGTTTCCTTGGCGGTAACGATCCTGTTCAACAACTTTTCTTCGCGAAACACTTACTTGCTGCTTCTGTAATGTCTGCTCCAGCAACCATCGTTGTTTCTAAAATGCTTCTTCCTCAGACTGAAGAGATTGATGAAAAAATTGAACTTACAGAAGAGAAAGTTGGTTCAAACATCATCGAGGCCATCGCAGTTGGTACAGAAGACGGTCTTAAACTTGCGTTCAACGTTGGTTCAATGCTTATCGTGTTCATCGCTATGATCGCGATGGTGAACTATCTTCTTTCAGATGTTCTTGGTTACTACACAGGTCTTAACGATGTGATCGTTAACCTAACTGGCGGCCAATACAATGGTCTAACTCTTCAATTCGTACTTGGTTACGTATGTGCTCCTTTTGTGTGGCTTCTTGGTATTGCGAAGTCTGATATGGTTCACATCGGTCAGCTTCTTGGTGAGAAAACCATCCTTAACGAATTCGTGGCCTATACAACTCTTGGTAAAATGAAAGAGAGCGGAGTGCTTCAAGATCCTAAATCAATCATCATGGCGACATACATCTTGAGTGGTTTTGCCAACTTTTCTTCTATCGGTATTCAGGTGGGAGGAATTGGTGCACTTGCTCCATCGAAAAGAGGTATGCTCTCTGAATTAGGTTGGAAGGCACTTCTAGGTGGTACGATTGCATCGCTTCTTACTGCGACAATCGTCGGCATGCTGACATAATAGGCTGCCGCAGCATACATTGCCGACTTTATTAATGGTTCTTTTGCCTGTATTCTGGTCCTAATTTTAAGTTATTAAGTTTTTAGAATTAGGACATTTTTCATGGCAAAAGAACTTGTGGTCAACCAGACTCACAGTGAGTCGCGTATTGCGCTCATTGAGAATGGTGAGATCCTGGATTTCCTTATTGAGCGACATTCCCCAAAAAATGAATCGGCCCCTATCGTTGGTAATATCTATCTTGGAAGAGTTTTAAGAGTTCTTCCGGGAATGCAGTCTGCCTTCATTGATATCGGTCAGGAGCGCGCCGCCTTCCTGTATGTAGACGACGCTTATCTTCCTACCTTGGAAGAGCAGCGAGAAATGCAAAGCCGAATCGAAACAACCGAGGCCAACACAAAACGCCTGGGTGAAGTGATCCCAGACGAATTTTCCACACTGACAGAAACCGTAGACATGAAGTTCCGCCCGGACGTAAAGATCCAAGACTTTCTTAAAGAAGGTGATGAGATCGTGGTTCAAATCGCCAAAGAGCCGATTTCTACCAAAGGTCCAAGAGTTACTCGTCATATCACGCTTGCTGGCCGCCATATCGTGTATATGCCATTTATCGAGCACACAGGTGTGTCTCGCAGAATTGAATCAGAAGAAGAAAGAAAGCGTTTAAAAGATATTTTGGATTCTATTCGTCCTGAAGGTGTTGGCGTGATCGCTCGTACTGTGGCCGAAGGTCAGAGCTATAAAGTTCTTAAGAACGATTACAACAATCTGGTGAAAATCTGGAAAGACGTTCAAAAAAAGATGGAGAAGGCGAAGGCCCCGATTGAACTTCACCAGGATCTTTCATTCATCCAACGCGCTCTCCGCGATATTATGGATGAGGACGTGGATAATCTTATCGCTGATTCAAAATCATCGGTGAAGCAGATTGAAAAATTCATTCAGCGTTTTATCCCTCATCATAAAGCGAAGATTAAATTTTATGATGGAGAGTTGCCGATTTTTGAACATTACGGAATTGATATTGAGATCGAAAGAGCTCTTTCAAATCAGGTGTTCTTGAAGTCTGGTGGGTCCATCAATATTGACCAGACAGAGGCCCTGGTTTCAATTGATGTGAACACAGGAAAGTTTGTAGGGAAGAAAACTCTCGAAGAAACGATTCTTAAAACAAACCTTGAGGCAGTAAAAGAAATCGTTTATCAGCTGCGTTTAAGAAACTGTGGTGGGATCATCATTATCGACTTCATTGATATGGAAAAAGAAGAACACCGTACTCAGGTGTACACTTCGCTCCTTGAAGCTCTTAAAAAAGACCGCTCTAAAACGAACGTGCTTCCAATTTCAGGCCTTGGTCTGGTTGAAATGACCCGTAAGCGTACTCGCGATACTCTTATCCGTACCATGTGCGAGCCTTGTCCTTATTGTGAAGGTGTGGGCCGCGTGAAGTCGGTTGAGACCGTGAGCTTTGAAGTGATTCGTGAGCTTCAGAAAGTGATGAAGCGCTCAAGTGCAGGGAAGATTACGATCTTCGCTCACCCAGAAGTGTGTGCAAAATTATCTTCCGAGGACTTCGGTATCATTGAAGTGCTGGAAGAAACTCACAATAAAACGCTTCTTGTTCGTGCTGATAACAACTATCACGCTGAACAATATGAGATCTACGCCCCTGAGACTTAGAAGCATCCAGTGGAGTGGAGTAGAATCTCTACATCTTTTACTTTTTTAGAAACATCATTCATCAAATAACCAGCGGATTCTTCTGCTGGTTGTTTTCCATTTAAGAAGTCCTCTACGGTATCGATCTGTGAAATCACAAATGAAGTCGCGCGTTTTTGGCGTTCTTTACCAATCCGGAAACTTGAACGGTACAGATCAAGGTTCGTGGCCACAAAGTCATGCACCTCTTGAATTTTGTAACGGTACTGGCTCCAGGCAAAGCGCGCTTTTTCTGCGGCCGAGCAACGTTCACGTGGTGTTTTAGTGGCCTTTAGCAGAAGGAGCTGACGCTCGAGACCTTCTTTCATGTTAAGGCCAACTTTGATGGCGTTCTTTAAATAATCTTTTCCTTCACGCCCCAGGATACTGCTTTGGAGAGTCCGATAATAATCCAGAAGTTCCACCGCATTTGAAGTCCCTTCATCTAAGTCAGAGAACAGATTTGAAAAGGCGCGATTGTCCAGGGAAGCGATCTTCGCATCAAGTGAATTTAAACGAAGAGCAATTCCCCACGCAGAGTCTTTTCCTTCTTTGATACGAATTCTGAAACGAGCAATGTCTTTGGTTGCGTCCAAATCAGTGGCCGCTAACTCAGACTCGACTGAAGCGAGTTCTTTTCTTAGAGCATCACTCACAGGTCCAATAAAGGCCATCAGTGGGCCGCGCACACTCATTTCAAATTCATCTATGGTGTTGGTCCATGCCTTACCATTCAGGGCCAAATCATCCTGAATCTTTAAAAGACTTGAAAGGAGGAGTTGTCTTGCTGGCTCTGTTTTTGAATCGAGAACAAGTTTTTGGGTGCCATCAATCAGTTTATTGATGCGCTCGTTAAGGTATGTGACCTGACGAAGTTTTTGTGAATAATCTGCTGGCTTCGAGGCAAGAGCAGTTGTGACCTCGTCAAATGTTCGGGCAAGGACAGGGTCAAGATTTTTATCTTCAATACCTGGAAGGTTATTAATCACCTGGGTCAGCATTTCATCCAATTCTTTAACGTCGTTTTCCTGTTTCTTTTGGAGCTTTAAAAGCTCGGCCCTTTCACGACGAAGCTGATTAACAATTTCTTCCCTGAATTCTTCAGTCTCAGGATTAAAAATCCCTGATTCTTCCATCAGGCGGCGGCTGTCAAAGAAGGCACAATTCAGTTGAATGAAGGCACGACGCTCTTCAGGTTTATTGAAGTTGAACTTCTTTTTTACCAGTTCATTGATAATTTTAAGACTTGAACCAGCGATAAAACCACCGGCCGCAATGACCGTCCCTGTGGCACTTGGAACGAGAAGTCCTAATTGTGAGGCACTCATGATCACGTCACCTAGTACCGGTAAAACACCACGAGACTTGATATCGTAAAAACACGAGTTGTTCGACGTAATAAGATTGATATTACCCAGTACCTGTCCTACGTTTTTGGCGTACTGAGCATTCGTACTGCTTCCTTCGGTATTGTAGGTGTTATAACTGTTGTAAATACCTTCAAGGTTTGCAACGTTCGAGTTTAACGAATTGATGGCCTGTTGATTTTCTTTAGTACAACCGTTACCTAGAGAAGACACAAGGATTTGGACCTGGTCTCTCAAAGTAGACAGAGAAGAAAAACGAAGCGGACAGCTTAAGGGCCGTTCGAAGTATTTTGAATCGCTTAAGGCCTGTGCGTTCAAGGAAAGTAGTAAAGTTAAAGTCAGTAAAATGCGCATGTCTTTATTCCACAAGTTCGTTGATCAAATTTTTAATGGTCACTTTTCTCTGCTTTTCACTAACGGTTTCGTCTTTCTTCTGCTCAGAGTTCTTCTCATTAAGGTCGATTTCTTTTAATCCAGCACGAAGCGTTTTTTCTAATTTTTTATCCACACCAATCTCGTGAAGAAATTTTTTCGTTTTAAGTGCCGAGTCCAGGTATTTTTCTGTCCATTCTTTTGTTGAATCTGTGGCCTTGTCGTATGTTTCAGGAAGATCAATGTTCCCCAAGTGGCCGGAAGAAACCAGAAAGAGAAGTCCTTTGGCCTTTTGCTTAAGTGTCATTGCCTTTTTATTCGTTAGATTCTTAAGCGCTAAGGCAGACAGAATGTCCACTCGTGCTTTAAGGAGATCAATGATGATTTCTCTATTTTCCCCATTTAGGAGAATGTCCTCATGGGACTCTAATGACTTTTTCTGCGAGCCCTTTAAAAGGGCGCCCTTAATCAGATCATTCATCGAAGTTAAATGAAGGTCCGAATTGCGCGAGACCATAATCTCTTGGTAATGGTGATTCATATGAAGGGCCAAAGCAAAAGCATAGTAAACTTGCTCCTCATTATCTAAATCTTCGTCCGTTGGATTTAGTTTATTAACTTTAATCTGGTCTTGAATTCCACCCAGCCTTTTAGTGAATTCATTGACAGCATCATCGAGAAGAAGAGACTTGATATGTTGGTCATATCTTAACTCTTCATCCGTCAAAAGCTGATATTCAAAGGCCTTAAAATAGATACATGCATCGGCTATTTTATTTTTAAAGTCAGTGTTTTCATTGGTCATATGATCGAATACTTGGAGACGGCGACCTGCTGAATCCCCAGATCGAAGAAGAACCAGCGTCGTTTCAAGTTTATCTTCCATCTCACTAGTCGTTTCAGACATCTTCGTTGTGCTGCTTTCCATGCTCTCAGTTCTCTTATCCAGCTCCTTCACTTTAGAGCAAGAGGCAGCCATTAAAAGACAGGCCAGAACCACTGATGATGTTTTCATGAAAAACTCCTTAATAGATGGGCCTATTTTATGTGAGGAACGGGTTAAGAAGTCGTCCACTTGTAAAATTGATCAAGCTGTAAAAACTTTAAACATCTAAGAGGGGGCAGTCAGCGTGGAGGGGGCAGAGGAGAGATTTTGATGGTTGTCTAAAATTTAGACAATAAAAAGGGCCCTCAAGGGGCCCCTGAATAGTGATTAATGAGTAGGGACAGTCATGTAATCAAGCTGCATAAGAGCATCATCAATTGTACGACGAGCGTTTTCAATCATCCCACGATCAAGCATTGAGCGGGCCTTTGAAAGTGAACGTCTTAGATCTTGAAGCTGGTAAAGCTCAACCATGACACGAGTCGGCTCAGGAATGGGAGTGTAATCCAAAACAATGCCACGAAGACACTGAAGCGCGTATGAGCTCCCGTTATTAAGGGCCGTACGACAAACCTGTTCTGATTGATTCATTGTAACTTTGTTAGCAATGGTAGAAACACAGGCAACAGTGTTTGATCCGCTAACACTCGCCATAGCAACACATACATCGGCCAGAGGTGAATAGAGGTAAGCATCTGCACCAGCTTGAACGGCACCCACAACATAACTACTGCCTTGAGCGGCCAGAGGTCTTACGATGCTAACAAGATCAGGAGAGATTCTTTTATCAACAACAGCAGTTGCACAAGCAACTGTATTTGATCCACTGATGGCGGCGATGGTAGAGCAGGCCTCTGCCGCTTCAATTTCAAAACGGCGATTGGCAGTGGCGTTTAACACGCCAACAGCGTATGAACTTCCCTGAGGAAGAACTTGATGGGCAAGATCTAAGGCACCTTGATCAAAACGGTTGCGAGCGATAAGTTGAGCACAAACTGCACCGTTGGAACCACTGACTTCAGCGATTCTCTGACAAACCTGAGCGGCCGACATTCCTGATTGAGCGAAAGATGCAGACGCAGATAACGCCACTACCAGCGTGAGTAGAAATTTCTTCATTTATCCTCCCAGATTTTTGAAGCGATCTATTTTTTTCTATCAATGAATCGAAATGTCCCACAAGTGAGTGCAAGAATTTATGACAATTAAGAGCCAGAGTGGGGCCAAGACGCTCCTAGACTGAGATTTAAAGCACACTGGAATAACACAGTGCTTTAAGTTGCCGAAATTTGGAATCCCCCAGAGAGACAGGAAAACAAGTTCAACTCAGAAAGAAATGGCCAATTTCTGGGTATTTGTGTTATTTTCCCTCGGACATTCATTATTAAGTATTTCATCTCGCTCGTAGGAATGGTCTTACGGGCTTAATTATAATCCAGGAGGAAATATGATCTACGAAACGGCTTTCGTCGTTCGCCCTGACGCATCTGAGGAAGTTGTAGCTTCCATCAAGAACTCTCTTGCTGAAACTTTCAAAGAGTTCGGTGCAGAAGTTCTAGTTAACGATTCATGGGGAGTGAAATCATTCGCTCAACCAACTGAATCAGGTCTTAAAAAAGGCTCTTACCACTATTTCATGTACAAAGGTGCTGGTAACCTTAACGCTGAAATCGAGCGTAAGTTCCGTATTAACGAGAACCTTGTTCGTCACCTAATCATCAAGCTAGGCGAAGACAAGCACCAAGCAGACATCGTTAAGAACTACAAAAACCCTAACCACACTCAAGCAGCTGCTGTTGAAGGTGATGAGTTCGGCGGTGGCGAAGATAAAGACAAGAAAATGCACTCTAAGCGTAAGTCTTGTTACTTCTCTGCTACTAAGACTTCTCCAGACTGGAAAAACCCTAAGTCTTATTCATGGCTAGTTAACGAGTTCGGAAAAATTTCTCCAGCTCGTATCACAGGCCTTACACCGACTTTCCAGCGTCGTGCAAACGAAGCTATTAAGCGCGGTCGTAACATGCTTCTTATCAGCTACCAATCTAACGAAACTGCTCGTTAATTTGGGATTTTAAACTGGTATGAACGCCCAAGTGTTGCAAACGCCACAACTATCCACTGGAAGATTGCTCCTATTAGGTGCGTCGTCAGTGATTTTGTGTGTCAGTTTCATTATGGCGGTGTTCGCTCCGTTTCCATTGGCCCTTGCCACAATTCTTTACGGAAGAGTGAAGGGGTACTTAGTAGGTGTGGCCGGACTAATTATTAGTTTCCTGTTCGCCCTGATGGTTTACAGAGATTTGACGTTGTTTGGGTTCTACGTTGGTGTGTTTATTTTTGGACTTGGAATTGCTGAAATTGTTTTAAGAGGCGTCTCGCCGATTAAGGGCATGGTAACTTTCGGACTAAGTTTTATTCTGTTAGTTGCCGGTAGTTTTGGTTTTTTCATGAAGTCTCAGAATCTGACACCGAGTGAGTTCATCATTCAGCAGATTGAGAAAAGTTCGGATAAAATTGCCGAGCAGAAAAAGGCCATTGAGCAAAGTACTGATAAAGAGGCCGTTCAGGTTCTTCAGCTTCTAGATCGTCCAGATCTACTAGCAAAAGAAATGGTGGACTCTTTTCCAAGCTACTTCTTTATGGGTGTTTTCATTATGCTTTGGTTCAATATGTTCCTGGTTCTTAAAAGCCGCAGGCTTTTACTTTCTGGAAACGATTATCCGCATGACGAAAGAAAGTTATTAAACTTTAAAGTTCCTTTCGGGTTCGTGATTCTTCTGGCCGTTGGTCTGGTACTTGCGGTTTGGGGCAATGATCTCGGAATTGGATCTTTTAGCTCTCTTGAAACAGTAGGAATGACGATCATTAAGTGTCTTGGGATTTTTTATTTCTTCCAGGGCTTTGGTGTTCTAAGTGATCTACTGAACTTCTTAGGGATTATGGGTTTCTTCCGTACGTTGATCGTGATGATTATCATCCTCATGGCAAACTATCTCATTGCAGTCGCCGGTTTATTTGATAATTGGTTTGATTTCAGAAAGTATTTTGTAAAACGTAAAACTGAAGATTAATTTTTAGGAGAACAATATGAAAGTCATCCTTACAGAAAAGGTGAAGGCCCTAGGAACAATCGGTGAGATCGTAAACGTATCTGCCGGTTTCGCTCGTAACTTCCTATTCCCACAAAAGCTAGCTCTACTTGCTGACGATAAGAACTCAAACATTCTTAAAGACAAGCAAAAAGCTCTTGCTAAGAAAATCGCAGCTGAAAAAGGTGCTGCTGAAGCCGTTAAGAAAAAACTTGATGGTCTTACTGTTGAACTTATCAAAAAAGTTGGATCAAACGGTCGTCTTTTTGGTGCTGTTACTTCTCAAGAAATCGTAAAAGAACTTGAAAAACAAGGCATCTCTGTTGAGCGTCGTCTTCTTTCTTTCGACGGTTCAATCAAGTCACTTGGAACTTACGATGTTAAAGCCAAGCTTTTCAACGACGTAGTTGCTAACTTCAAACTTAAAGTTGCTATCGATGCTGCTATGGCCGAGCAACTTAAGAAAGAACAAGCTGAAGCTCAAAAGCGTAACGCTGAGAAGAAAGCTAAAGCTGAAGCTGCTAAAGCTGCCGCTGCTGCTGAAGCAGAAGCTGCTGCAAACGCAGAGTAATCTGACTCAATTGGGGAGGACGAAAGTCCTCCCTTTTCTTTTTTTAGGGGTATCATGGCCGGACCGAACGAACTTCCTCACGATTTAGCTGCTGAAAAAGCTCTTCTTGGATGTCTATTAATCGACAACTCAAGCTTCGATGAGATTTCGGACGTAAACCTCATGCCGGATGATTTCTACCATCCTCAATACGGGATTATTTTTTCGGTCATTAAAGACCTTCACATGGAATCGATGCCTTTTGACATCGTGACTGTGTCTTCTAAATTAAACGATCATGGAAAGCTTGAGAAAGTGGGCGGACAAGGTGCTCTTGTTGCCATCTGTGACGAGATCGGTTCTGCGGCAAACGTTGAGTACTATGCCCAGATGATCAAAGAAAAGAGCATGCTTCGTGAAGTGGTGAGAACCGCAACGCGAGTGATGCAAACTGGAACGAACTTCACTGGTAACGTTGCGGACTTCATGCAGGAAGTGGAGGCGGGGTTCTTCAAACTAACTGCTCAAACGAAAAACAATAAAATGGTTCCTTTAAAACAGGCGCTTTACGAGAACTTAAAAGAACTCGAAAAGCCGGCCCGTGCTAAAGGCGAGATAATGGGTGTATCAACGGGCTTTGGTTCCATTGATAGATCTCTTCTGGGCCTTCAGCCCGGACAACTTGTTCTTATCGCCGCTCGTCCGGGGATGGGAAAAACCGCTTTCGCACTTAACTGGGCGGTGGCTGCGGCCAAACAAACGAATATGGCCGTGGCAGTGTTCTCTTACGAGATGATGTACGCCGAGCTTTCAATGCGTCTTCTTTCATCTGAAGCTGGTGTAGATTCAAGAAAACTCAAAACAAAAGAATTTAATGAAATGGATTTGAGACAAATCTCAAATGCCGTTCAAAAGCTTTCAAACTTAAAGCTTTATATCAATGACTCTGGTGCCACGAACTTAATGGACATTCGCTCTTACTGCCGTAAATTAAAGGCCGAGCAGGGACTTGCGATGATCATCGTGGACTACTTACAGATCATGCCAATGCACGTGAAAAAGCAAAACCGTGAACAGGAAATTGCTGAACTTTCCCGTGGATTTAAAATGCTCGCCAATGAACTGGAAATTCCTGTCGTAGCACTTTCGCAGCTTAACCGTACTGCTGCTTCTCGTACTGACCGTCGTCCACAGCTCCAAGATCTACGTGAGTCTGGATCTCTCGAGCAGGATGCGAACATTGTGTGTTTGATTCACCGTGAGGACTATTATGATCCTCAAACTCCAAAGAAGGGGATTGCGGAAATCATCATCGCTAAAAACCGTAACGGTGAACCGGGAACAGTTGAACTAGCATGGATCGGTTCGCAGACAAAGTTTGCTGATCTTGCTCCTCAAAAAACTGAGCAGTAAATGATCTATTCAAGATTCAAGTGGAATGAAAGTTCTTTTCTTGAACTCTCGAGGCCGAAAAGCGCTTACATTTATTTCCGCACAACAAGGCTTAATCTTCTAACAGGGTTCCCTGAAACCTATCGCCTGGAGCTTTTTTTAAAGCGCCTAGAGAACATTCAGCTTCAAGATAAGGCCAAAATACCAACGGTGTTTCATTTTTATTATGAGTTGGGTCTGATCCTGATGGGCCTGGGACACACGGTGGATGAGAACGCGCCCCTCGCAATAGAAATTGAATACGAAGATAAAAAATTTAAAAAGACACCTAAATCAAGAATTGCGAGCCTTCCGCTGAAGACGCTTGAGCGTCCTAGCTGGTCTGAATACAAGAGCGCTTTTAATCACATTCAAGAGCATTTACTGAATGGGAATTGTTATCAGGTGAATCTCACTTATCCGTTTGATTTTGAAACGGAAGAGGTGATTGATCCGAGAGACATTTCTGATTTCTTCTTTTCTCAAAAAGGACTCGGAGCTTATGCTCACCTCACTTTCTTAGGTGACGAGATGATTTTAAGTAATTCTCCCGAGTGCCTTTTCCAGTATCAGAACAATAAAATGTTCACCATGCCGATTAAGGGCACCATGAAACGTGGAAAGAACTGGAAAGAAGATTGGAAGAAGATGAAACAAGATATGAAAGAAGAAGGTGAACTCAATATGATTACAGATCTGCTTCGCAATGATCTTAATCGTCTTGATAAACCAGAGGCCCGTGTCATTAAAAGACGTTCACCTCTCTTGGTGCCAAATCTTTTGCATCAGCATTCAGTGCTCTCAGTTGAACTCTCGCAAAAAGTTTCTCTCTTAAAAACTCTTGAATCACTTTTTCCCGGCGGAAGTGTAACAGGTGCACCAAAAAAACGTGTGATGGAAATTATTCAAGAAGTGGAACGTTATCCTAGGGGCATTTATTGTGGCTCTACACTTCTGTGTTTGAACGACAAAAAGATCGCGAGCATCAATATACGCACGGCCCAATTATCAGTTGGAGATCGCTTGTGGAGATATGGAGCTGGTGGTGGAGTGACTCTACTTTCGAAGCCTACGGCCGAATATCAGGAGATGGAAGAGAAGGTTGCCAGCTTTCTGACATTGATTGCGGCCCCGGGTTATAAAGCCCGATAAAAACAGTAATTTCCGCAATTTAAACCAATTCTCTCAAGAATATCCTAACAATATCTTACATCTCTAGGCCCTTTGATTGACTTTGTTTTTGCCCAAAAGATACGCTTTTGAGCAACCGCTACTAAATGGATTTAGGTAGCCTTAATGTTCAAGGAGTCAAGAATGACAGCTGATACTCTGACCACGGCAGGTTCAGAAAAAAACGGTAAAGTGAGTCTGGAAGTACTGGCCAAGATGACCGGCTTTCCAGTTGAGATGATCAAAGAAGAAATCTTTAAAGGTGAGAGCATGGGCCCAGAAGTTTCACTGGAAGACCTACGCTCAGCGATGCTTTCTTATATTGATTCCACCATGCTAATGAGTGATCAAAAATAGAAAAAACCCCCGCAGTGACGGGGGTTTTTTGTTTTTAGGGCCCCAAAAATTTTTCATCTAATTCCGACTACACCCATCCAGTAAAACCAAATATTTAAGTTCATTTCCAAGATTCCGATACTTTATCCATAAAGACTCTTTTTTTGTTCAAGGGTGAACTATGGATATTTCAACCGTCGCGGGACTGGTCCTCGCAACTCTAGCAATCATCGGATCGATTCTTTACGGATCTCCACTTTCAATCTTCATCGATATTCCTTCGGTGGTGGTTGTTATCGGGGGTGTAATTGCAACGACTCTGATTAAGTGGCCAATGGAAAACGTCAAAGCACTTGTGGCCTACTACATGAAGTCAGTTTTCTCGACGCCGGTAGATGCGAAAGCGATGATCGAAGAAATTCAGAAGCTCGCTGAAACTGCTCGTCGTGAATCAGTGTTTGCACTTGAGAAAGTTCCTGTTGAAGATAAATTCTTAAAGAAAGCAGTGACACTTGCTGCAGATAACCGTCCACCTGAAGTGATCACTTCAATTCTTTCGCTTGAAATTGCGGCAATGGAAGATCGTCACTCAAAAGGTGTAGACATGCTGGAAGGGATGGGAGCAGATGGTCCGGCCTTCGGGATGATTGGTACTCTGATCGGTCTGGTACAGATGTTACAGAACATGTCGGATCCTTCGTCGATCGGTCCTGCGATGGCGGTTGCTCTCTTAACGACATTCTACGGTTCGGTTATTGCGAACGTATTTACGATCCCAATCGCCGCGAAACTAAAACAGCGCTCAAAACTCGAAGCAACAAAGATGAACATTATTGTGGCCGGAGTTCTGGGAATTGTGGCCGGTGAAAACCCACGTGTGATTCGTGAAAAACTAGATTCATTTCTACCTCCAGGTGATCGTCTGGTGGCAGATGATAAAGGCAAGGAGTAGGCCATGGCAGACGCTCCAAAATGTCCTCCTTGTAAGCCCGGTGCCCCCGGTTGGCTTGCAACGTTCTCGGACCTTTGTACACTTCTTCTGACGTTCTTCATTCTTCTGCTTTCATTCGCGAAGACTGAGACAGCAAAGTATGAGGCGGCGATTGGTTCCCTTCGTAACGCTTTCGGTGGTAACGTTTTGAAGCCGGGTGAAGTCATGCGCCCAGGTAAGTCTCCAAGTGATGCGCCTACAATGATTGATTCAGATATGCCGTCAAAACCTTTTCCGATTGAGTTCTTAACGGCGGAAGGTCTTCTGGATAAGCATGAGATCAATCGTGAATCTGATACACAATTAAACCAGCTGAAGAAAATGCTCGCGGACAATGAATTATCAGAGTCGGCGAACGTTTATGAAATGCCTGAAACCATCATGGTACGGATGAAAGATAAAGTTCAGTTCCAGAAAGGTTCAGTGGGCATTGATGAAATTAATATCCAAGTGTTCGATCATCTTGTAAAAATGATGAGAGAAAATAACTGGAACATTATGGTAGAAGGTCATGCTGAGGCCGGTGAAGTAGGGAAGAAAGGTGAAGATGCGTACGAGCTTTCCAGCCAGCGCGCACTTGCTGTTTCAAAATCTCTGATACAAAGAGGAATTTCAGCGGATCGTATCACCACAATTTTCTACGGGGACTCTCGTCCTCAGGAAAAAGTGAATAGAAACGTGTCTGATCGTAGAGTAGAATTTCTTCTAAAGAAAGTTGATCTAAGAACTGAAGGACGGAAGGTCGAGGCCCAGTAATGGAGCTTGTTGAACTGTCCTGGCTCTATGATGATTCATCTTTAAAGGAGGCCCTGAAGAAAACTCTGGGCTCTTCCGGCCAGCAAATTAAGCGGCATTTCTCATCCAAAGAACAAGATCGTCCAGTGAAAGCGAGAAGCACTTCTCGCTTGCCATTGGATTTTGTGAATCATCTAAAAATTAATCCTGAATACGTAGGGCCCGAAGTTAAAATTATATCTGAGACCAAGGACTACATCGTTCTTCACAAGCCTCCAGGTATTCACTGTCATCCACTTTGTTATACGGACAAAGACACACTTTTAAATTTCTTAGTTCAAGAAGGAAAATGGGAAGCGGTGGAAGTGAATCGTGAGAACTACGACAGAGGGCTTCTGTATCGTCTGGATCACGAGACCTCTGGTGTGATGGTGCTCGCGAAGAACGAGCCCTTTTTAAAGCAAATCAGAGAGCATTTTAGTACTGCCATGAAACGAAAGTTTTATTGGGCGATTGTGGAAGGGGACTTTGATAAAGAAGGTCTTTGGACCCATCACTTCCGTGCCAGCGGTGTGAAAGGACAGAAGCAAAAAGTTTCAGATGATACCCATGAGCTTTCTCAAGAGGCAACACTTGCTGTTTTGAAAGTTTCCATGAATCAAGGAAAGAGCCTGCTCTTAGTGAATCTGAAAACAGGACTACGCCACCAGATTAGAGCACAGCTGGCGCATCTGGGGTTTCCTATCCTCGGTGATGAACTTTATGGTGGTCGAGCAGCTGAGAGATTATTTTTACATGCTCTTCGTTACGAATTTACAGACACCGTAGAAGACTCAACGGCCGAATTATTTCATGTCTTCTTTGACTTGAACGGTAGTCTTCAAATGAGTCATGATATGCTCGGGCGATTCTAAGGTCGCGAGCTTCACAATATATTTCCCTTCAGTCACGGCATTAATCACCATCTTCGGATGATCCACGCGGAAACGAACGAAATCCACTTTTTCCAGAATATCCGTGTGAGAAATACGGGCCACATAGGCCATGTGATTGGCGAGTTGGCGATACATAAGAGATCTTAAATTAGTCGCCTCAGGTGGAACCGCTAATTCCTTTATTTCTACGGCAAGGTTATTGCCTTCACAAAAGGCCTTCCAATTCTCAGGGATGTGCTTCTGAACTTTAACCAAAACCCCAGTACATGACGTTGCCATAAGCTTGGGATTATAGAAAATGCCCCATTTCTGGTCCCTCGCCACTTGATAGAGGAAGAGGGCCATCATGATAATTCCGATGGCAAGTATTGGTTTTTGCATGAGGTATCGCATATGAGGATTATCTCTTTAAAAACCTTTTTTTGCACTAAAGACCTGCAGGAGAATATCCGATAAGCAGAGTCAGGAAAGAGAAGTTATGAAGAAATCTATGAAGCCAGATGTTTGGAACAAGTTAGTGGTTTTAGGGGAGAAGCAGGGAGCTATTCGTCTTTCGGATTTGGCCCTTGAGATGGGGTTGGGCCCAGAAGAGACCTTGTTTTTCCTACGTCAGGTTTTTCCGTCTGGCACCGGTATCGAGATTTACCACCAGAATTCAGAGTGCTGGGTAGACATCAAAGGCGAAGAGATTCAATACATGCTTCCTCTCTCACCAGCAGAGTGGATGCAGCTCCATCAAATGTTATATGCGAATAAGACAGCGGATACGCAAGTGATGCATTCACTTCGTAAAAAAGTTACTGAGAATGGTCCAATAAAGGTGGTTATGGAATTACTCAATCAGCTCGAGCTCTGGGATCAAGAATTGAATGAATCGGAACAACAAATTGTACAACAACTGGATACGGCGATTGTTGAAAAACAATTACTGTGTCTTGCGACCGGTGATAATCGAACATTTATTGTTCATCCTTGTCGTGTTCTTCATTTGGAAGGACAACTTACTCTTATCGCGGAAGATTCAAGTGATCACTGTTTAGTTGTGGTCCCACTAAAAGAAGTAAAAGAGATTTCTTCGGTCCCTTCTTCCAAGGTGCCTAAAGTTTCTCCTTATGAAGTGGAAGAGTTTATCTCTGCCATTCGGGCCATGAATGAAAAAGAAACCAGACTTATTCTTAAAATTCATGATCCGGGGACGACCAATTTATTTCCTGAGCACCATTTTTTAGGTAAACCTTGCATGATCACCAATCCAAATGGCGATCTTATCTGGGCCGCGTATGTAGAGCCTTGTGAAGCGCTTTACGACTGGCTTCTGACACTTGGTAAGAACGTGGAAATTCTGGATCCGGTAAAATTCAAAGATGATTACCTTATCTATTGTGAAGAAAAACTAAGGAAAATAGCTTAAGATCGAGGCATGGAAAATGCCTCGAAACCCTTTTTTCTTCTCTCCTTCATTCCCGCGGTAGCTTACTGGTTACTGGAGACCTACTTCTCACTGGAAGTCGCTTTAATCGGCGGTATTCTTTTGGGCCTAGTGGAGATGGGATTAGAGAAGAAATTCACGGGCCATGTTCACACTCTTTCAAAACTAAACGTAGCTTTAATTGTGATTCTGGGAGGAATTTCTCTTATCGCTAAAGAGGGAATCTTTTTTAAGTTGCAGCCGACTTTAACAGGTCTCTCACTTGCGAGTTTTCTTCTTTATAAAAAGTTTCGGAAACAATCTCTTATGGTTGAAATGCTCCGGGACATGAAACAGAAACAGCCACTGCCGGATGAGGCCTATAAAGTATTAGAGTGGCACATGTGTGTTTTCTTAATTCTCTTTGCGGCCTTCATGGCCCACGTTGCGATTAATGAAACGACTGCCACCTGGCTTTTTTGGAAGACCGGTGGCTTCTACATTGTGTTCGGCGGCTTCATGGTGATTGAAATGATTTTCATGCAGTGGTATTTGCGGAGATTCAGAAAATGAAAATTTGTATTTTTTGTGGAGCAAACGCCAGCACGGACCCGGAAGTAGATCGTCAGGTAAAGATTATTACTGATCATTTTGTAAAACATAACGTGGAACTGGTTTACGGTGGTGCCGGGATCGGAATCATGGGTGCCCTTGCCACTGAAGTGATGGTAAAAGGTGGGAGAGTGACGGGAGTCATTCCTCAGCGCCTCATGAAAAAAGAAATTGCCCATGGAGGTCTGACGGAACTTCATGTGGTGACAGACATGCATGAACGTAAAAAAATGATGTATGACCTTTCCGACGCATTTCTGATCTTTCCTGGTGGAATGGGCACCATGGATGAGCTATTTGAGATTCTTACTTGGAAACAATTAGGAATTCACGCTAAGCCCATTGCTCTTTTTAACATCAATCATTACTACGATGATCTGATTAAGTTTTTAAATCTGGGTGTTGAGCGCAACCTCATTAAAGCACCTGATAGAAAACTTTTGTTTGAGTCTTCTGACTGGAACGAAATTTGGAATCACATCAATGCGCATAGAACTTAAACCTTACAATACTTCTTCTCGTAGTGAAGCGGAGGAGATCTTCGCGGTGATACAGGAGTATTACGAGCGCTCTCCTTTTCCACCTACAGTAGACAAGATCATGCAGGGTGGAGTGAAGTATTTTCGGGCCATGCGTGATGGTAAACAAGTTGGGATTTCAGGCTATGTGATGAAAACTCCTAATCTTGCTGAAACAGTAAAGACCACGGTGTTTAAAGAGTTTCAGGGACAGGGTCTAGGGAAAGAAATTTCTCTCGCTATTGAAGACGAATGTAGGCGCATCGGTATCAAGAAAGTCATGACCACCATTTATTACTTCAACCATGCCATGATTGGTATCAAGCTTAAGCAGGGCTATACCATTGAAGGCTATCATCCAGATCATGAGGCCCCTGGGTTTCATGAATACAGTCTGGGGAAAGCTTTAAAATGAGCTGGTGGGGAAATTTATTCGGACGTGATCCGAAAGACCTATTTTTAGAATTTTCACCACAAGACACTCAGTGGAGAGTGGTGACATGGAACTTTGATCTTCAGGATCCAAAATCTCGCCAGTGGACCATCGAGGTCCATGGCAAAACTTCTAAGTTAATTCATTGGCTGCGGGAAAAACATGATGAGCTACGCTTTTTTGAGAATGATCGTATTGTTCGAAAACGCAAAATGCCCGGAAAAGATCCGGAGCACATGGCAATGATGAATCTTGCCCTTCACTCGACCTTAAAGCATAGCTTGGAGTCCAATCATGCTTTTATGGTGACGCCGGTGAGTGGTGCAACTGCCATGGACATTCAGAATGAGACCCGCGCTCTTCAATGGATCCAGGCCACCTTTACCACTCTTATGAGGGCCCTCGATAACATCAAAGACAAACCTGAACTTATTTTGACGGCCGCTTGTTTTTCTGGAAGGGTTCCTGATGGGCAGGACGATGTTTTCCGAGTGATCGCTTTTAATTTGGACATCTTTTTTTATATGCGACCGGATCAGTCCCTGCAGATTGTGGTCTTCGATGATAAGAACATGGGGCATGGAGAGTCCAAAACTCCTAGCTACCAGCAAATAATCAAAGTTACAAAACCGCAATTCTATGATGAAATAACTAAGCTGGTGCACAAGATAGCTCAGGTAGGAGAGATTCGTTGATCGGTTTTTTTGCCCTCGTTATTATTTATTTCGGTTTTTCCTGGGGACTCCCTTGGCATAAACTGCCATCGACTATTTCTTTCTCTTATATCTTCGATCTTCTATTCGCTCTGGGCGTTTCATTTTTCTATCGTCTGCCTTGGAAATTTAAATGGAACATCACTCGCCAGACCTGGAAAGCTGTGGCCGAAGTGGTGGCCCTGGCAGTGGCGGCGATTGCTTCCATTTGGTACATGGACATTGAAACTCCATTCCGTTTAGTGAATGGATTAGAGTGGCACTTGTTACTGTTTGCCCCAATTCTGGAAGAACTGGTTTTTCGTCAGACTTTCCAGCGTGTTCTGATTGCTCAAGTGGGAGGAAAGTATGTGACCTCGATGCTTGTGGCCTCGATCTTCGCATTCTCTCATTTAGTGGGACTCACTGTGCTTCCGGTTGAGTACGTTCCTTTCATCGGTTTCCAGGTGTTTTACACTTTCGTTCTAGGGATCATCTGCGGTCAGGCACTCCTAAGATTTCACTCAGTTATCGCACCGATTTTCCTGCATTTCCTATTTAACCTGTCGTTCTATATCGCGCTCCAATTGGAAGTGATTTAGATTTACTTCATACTCGCTCATTGCTATATTGCGCCATAAATTTATAAACCCACATCTTAGATTTAACAGCTAATGCTTTGAGGGACTATGGAAAACAATGAAAACACGACTTCAGTGAAAGTCGGCGAACTCGAATTCCCACCACGTAAAGTTTGGATGAAAACTTACGGCTGTCAGATGAACTATCATGACAGTGAACGAATCATGTCTCATTTATCGGGACTTAATTTCACAAAAACAGAAGAGCAATCAGAAGCGGATTTGGTGATTTTTAACACCTGTGCGGTTCGTGATCTTGCTAACCAAAAATTTTACTCTCACTTAGGTGAGACAAAAAAACTAAAAACAAACGCAGACGTCGATCCGGAAACGGGCCTTAAGAAAAACGTGATCGTTGCGGCCGGTGGATGTATTGCTCAAACTGAAGGTAAGGACCTTATCTCAAAATACAAGCAACTTGATTTTGCTTTTGGGACTGACGTTGTTGATAACATCGGAGAGATGGTTTATCGCGCGTATGCTGGTGAGAAGAAGTTTGCGGTAACAAGCTGGGACCGTTCAGACAACTATTCAATTGAAACGAAAATCACTCATGGCTCTCCGATGGCGTTTGTGAACATCATCAAGGGTTGTGATAAGTTCTGTTCATATTGTATCGTTCCTTTCACTCGCGGTCGTGAGAAGTCACGTCGTCTTGATGAAGTGGTAAAAGACGTTCGTCGCCTGGTTGAGCACTCTGGTGTTCAGGAAGTCATGCTTCTTGGCCAGAACGTAAACTCGTACGGAAAAGATAATGGTGAGTCGTTGGGACAACTCATTATGGAGCTAGAGAAAGTGGAGGGCCTTGAGCGTCTTCGTTATACAACTTCTCATCCGTATGATGTGACTGATGATCTGGTTGATGCTCACGCTAATTCTAAAAAACTTGCAAACCACCTTCACCTTCCAGTGCAGTCTGGTTCAAATACTGTTCTTCAACGTATGCTTCGTGAGTACACGGTTGAGCACTACCTCACTCTTATCGCTAAGATGAGAAAGGCCAACCCTGAGATGATCATCTCAACTGATATCATCGCGGGTTTCCCGAATGAAACAGAAGAAGAGCACCAAGCAACGCTTAAACTTCTGGAAGATGCTCAATTTGATTTCATCTATTCTTACTCTTTTTCTGCCCGTAAAGGCACGAAAGCGGCAAGAATGAATGATGTTCTGACTGATGATATTCGCGGTCGCCGCCTTCGTGAAATTCAGGCCAAACAACTGGAGATCCAAGGTAAAATCCGCCAGGGCATGGTTGGGAAAACTTACCGCGTTCTGGTTGAAGAGAAGGGTCTTTCAAAAGGTGTGACAAAATGGACCGGCCGTACGTCTTGTTACCGTCTCGTTCACTTTGAACCTGAGACTCCGGAGCAGGATTATCAGTGGCATTGGGTAGACGTGGAGATCACTTCTGCTACGGCCCTTTCAACTCAAGGTAAAATTATTAAGGATCACGGGAAGAAGCTGTGAAACCGATTTGGTTTGTCTGTGCTTGGATCGCGTTCGCAATTGGTATTGTGGGCGCGTTCCTTCCCGTCCTTCCGACCACGCCATTTTTAATTCTTGCGGCCTTTCTTTTTTCTAAGTCTTCACCGCGCTTTCATGCCTGGCTTTTGAATCTTCCATTGGCCGGAGATGGCATTAGGGACTGGCAACATAATCGTGTGATCCGCACCAAGGCCAAAGTCCTGTGCTCTGTCATGATCTTTCTTTCCTTGGTGGTGATACTCACTAATGGCAATATCCATATGGCAGTAAAAATCATTGTCCCGATCATCCTGGTCTCCGTTTGGGCCTTCGTTGTCACCAGAAAGAGCGAATAAGAGCATTTTGATCGGTAGATTTTGTGTTTCTTTCCGTTAGAATAATTCCATGTTGAAAATCTTGATGCTTTTATTCTTGTGCTCCAGCTGTGGCATGATGGGTTACCTTACTGAGCAAGGACTTGGCCAGGCCAAGGTCCATTGGGGTGCCAAGAAAAATGAAGTCTACCTGGATGACCCTAAGGTCTCTGAAGACGTAAAAAGAAAGATTCTTCTGGTAGGGGAGTATAAGAAATTCTTCTATCACTACTTTGGTGCCAAACCGACCAACATCTACACCAAGACCACAATCTTACCTAATAAGGCCGTTACTTATCTCGTGATCGCAAGTCCTCACACGAAGATTGAGGCCCACGAATTTAATTTTCCCATTATGGGGAGTTTCCCTTATATCGGATTCTTTCAAAAAGATTCGGCGATCGAGTATGCTAAGGACCTTCGTGAAGATGAAAATCTCGTGACCTGGATTCGTCCGGTTTATGCCTACTCATCTCTTGGCCTATTAGAGGACCGCATTCTTTCTTCATTCTTCCAGTATGACGATGTAGAACTTGCTGAATTAGTTTTCCACGAACTCTTTCATACAATCTTCTTTATTAAGAACGAAGTTGATCTGAATGAGAACCTCGCAAATCTTTATGGTAAGGCCATGCTCCAAGAATATTTTAAGGGGCGTCCGGAGCTAAAAGATTATCTCGCTCGTGAAGAAAAGAAGAAGAAGGTGAGCCTTCGTGTGGTTGAACTTATCTCCATCCTTCAAACTGAATTTGCCAAACTTGGTGGCTTCATCACTGATCAAAAGGCCGATGAGCTGACTCAGCGTTTTGTGACAGAAGTCTTTCGTCCGGATCTAAAATCTCTCTGTGCCAAACTAGAATTGGATGAAGAGGACTGCGAAATCAAGGATGACTGGAACCAGGCGAGTTTTGCTGCGTTTCTCACTTATGAGGAAGAGCAGGATTTCTTAGAAAAACTCATGGTTCAGAATAATTTCGACTTAAAACAGTACTTAACTTGGCTTAGAATGGAGTACGACAAGTTTGACGATCAAGATAAGATCGAAAGCTTTACCGACTACCTGAAACTAAAGGTACCCCATGCGCCACTTGCTACTAATTGATCCCATTGAAAAACTAAACATCAAAAAAGATTCTTCTCTGATGCTGGCACTTGCTATGCAGAAGAGAGGAATTGAGTGTTACGTTCTCTTTGAAAAAGACTTCGCCATCCATAATCAAGGCACACAAAAGCTTCGCGTTCACTCTTTTAAAGGCACTTTGAAAGAAGATCAGATTTATCTGGCGAGCTTTGAAACCACTGGTGAAAAAGTCATCGAACTAAATAACAGCGATGTTCTTCACATGCGTCTCGATCCACCATTTGATAGTCGCTATCTTCGCATCCTGTGGATGCTAGATCACTTAGTATCAATGGGAATTAAGGTGATGAATGATCCACGTGGGATCATGAACTTCAATGAAAAACTCTACGCTTATCGCTCGAACGGGGCAACTCCAAGTTATGTTGGTTCAAGTCTTAAACTGGCCCAGCAATTTGTTCAGCATCTGGATCCAAAACCATCTGCACTGATTCTGAAACCAATGGACCTTTATAGTGGGCTAGGGGTTGAGAAATTATCTCTCAATGCTTGGGAAAAACGCTTTGAAGAAAAGGTCGTCGAGCTTCAGGGGCCAGTGATCGTGCAGCCGTTTCTCGAGGCAGTGGCGCAGGGGGAAATCCGTTCTCTCTACTTTAAAGGCAAAGAGCTAGGGACCATTCTGAAAACGCCAAAAGACGGGGAATTCCTCTCGAATATTGCTCAAGGTGCGACTTTCCATGCAGAACCTCTAACACCAAAAACTCGTGCTCAATGCGAGGCCATTGTAAAAGAGCTCATGGAGTTCGGAGTTGATTGGGTCGCTTTTGATATTTTGGGAGATGCAGTTCAGGAAGTGAATATTACCTGTCCGGGACTTCTAGTTGAAGTCAGCTACGCCCACAAGAAGAATCTTGCGGACGTAGTGATTGATATGATGAACTAGTTAAAAGTTTTTGTACCGTTAGAAGCAACTTCGATATCAAGTGACCAACAGTCTGAAGTTCTGATTTGTTTCCAAGTCCCAGAGACGTATGGGTTCTGCGGATAAATGAAGCCGTAAGTATCGTAGATGTACGGTTCATTAGTGCCGTAGCTTGGTGACCATTCTTGGTTACCCCATACGTTTGAGATCTTAAAGTAGATACCGCCTGGATATTGAGCGGCATAAGTAGAAAGATCCAGCGCTGGAGTACACTTATTCACGTCGATAATTTTTGTTCCTAGGTTCACCGTTTGAGTCGTACCTGAAAGAGTTGTTCCTACTAGAGTTAGATCAAACTTGATTCGGCCATAACCTTTCATCGTTGATTTACCAGATACACGGCCCGGACAAACTGTCGTTGTGTTTCTAGATTCCGGTTGAACGTTGGCAATGAATCTCACCTTTAAGATCGAGTCACCCCAGAAGAAGTTTTGTGCACCTGATTTTGATCTCAGGAGTTCAGAAGTTGTATCAAAGAACTGCTGGCCTGAGGCCGGGTCATAGTTAATTTGTCCGCGAAGAGTAACACTTCCTTTACGAGTATCATAAGGAGTGTAAGAGATTCCTGACGGTGCAGAGGCCGGTGTACAGCTGATAGAAGGAACATATGGATAGTTCACCATCCAGTTTTTATCAACGTAACCAGAATAGTATCTTGGATATGGGTTAGGGTAGGTCGTCGTGCCACCAGTCGTCCCTCCGGCCGTTCCACTCGTTGTTGAACCAGTAGTCGTTCCAGTGCTTTGACATGAAGGAAATCCAGGATTTTGTTGGCAGTATGTATATCCGGGGCAATTAGGTTGGGTCCAGTAGTAGTTACCTGTACAATATTGAGCTGAGCCAGTTGTTCCCCCACAGGTTCCGTACCAAGCACATTGTGGATCCTGTGAGACTAATTTCGTTTTTGTTTTTTCCTGACACCCCACTACAAAGAGGATGAGAGTGAAAACAAAGAATAATGGCATATGTTTCATAAAATACGTCCTTTCTCCTTGAACCTATCGGAAAAGACTCAAGGAAACTTGATAAGTTCATATCCCTTAAAGTGTAACCTGTTGAAAATACGAAACTGGATGCAAGATTTTAATAGATTTTGAAGTCTTGAAAGGGGTCTTAGTCTGAGCTTTAATAATTGGCCTATGAAGAGAAAAGACTTTTATCAACTTATACAGCCGCTAACGGACAAGCTTTACCGCGTGGCCTTCGCCTTGATCCCTGATGATCTTCAGGCCGAGCAGTTGGTAATTGATGGGATGAATGCATTTCTTTTAAAAGAGAGAAACAGCATCATGTTCCGTGATGTGAATCTCGAAAACAAAAAAGAGACTCTGATTCTTCGTCGTCATTATTACAAAGGTATTCTTCGTTTTCTGGTAGATATCGGAACACGTCGTGCAATTCAGTTAAATGAACAGATGAGAATCACTCGTCCACCTGAATACAATTCATTCTATTCACTTGATCCGAAGGTGAGAGTGGTGATGAGTCTTCGTTATGATTCACAGTTTACTGTGGAAGAGATTGAAGACATTCTTTTTATTCCACGTTTTGAGATCATCGAAAAAATTCATAATGGTCGTTTTCTTCTATTAAATGATCTGAATAAAGGGGCCAATCTATGATGGATAAAACCTATACTCAGTTTCAGAAGAAAATCGTTCCTTATCTAGATGGCTCTCTTTCTGCGGAAGAGACCGCAGAGTTTGAGGCCTTCGTTCATACGCATCCAGAATTTGGTGCTCAGATCAAGAGCAAGGAAGAAGAGATCCAAAGTCTTAAGGCCATGATTCCTATGCCGATTTTGACTCGTGAATCTCAAGAAACTCTTGAGTCAGAAATTCGCACGTCAATTTTCAATCTTCTTAAAGAAGAACCAAAGGGACTTTTCGATTCTATTCGAATTAAGTTCGAAGATTGGTTTAGCCGTTAATTACTAAGCTGAAGAAAATAGAGAACTCACCAGTCTTACTCCAAAGAGGTTTTGGTGGGTTGTGAAGTGTGTCCATGTCTTTCAGAACTTCTTCAAAGAAGCCCTGGAGACGATCAACATTTGTCCAACGAATCATCTTGATCTGTTTGATGTTACCTTTCTCATCGTAGGTAAGACGACCAGTCATGACCTGTTTGGTATCAGTCATTGGGAACTGAATATGCGGGTTCTCGCGCTGAAACTTATCAAGCTTCTTATAAAATGAATTCACATAACCAATCGCCGTTCTTCTTTGGAATCCGTAGAACATCAATTCATATTCGTTAAGCTCATCCGGGTTCACACCTTCTGGTACTTCCAGATTCACTAAAATATCAGAGTTACTAAGACTGCGAGCTCTCGGGTCTCCACTTAAAGCAGCAGCACTTGCTGGATAAGATGAAGCACCTTGAGTGCGTTGGAATTCTTGAATCTGATTACCTTTCAAGCTAATGGCATTGATGGCCTTCTGTCTTGTCTGAGGCATAACACCTGGACGAGATCCCGGACGTTGTTGTGGTTGTTCCGAGGCGGCCGGTTTTTGCTGGGCCACTTGAGGCATAGCTGGAGCAGCTTTGGAAAGATCACTGAAACTCAGGGCCTTTTTATGAAGGGGGGCCTTGTGGTTTTCCGTCATTTTGGCATTACCAGATTTAACCGCAGAAATTTCTTTCGAAGGATTCAACGACTTTGAAAGATACGATGAATTTTTAATCTTACTATCACGAGCTCCCACGGTACGGATTCTTCGCATGTCTTGAATGCGAAGGGGAGCGATCGGTTCACTTTGCCCGTGCTGAGAAATGAGATCCTTTAAATCAGGGAAAGCTTCGTAAGAAAACAGAAGAAAAAGGACATGGGCCACCACCACTGCGAAGAAGATCACAGTGACATCTGTTCTAACCTTAATGGTGATCGTGTTGGCCGACATATTGCCGGACTCCTTTACTCTAGATAAATCATACCATCTCGTGACTCTAAGAATCAATAAATCTCACCAATTCGGCAAGAGAATACCTGTCTGATTGCGATAGTCGGGTAAATTCTCCCGTCTTGACTCTAACGGCCTTAAAAAGAGACAATAGCTCTGGATTTTAAGATCTCGAAACAACAAGGATGTTGCTCTCCATGAAAAAATTACTCAGTCTCTCTGCTTCAAAAATCTATATGGTTTGTGGCCTGGGTCTCTTAATGACTCTTGGTGCTTTCTGGCATCATCAGACGAATCAGACGCAACTAGATCGTATGAATGTGCTGAATCAAGGTGTGGGTACATGCTTCAATCGCATCTCGCAAACATTCACTGCGATGATGATTAAAGACATTCAATCTCCTTATCTGAATCGTGAGTTCATGGCCCTTTCAGATGAGTGTTTAAATGAAACAATTAAAGGCATCAACCCGTTCCGCAAGAACGTAGGGAAGGGATACGAAACACTTAATCAATTAATCTCTGAAGTTCATTGGTTTCATGAAAAAGTTTTAAAGATTCATGCTCCAATGCTCGTGGGAAAAATGATGGACACTCCACTTGCTCCGCTTAACGAGCGTTACGGTAAAATGGAGGCCTTCAAAGTAAATCTGGTTGATGAAATCGACGCAACAAATGCTCAAATCCGTGAAGTACAGATGAATGATGAGATCCTTATGGGAGCTGGTCTTATTATATTCGTTCTTTCGTTAAGCCTTCTTTCTCTTCAGGAATTCAATCGTCACCAACTTCAGCGTGAGATTGAAAGAGAGGCCCTTAATCTTCTTAAGGCCGGCCAGGCCAACGTAGGTGCAATGGTTGACCGTCTGGTAGATCGTGCTCTGATGACCCAAGGAATGCCTGTTACGGCCCAGATCTTTAAAGACTATCACGGTGACCTTCTTGAAAGAATGACAGCAAAAATGCCAATGACAGAAACAACTGCTGTTATCGCCCAGGAAGAAAAAGTAGAAGAAGCTCCAGCGACTCCGATGCACAAGACTTCTTTGAAGGAAGTTCTGGTTTCAATTCAGAACATCCAACCAAAAGAAATGATCCACGCTTCTGATGTCCGCGATGTTCAGCTTTCAGTTCCCTATGAGAGTTTTGAGCAAGTGATGAACGCGGCCGTTAACCAACTGGCAGCTCGTCGTATGGATGATAAAAAAATCATGATCTCTAACCAGATCCACTCGGATCGTACGGTGATTTCTCTGTTCCTTGCTGGAAGCATTTATACTGCTTCTGAGCTTGAATATGCCACAAGCACAAACGCCGCTGCAGGTGATGGTATTGATATGAACATGATCATCTTGAAAGAGATGGTGAATGAATCAGGCGCTGGCTGGCACGTTGAAAACAAAACTGATCGTAACGGGAACATCGTAGGGATGAACATCCGTCTGATTGTTAACCGCATTCCGGCCAATCAAAGAAGCAACAAACTTGTTTCTGTTTTTAAAGGTAAGAAGAAAGACCTTACTCGCGAATTAATGAACTAAAACTGAAGAATAAACGTCACTGGTCCATCGTTGACCAGTGACACTTTCATAAACGCCCCGAACTTTCCTTCCTTCACAGTAAATCCACGATTTCTAAGTTCACGATTGAAAAGTGCGTACTTTAATCGCGCCTCTTGTGGTGCCATGGATTTTTCGAAACTCGGCCGATGTCCACCGCTTCCGTCCCAGCTCAACGTAAATTGGCTGACTGAGAGGATTTCACCTTTTACGGCCTGAATGTCTAAGTTCATGCGGCCTTCGGCGTCGTCGAAAATGCGAAGTTTTGAGATTTTATCTACTGCTTTTAGAAGCGAGTCTTCTGAGTCACCCTGCTCAAAACACACTAAGAGAAGAAGTCCCGAGTTAATGGAACCAACGATTTCAGCATCAACCGAGACAGAGGCCTCTTGTACTCGCTGAACGACAACCTTCACGGCATCCTCTTCGGTGTTACCTGGACTCTCATAGCGTGAGTGATAGAGTTTTGAACCTGGCCCAGAAGTTCCTGGTACGAGGTCTTAAAGCTCTGAGTGGTCTCAATGATTTCTTTCAGGTCACTTAGTGATGGAATATGGACCGCACGAAGGATCTTAGAGATCGGCACATCTACCGCGTGAGACAATAGGAACTGGATAAACAGAACCATTGGTTCTTCAGTGTGAAGACGTACGATGACTTTATGATGGCTCATTAGCTCTAGAGAATAGAGCTTTAATTCGCCTTCGTGAGAAACTTTAAGTTGAGTCTGAGTCAATGGCAGATGGATATCAGTTGGAACTGTTCCTTCTACGAACTCTAGGAAAATATCTTCATTCTCCGGATAAAGCGGACGAGTTGGCTTTTGAACCAGTTGTCCTTGAACTAGAGGATTACTGAAGCTTACTTTCTGACCGAAACGAAGGTCGTCCATTTTCCAGATAAGAGATTGGAGAGTTCTTTCAAGGTTTGAATAACGAGAAAGGATCTCACAAGCGTAACGTGGGAAAAGGTTCTTCGTGATCTGATCAATATGCTGGAAGGCCTGAAGGATATCACGAGGAGAAGCATCTAAAAGTTGCTCTTCGTTCATTTCAAGCATTCTGAAACCTGATTTAAGGTGCTCAGGTAGAGATTCTGTTTCAGTTAAAAACTTCGGAACTAGGAACTTACTCAAAGAACCTTTCACAAGTGATAGACCACCAGTGAAAGTAAGGTTCATTACTTGCTTCCCAACTGTTGTTAGGAAGTAGTTACGAAGAATGTTCGGGTTAAGGCCCGGAATCTTCGGAATGAGCTGGAAGTAGCTGCAAAGAGTCTCACCGTAGTCCGAATGAATCGAACGGAACGTGTCCATTGGGTGAATCTCTAGATTCACATCACCATGACGGAAGTCCACTACCAGGAAGTAAGAAACGTCACGTTTAAGACCCAGGTTAAGAGTCGACTCTGGACGGAACTTTTCTTCAGAGTGAAGAGACTTAATTTCAAAAATAGTATCTAGTGGAACACAGTTCGCGAGTAGACCCTTGAAGTAGGCCGGGTGAGTAATACGGCTTGAGTCTTCTGAAGTAGAATGAATCAACATGCCGTTTACAACTGCTTCCTGGAAGAATTCAACACGGAATGAATCCGGGAAATCCAGGTGGGCCATCGGAGGCACTTCATTTAAGTGCGACAGATAGAATGATCTCAAGTGTTCAGTCACAGAAGAGAAGTTGTGGAAGCTGTCTAGCTCGGCAGAAATACGGAAGTATGAGCAAAGCTGCTTTTCAGTTTCACACTTGTTCTTCTTACGGAACACGTAGATATAAGAACCAAGTTCGCCTTTACCTTTAACGTTCTCAAGATCGAAGATCGCCTCGGTCTTAAGTTCGCGCAGAACTGGTTCTAGTCTTTCACGAAGTGAAGGAACAAATAGTTTTTTAGAAGACAGAACAAACAAGTACCCATTTGGTTTAAGGTACTTCACCTGATCTCCGATTTGAGTCATGAGATAGTGCTGTGGATTGTTCTTAGGGAAATGACAAAGGTTCAGAACCACACGGTCATAAGTCGAAGTGTAGAAAGGATTGTCCTCAAGTAGGAACCCTTGCTTCACCTGATTATTTTTGCGGTTTCTGAAGTGTCCGCCCATGATTTTACAAATGTAATCAATCGGCTTCTCGTGCTGGCTCTCTGCTTTGTAAGCAAGGAAAGTCAGGAACTGAAGCTCGTTACAGATTTTAGTGAATGTACCTGAGATGAACTCAAGACCTTTGAAGTCCGGACATAGGAACTGGTCCCAGTGGAAATCTTTATTGTTCTCCTGGGCAAGCCAGTGAGAGAGAGAAAGGGACTCAAGATAATCACCAAAGTACTTACAGCTTACGATCTCTTCATCTTCCATTCCACCTGTTGGAATCTTCTTACCTTCGATGGTCTCTAGCCAAAGAGGGAAGTTGATTTGAAGAGAATTCAGGAACAGACCCAGGCTCACATGAGAAAGAGCATGCGAATAAACTTTCTGCTGATCTTGCTCAACCTGAGTACGAAGAGAAATATGTTTTGTGATTTCTGTGATTGCGAGATCACGCGACACAATCAGAAGTTCCTTCATGGCCTCTTTCATGCCTTCATGCGGACGGTACCAGCTATAAAGGTTACTCTCTAGGGCACGACTCTGAAGTTCAGAGATTGAGCCTTTCTTGAAGATCTGAGAGAGAAAAGAAGTTGGATAAAGAAGGGCCTTATCCGTTAACTCAATTCCACAACGATCAAGAAGTGACGAAATGAAACGAAGTTTTAGGAACGTAATTGTTGCTACACGGTTAGCGTAGATATCAATGAACTCAAGTAGCTTAGGATTGTCCTGAAGTGCCTCAGGAGAAATCGCCTGCCAGAAGTTACCAAGATCATCTAGTCCTTCAAAGTGAAGGCCCAGAGTTTCTGCATATGAAAGGAACTCGTTATAGAGTCCAAGCTTAATGGTTTTCGGGAAATCTTTTGTTTTAAAGAGTTCGTTCTTCACGTCCATCTGAACCAAAGTCAGAATGCGCTCAAATTTAATTACGTTCTTTGAAAGAAGAGAGTCGCCTTTCCAACCAGGAACAAAGCAGTGAAGAGGAGAGAAGCGGTCGCTTACTTCAGGACTGCGTGAAACGCGCGGGCCAGGAATGAAAGTCGGAAAACGTCCTTTGACATGAAACACTTCAGGCACTTCTTGATCAATAGCAATAACGGCCGAGTCTTCGAGAGACTCGATGTCCTTATTTAGCCATTGCGAAGCAAAGAAGGTTTTATTACTCAAAGGGACTAAACTCCTGTCCAGTAAAGCAAAACTATTGAAAACATTAATTAAATGGGAGAGAAGATTATGGGTTATCCCAGTGTTTTTGTCATGAAAAAAGACGACTAAAAAAGACGATTTTCCTAAAGTTTAGTCGCAATGTGCCGAATAGGTAAGTGAGCTTTATAATTAAATAAATTACACTTACGGGAGTGAGATATGGATAAAAGCTTCAACGACCAAGAGCTTTCAGACATCATGAAAGAAATTGAAGCCTTAGAAGAGGATTTTTCAGGGGAAGAAGAAGTTCATGCAACTTCGTCGGTACTGGAAGAACTCGCCCATATGGATGAAAAAGAATCCGTTCCGGTTGCTGCACCTGCTCCGGTTTCTTTAGAAACAAAGAGGGCCGCGCCAAAAGCAGCTCCAGTTCAACAAGCTTCGGCCCCGGCCGCTACATCAATGAGTTTTAAAGTTCAGGGCAATCTTTCGCTTGAACTGCAGTTCGATATCGGTGGCAAAGTCGTTTGTCTGGAAGTAACAGAAACGGGTCTCAACATCGAAATGGATGGCGGTATGAAATTTACTGTGCCAGTATCTGCCGAAACTACTTCTCGTAAAAAAGCTGCTTAATCAATGTCTATAAAGATCTTAGGTGGAATTGCCAGAGGATATCCTTTGGCAACTCCTAAGGCCGATTCCACCCGGCCAACTTCCGTTCTCATTAAACGTAAACTTTTCGACTGGCGCCAACACATGGACGAATACATATTCGTGGATCTTTGTGCGGGCTCAGGGGCCATGGGCTATGAGGCACTTTCACGTGGTTCACAAAAAGTGTTTGTGAATGATTCGATGAGAGGGGCATTTCTTACCCTGAAAGATAACAAGGCCAATCTTGAAAAGGCCTTTAAGTTTGAACCGGACATGATCACAGTGACTAATTTGGACGCAAAAAATTGGGTCCAAAAAGAGCTTCAGTATCAGTTACCGGAAACAGAAAACGTCATTCTTTTCTTCGATCCTCCCTATGAAAACCATGCTCTTTACTTTGATGTTCTGAAGATCTTAAAAGAGATGAACTTCCAGGGCGAAGTGTGGGTGGAGTCCGATCGTCTCAAGGGACCAAAGATCGATCTCGTCACGGGAGCATTCCAATCGGTTATTAAAAAAGTGGAACAGGGCGATCATTTTGTCGTCGTCGGCAAATTGGTATAAGATTAAACCTATAGTTTAATCTCCAAAGGATTTCCACTTGGAAAAGAAACGTGCGTTGTACGCCGGTACTTTCGACCCATTTACTAACGGTCACCTCGACATCGTTCAACGGGCCATCAAAATTTTTGATGAGATCGTCGTTCTCGTTGCTGTATCTCCCAATAAAAAACCATTCATGAGTAGTGAACAGCGCGTGAATGTTCTGAAAAAACTTTTCGCGCATGAACCGAAAGTGAAAGTGGACAGTTGGGGGGGACTGATTGTTGAGTACGCTCGCCAAAATAAAATCGGCTCTATCGTAAGAGGCCTTCGTCCTACGGGAGACTTTGAGATTGAATTTCAAATGGCCTCAATGAACCGTAAAATCAATCCTGATTGCGATACGGTTTTCCTCATGACCAGTGAGAAGCTTTACTACATTTCAAGCTCCCTGGTGAAAGAAGTTTATAATCATAATGGAGACATTACTTCGTTTGTTCCGCCTCTGGTTCACGAAGAAATGAAGAAGATAAAAGGTTAGTCGATGCTTTTAAGTTCCAGAGTCAAAGGTATTTCAGACAGTATCACCATGAAGCTCAATGAGAAGGCGATCCAGCTCACAGAAGAGGGGAAAGTCATCTACAATCTTTCAGGTGGTCAGTTACCGATTAAGCCCGTCTCTGAGTTTATTGAAAAGATCCATCATCAATTAAATTTTCTTAAAAGTTATCAATATTCTCCTTCCGCCGGATTTCCGGCCCTCAGAAAAAAACTTCTGAAACTTTTCACAGACACTCGTCGCCTTCAACTTGAAACAGTTGAAAACGATATGGATGTGATTGTGAGTAATGGTTCTAAGCACTCTCTCTACAATGCCTTGGGCGCCATTATTGATCCGGGTGATGAAGTGATTCTTCTGGCACCTTATTGGGTCTCATATCCAGAGATGATTAAATTCTGGGGTGGAGTTCCGATGGTGGTGAAGTCGAATGTTTTTGATGCCTTCGTTCCTGCAATTGAAGACATTAGAAAGATCATTTCTCCTAAGACCAAGGCCATTATTGTGAATAGCCCGAATAACCCTTCAGGTGTTCATTATTCAGAAGCATGGATGAGAGAATTCGCGGAACTTCTAAAAGGGAATCCGCATGTGGTCGCGATCTCAGATGAGGTCTACGCTGATATTAGTTACTTTGATCCAAAACCAACATACTTCTATCAATTTGATCGCTCGCTTTTAGAGCGGACAATTGTCGTGCACGCAATCTCAAAGACCCTGGCCTCAACAGGTCTTCGTCTTGGATGGGCCATTGCTCCGGCGGATGTTGTTCAAGCGATGGGAAGAATTCAAGGGCAAACGACCTCAGGACCAAACAGCCTTGTTCAAAGAGCGCTATTGGATTTTGATCTCCATTTCTTAGAGAGTTTTTTAACTCCCGTTAAAAATCACATCCGTACCAATGCGGCGACTTTAAGAGAGAAGTTCCGTGAAGCTAATCTGGGCCACTGTTGGTATCAATCAACCTCGGCCTTTTACTTCATGATCGACTTCACTCGTACTCCAATGTTTAAGCGCTTCGATGGTGAGGAAGATTATTCTTATCAAATCGCTGACGAGCTTCTAAACAATGAAGGAATCACCGTCGTTCCTGGTGTTGATTTTGGAATTCCAAATACCGCAAGGATATCGCTGGTTATTGAAGAAGTGCCTTTTCAAGAGGCCATTACTAAAATCGTCAGGTATTTAAACAAGTTCTAAAAGCTGGCACTTTTGGCCCGGTATATGGGCCATTTTCCCTCTGGTTTATAATTTATTTAGGGGGAAACGTGCGCTCACTTTTCATCATTTTTATACTTTTTGTTCTTACCAGTTGTGCTCAGAAGCCTGAAGAAAAAACGGCCGAGGCCATTGATGTGGCCCTTTCCCATTTGTCTTCTGGTGAATGCGAAGAGGCCCTTAAGGTTCTTCTTGAGGCAAGTGACTCAACGAACCCAATCTATATTCAGGTTCTGGCATCTGCTTATGCTTGTCTGGCAAATTACGATGAAGTGGATTTCATCGCCAATGAGTTAAGTGGTCTATCAACTGGTACTCCAGCGGATATCATGAAATCAATCGCAAGCATGAGTCTCTCTACTGAGATCACTGCAGATTCAGATGAGTATGTCGCCATAAGAAATGGAATCAACACCATTTTAGGAACAACTACAACAGTCACACACGATGCACGCGTGACTAAATTTGGTTCACGTAAAGCAGGTGACATGAGTGTTCAGGCCCTCATGCTCAACGTGGTTAACCTTGGAAAGTTTTTAAATTTCTATGGGAACGTTGATGCAACGGGAGTTAAAGGGGCAGGAACAAATACTAATTCATGCTTCATCAATTATACCGATGCACGTGCACAAACAGTGGTCGCAAGTGCCGTCACCGGGGCCTGTACTACCAATAATGACGGACACCCGGATTTATCTTTTGCCGTCGCAGATTTACCGAATACAAAACGTAGACTGTGTGAAGGTCTAATGTTGGTCACAAACATTCTCGATATTTTAGATAATTTGGATTTAAGTGGAAGTAGTGAGCTGGCAAAACTAGAGGACATTTCTACGCAAGTGAGTACTTTCAAGACCGCGGCCGTTGCTGCCGGACTTGGAACATTAATCAATATGACGTCTCAATCTGAATGTGAGACGGCCATGGATACCGCTTCTAACTTAGACGACATGGAATATCTTTATTCCCTGGTGTTTGAAACGGGCCTTCAATGAAGTGGTGGCTTTTCTCTCTCACTTTATTTGCTTCGACTGCTTTCGCATTCGATACACCTTATACGATGCGATCGCCTCGTGGACTTTTAATGGGAGATGCATTCACTGCCGTTAATGATGATGAATTCACACTTTTCTATAATCCAGCGGCACTTGCTCGTCATAAAAGAGACTTCACTCTTAATCCCGTGAACCCACAATTCCACGGAACAAATATCTTAAATGATATGGATCGTTTCAAAGATTTTCCGGACGAACCGGTTGGTGCTTCCAAAGTTCTAATGGATTATCCGGCCCATGCTTCTGCTGGTATTGCGCCTGGATTTAAGCTTTTCAATGTGGGCGTCACATTTCTGGCCAATGAAAGTTATGATGTTCTTTTAAGAAACCGTTCTCATCCGATGCTAGATCTCGATCTTCGTTCAGATCGAGGAGTGATGATGGGAATTGGAATTCCGATTGGCCTAGGACGATTAAGCCGCAAAAATTCTCAAGGTTCTCAAACCTCATTGGGAGTTAGTGCAAAATACCTGGAGCGAACGGGCGTAAGAGACACTCTTGCCTTAGCGGGCCCGGTAGTACTTGATTCTTTAGGTCAGGATGAGCTTGAGAAAGTTTTAAAGACCTTGGGAAGAGTGAAGGGTGTCGGTTTTGGTTTTGATGCGGGCCTAGAGCATGTGGTTCGCCGAGGAAATTCCCAATTTGTCGCCAGCCTTGTGGCCTTGGACATTACGGGAACTAATTTTAAAGAACAGAGTCACCCTGATAACCTACAGGTAGCGGACATTCGTGATCAATTTAATATTGGCCTTGCTGCCGGTCAGGACTTTAAATTGTTTCACTATATCCTTTCCGCGGACGTCAGAGCTCTTAATGAGGAGATGGACTTTGGGAAGCGCCTCCGATTCGGTGCTGAGGTCGGAGTTCCGGGACTCTCGGTAATGGCGGGGATGAATAGCGGCTATTACAGCTATGGAGCCTCGCTCGATCTGGCCTTTATGAAAGTAACTGCCGGTTTTTATGACATGGAACTTGGATCTAAGTACAAACAGATTAAATCTCGCAGATTCGTTCTATATCTCTCATTATTCGACTTTTCATTCGATGCTTAATTTTTTATCCTAAATTCAAGCACACACCCCCACGGATTGGAGGACTACTTTGAATAAAACGTTCATTCTGGACACTAACGTCCTGTTACTTGATCCCCTAGCTATTAACAAATTCGGCCCTAACAACAAAGTATTCATCCCACTCACAGTCATTGAAGAACTAGATCGTTTCAAAAAAGATCAGAACGAAAACGGTCGTAACGCCCGTTATTTTTCTCGTTTGATTGATGGCTTCAGAACTGAGGGCTCTTTGTTTAAAGGGGTCACTCTTGAGCATGGTGGTACACTTCAAATTTCTGTTTCTAAGGAATATAAAGGTAATGCCGGATCTGGTTTAAAGCTGGATTTGAATGACAACATCATTCTGGCCTCGGCCCTTAATCTTAAAGAAGCGGGCGAGAACGTTACCCTCATTACGAAAGACATTAACCTTCGTATTAAATCGGATGCCGTTAATATTCACGCAGAGGACTATGAAACAACTGACGTAACAGTTGATGAACTTTACTCTGGTCAGAGACAAGTTCCGTTCGATATCGAGAAGATTGAAGAATTCGAAAAAGAAAGATTCTTAAAGCTCGAGCCAGGTGATATCCCAAGCATTTATCCGAATGAATACCTCATTCTGGTAGATAAAAATAATCCTTTCAAGAAGGTCCTTGGACGTTTCCACGCTAAGAAAGGTGGAATTGTTCCTCTGATTAAGCCAAAAGAGGGCGTTTGGGGCATTCACCCGAAGAACATCGAACAGCAGTTCGCGCTTGATGCTCTTTTAAATAACGAGATCAACCTTGTGTCTCTGGTTGGTAAGGCCGGTACAGGTAAGACCCTTCTTGCCATCGCTGCAGGTCTTGAATGTGCGATCACAAAGCAGAACTATTCACGTGTTCTTGTTTCGCGTCCGATCGTTCCCATGGGCCGTGACCTTGGTTTCCTTCCAGGTGACATCAATGAAAAACTTGGTCCTTGGATGCAGCCAATTTTCGATAACATTGATTTCCTTTTCGGTAATCAGCGTGCTCGCAATGAAATGACGACTTGGGATGAGTTGATCAACCAAGGCCTTCTTCACGTTGAGCCCCTGACTTATATCCGTGGTCGCTCTCTTCCACAGCAGTACATGATCGTGGACGAGTCTCAAAACTTAACTCCGCATGAGATTAAAACGATTATCACTCGTGCTGGTGAAGGAACGAAGATCGTTCTGACAGGTGACTCTGAACAGATTGATAACCCATACCTTGATTCACTTAACAACGGTCTGGTTTACACAATTGATAAATTGAAAGGTGAAGAAATTGTTGCTCACGTGAAACTTTCTGTGGGTGAACGTTCGCCGCTTTCGGAAATTGCTTCTAAGTTATTATGATAAAGAAGAGCTATCAGCGTAGGCATTTACGGGCCCCTTTTAAGGAGAGTGTGCTCTACGCTGATGGCTCTTATGTGCTAAAAGCGCACGCCCTGAATATCTCAGAGGGAGGGATTCTTTTAGATGAACTTCCAAGCTTTCCTGAGACCGATGAAGTGCCTTTGATGCTTTCTCTGCCTCAGCTTCCGGCACTCAAAAACTTCTCAATTTTAAAGATGCAGACGTTTTCTAAGGAGCTTTTTACCCGTCATGTGATCCGCGCCAAGGCCCGGATGGTAAGGCGTGAGGAGCTTTCGAAGAATCTTGATAATATTTTTCGCTCTCGTTTTGGTTTGGAGTTCATCCGCATCTCTCCGAATGAGCAGAAGTATATTGAAGACTATGTTTCGACTTTTTCTTCGAACCTTATTTATCTTCAGACGATGATTGATTCATTTAACACGGACGAAGAAACGAAAATAAGGGCACGAACTCTGGCGAAGATTCTTGGGTATCATGATATTGAAAAGATCGCTCAACTTCGCGCTCAAGTCACTCACGATTATAAAAGCCTTCAGTGGTTATAGATCCACTTTCAATGGAAGACATGTTTCTGAAATAGGAAGAGGCGCGAACTTCGCCGGCATAAACTTCGTCAGACGACATTCTTTAATTTTGTATTTCTTAGGAGTAAGCTCAATCAGCTTTTCTTCCTTCGCTCCGTCCGTACCGTAATTACAGTCAATAATGGCCCTTACTGGAATTTCCTTGGTCGTTTGGTCTTGGACCTCAACTTGATAGCGTTCGCTGTAATAAGACCAAAATCCTACGAACTGAGGGGAGTTGTAGTGCTTTGATGTGAGCACTTTCGGAATCATTTTTACGTTTTCAATATTAATGTCCAGATTGTCGCGAAGATACTGAACACCCTTTTCGTTTCCATAAACACAAAGGGCCTCTTTTCCAAGGACCTCTAGAAGGCTTTCCAGATCATTATTTTGTAATGCCGTGAATCCTTCATTCAATATGTATGCAGGATTCTTTTTGAATCCAAAACCATAAGGATCACATGCTACGAAAGTCGTTAAAAGCAGCATTAAACCAATGATTTTCATACCCTTTAGTCTCCGGACTAAATATTTTTTTTGGGAATTATCCTCTTTTTTTCAATCGGGGTGTTGGGTTTTGAAATTTTTTCTTTCGGTCATTTCAGAACAGTCTAAAATTTAGACACTCTTAAATGTCCCAGAGGAGCAACTTTCTATATTATCCGCGCAACTTTTTAAGAACCTTAAAAAAGAATGCTCATGCAAGTGCCTGTTGAATTAAAGATAAAGTACTTGAGCCGTCGAATTCAAGACATTGAAAAATTAAAAGTTTCTCTCGATCAGGGGGACTATTCACTTGCCGTTAAGCTTGGTCACCAAGTGAAGGGTAATGCTGTAACTTTCGATGTTCCTCAGATCGCTTTCATTGGTTTAGAAATCGAAAAGGCCGCTAAAAAACAAGATAAAGAAAGAGTTAAAATTCTGGTCGAGAAGATGGAAACTGCCATTACTTCTGCCCAGTCATCAATCCACGCTTAGTCATTATTGCCCCAATCAAAATGCCCCAAAATTGTCCTGTCTTGCCTCGTGTTTACACTTGTGAATCCAAATTTCAATCAGTTTAGAACGATCCTGGGCCGGCATGACCCTTGCTCTTTAGCTAGGAAATTATTCCCGGAGAGTTCATGCGAGTGATGTTGAAAAAAGAAAAGCGTAACCCACTTACTAAAGGGCAGAATCGCCTTTTACAAGAGTCTCTTAAGAAACTCTTAGGGAACGGCCTTCTGGAAGACCATAATCCAAAAACCACAAATGAAGAAAAATCCCTCAGACTTAGAGTCATTCTCGACTCTGGAGCATTCAATAATTAATGTCCCATGGGCCTGCCAAAATTAAACAATCCTAATTCGAAGACAAAAGTTAAGCCTGCCACCGAAGAGGTCATGCTGATCCTTTTGTCTTCTGTCACAGACCAATTGCAGCTCAAGCTCCTGGCGCACAAGCTTTCAAAATTAAGAGAGGAACAACCTCCTAAGGCATATATTCTCACTCCCGGAGATAAGGACCATCATGGATCGTTTAAAGACCGGGTATGATGCCATTGCCTCGAAAGAGCAGATGTTGGCCATCGTTTCCCACGATATAAAAAATCCTTTGAGTGCCATTCAACTAGAGACCCAGTTATTAATCAGGGCCGCGGAACGGAGCGGGAAATCTGTCTTAAGTGAAGAGGTCAAAATTCAGGCCGGTAGAATTTTAAAGACGACTGATCGTTTGAAAACTCTTATCAGTGACCTCTTGGAGAAAAATAAGTCGGAGAGTGGCCTCACCTATCTTCAGAAGAGCGAGGTCGACCTGAAAAAACTTTTTCAGGACGTGGTAGATGCTCTGAGACCTTTATCTCGGGACAAAGGTCAGATCTTAAAAGTTACAGTTCCTGAGCATGAGTGTGTTCTGTTCCTGGATCGGAACAAAATGTTTCAGGTCCTTTCTAATTTAATTAATAACGCCATTAAATTTACTCCCAAGGCCGGAGTTATCCATCTGAACCTGGAAAGCCGTGCGGATGATTTTGTTTTTTATGTCAGTGATTCCGGCCCGGGCATGAATGAGAGTGATCTGCCTCACGTCTTTGAAAAGTATTGGTGCTCAAAATCTCAGAACAGTCTCGGCACCGGTCTGGGTCTGTTTATTTGTAAAACAATCATTGAGGCCCATAAGGGTCAGATCACGGCCCAGAATCTGCCTCAGAGTGGGGCGCTTTTTACCTTTAATCTTCCGAAGTGTTCTCAGCGTAAGATCATTTATGTCGTGGATGACGATGATGATTTAAGAGATGTCATTTGCTGGGCCTTGGAGAAAGAAGGATATACGATTTATCCATTTCAGAGCCCGTTAGAGGCCCTGGAAAGTCTTGTGAGTTGCAAGCATCGACCTCATTTGTTCTTGGTTGATTTTCATATGGATGAGATGAAGGGAAATGAGTTTGTTCAAAGAAAGAATGAACTGGGACTTAAAGAGTGCCCTTCCGTTATGATTTCGGCGACGCCAAAGGACATTGAGAACAAAGAGTTGTATCGAGAAATTATCACCAAGCCCATTGATTTAACGGGCCTGGTGGAAAATATCAAACTGACTATCGGTTAGTGTGACTTATTGGACGCAATCATACTTCTTAGCATCCAGGCGTTCTTTTCATGGACCTGCATGCGATCTACCAGGAGATCGGCCGTAACATCGTCCTCACATTCATCTGTAAGTGAGATGATTTCTCTGGCCGTCGTCACCACAGCTTCGTTTCCAACCACCAAGTTATGAATCATTTCCTCGGCGGTAGGGATGCTCGATTCTTCTTTGATCGAGGTCACTCGAGCGAAATTTGAGAATGACCCCGGAGCAAATTCTCCCAGGGCCCTGATTCTTTCTGCAATCTCATCGACCGCGGCCGCCAGCTCCTGATACTGCTCTTCGAATAGCGTGTGCAGAGAGCGAAACATCTTTCCGGTAACGTTCCAGTGATAGTTCTGGGTCTTTAAATACAGAAGGTAAGAGTCCGCCAGAAGTTTGTTGAGACCCCGACAAACAAGTTTGCGGTCTTTTTCGCTGATACCAATGTTGATCGTTGGTTCTGAAAACTCCGCTTCAATTTTGTTCGCCATAAAATCCTCCTATTTTAGGTTGTCCTCTGTCCCGGCGTAATCAATGATCACAATGGCCTTAGAGGCCTTCGTGTATGAGACAGAGCCATCTGGTAGGCGAGAGGCCGTTGTTCCGGTGGTTTCAAATGCCTGTTTGACTTCGGATTCATCACTACGAAACATTTTACTCAAAAGATCAGGACGCTTGGCCATATTGTAAGCGTCGATATCGTTTACTTCTTTGAGATCTACTTCAAGATAATCACGGATCTCTTGAGCACGCTCACTTGCAAGAATCACCTGACTCTTTGGAATGTTGTTTTTTTTGTTAGAAGGATATTCGGTATCGGCCCAAGCAAGAATTCGGATGTCATCAATGGGTTTATTGGTTTGGTGACTTTTGGCGATGAAGTTCTTGAGACTTTCCTTACTGGCGGCCGTTAGATCTGATTTCCCTTTAGTAAATTCCAGAGTGGTATAACGAGTCCCGGCGACAGTGGCCGGATTGGCCGGTTCGTCATCCGGGTTCTTTTTCTTTGCATCGTGTGCGCAGCTTGCAACAAAAATAAGTGAAATTAAAAACCAAAATCTCATCTATTCCTCCATTGGACATAGTGAGAAATGAGCAAGTTTGAAGCCACTCTTTTTCACATCAGTTTCAGAGAGTTGGCCTTGAAGATTGCTTTAGCTCGGGGACATTTTCCCCTGATGCAGTGATTGATTTAACAGAGCATTTCATTTCAAACCCAGATAATAATTCGAAGGCCATCTGGCACCACATCTGCTTCTGAGAATGTATATGGAGGTCCTCAATGGTGAATGAGAATGTTGAGCCATTTCGTAACCCTTCTCGAGATAATAAAACCATCAAGTCAGGATATAAGTCTTATGAAGATGAGGAAGATAAAAAAAATGCTGAATCAGAACGGCGTTCTCGTCGAGATTCAGAAATTCATTCTGGAAAGCTCGTTCACAAAGAGAATGATCTCAATCGTAGTGGAGTGGGTGGTTCCAAGGGCCGTGAATCTGGTGGTTCCAAAGAAAGAGAAAACTAAGACGATACCGGCAAAGAAAATACCGATTCAAACTTGAGTGCTCATCAGGAAGATGCGAGAAAACAGTAGGTTTTATGAGGGGACCAGAAGGTCCCCTTATTTTTTAGAGAAGTCTTAGAGTATCTTGAGATAATTTTTCGATTTTGGCCTTTACAGTTGGCTGTACACGAGAAGAGATTTCTTTGAGAATAAGCTGACCTTTTGTGAAAAAGTCTTTTCCATAGGCATCGCCTTGGAACTCTTCAAGCAGACTATTAACTTCGATTTCGAGCTGAGAATTGGCGAGTGATTTTAAATAGAGCTTGTACGACTCTTCAGCGCGCTTCAATTCCTTCAGTTCCTTGAATTCCACCATGTTTACTACGTTCAACTTTGTCATATCCCCTCATTTAATTGGATCGTAGGTCGTCATGGCCAGGATCCGTACCCAGTGAAATTCAAACCTGAGGCCAATTTACATGCTCAGATTTTGCGTTCGTTTTTATGGGCCTGTTATATGGAGTCTCTTGATTTTCGACAAGGAGTTGAGAATTTTATCTTGAGCTTTTGTAAAGATTACTGATAGCGCGGGGCTAGAAACTGAATAATTTACCGGCGTTATGCGCAAATTACATGGTGACAATTGGCGTCTAAACATAAAAAAGGGGGGCTTTTGGCCCCCCTAATAGTCACCGAACTTTTTGGTCGGTTATTGCTTCAAATTAAGCGTTCTTTTTGAACCATGCTTTTGAACCAGCAGTATCTGGCTTCATAGTATCAGCGCCTTTTTTCCAGTTAGCAGGGCAAACTTCGCCTGACTTAGCTGTGTACTGATAAGCTTCAACAAGACGTAGAGTTTCTTCAACGTTACGGCCTACTGAAAGGTTGTTGATTGTAGAGTGCTGGATAACGTTGTTGTCGTCGATGATGAATAGACCACGAAGAGCAACGCCGTCGTTAACAAGAACTTCGTAATCACGAGCTACTTTCTTATCAAGGTCAGCGATGATTGGGTACTTAACTTCGCCAAGACCACCGTCATTGCGTGGTTGTTTTGTCCAAGCAAGGTGAGAGAAGAAAGAGTCTACTGAACAAGCGATAAGTTCGCAGTTCATGGCCTTGAATTTATCAGCAGCTTCAGAGTAGGCCACAAGCTCAGTTGGACATACGAATGTGAAATCTAGAGGGTAGAAAAATAGAACTTTCCACTTACCTTTGTAGTCATCTAGAGAGATTGTTTTGCTAGCACCGTTAACAAGTGCTTCAGCTTTAAAATACGGAGCTGGATTTCCAACTAAACGTGACATGTGAGACTCCTTAAAAGAAAGGGTTAAACCAATTTCAGGATTGAAACGTGGACCCCAGAAATTTAGACCCAAGTGCTAAATAATTCAAGACTAGATGTTTCCTTTCCCCTTGAAAATTGGAGTTCTGTGCCCATCTTTTAACTAACCGCAGTTATGGTTAAATTTAAGCTCAAGAAATCTAAGTATTTTCCGATAAGGTTGAACAAAGCTCTCAACCATTTCGGGGAAAAGGAAAAAGCATGACAGCTACAACTATGGGTTATATCCCTAATCCAATCGTTATCGAACAAACAGCTCGTGGAGAACGCCAATACGATATTTATTCACGTCTACTTCTCGACCGAATTATTTTTCTAGGAACAGAAGTGAATGATACTGTGGCCAACTTACTAGTAGCTCAGATGCTTTTTTTAGAGCAGTCTGACCCTGAAGCTCCAATTCACTTTTACATCAATTCTCCGGGCGGTTCTGTGTATGCTGGTCTTGGTATCTACGATACTATGCAACACGTAACTTGTCCGGTTTACACTTATTGCGTGGGCTTAGCGGCCTCGATGGGTTCACTTCTTCTTCAAGCAGGGGAAGCTGGACACAGATACTCAATGCCTCACTCGAGAATTATGATCCACCAACCGCTGGGTGGTGCCCGAGGACAAGCGACAGATATTGAAATTCAAGCAAAAGAAATCCTCGACCTAAAGAAACAATTGAACAATATTTACGTAAAGCACACTGGACGTAAGTACGAAGAGGTTGAGAAGGCCTGTGACCGTGACAATTATTTAAGTCCGGAGAGGGCGAAAGAGTTCGGTTTGATTGATAATATTATTATTCCTAAAGGCAAGTTGAAAAAAGCTTAATCACTTAGCGAAAAGGCAAATATGACGAAAGAAAAAGCAGGCGGATCTTACGGAAGTTTAAATTGTAACTTCTGTGGAAAATCCCAAAAAGAAGTGAAAAAGCTAATCGCAGGTCCAGGTGTCTACATCTGTGACGAGTGTATTGAGCTCTGTAATGACATTATTTACGAAGATTCAGTAAAGACAGTTGCGAAAACTGCTACTGACAATGTTCCGAAGCCACATGAAATCAAGCTCCACCTTGATCAATATGTAATCGGGCAAGATCGTGCCAAGAAAATTATCTCAGTGGCGGTACACAACCACTACAAGAGAATTTCTTATAAGGCCGCTTCTCGTGATGAAGAAGTGGAACTTGCAAAATCAAACATCCTTCTTGCTGGTCCAACAGGTTCTGGTAAGACGCTTATCGCTCAGTCTCTGGCGAAGTTTCTGAACGTTCCATTTGCGATCGCAGATGCAACGACTCTGACTGAAGCTGGTTACGTAGGTGAGGACGTGGAGAACGTTATTCTTTCACTTCTTCAAAACTGTGACTTCGATGTTGAACGTGCTCAGCGTGGTATCGTTTACGTGGATGAGATTGATAAGATTGCACGTAAGTCTGAAAACCCATCTATCACTCGTGACGTATCGGGTGAGGGTGTGCAACAAGCACTTCTAAAACTCGTTGAAGGTTCAGTGGCAAACGTTCCTCCGAAGGGCGGACGTAAGCATCCTCAACAAGAGTATATCCAAGTTGATACTCGTAACATTCTTTTCATCTGTGCCGGTGCTTTCGTAGGTCTGGATAAGATCATCGAAAAGCGTATGACGAAGTCTAAGTCTGTGGGTCTTACTTCGAACAACACAAACGAGAAGAAAGAGAAATCTCACCTTGAAAACCTTGGTGCCATCGAGCCTGAAGATTTAGTGAGATTTGGTCTGATCCCAGAGTTCATCGGACGTCTACCAGTGACGGCGATGCTGGAAGAGTTAGATGAGGCAGCGCTGATGTCGATTCTTACTGAACCAAAGAACGCGATTGTTAAGCAGTATCAAAAACTCTTCGAGTTTGACGGAATTGATCTGGAATTCACAGAAGATGCGGTCAAAGAAATCGCCCAAACTGCTCTACACAGAAAAACCGGGGCCCGTGGTCTTCGCTCAATTATTGAGCAGGTGATGTTAGATGTGATGTATGACCTTCCAGGTAACGAGAAAATCGCCAAGTGTATTATCACTAAAGAGGCGATTACAGGTACAGGGAAACCAATACTTGAAGAAGGTGACCGCAAAAAACGCGTAGAAGCGAAGGCCGGTGCCAAAGCGGCAAAGAAGATTGAGAACGCATCGTAAATTCTCGAAACTTCTTACAAGTTGCTAAACAACAAATAACTAGAAGTAATCATTAAAGTCAGTCGGCCCGGGAATCTTTTACCGGGCCTTTTTTTTTCTTCTGTTCGTTCACAAAATCATGGGATACTTATTTTTATGATACCTCATGCATGAGGTACATCAAATGAAGACAGTAAGGCGCAGGAGGTGCTATGTCCGATAAGAAGTCTGAAGCTGTTAATAACTTTCCTCTCCTTCCACTACGTGATGTGATCATTTTCCCTCACATGGTAGTGCCACTTTTCGTTGGCCGAGAGAAATCAATTTCGGCGCTAGAGAAAGCAGCTAAGAACGGCAATGAGCTCTTCCTTGTTACACAGAAAGATGCCTCAGTTTTAAATCCAGAAAGAGAAGACGTTTACGATATCGGTACGGTGGTAAGTATCATTCAGATGCTTCGTCTACCGGACAATACAGTAAAAGTTTTAATCGAAGGTAAGTACCGCGCGAAGATTAAAAACTTCCGTTGCGAAAACGATGGTTACTACTCTGAAGTGGAGAAGTGTGCTGACGTTATCGAATCAGACGTTGAAGTTGAAGCTTCAATGAGATCGGTAAAGAACATCTTCGAACAATACGTGAAGCTTAATAAGAGAATTCCTCCTGAACTTCTTATGAGCATCTCTTCGATCACAGATCCTTCTCGTTTAGCGGACATTATTGTTGCTCACTTAACGATGAAGATCCCTGAGAAGCAAGATATTCTGAATGCTGTTAACGTTGATACACGTCTACAACTTCTTCTTGAGAAGATGCAGGGTGAAATCGAAATCATCAACGTTGAGAAACGCATCCGTTCTCGTGTGAAAACACAGATGGAAAAATCTCAAAAAGAGTACTACCTGAACGAGCAGATGAATGCCATTCAGAAAGAACTTGGTAACAAGGACGAGAAGTCTGACGTTGCAGAGATGGAAGAAAAACTTCGCGCGAAGAAAATGCCTGAAGACGCTCGCGAGAAGGCGAATAAAGAACTTCGTAAGCTTAAGTCTATGTCACCAATGTCTGCAGAAGCAGCGGTGGTACGTAACTATATCGACTGGATGATCTCTCTTCCTTGGGACGAGTACACACATGATGACAACTCTGTAGCAAAAGCTCGTGAAATTCTCGATGCTGATCACTACGGACTAAATGATGTGAAAGAGCGTATTGTTGAATACCTTGCTGTACGCGCTCTTGTTAAGGACGACACTCGCGGGACACTTCTGTGTCTAGCAGGTCCTCCAGGTGTTGGTAAAACATCAATCGCGAAATCACTTGCTGAATCGCTAGGTCGTAAGTTCGTACGTATCTCTCTAGGTGGCGTACGTGATGAAGCTGAGATCCGCGGTCACCGTCGTACATACGTAGGTGCAATGCCAGGTAAGATCATCCACGCTCTTAAAAAAGCGGGGACATCGAACCCTGTGATCCTACTGGATGAGATCGACAAAATGTCTTCTGACTTCCGTGGCGACCCAGGTGCAGCAATGCTTGAAGTATTGGATCCAGGTCAGAACAAGACTTTCGGTGACCACTACATCGAGTGTGAATATGACCTTTCAAAAGTTATGTTCATCATGACTGCTAACGATCTTGGTGCTATCCCTGGTCCACTTCGTGACCGTATGGAAATCATCCATATCGCGGGTTACACACCTGATGAAAAAATGCAGATCGCGAAGAAGTACCTTCTTCCGAAAGCAGTTGAGTCTCACGGATTGAAAAACTATCCTGTGACTCTTACTGATAAGATCTTCTCTACAGTTGTTCGCGGCTATACAAAAGAGGCCGGTGTGCGTGAGCTTGAGCGTTTGATGAACACAATCGCTCGTAAGATCGCCACAGAAGTAGTAACTGAAGACATCAAAGAAGGTCGTAAGTTTAAAGTAGATGAGAAGAACCTTGAGAAATACCTAGGTCCAATCAAGTTTGACCGCTCTGGAATCGAAGAACAGCCTCAGGTTGGTCTTGTGAACGGTCTGGCCTGGACATCAGTAGGTGGCGAGCTTCTTAACATTGAAGTTGTGACTGTTCCAGGTAACGGTAAGATCCAGGTGACTGGTAAGCTTGGTGAAGTAATGCAAGAGTCGGCGAAAGCAGCTCTTTCATATGTTCGCTCAATCTCTAACCGTCTTGGTGTAGATCACGAGTGGTATTCTAAGAACGATATCCATATCCACGTTCCAGATGGTGCAACTCCAAAAGATGGCCCTTCTGCAGGTGTGACAATGGCAACAGCTCTTACGTCAGCAATTGCAAACATCCCTGTTCGTCAGGACGTTGCAATGACTGGTGAGATCTCTCTACGCGGTCGCGTACTTCCGATTGGTGGTCTTAAGGAGAAGATCCTTGCCGCTAAACAAGCAGGTATCACGACAGTAATCATTCCTAAAAAGAATGAGAAAGATCTGGTGAAAATTCCAGATGAGATCAAAGAGGGCATCGAAGTTCGCCCAGTTTCAGAGGCCGAAGAAGTTCTTCGTGTGGCCCTGAACCTAACGAAGCCAGAAGAATTCATGAAAGCGCGTGCGCTTAAGGTTCTTGATGGTGAAGCGAACCTAGAAGTTGCGAACTAATTTCTAAGAAATCTTTAGATGAAGAGGCCCGGGCATTGTCCTGGGCCTTTTTGTTTTTGAGTGCTTGCGAACTATAAGACTCCATTTAAAATAATATAAAATAGGAGTCAAAATGAAATACTTAGTTCTGTTAGTACTTGGTGCCTGTGCTTCTTATCATCCTCAATTCAACGTGCAAAAAGGGATGCCTTATAAAAGTTTTGCAGAGGAATTTGGTGGTCATGGAGAGTGTGTCAATATAAGCACGCATAAGTTCTGTAAGTGGGAATTCAAAACGAGCATTTATCATTTTCAAAATGATGCATTCGAATCTCGGGTAGAATTTCCTACGGATTCACAAGGCTATCAGGTGAATTCTCAATGTCGTAGCTCGGAAGAAAAATTTAAAAAAGTATTTGTGGAGTCAGGAAATAGAAATCTCTCGATGAAAAGTCTAGATTGGAAAATGACTTATCCTCAAATCGAAAAGGTCCTGAAGTTGGCCGGACTCGAGCTCGCAGATAAAAGTACAACTAAGCAGGGACTGAAGCTTAACTTTGGATTAGAGGAAACTGTAAAAAATAATGCGCGAAGATTCTTAAATATCTCCGGAGAGAACAATGGAGAGGAAGTTTGGTCCTCGTCAGTATCAAGTATTGGCGAAAGTCATGATTTTGATCGGATTTTACCAATTCTTCTCGTTGCTTCTTACGATTGTATTGAACAACCGACAAATAGGACTATTTCAAAGGTCATTAACGAGAAGGATTTGAGCGTAGTTGCAATGAAACACTTGTTAGAAAAACAATAGAAAGTGCTGACCTGGAAGGTTCCTACCAGTCGGCCCGGTAGAAATACCGGGCCTTTTCTTTTTAAATCGTAGAGTTGGCCTTCATCACTTTCGCCAGCGAAAGTGAAATGTAATCTTTACACCGGCTCCCCAGCAAACTCCCGAAATCATATATGATTCTCCAGATTTCATTTACATGGAGAAAAAAATGAAAACCACAGCTTTTGCGGTTAAGGCCTCTTTGATTGCTTCGATGATTCTCTCAGGACAAGCTTTCGCTCAAAGTCTTCCTGATGAGATTAACCATCCACAGTACTTGAAGGTCTATCAGAATCTTGATCAGGTTCTGTCGCAAAAGATCACTGAATACGAAAAGCTTGCTGCTCAAAAAGCAGAGATTGAAAAGACCATCGCGCAGATGGAGAAAGATCAGGTTGCTCTGCCTGCTCGTAACCAAGAGCTTCGTAATCTGATTACTCAAAAGCAGATTGAGCTTGAGCGTGTGAGTGCTGACATCACGGGCCTTGAAGGTGTGCTTGGAAAGATCTCTGAAGATCTTCGTCAAATGGACGCCATGATTGCGACTCTTCAACGTGACCTAGGTGAGGAGGGTGCTCGTAATCAAACCATTCTTACTCGTAGAAATCAAATCGCGGCCGATGTGGCCCGAATCAACGCTCGTCTTCAAAATGAAATTCGTGAAGAAAATCAATCTGTCGCTGTTCTTAATCGCCTGACAAATGAAATGAATGGGGCCATTCAAAAGCGACAGGAACTTGATCGTGAGCGTGCCCAATTAGTTAAAGATGCTGAACGCTTTAAGAACGAAGTCGTGCAGGTAAGAAATTCTGTTAACCAGAACAACTCAACCCTTGCCATTAAGCGCACACAACTCGCTGATGCTGAATCAAGACTCCCAGGTATTAGAACGGAGCTTGCAGGAGAACAGGCGAAACTTAATCAGATTGATGTGGCCCTTAATCCTAAGAAGGCCCAGTTAAATGCCCTTAAGGCCGAACTTGGACGTCTTTCTCCTGAGATTGCTAAACTTCAAGCGGAGAACAATGCTCTTAATCAGAAGATCGCCCAGAACCAAGCGCGTATTAATGGCTCCGACATTGCTACTAAGGTGGCCCGTCGTGATGCTCTTGTGGCCGAAACATCTGCTGTTACCTCTAAAATCCAGTCTAATAACGCCGAGAAAGCGGCCCTAGAGACCCAGGTTGCTCCGACTATGAAGCAAATTGAGGCCTTGAATAAACGCCTTTTAGAGGCCCAGCGGGCCGGTAACCAAGGTGAGGTCGCTCGTCTTCGCGGTGAGATTGAGCGCACATACGCTTCTGTTCAAGGTCAGAGAAATGAGATCAACCGTTTGGCAAAGGAGACAGAGCAGTTAAATGCTTCAATCGCTCCCAAGCAAACTGAAATCAATTCTCTAAACTCTCAGATCACAAGTCTTCAAAATACAAACAACGCTCTTCAAGCAGAAATCAATGCGGCCCGTGCCACTATCGCCAATAATGATCGTGTAATCGCTGAGCGCTCGGGGGCCAACACTGGTCTATCTCAACAGATTGCTGTTCTAGAAGCAGAAGTGAACGCACTCGAGGCCCAAAAAGCTCCTACCGCCCAGAAGGTGGTTCAGTTGACTCAGCAAGAAGTTGCTCTATCAGCATTAGTGAACACTTTAAAAGGCGAGATCCAGCGTCTAGATGCCGAAACAAAAAAACTTAATCAACGAGTCGCTGAAATGGAAAAAGCGATCAATGAACTTCCACAAAATCTCCGTCGTAATGACCAAGAGGCCCGCCAAATGGATCAGGTCGTTGTGCAAAAACGATCTGAGATTGATCGAGAACAGCGTCTGTTGGCCCGAATCCGTCAGGATCGTCTGACGATAGAAAGAGAACTAGGAAGTGCTCAAGCGGCCCTGGATGTTGTCAGTCAGGATCTTGGACAGTCTGATCGTCTGATTGCTCAACTTCGTAACCAATTAAATGAAGAAGCACGCAACCGTGACGCTCTTCTTCGTTACAATCAAGACTCACTTCGTAAGCTTGAGGCCCTTCGCAATCAAAAACGAAATGCCGAACAAGACGTTGCTGGAGCAACAGAAGAAATTAAAATCAATGATCAGGACATTGCAACGATTGCCTCTGAACTACCGAAGCTTCGTAATGATCTAAAAGTCGTGTCTCCAAAAGTTGTGGCGGCCGAAACGGCACGTAATTCTGCTCAGAAAAACGCTGATGAAGCGAACACTCAGTATCAAAACCGTCTGGCCCTTTATCAGAACTACCTTGCTCAGTCTCAAAAGTTGGGTGAGGAGAAAGCAAAGATCGGTACACCAGATGGTTCTAAAGCAGGAAGTGTTGAGGCAAAAATCAAGGCCAATAAACTCGCTACTGAGAACGCTTCGGTGGAAGCAAAGTGGGAAGCTCTTCGCCGCGGTTATGTTCGTGGTGAGATCGCTGGTTTTGCCACTGGATTTGATATTGGTTTGGCCTCAACTCCGGATGCTCAGAAAGGAGACGCCGATGGTAAAGTGGCCGGTGCCCGTCGTGCCAAGGATCATGCCAATCTCGTTCTCAAACCGGAATTTTATCTGGAAGAACTTGATCGTCGCCTAAGAGAAGATGCAACAACTCAGAAAGTCCTGGTTGCGGCCGTCATTGAACAAAATATTTCTCAGATTCAATCCATGGCGATTGCACTTGAAGAATCAATCCCGAATCTTTCGCCAGCTGAAATCAATGAAGCTGCCAAGATTGTTTCTTCTCTAGATGCTCTCATCGAACAGTCTAATCTAGAGATTAAAGAAGTTCTGGCCCTTCGTAAAAAATTGGCAGTTGCTCAAAACGTTTATGCTACTCCTGGTGCCGGTGAAAACGCCCAGAAGGTGGATTGTTCTGCTGTTTATAAAAATGTGAAAGACTTTGTAGAGGCCTGTAAGGGATCTTATGTTCTTCGTTATGCATCTCTTTACAATGCTGCTCATCTAGAAGCTTTTAATAAAGACTATGCTCCAACATTCAATTCTCAGCTTGATAAGGTGTTCGACTCTGAGCTTGCTCGTTTGTATCCGGTTTACCTAAAAGAGGCGACTCAAGTAGGGAAGGACGTAGGTGTGGCCAGTGGTAAGAAAGAAGTTTATCAGCAGTCTTTCGCTCGTGCCGAAAATGCTCAGTATAATGCAAATCTTCCAGCAGAAACGGCCCGCGTAGAGGATGAAGCAATTAATCTGGTTCAGGATCATTTGAACAAAAACGCGGCACTTGCTCTTAAAGAGAAAGCGAAACTCACAACCGAGGCCCTTTACGGCATTTCTCCAAGTGCGGAGATGACTCTTAAGATGTTGGTGAAGAACATTGGTTCTGAAGCATCTAACGGTAACAGCTTAGTTCGAATCACTGAAATGAGTTCAAACGTATCGACGGTAAGAAGAGAGGCCCCACTTACAAGTGTTGCTCCTCACTCTCATTCAGAGCTTTCTGTGATGAATCTTTATGTGAATGATAGTGCGGTTCCTGGCTCGAAGATCGTTGTGGCCGGAGAAATCACTCACCCAGGTAACCATTTCCGCGCCAATCGCGTTGAACAGTTCCGTGTTGAAACAGAAGTGAAGATTAATCCTTCTATTGATGCATCAGTTGATTTTGATACGACTCCGAACATCTCTGTTATCTTTGTGACGAAGAAACATGATGTCGATGTAACAATTAGGCCCAAGTTCGCTGGAGTTGATCAGGGCTACGAAGCGACTCTTGAAGAGATTGATACTAAGCACGTTGAGTTCGTGAGCAAACCTTCAGTCACAGAGGTGCTAAATCGAGGCGCAGCGAAGAAATTAACGTTTACCTATAAGCTGAATAAGGCCGCAAAAGGAAAGACGATTAAATTGAAATTAGCAGTGAAAAACGGGGGCAGAGTAGTGCACACCCAAGAGCTGCAAATTAAGCCAGAATAATAATTTTGGAGGCCTTAAGAAAAATAACATCTTAAGGCCTTTTTCTATTTGACAAAAATAATCCAAGTTCTTAATATAGGGTCTCCAAAACGGACATGTGGGCGTTTAGCTCAGCTGGGAGAGCGCTACCCTTACAAGGTAGATGTCGGGGGTTCGATCCCCTCAACGCCCACCATATTTCCGACCCCTAGATATTTTCGATCTCTTAACATCTTTAAATTCTTAGAACGCCAAATTTAATTCATTAAAGTTATCTTTATAAGTTAAGGTAAAATTAATGCTAAATGTGCGGAATGACGTGATTTTTGCATTCTGTCAGAGTCTTTTTTGTTAGATAATTTTATTATATCTGCTGTAGAACTAGGATTAGGAAAATCTTAGGCCTATCTTTAGATTAATCACGTAAGTAATAGATTGGATGGAAATGAAAAAGACAATTGTGATCATTGAAGACGAAAAAGAGATTGTTGAGTCGTTACGCTACTTGCTCGAGAAACATCAGTTCACAGTGAATGCGTATTTATCTGCTGAGGAATTTTTTTCGGCCAAAACACGTCCAGACCACTGCGTGTATCTCGTTGACTGGAATTTGCCAGGAATTAAGGGGATCGACATTATTCGTACGATCCGTCTTAAAGACAAGATCTCTCCAATCTTTATGATGTCTGCGTATAACAAATCAGATCAAATCATTGAAGGCCTGCAGAGTGGTGCGGATGACTACATCACAAAGCCGTTCAATTATGAGGAGCTTCTGGTGAGAGTAGGAAACGCTCATGCCAAAGTAAGCTCACTTCAAGATAATCTCATGAACGTGGGACTTAAATTAATCCCTGAAGCTCATTCTGTGATTAAAGATGGTGTGACTGTGAATCTTACTTCACGTGAGTTTATAATCTTCAATCACCTTTATAAGCACCAGACAAACGCCAGCACTCGTGAAGAGCTGATTAATCAGTTCGATAAAGAGATGGATATGACTGCCAGAAATATTGATGTGCACATTTTCTCACTCCGTAAGAAAATGAACAAAATCAATATCGGTATCGAAACAGTCTGGGGTACTGGTTACAAAATCGTTCTCTAAAAAAGCATTCTCAGTTCTAATTCAAAACGACTTACATTTGGCACGTTCTTACCGGTCACAGTTTTAACTAAGTTAACGTTGATCTGGGCCGGTAGAACAAATTTCTTCTTCAAGAATGGTTGAATCGAAGAAAGCGTCGACGTCAGCTGCACCTGATGTTCTTGTTTATCTGAATTATAAGAAAGAAATTCATTCGCATTTGTATATTTCGAATCATATTCTGACGGCATCTGATACATAAAGCGATACATTGGCGTAAATGAGACCCAGTCATTGATGAAGATTGTCGAGCTCAGCATCCAGTTAATGCGGTCACCATATTTAACATCAAAGCTTCCCTTATTCGGTGAAAGCGTGAAGTCACGTGAATCAGGAATGCGAAGCTTTTTTGTCGTAGGAGCTTGGTAGGTATAACGAAGAGTTGTCCCAAAGCTCAACTTATCATTCACCACGTATCCTGTGGCCATTTCTCCAAAAAAATCAAATTGTCCGTCACCAAAACCCACGTCTTGAAGAATATCTGGATCATCTTGGTATCCAGTTGGAAGAACCACTCCTGGATAAAGCATAAGTCCCCAAACACCCTGATCAATGACTTTTGCCATGATACCAGTTTCCATATCGTCATAGCCCTTACCGTACCAGTCACCGATTGGTTTATAGCCATAGTGATTGGTAATGGCAGATTGAATAACGCCCTCATTAACATCAGGAAGGTTATTCATATTATCTGCAAGAGTGTCGTCTGCTAGACCGCCATTTCCACCGTGAAGAATTTCGCCCGTTTGAGAGTAGGTATTTTTCTTTGTTCTTTTAATGTCTGTTCTTACTTTGGCATCGTAGTAGGCGATTTGAGCATAGAACATAACATTATTAGTAATACCGTAACCAAAGCCCAGTCCTTGAACATTGAATTGAGCTTCAGCATCTACCTTATATTCACCAACAAGAAAGTTGTTGTAGGCATCAGAGTTAATGTCCTGGCCCGGAATAATGATATTGTTCGCCAGCTCATTTAGTGTGCTGGCATCAATACGAAATTGAGCACCAAGCGGAGTTCCTGAACGGAACTGGTTATAGTTCTCTTTTACTTTAGAAGTCGTAACGTTTCGGTAACCCAGAATTCTCACTCCTTTAGGAAGTGTTTTCCAGGCCTGCCCGTAAGCAGTAAGAGAAAGACTAAAGGCCATCATTGTAATGAGCTTCTTCATCGAGTTCCCCGAATTCCGTTGATAGATGAAGTGATTTTAATTGATGACTCGATGCGTGTGAACTTTTGACATAGTGCTGTGTAATTTTGACAGGGCACCCTCAAAACTTTTTACGGTTTGCTATAATTCCTAAAAATCTTGTCTTTTCAGAAGGTTAGATCATGAATAAGCGTTGTTTACTACTGGGCCTCCTTCTTTTGGCCGTAGGTTGCGGGAAAAAGAGCACAATTAAGACCCGTACAGCGGTTGAGACACTGGGGGACGGTTCCCATGTGACTTTACCGATTGTGGTACCTCTTTCTGAGAAGTCTATTTCATCATTTCGTTCAAGCGTTTCTGATATTAATCCTCTTTTTCGTGGATTCGTAAGTGCCATTATGAACTTAGGTGCCTCAATGGGGGCCGGTAAAACTCGTCTGACTTTGATTCAACCTATTCCTGAAATTCCGGCCGAATATTTGACCTCCATTAAAGTGAAGAGAATTTTCTTTTTTATTGAGGCCGAAAAGAAGAAAGAAAATTTTGAATTTCTTCGTCGGGTGGCGGTGAAAATTAGCTCGACCCATTTAGATCGTCAGACTGAGTCTTGGGAGCCGGTGATTGAGACGGACGACTTAAATGAAAAAGAACTTTCAACATTCAGATCGTTCTTTAAAAAAGAGCGTGATCAACACGCGGCCGAGTGGGAGAAGAACTCGGAAGGTCTTTTACTTTTAAAATATAATCAGGAAGAAAAGAAGGCCTCTCTTCAGAACGATAATGTGGGGAAGATCTTCATTATTCAAACTGAAAAACCAAATATGACGAGAAAGTACTTGGAAGAGAACCATTATAAGTATCTCAAAAGAGTTCATACTCTAAGTAAGTCGATTTTGGTTGAAGTTAAAAAAGATCCGATTATGGAAGAGATGTTTAAAACAAGACTTTCATTAGATTCTAATCAGGTTGAGGCCCTAGGAATTGGTGAGATCAATCCTTGTCGTGATGAGGTCTGTCTCGATCTTAAAGTTCCTGATGTAAATCTGGTCCCGATGTTGATGAAAAACAATGCCATTAAAGTGGATGCTTATATTGATCCAAAGAACGCTCCTAAAGACTTTCAGCTGAAGGGCTTTTTGGAATTTGAGATTAAGATTAAGGCAAAGATCTAGTTGAAGTTTACTTCAATGTCGATTCCGAACTTCTTACCTTCTTCTTGAAGCATGGCCTTTACGACTGCTCCAGGATAGACCACTCCCACCACACTTACCTTGGTGCTCATCATGTCAAGTTTGCAACCATTGGTGCACATAAAATCTGCTGAGTAGGCCTCGAAGTTTTTAATCGGGGTCTTATTATTGAATTCGGAATAGAAGCTAAAGAAATCGACGATCTTCTCTCGAAGTTTTTGCAAGAGTTGCTCTTGGGTCTCTTTTTGGAGATTATAAGTATAGAGCGACGTATTTCTCGACTTACCATTGAAGGCGAGCTTGATAACTCCGTTGGAGCGAATCTTCATTGTGTTTTGAAAGCATACTGGGCAATACATATTAAGATTATTATAAAGGATTTTTATGAATAATGAATACCGAGACATCATTTCCTTTGATGGAACCATCTTAAAATGTCTCATTCGTGAAACTGGCAGCTCAAAATGGTTGATCGTTACTCACGGTCTTGGGGAGCATTCAGGCCGTCACGAGTTCATTCTTAAGCTATTTTCCCAGAACTTTAACATCGCCATCTATGATCTTCGTGGTCACGGTAAGAGTGGTGGGAAGCGTGCTTACGTGGATGATTTCCAGTTCTTCTTAAAAGATCTTCATTCAGTTGTCGGGTACCTTAAGAAAGAATTTAGCATGACTAACTATACTTTGTTTGGGCATTCGATGGGTGGACTTATCACGGCCTCTTACCTTCAGAACATGGCCGATCCACATTTTTATCCCGACACGGTGTTTTTGAGTTCTCCGGCGGTGGCGGCACCAGGGCTTATGGGACCATTGTTCTCAAATTCGCCAAAGTTTATGTTGGATAGTCTTTCAAAGTTTCCAACTGTTCCTCTTCAAGGTCTTCTTGATCTGAAGAAGCTTTCTCATGATAGCCGTGTGTATGAGAGTTATATCAAGGATGAACTTTGTTTATTGAAGATACATACGAAGCTTTTCTTTGAACTTTTAAAGTGTGCTCGGGACACGTTCTCTCGACCATTACGTGCTGAATGCCCACTGTATGTGTCAATCGGAACAGGTGACGTGCTGGTGAATCCTAAGGCGATCACGAACTACTTCAAGAAAGTAGAAAAGAACGCCCAGGTAAAAGTAGTCGATGATGGCTATCACGAACTTCATAACGAAGTTGAGAAGTACAAGAAGCCTTACTTGAATTTCCTACGCCAGAGTCTTACTGGTTTATCGTTTGAATGATTCGAGTTTTTTAATTCGCTCAAGTGCCGGTGGGTGAGAGTGATAGAATCCTGAATAGATTTTATCCGTCACCACTGGGCTGGCGTTTTCACGATAGAGTTTTAAGAGTCCTGAAATCAAGTCTTCCGCTTTTGTCTCGCCGGCCGCATATTCATCCGCCTCAAATTCACGTTTACGAGAAATCCATGAGCCGATCGGCCCAAACCAGAACGTATAGACCGGAATGACTTCAATGAATAAAAGGAAAAGCACGGCCGGTGAAACGATTCTTACGAAATGGCCGGTGTAAAACCAATTGGCGTTGGACAGGGTCCCCATAAGCCAAAAACCAATGAACGATAAAACCAATGAAGCAATCAGTGATTTTGGAATGTGTTTCAATTTCATGTGGCCGAGTTCGTGAGCGAGAATTGCCAGAATCTCGTGATTACTTAGGTCTTTTAAAAGAGTATCAAAGAAAACCACACGCTTATTTTTCCCAAAGCCCGTGAAGTAAGCATTTCCATGAGAACTTCTTTTTGAAGCGTCCATGACAAAAACCTCTTTAGCGTTAAAGCCCGCACGAGTCACAAGATTTTCAATCCCGTGTTTCAATTCATCACCCTCAAGAGGTTTAAATTTATTAAAGAGTGGAGCAATGACTGTTGGGTATAACCACACTAATGTGAACTGGAAAAGCGTAAGAGCAATGAAGCTTGCCAGCCACCAGTATTGGCCAACGCTCATGAACAGATAGACAATTCCGTAAAGAACAGGAACTCCGATGAGTGCGCCAAGAACCAGCCCTTTAATACGATCGGTGATAAAGAGTTTTGGTGTTGAACGATTAAATCCAAAACGTTCTTCCAGAACAAAAGTCGAATAGACAGACCATGGGAGATTTAAAAGTCCCTGAATCAGCATAAAGAAAACGAGAAACATGACTTCTTTGTGAAGGCCAGAAAATGGCAGGGCACGATAGAGATTTTCAGCTCCTCTGAAAGGAAACCAATAAAAGAGCAGGACGCAATCATAGACGAGACGCATTTGACCTAAGCGCAGCTTTGCTGTGGCGTAACTAATGGCCTTTTGGTGATCGGCCAGATTTAGGAATGAGCGAAATTCACTGGGCACTTCGCCACGATTTTTCTCTAGAGTGGTCACTTGCCTGCGAGACAGGTATATTTCAAACAGATGATTGACGATTACACAGGTCAAGAACAGAACTTGTGTATAATAACTATAAAGGTTTTCCATAATGATCCTGGTTAAAACTTTCTTTGCTTATAACGATCTTCGAAACTACAGCTATCTTATTCACGATAATCATACTGATCATGCGTGGGTGATTGATCCTTTCGAAGCGGCACCGATAATTGATTATATCAAAAAAAACGGTCTCGTCTTGAAGGGAATATTGAATACCCATCAGCACTTTGATCATATTCGTGGTAACGCACCCTTAATGGAGGCGTTTAACGCAGAAGTGCGTAAACTTAAAAACGCAGAAAAGCTGAAACTCAGTGAGAACTTTGTCTTGGAGAGTTTGGATACTCCCGGGCATACGATGGATCACCAGGCCTTTATGTGGAAGCAGGAAAATACGCCTTTGGCCCTGTTTTCAGGGGACACATTATTTAACTCAGGAGTGGGGAATTGTCGTGGTGGTGGGGACGTAGGGAATCTTTATGTCACAACCAAAATGTTAAAAGAACTTCCCAAAGACACTCTTCTGTATCCGGGCCACGATTATCGTCTTCGAAATCTCGAGTTCGCCTTGACGGTTGAACCTGAAAATAAGCAGATTAAAGACAGAATCTATGAGTTAAAAAATATGAGCACAGAAGATTTACCTGCGGTAAGCTTAGAGGAAGAAATGAAAGTAAATCCATTCTTCAGGTTAGATTCTGCTGAGATTCAACATCAGTTAGGAATGTCATCTGACAGAGATTTATTTATCAAGTTAAGAAGCTTACGAGACAATTGGTAAAAGGGAAGAATATGGCGAAGAAAGCTACGAAAAAAGTTGCAAAAAAAGTGACTAAAAAAGTGACCAAAAAGGCCCCTGCCAAGAAGGCAGTGAAGAAGGCCGTTACTAAGGCCCCAGCGAAGAAAGTAACTAAGAAGCAATCGGCCTCAGTGATTAGATCTCAAACATTAAAACCAGGTGATATGGCCCCTGATTTCACTCTTCCAGATCAGAATGGGCAATCAGTTTCTCTTCATGACTTTAAGGGAATGAATGTGGTGGTTTACTTTTATCCAAAGGCCATGACTCCTGGATGTACAGTTCAGGCCTGTGAAATCAGAAATTCAGACCAGAAGTTGAAAGATTCTGAGATCGTGGTACTGGGAATTAGTGCCGATCCGGTGAAAAAGTTAAAACAGTTCGAAGAAAAGCAGCACTTAAATTTCACGCTTCTTTCGGATGAGAGTCGTAAAGTGATTGAGGCCTATGGATCGTGGGGTCTTAAAAAATTTATGGGGCGTGAATTTATGGGGATTCTTCGTCAGAGTTTTTTAATTGATAAGTCTGGTAAGATTGTGCACGTAATGCATAAAGTGGACACTAAGACCCACCACCAGGACATTTTGAATTTTTTTAAGAATCTATAATCTCTTCTTCAACCAAGACATCCAGGCGCATTTCTGTCTGGAGTCTTGCGATGAGGGCCTTTAGGTTTTCCTTGGCCTCGATAGGGCAGCGGACGTCGATATCACGGTAAGCACCCTTCAAAGATTCGTCAGCAGTAGAAAAGAAGCACAAACCTTCGTTAGATTCGAAGGTGAAGTAGATGAAAAAAGCATCATCTTTCGCCACACGAAGGCGAGTATAGTAGAGGGTTTTGCTCTGTTGATAGGTGCGCGACATAGATTCCTTGACTTAGATGGATTAGGAAATAAGATATTAGATAGGGAAAGTCAAAAAATTTAAGAAGTTATGTCATGGAGGACGCTTTGAAATATAGTTTGATACCTTTGGCGTCTCTTTTACTCGTGAGTTCATGTTCGTGGTATCGCGATCTTGAGCGCTCACTCGTGGAAGATGATGAGAAGCAAATGAAGCGACAATCTCGCACAGTCCCTCGTGCTCAGTACGATCAACTTCTTGTTAAATACGAAGAACTCTCAAAAAAATATGAAGCTTTAAAAGAAAAACCTCCTGGAAGCCAGGATTCTTTGGTTGATGAGCTTCAACGTACGCAGAGTGAAAACTTCGCTCAACCTTCTTCAAATGTTGAAACAGAAACTGTGAACGTATTTCCAGCAACTAGTGCTACGGCCCCAGCAACTCCTTCAGCTCCGATTCAGGTGCCTGATGATGTCGAGTCTCAATTAAGTCTTTATCGTCGTGGATTAGCTCTAAAAGCTTCAAATCCTGGTGAGGCCACAAAAATTTTCCAACAACTAGAAAACCAAGCAGTTCCTGCAGTGAAGGTGCGTGCAAAGTTCCAGATTGGAGAGTTACTTCTTGGCCGTGGCCAGTATGATCTGGCGTTGCAGGTGTTCGAGGACATTATTAATAAGAACGCTGAGTCTGGTGTTGTGCTTGATGCCCTTAAGTATGCTGTGATTTGCACGGAGAAATTAGGGGTCGCTAATAAGAAAGATCAGTACACATCAATGCTTAATGATGTATTTGAGACGAGAGAATAAGAGTTGAAAAAAGAAAGTAAGGTCCTGATTCTAGTTGCTCTTCTTCTGGCGAATACGGCCGGAAGTCTGCAAGCGCAGGAAGATCTCGGTGATGAAGATCTTCAGACCTTATTAGATGAATCAGGTTCAACCGAAGAAGTGAAAGAAGTTTCTGAAACAGTCGCTCCTGAGGCAACTGAGCCGACTGCGGTTGATTCTGCGGCTATTGATACAACAACGCCGACCCCGACGCAAACTCCCTCTGAAAGTGTTTCTTCTGAGACAGTTGATCTGGATGCTTTAGAGCCAAGTGAACCTACTACAGAAACGGCCACAAATGATTTAGGAACAACTCCAGGAGCAGAAACTCTGGAAGAGCTTCCTACTGAAACTACTGAGACAGTAGAAAATACGGTGATTGAAAAGACAGATGATGATCTTGAGGCCTTAACGAAGGACATGGGTGAACCAACTCCGGCCGTTGAGACCGTAAAAAAAGAGGAACCTGTTCCGACAATTCCTGAACCTTCAACTGTTACTGCTGATAAAAAACCTGCTGAGCCTGAGATTTTTGATGTTGGTCGCGAAGAGCGCGATCTTCTTGGTCTTGCCCAAAATATTCAAGGACAAATTTCCGATACGGAATGGAACGAAGTGGCCACTGCCGCCAAGGTTGATTCTTATACAGTTGTGAAAGATGACTGGTTATTTAAAATTTCGAAACGTTTATTTGGTTCAGGTTTTTATTATCCAAAAATCTGGTCGCTAAACTCGTATATCACGAACCCGCACTTTATTGAGCCGGGGATGGTGCTTTCATTTACGACTGGTAGTAGTTCAGTTGCTCCAGATGTAAAACTTGGAACATTCACTTCAGATGAATTGAATGCGGCACCAGGTGCTAAAGGAACACAGAACGCCACTGATCTTGCAAACTTTGGTGAAGATGTGAAGCCTGGTTGGTTGGATGAGAAGAATGAACTTCAGAATCAGGGTGTTTACTTCCAATATGCTTCTGAAGAGACCATGGATGATCTTACTCAAGCAGGTGAGCAAGCGCTTAACCGTGAGTATGAAAACTACGAGCCACCTCGTGATGAAATTGATCTTATTTTACCAAAGAACTATGACCGTACTGGCTTTGATAAGAACTCAAGAATTTTCTATTCAGTTAAAGAAGGTTTTTATCTAAGCACTTTCGTATCGACGAACATTGTTCAGGACTTTGGTTCAATTACCAATGGGCCGGATGAGAACATTTTCTTCGTGAGAGGGGACCGCGCTTACGTGCAATTTGATGAAACGGTGAACGCGCTTCCGGGTGATATGTTCTCGATTTATTCAAGCGGCGGAAAAGTAAAGCATAAGAACTCTGATCGCGAAGGATATAAGTATTCGATCGTGGGCCAGATCAAACTTATTCGTAAGATCAAAGACAAGTGGGAAGTAGAGTTCGTTGAAGTTTCAGGAACTCCACAGCGTGGTGATCGCATCACGGCCTATACTCCGAAAATTGATCGTATTACGAAAACGTATAACTCACGTCTCGTTGAGGCGGCGATTCTTGCTCCTTATCAGCCAATGCAGACCATTCTTGGAATGGGTGACGTCATTTACTTAGATCGCGGTCGTGCTGATGGTGTTGAAATGGGGAACGTATTTGAAGTTTATGGCTTCAAAGATCGTTTAACTGATAAGAACATCACTGATCAGCCGACATATAAACTTGGTGAACTGGCCGTGATTACACTCACAGATAACTTTGCCACGGCCCTCGTGGTGAATTCGATCCGTGATTTTTATGCTGGTGACATTGCCATTACGAAGACCAAAGAGTCTCACCTAAGAGAAATCAAGGCCCGTGGCCAGAAGTCTCGAGCTGATAAAGAACTCATGGGTGGTAAGGCCCTGGAAGAGCTTGATGTTGAGCTGAACCTTGAGAATCTGAATGATGATCTCTTAAAGCAAGCGGACAAGATTCAATTAACTGAAGATGAGCTTGCTGAACTTGAAAGACAAGAGCGTGAGAAGTCGGTGATTAAAGATTCTGAGAAGGACCTAAAAGCTCTTGAGCGTCTTGAAAACGAGATCGAAGAAGCTGAAACAATTCTGAATGATGCTAAGCTTGATGAAGATAAGCTTCTTGAGAATGAGAACCTGAATGACATCGAGAAGAAGCGTGGAAATATTGATCAAGATTCGCTTGAAGAAATTGAAGAGAACCTTGGTAAGCGCTACCTTGATGAAGATCTGAACTCGAAAGACAACCCATTCGGTCTGACCGAGTTTGATGTGGAAGAAGTGGATGAGCTTCTGAACGTCGAGAAAAAAGAACAACAATAATCAAGAGGGCCTTCGGGCCCTTTTGTGTTTCTGGGAACCCCTCACATGATTTTGTATACGAATAAATGGATGAAGTCTGTTGCGAAAGAACTTGTTAAAGATGTTGTCTGCGTTGAACTTAGCGATCCAAAGTTCCCTGAGTATTTAAAAGAAGCAGAGGCCATTTTTGGTCTGGGTCTTAAAGTAGATAAGGCATTTTTAGATGCTGCTCCCAAGTTGAAAGTGGTTGCTCTTACTTCGGTTGGATATGATGGATGTGATTTGAAGCTGATTAAGGAGAGGGGAATTGTTCTTACCAATACTCCGAATGTGCTTAATGAAACCACCGCCGATTTGGCCTTTGGATTACTCATGGCCACGGCACGAAGAATTCCGGAGACGCAAGAATGGCTTAAGGCCGGCAATTGGAAAAGTGCTGTTACCGAAGAAGTCTTTGGAACTGATATTTATGGCAAACGATTAGGTCTCATTGGTCTAGGGGGAATTGGCCAGGCGATTGCGAAACGTGGTCACTTTGGTTTTGATATGGAGATTTGTTATCACACAAGGACCAAGAAGACGGACCTACCTTTTCCCGCGACTCATATGGGGCTGGATGAGCTTTTAAAGACGTCGGACTTTGTGATGGTGATCTTGCCCTTGAGTGCAGAGACAAAGAGCCTTATTGGCAAAAGAGAGCTTGTTTTGATGAAGAAAGATGCCATTCTTATCAATGCTGCTCGTGGACCAATTGTAGATGAGCCCGCACTTTATGAGGCGCTTAAGAATAAAACGATCAGGGGCGCTGGGTTGGATGTGTTTGAAGTGGAACCTCTGCTTATGACCTCGCCATTATTGGAACTTAAAAACGTAGTTCTCACTCCACATATTGGATCTGCGACTGATGCTACAAGAGCAGGAATGGTGAGAGTGGCGGCCGAAAATCTTTTGGCCGCATTGAGACATGAAACGCCGAAAAACCAGGTCTTAAAGTAGTTCTTCTGGCCAGAGGTTAGTTGAATTTAGTAATATCTTCCACAGTGCACCCTTAGCGAAGCTGAAACTTTGGCAGGAAAGCCAAAGTTGTCGCCATGGGCGCACGAAGTGCCGAGGGCCAGGAGGCCCGAGGACAATAGAGTAGTTCACACGTTTTACATTTACGATAAGTGCACCCTTAGCTCAGCTGGATAGAGTAGTTGGCTTCGAACCAATTGGTCGGGAGTTCGAATCTCTCAGGGTGCGCCATTAAAATAAAAAGAGGAAGCCGAAGCTTCCTCTTTTTATTTTATCGGTGTTCTCTGAAGTACAGTGAACTTCAGATGGGAGTTCAAGAAAAGGCCACGAAGGCCTTTTCTGTCGGCGTAGCTGCCCGAAGGGGAGCGAGTAGGATACGAGCGAAACAAATCTCTCAGGGTGTGCCATTTCTAACTATTCCCAAGCTAATACGAACTCATTCACTCCGTTAACTATCTAATTAAAAATACACTCAGAAAACTTAGTGTTGACTCCGTACTATGGTACGGATGCTAATATAGATCTATGGAAAAGATAACAATTGGAAAATTAGCTGAAATGGCAGGAGTAGGAGTAGAGACCATTCGTTTCTACCAGAGAAAAAGTTTACTTCGAGAACCAAAGGCCACTGGAGCATTCAGAACGTATAACGAAGAAGATGCGCAGAAAATTAGATTCATTAAACGTGCTCAGGACTTAGGCTTTACTCTTAATGAAGTGAGAGAACTCCTTGAGTTAAATACGAAACCGCGAATGACGTGCGGGACAGTGAAAGTTAAGACTGAGGCCAAGATCCAAGAGATAAAGGAAAAGATCGCTGATCTTAATAGAATGAAAGCAAGCTTGGAAAAGCTAGCATGCGCTTGTGATGCCAGCCAAGATGAAGTGAAACAATACAAAGTTCAAGAATGTTTTGCAGCTGGATTAGGTTGCAAATGTTAAAAAGGAGAATTTTATGAAACGATTCCATATTCATGTGGGCGTAAAAGATCTTAATACTTCAGTTCAGTTTTACTCAACTCTGTTTGGACAAAAGCCGACGAAGCTGAAAGATGATTACGCAAAATGGATGCTTGAAGATCCAAGAATCAATTTCGCTATTTCAACTCGGTCAAATGAAGAAGGTGTAGATCATCTTGGATTTCAGGTAGATGAAGGTCATGAACTTTCTGTACTTACAGAACGTTTAAAGAAAGCTGATCTGGGAATTTATGACGAAGGGACAACGACATGTTGTTATGCTGAATCAAGTAAGGCCTGGGTTAAAGACCCTTCAGGAATTGCCTGGGAAACTTATCACACGATGGCAGATGCAGAAGTTTATAGTGAAAAGCCAAAGGCCTCGTCCACTTCAACCGGAGCATGTTGTGCTCCTAAATCTTCAACAGGTAAAAGCTGCTGTTAGACCTTATGAAAAATATCATGTTTCTTTGTACTGGTAATTCATGTCGCTCTCAGATGGCAGAGGGGTTTTGCCGAAAATATTGGGGCAGTGAGTTTAACGTTTTCTCGGCCGGTACGAAGAAACATGGAATGAACGCCAGAGCCATGAAGGTCATGAAGGAAGCTGGAGTAGATATTTCTTCTCACTATTCAAAGACAGTTGAAGAACTACCTGCTGTTAAATTTGATTATGTTATTACTGTTTGTGATGCGGCCAAAGAGACTTGTCCATATTTCCCTGGTGGGACAATTATTCATGTGGGTTTTCAAGATCCTCCTGCTTTGACTAAAGATATGAATAATGAAGAAGAAATCCTCAGCGTTTACCGAAGCGTAAGAGATGAAATTGAAGCTTCAATTAAAAAACTACCTCTTATTCTAGGTAACACAAACCCTTCTAGCTCTTCTTAGAATATTTCTGACCCCATTCTGCCAGCGGAATGATGGCCTTGGTGAGTGAAGCCCCTAAAGAAGTGATGGAATATTCCACTTTTGGCGGTACTTCATTAAAGACTTTTCGATTGATGATTCCATCTTGTTCAAGCTCTCTGAGTTGCTGGATGAGCATTTTTTCACTGATTCCAGGAACCAGTCTTTTGAGTTCTCCAAATCTTCTAGGTTCGGTATTGATTTCCCACAAGATGAGGGCCTTCCATTTTCCACCAATTACCATGAAGGCAGGTCCAAGTCCGCACTCGTCATCTTTTTTCATCTTTTTTCTCACGTACACTTACCTTTTGGTTAGTACCTTACAAAATAGTCGGTACTTGTTTTTTATATACCGACTCATAAGATATGGACAAGAAGTTCAACTCAAATGATAGGAGAAAAAATGGAACCAATACTTTTTTACGGAGTCCCGCATGGATGCTCTTTCGCCTCAGTAGCGGCTTTAGAGTGGTTGGGAAGACCATACAAGCTATGTCGAATAGCCATGCTTGAGGATAAGCATGCTGAGATCTACCTCAAATTCAATTCATTAAAACAAACGCCTTCATTATTACTGGGAGATGGCGATGTCTTGAATGAAAGCTTGGCCATTCTTCTTCACCTTTCTGCCCAGAATCCTGATCATCCGATGTTTGTAAAGCAAGGCACTAAAATGTATGACAATTTAAACTATGCCTTGGCCTACCTCCACACTACCTTTCATTCAGTCATGGGTGGCCTTTTCTATAAGAAGGATCGTACTAGGGCCGAGCAAGAATATAAGAGAGTCGAAGAGATCGTGAAGCAATCTGGATGGATGGTCGGGAACAAGATTTCCTTGGCGGATATTTATCTGAGTGGCACTGCTCGCTGGGGGAAGGAACTAGGTGTCTTCAATCTTGAGCAAGAATTTCCTTATTTGAATGAGTACCTTAACAAGCTTGAAACTTTTAGGGAAATTCAGTTTGCTCATGACATTGAAGAAGAAAGGCCGGCCATCTCGAGTGGAGGTTTCAAAGGGCATGTGTCTCTAGAAGATCTAAAAGGTGTGCCATTGTTGCGGAGGTAAAAATTGCTCCTTTGATCCAATTATGACGTCTTTTCAAAAAAGGAAGCTTCGGCTTCCTCTTTTGATTGTAACAGTCCAAAGTTAAAGAAATCTTATATTTTGCGCTGAAAAAAAACAGCTACAATCATTAAAACAATAATTCACCAAGGACGGTTTTAATGAAGTTTACGGCATTCTTTTTAGTACTAGGCTCTCTTTTCCTTCAATCTTGTGCTTCTGGTCCTGACTTATCAAATCCTGAAATTAGAGAGGCCGTTTCAAAAGTTCAAATCTTTGAGAAGAATGATCTTAAAGACAGAGCTTTCGATAATCTTGGATCTCTACAGGCGAAAGTTTGTCAGTCGAACAATTTTAGCTCTGGCAATAGCTCTGAAGAAGGGGCAAAGACAGAATTAAGATATGAAGCTTCTAAAAAAGGAGCGAATGGCATTACCAATTATTTGTGTCATTCAAAAGGACTAGATATCGCTTCAAATTGTAATAACGTAACGATTTGTTATGCTGATGCCGTGTTAGTAAAACATTAATCAAAAAAACGCCCCACCAAAACAATTTTGATGGGGCATGATTAATTAGAATGATTTCAAATATTCTGTGAGATCCACTTTCTCATCTTCATCTAAATTCAGATTCTTTACCTCGTTATAGTGTTCAACTACTGAACGATATGTTGGGAATCTTCCATCATGATAGAAGCCACCTTTTTTGCGAGTAAAAAGACCTTTCAGTGGTGTCGTTCTATAGCGCTCATCTGGTGAACGTAGGGCCTGGAAATCATCAATACCGATTTCTGCTCCGGTATGCATGTTCCAGCCTGGTTCAGTATAAAGAGGAGGTACGTGACAAGCTATACACTGTGCTTTGCCTTCGAAAAGAATCTTTCCTCTTTTTGCTTTTCTTTGATCATACGTGCTCTTACTCGGAGTAGGCGCACGTAATCCTAATTGATAAATATGTAGGGCCGGAAGTTTGCTGCTGACCAGATCTTTTTTGGCACGTACGTTCCAGAAATTATTTCTAACCGCAAGAGGATATTTAATTGGGTCATTTAATCTCGGATCATAAAAAGTTCCTTGCCCATGCATTTGTGTGACGGCCACATAGGCGTTCCAGTAAGGCACACTTCCCCAACCATTATAAGTATGAAGGTTTACACCTGCCAGACCAAAGGCCGCCGGGAGTAGAGTGGCCCCAGTTTTTCCATCAGGTCTGAAGGCCTTTCCATCCATGAGTAAAATGGCATCATAGCGACCTGGTCCCCAAGAAGTAAGCACTCGACTTACTGTCTCTTCATCAACTCCTAGAACTTGAGCTAGTGGTGCTTTATTAGGAGCAAGATTTACAATCGCACCTACGTTTAAGTCTCGGTTAGGCCAACCATCGAGCCTCTGTCCGATTCCAGGTGCGAATGAATTATTAACAGTCGAGTGGCAAAGTGCGCAGGTAATTCCAATGGATGTAAGCTTGTTGTTTTTAAATACACCTTTCAGACCGACAACAGCATTTTTTTTAAGGAGTGCCAAAGTTGTATCAGGATCATCTAGACCTCTGCCTTCTCTAATGGCGTCGATCATAATTCTATCTAATTTAGCAACATCCACTTTAAGACCAACACTCAAAGCAGTTTTAGGACTCACTCCCGGGCCTACGCCTCCATTTTGCTCTCCCTTGATCGCATCATGGAGTCTTAGCTGATTACCCCAAAAGGCCTCTGAGCCAAAGGAATCAAAGCGGAAGATTTTGCGACCATCTTCGAACATTTTTTGATGAGAACTGACGTAATTCAAATCACCAATATCAATCTTGTCTTCTTCTACCTCGGCCCTGGAAGTGCCGAGCATGCTCAAAGTAAAAATAGAGGCAAATACGATTTTGTTCACAACGCTATTCAAGGCGTCCTCCTTACAAATGATTTTAAAACGAGTTTTAAATAGCGAAGATGGATCTATCAGAACACAAAATAGATTCTAAAGAGGTGAGGGCCACAGAGAGTCGAAGCAGGGCTTCATTAATTAGAATTAATGGCTCTATCAACCTTCATTGATAATGATAAGCAGCTGAAACTATGTTCCTCTTAGAAATTAAGTCTAGATTTGATCAAGAAAATCCGAATTAGGTCTATCTAGGAAATTTAAGGGGCATATATGAACGTTTCTGATTACATCATCGCGAACACACATAAAAATATCAATCACCTCGAAAAGATAACAGAACTTATTAAATGCTCCCATCAGGTTCGAATCATTTGTCCATTTATCTCAATGGAAAGGGCTAAGTGGCTTGCCACATTTGTCACTGAAGAGAGATCAGTTGAAGTCATCACTGAAGTTACGCTGAGAGGAATCGCAACAGGAGTTCAGTTACCGAGTGTGCTAAATTTTATGATTGAGAAGGGGATTAAGGTTTCCTATATCGAAGGAAACTTACATGCAAAGGTTTTTATATTTGATGGCAGTCGAATCCTCATATCATCGGCAAATCTAACAAATAACGGACTGGAGAATAACTTTGAAGTAGGGGTCTTGTTTGAAAAACCAAGAGGGCCTTTCCTCGCGAAGAATATCGATTATCAGGCCATTTATTATAGAATCTCCAATCTTTGGTCTGATCTGAAGATTAAAGCTCATTTCCTAAATGAAGAGAGCATTCAACCCTTATTGGCAAAAGAAGATGAAACTGCCGAGTTTCGTCGTGCATTGTCAGTATATTCAAATCAAAAGCACAATGGCTTCAATCCCATCTCAAAAGATTGTGAAAATCCATCTCAAGTTGATAATGAATTACAAGGGGGATGGTTATTTAAAGGCTTTCGACAAGAAGATTGGAAGGCCTTTGATCACGGTCTTGAATTCAATACACAGAACCTTGAAAAGGTTAAACAGCTCCTTACAGATAAGATCAACCCCGTTTTAATGAGATTTTATGAGAACTTCAGATTTGCTCACAACCTCGAAGTTAAATTGGACTACTTCGATTACGGATTCTCGCTAAACCGTTGGGTAAAAAATTATTTCCCGGACTATCGTTATCTTTGGTTGACCAGAAGCCAAGAAGAAAAAAGTTCCCTTCAGCATATAGGCGTTCCTTCTTTTATCGTTGGTATGGGAAAGGATCCACAAAAAGGACATTGGTTTGAAGCTAGAATGGGAGTTGAAGAGCTCAATTTGTCCAAGTTATCATTCTATGGACGTCAGTTCCTTGAAAATATGATCGAAAATATTGACGTTGTTGTTCAGAAGCTCAAAGACCTTGGCCCAGGGTGGGTCCTTACCCATGAGCCAACAGGAAAAGAGTTTTGTGGCGAATACCCGGCCCATTCTATTGAACAAGACTTTCTAATGAAACTCTTCCAAGACCATCTCATTAGCGGGAAAATCGCAGATTTTCATATTAGAAGGAAATATTTCCTCTCATCTCCTGAAGAACTGAAAATTGTACAATCGCCAAAGATTATTGAAGCAATTGCTCGCGACATGAATTCACTGATTTATTTCTTCGAGCTGGCCCATGGCAATGTTGATTCAACTTTTAGAAAAGCAGGGTAAAGGCCTAAAGCGAGTATTTCACTCCGAAAAAACTTTGCTAAACTAGCAATAAGCTCCGAACCGAGTTATATTTATCTTTTAGTCACATTGAGATAACTAAAATGATTTATCGAATCACTTCGGCACTTTTATTTTGCAGTTTAACAACTGGTCTTTTTGCTCAGACTCTACAACCAGAAGCTTTGAGCTTGGCCAAAAAATTCCGAATCTCTCCAGAGAAACTCTCAATACTTACGGTTAAAGTGGGAGATAAGAGAGAGACTCTCATTGACATCAATTCCAATAAAAAACTAACTCTTGCTTCATTGTCAAAGGTCGTTACATCTTACTCTGTTCTCCAAAATTTTCCGCTTGATCACCGTTTTATCACCAGGATTAAAACTGATGGTCGAATTGTAAACTCTACACTTGAGGGAAACCTTTATCTCGTTGGTGGAGGCGATCCATCATTTGGTATGGATGGGATGAATGAACTTGTCGCTTCTTTAAAGAAGAGGGGCATTAAGAAGATAACTGGTGCCATTATTGTTGATGACTCTTATTTTGATAATGTCCGTTATGATGAAAGTCGTGGTGATAAACGAGCCGACTTCATCTATGACGCTCCAGTTGGGGCCATGTCCTATAATTGGAACTCGATTAAAGTCACAGTTACTCCCGGCAAAAATGGTGAAAAAGCAAAAGTGGAAATCTATCCACCGAATGATTACGTCAAAGTATCAGGTTCTATCAAAACGAAGAACGGCCGTTCTAACGATGTTATTGCTGAAAGACGCCGTAAGAAAAATGGAGAAAATATTCTCCATCTAAAAGGTTCTTTAGGTCAAAGTTATGGCCCTTTGGTGTTTGAGAGAAACATCACTGATCCGGATTTGTGGTCAGGCAGTAATCTCGTTTATATGCTCAGAAAAGAAGGCATTGCCTTCAACGAAAAAGTGAAGAACGGCATGGCACCATATTCAGCGATGACTTTAGCGGAGTTTCGAGGAAAAGATACGCTTGGTCTTTTATCCGATCTTAACAAAGATTCAAATAATCATGTGGCCGAAATGCTTGCCAAGGCCATTGCCGTTAAAAATAAAAAACAGGGTTCTATTTTTGAAGGCGTGAAGATCATCAATCAAGAAACGCAATCTCTGGCGATTACACCGCAAGGGTATTCATTCGTGAGTCCTTCAGGTCTTAGCCCACAAAATCAAATTTCTTCTGCCAATATGCTTAAGATCCTTCGAGGGATAGCAATGAACAAAAAACATTACGAAGTGTTTATGCAATCATTGCCGGAAGCTGGTGTCGACGGAACTTTAAAAAAACGCAAAATTGCTTCTACTAAAGTGGAGTGGGTAAAGGCCAAAACCGGTTTTATCACTGGTGCTATCGCTTTAGGTGGTTATGCTAAAAAAAATGACGGCACCCTTGTTGCTTTTAGCTTTATCTATAACGGTTCAGATAAAGAGCAGCAGGTGACTGACTTTTACGACCAATTAATTGCTGAAATTATGGATAAAGAGAACTCGGTTGCGGTCCACTGAGACTACTGAAGTGCTCGAGATTGAATCTTTTGACGATTTCAGCTAGAATTGTCTTATGAAATCTTTTAATTCCTCTCACTTTTGGAAACACGGGCTCACGGCTTCACTCCTCTAAAACTTGCCCTAAAGTCATTCGTTATATCATCTCTTTATTTATAAAAGAGGCATTATGCATTTAGAGTTTCTAAATGATTTCTTTCTTTTTAATTTGTTCGATCATGTCCCCTTAGTTTTTTCTTATTTTTTTAGCTGTCTCGGTGCCATTTTCTCCGGCATCGTGGTGGGTAAAGAAAGAGAGAAAGCGCAAAAGGCCGCCGGATTAAGAACATTTGCCATGGTTGCGATGGGTGCCTGTGTGTTCACTCTCACTTCCAGGTTATTTGATCATCAACAAATGATGATGGATGGTGCTCGAATCCCGGCACAAATTGTAACTGGAGTTGGTTTCCTTGGTGCTGGTGCCGTTTTTCGATCTGGAAGAGTGATAAATGGCCTAACAACGGCCGCAGGTATCTGGGCCACAGCAGCTGTAGGCATGGTGTTTGGTCTTGGGTTCTTCGTGTTTGGTTTATGCGTGACCTTTATGATTTTTGTTCTTTTGTGGATTCCCACTTATTTGGATAAGAGGACATTATTTGAACATGAATGGGTCTATTATTTAATTCATGTAGATAATATCGACGGTAAAGGTCCGATCTTAGTCAGAGAAATCATTACGGACTGGGGCCATAAGATCGAGGTGCTTCAAGATCAACAAGATTTCGCCCAAATATGGCGAATACAATTATCTACAAGTCATAGACCGCATCAAAGATTTCTTAGCGAACTTGCTACTCAGCGATATGTAAAGAAGATAGAAATCAACTAATGTTTTTTGTTAGGTAAGGCCACCTTCCGATGGCCTTGAATTAAAGAGTCGTTCCACCCAGTTCCTCTGGTGTTGAGGGTGAGGCCTGTGAACTGCTTAATTGATCAATCGCTTCTAAAATAAGATTCACCACCGATTGTGGCTGAGAAATATAAATGGCATGACTTCCATCTTCTTCAAATACCCTAGACTGAGCTCTTTGGGACATTTGCTTTTGAATAGCAGGCGGAATCATTTTGTCTTGATTTGAAATCAAGTACCAACTTGGTTTTGATTTCCATGCCGGTGTTGTGATCGTACCGCTTAAGGCCTCAACTCCCCAAGGAACCTGAGAGTTTGCCATAAAATCTGCTTTTTCAATTCCCACATCATCTGCGAATGACTCTCTAAACTTATCTTTATCTAGAAAGAGAAAACCATTTTGAGCAGGAAGGATTGGAGGTACAGGTGCATCTAATGGAGGATTACTAATCAATGATGATACAGATTCTCCTGCATCTGGTGCAAAGGCCGCGATATAAACGAGTCCTGCCACATTTGGGGCATTACCTGCCTCAGTAATGACAGCGCCACCGTAGGAATGCCCAACTAAAATGACAGGCCTATCTTGGGACTCAAGTGACAATTTGGTTATCTCCACATCTCCGGCCAGTGAGATAGTAGGGTTTTGGACGATTGTGACTTCGCATCCTTCTTCTCGAAGAATTTGAAATACGCTTTCCCAACCAGATCCATCCACAAATCCACCATGTACAAGCACAACATTGAATGGTTTCTCGGCCATAAGGACCTCCTTAGTTGGAGATCAGAGTTGCAATATTTATACCTTTCTATAACGTGCTATTCCATATTGTTTACAACCTTATCCATGAAGATTGCTTTATCGTGCTTACTGTCTAAAAGGAAAATCTCGTGACAAAGTTAAAGTTTCGTTTCGTTCCATGGATTATGTTTTCTTTAATCTTGGCCCCTAAATTGGGCCTCTCAAAAACTCTAGGAGTGGGAGCAGTTATTGGTTCGCCTACAGGTTTATCTTTGAATTACTTTTTACGTCCGAACATAACTTTGCATACAACCTTGGCCTATGATTTTGGCAGAGATGATGATCTTCAATTGGCCTCTCATTACACCTGGAGAAGAAATACTTTAAGTATTGAGAAGGTGAGATTTGGATGGTTTTACGGATTGGGAGCGAGATTGGCCTTTCATGACCATGATCATCACCATCATCATGACCATGAGGATGGGCATACAGATCTTGGGCCAAGTGGAACATTGGGACTCTTTCATGAATTTAAAGAGGTACCTTTGGAAATTTTCTTAAAGGGAAATCTGACAGCAAACATTATTGAACATACGGGCCTTGATGGTGATCTCATGCTTGGGCTTCATTACAATTTTTAGATAAAATCAAATGTTATGCTTAGGGCCCTGCCAATCTGGTCGAAGACCTTATCAGTGTTGATTTTATGTGAGGAGGTCTCAGTACAAACGGCCAAAGCGATTAGAGATTTTTTTTCTGATTTCTTACTAACGAGACCGACGTTACAGGCCCGATTAATTTGTGTTCCCGTTTTCTGAATAAATTTATAATCGGCCGGTAAACCAGCTTTTATTCGGTGACCACCTGTTTTCATTTTCTCCATATGAGTAAGAATGAGATCAGTACTCTTTTTGGTTAGTAATTGCTGGTTTTCCAGTCTTTCTAAAAGATTGACGTACTCTTGTAATTTGGCGGAATTTTGTCCTTGTCGGTAATACTTCTCGAAGGCCTCTTCAAGATCAGTAGTATAAAGATTCTTATAGGGAATCTTTACTTTTTCCGCAAAAGCATAAGGTCGTTTTTCCAGAGGCAAATTTTTAAATTGAATGAAATCCATATTCGTTAAGGTTCGTGCTTTAGGATGTAGTTCACCATAGGCCATGTAACGAACATCCAGTAAGCTCGTGACGGTTCCTGTATGGGGCATCCATTTTTTGATGTCTCGATTAAGTTCATCCGTCCCAATAATTCCGATTAAAATGTCGGCTGCTGTATTGTCGCTTTCTCTTAACATGGATTTGAGAACAAAACCGATAGAAAATTGTTCTCCCGGCTCGCTCCAAATCAATGGTCCAGCTCCATCTACGAAGTCTTTTTCTCGCAAAGTAATCTTATGATTCAAATTTATTTTGCCCTTGTCCACATCCTCCATAAGACTAATTGCCACTAGGACTTTAATGGTTGAAGACAGGTACCAACTCTTATCAGCGTTATATTCAAGTATCGACCCATCTTTTAAGTTTTTTATGACAAGGCCAAGATCACCTTCAAATCTCTGATCAATTTTTTTAATCTCTTTTTCAAGCGTCTCTTTCCAGGCAAATGTTGATGTGGAAAAAAGTAGGAGGAGACTTATTAAAATGATTTTCATAGCACACCTGACTTCGAAATATATTTTGCGACTTGAGCAAGGACCTTTGCCGACACCTCATCCTGAGTAATACCACGAACAAATGAAATAACGATAATTGGCTTGCGATTGGCATTATGAGGGTTCCAGATGTATCCTACGTCACCAATTCGTTGGTACTGAGTCCCGGTTTTATGAGCAAAGACAAATGGAGGTTTAAGGCCGGCCTTGATTCTTTGTTGTCCAGTCTCTGTCTTTAACATTGTATCTATCAAAAACTTACGGGAGTCAGGGCTCAGTAAATTTCCTTCCCAAAGTGCCTCCAAGATCTTTGAATAATCTCGAGGAGTGGCCGAATTGAGGTTCTCTTTATAGTAGGCCTGATAGGCCTCATCTATATTTTTAAGTTTTATATGGGTCTGATCTAGTTGAAAGAGATTCATGAATTTCGACAATCTCTCAGTCGGATCAGAGATCCGCCTTAGATCAATCATATTTCGGCCCGAGATCTCCCGGCCTTTAGCATGTAGGCCTCCATAAATATGTCGTCGCACGTCTTTTAAGGTCGTGATGGGGGAGAAGCTTCCAGGCGAGATGGTTTGCATGAGCTGATTCACACTATTAAGACCCACAACTCTGATCAACATGTCAGTCGCCATGTTATCGCTCAAGGCGATCATTTGATGTAACAAAAATCGAATGGAAACAGAGTCTCCCGGATTCATATTTTTTAATGGTCCGTTACCATCGACATAGTCATCTGCCAAAATTTCGATCTTATCTTCCAGGGACAATTTCTTGGCATCAACTTGTTTTAGAACTTCAATCGCAATGGGGACTTTTACCGTAGATGCGAGATACCACTTTTCATCTGCATGAAGTGAATATTCTTCACCTGTGTTAAGGTCTTTGATATATAGCCCGATTTGATTTGGATAGATTTTCTCAAGGCGATTTACTTCATCTTGAAGTTGCATTTGCCAGACCTTCTTTTTTAGAGAGCGGCTGGGTTTTTTAGAACTTGTGAAAGATACGGCCTTAGTTGGTCTTGAACTCGTGAGAGACAAGGCCCCGAGGAGAATTGCCGCTCCTACGAAGTACTTTAGATTTTTCATGTTTTTTTCTCCAGTTTCTAAACTTTGCCCATCCAGCAGTTAACACGAATAGCAAGATCGTTAGAGCAAGGGCCTGAGGATAAGTGACATCAAGCCATAGACCTAAGAAAAGACGGTATACAAGAAACAGAATTGTTAAATGAAATACAAAAGCGGACAAGGTCTCTTTTCCGATCAATGTAATGGGTGTGAGCCACTTGGCCCCTTTGTCACCAATCAAGGTCGTAAAGGAAATGGTGGCAAGAGCACCTGAAAGACTAAAGAGAATGAATGGCATTTGAGGAGGATGCTTCCCCACATTTTCAGCAAGAGAGAAAAATGTTAAGTAGAGTTCACCTTTATAAATAAAAAGAAAAGCCGCAAATATTAAAATCGAAACTAGGGCGAGAAGGCCTGAAAATTTTATTCTAGAGCTTGGGACCTGATAATAGCTTGTGTAATAGTGGCCGATAAACATGCCTAGGAACACAAAAGGAGCACGACTCAATTGTCCCCAAGTGTACAGACCATCCTCTTCAATCAGTAGCGCCTTTACTTGATAAAAAATTCCAAAATCGAGATGTTCCGTTAACAAATAAGTGAGGAGAGCAAAGAAAAGAGGGAAGCAGGCCTTCAGAAAGAGTGAACTTTTCTGCCAAAAAGGAAGAAGGAAAGGAATCCATAATAGGGCAAGGGCGTAAAAATCCAAAATTTCGGCGTAGCTTGGAAACTTCAGATACAGTAAAGCATCCAGAATTTCATCCGTTCGATGAAGGTGAGACATCTCAATGATAGTCAGTATCTTGTACCAAAAAAGAATAATCAGACCACGCGTAAATAATTTCTTACGTTTTTGTGGCCATAAAGATGAGTCTTGTGTGGCGGGAGCAAAAACTACAGCGAGAGTTAGGCCAAAAACAAGAAAGAAGATGGTGGATGAAAATTTTGTGATTAAATGAATCGGAACGAGACCCCAGTCAGGAAACTGCTCAAAGCTTAATAGGCCTTTGATACCGTGACTAAGAATCATCAAGCTGACTGCCATGCCTCTGGCCAGATCAATTGCCTCAATGCGTGTCGGACTCCCTGAATTCATCTGGTTCTCCAACTTCATACAACTTTAACTTTACTGCTCGGGCCCTTCTTAATCAATGCAACTAAATCTTACTAACATGGTTAAAGCAGATGAAAGGTTTACTACTTAAGTTGTAAGAAATAATCTAAACGTATATGGAAATTAAATACTTTAAAAATCAACTTGCCTTTCGAAAGTGGCTTGAAAAAAACCATGATAAGAAGAAAGAAATTTGGATTGGTTTTTATAAAAAGGATTCCGGAAAAACTGGAATCAATCCTAATGAAGCAATTGATGAGGCCCTTTGCTTTGGCTGGATTGATGGCATTCGAAAATCTGTGGACGAGATCAGTTATACTAATCGCTACACCCCACGAACCACAAAAAGTAAGTGGTCTAAAATTAACACTGAAAATGTAGATCGTCTGATCAAGGACGGACTCATGACCTCAGCAGGACTAAGGGTGATAGAAGAGGCCAAGGCCGACGGACGCTGGGAAAAGGCCTATGATTCTCCAAAAAATGCCAAGGCCCCGGAGGATTTCCTTAAGGCACTGAAAAAAAGTAAAAAGGCCACGGCCTTTTATAAAACTTTGAGTAAGCAAAACATCTTTGCCATTGCTTATCGTCTGCACAATTCCAAGAAGGCGGAGACTCGAGAACGTTGGATTAATAAGATAATCCTAATGTTAGAGAAGGGTGAGACCTTTCACTAAGCTGTAAATTTTCCACAGAATTCTTCTCTTGAGAATCTTTTAAGGTCACTTTTTTCGAGAAATCCTTATACTCCGGGCAAACTCTTCAAGGAAAAAGTATGAGACCCGGTAGAGAACTAGACACTTTGATTGCTAAGCATATCTTCAATCACGACGTCATTATTAAGAGAAAGATTCCTACCGAAGTGACTCCTGTGGGTGAAAGACCGTTAAGGGAATATTCAAAAGAAATTGGTGCCGCTTTCGAAGTTGCCAAAAAGCTTAACATCTCCCTTATTCCTATTGAAGGTGGACAATGGTTTGCTCTGGCCGGGAAGACAGAAGGTTTCACATCGCCAGCAGATTTTATTTCTTATTTAAGTGCTGGGAATTTTATAGACGCGGGAGCTGCGGTCAATGAAAGTCCTTCACTTTCCATTTGTATGGCAGCAATGAAGGCGATTGAATCTAAAATGGCAAGAGAAACACAGACGGCCCAGGCCCTCATATAGGATCTAAAATTCGACTTTTCAAAATTTCTTTCTATAATAATACTTAACCGAAAATCACGTACTGGTTTGGTTAGGCCAGTTATTCCTCTTCAACGAGGTATGAGATTCGCAAGGAGCGAAAGTGACGTTGAAGATTTCCTAGATCAAACAGACCTTGAATTCAGCACTATTCAAAATTTGAATCTACAAGAACTCAATCTTTCTGATCGGTCCTTTGAAGGATGTACTTTTATTGGAGTGAATTTTCAGACGGCCGATGTCTCGAGATCGAGATTTATTGATTGTAAGTTTAAAAGTTGTGATTTTAGTAACATAAAAGTTTCGAGAGCAAATTTCCGTGACTGTAAATTTGAAGGTTCAAAGCTCGTTGGGATCGAATGGTCAGTTGCCAATGAACTAGCACTTCTTCATTTCTCTGATTGTGAACTTCGCTATGGAAATTTTAGTCGCTTGAAATTGAAACGTGCTGAAATGGATAACTGCAGGGTTCGTGAATGCGATTTCTCTGACAGTGACTTCTCTGGTTCTTCATTCAAAGGTTGTGACTTTCTGGGGACAGTTTTTGGTAAAACAAATCTATCAAAATGCGATTTTACTCATTCGATTAATATTGCTTTGAATCCTAAGGACAACAACCTCGTTGACGCGAAAATTCCGATGCAAGAGGCCTTAGGCATGATCACAATTATGGGCGTTAAAATTCTATGATGAATGAATTAGAAAAACTGAAGTCGATGGCCATGCCTTTTGGGAAATACAAGGGTGTTCCGCTCATTGATCTTCCTGAGCCATATGTCGTTTGGTTTTATACGAATGGTCTTCCTGAAGGAGAGTTAGGTAAGCTTCTGGGACTTTTGTATGAAATTAAATTAAACGGTCTGGAACATCTTATTAAACCAATTGGAAGACAGAACTGATTAAGCACTAATCTTCACTTAAAGTTCAGGTGAAGGACCCTGTGAAAACAATGAGCATATACCTGTGAGTCTTTTAACAATTACACAGGAGTTTTATATGCTTAAAAAATTTATCATAGAAAGAAACATTGAAGGCGTAGGTAATTCTTCTGAGGAAGATTTTCGTAAAATGACGGGGTCATCAAATGAAGTCCTACGTAATTTAGGGGCCGATATTCAATGGCGAGAATCCTATGTAACAGGCGATAAGGTTTATTGTGTCTACTTGGCAAAAGATGAAAATATCCTACGCGACCATGCCAAGCAGGCGGGATTTCCTATTGATAAAATCTCTGAGGTTAAAACAGTGCTAGACCCATCGACAACTGGTCTTCAAGGTTTCCAGAGAGACTTATCTTCGAAAACAAAACAAACTGAGATCAGACAGTAATCAAAGGGGCCTTGGCCCCTTTTTACTAGGAACTACTTTTGCCGCTGTAGGTGGAGGTTCCGATTGGAGAACATGCAATTTTTTGATCCCTATCAGATTTCGGAAAGAAGCTTAGAAGAAGATATTCAGAAATTTGATAAATTGCTGGATGAGATGAAGCAATTCGTGAAAATCAAGGCGGAGCTAGGCAGAATCTTTAATTCAATTCATTACAAATTAAATAAGGGGGAGAACCCAGAGTATATTCTTGATTCACTCTTTACCAGTCTGGATTCGGTGATTCCCTACGATCGAATCGGAATCGCCATTTTGGAAGATGAGGGTGAGGCACTAAGAATCATCTGGGTGAAGTCAAAAACTAAAGTTAAGTTTTTACATCAGAACTTTTCGATAAAAGTGGAGGATGATCTGTTTGTTCAACAAATTCTTCAAAAAAATAGTCCTGTCATTATCAATGATCTTGAGAGACTGAGTGAATCTTATCCTCAGTCCGAAACATTGAATCTCGCAATAAAGGAAGGATTGAAATCTTCCCTTATTTGTCCTTCCAGTATAGAAAATCAAAACATTGGTCTTCTGTTCTTTTCAAGCAACAACACGAATACCTATATCGAATCTCATGTACAACTTTTTCAAGAGGTGGCCGAAGGCATTTCTTTAATTGTGTTTCATGGCCAAATGAAGGTGGCCATAGCAAGAAGTTCTTCCGTTGAAAAGCTATTCAAAAATATCATTCACGATTTAAATAATCCTCTCATGGTGATCAGAGGATATCTTTCGCTGTTAGAAAGAGGGGACAAGTACCAAAAACTGGGAAAAAACTCTAAGCATGTCTATTCGATTTTAAAACGGAACACTGATTCTATGATGAGAACCATTGAGGAACTGGTCTATCTTAAAAAAGAAGCACGCGAAGTCTCATTGATGACAAATGATCTAGGTAAATTTCTGGATGAGGTGGCCGACGATGCTCTTTCGATGGCCAGAAGAAAAGATATTGAATTTAAGTTAAAACGACATGAAGGTCTTCCTGACCAGGCGACATTTGACTTGGCATTAATTAAACAGGCCATTTTGAACCTCGTTTCCAATTCGATTAAATTTTCGAATTCTCGGACCGAGATTGAATTGGAGGTCAAGATGGATTGGGAACTGAAGCGACTCTATTTTTCAGTTCGAGACCAGGGCCAGGGGATTCCAGAGTCTGAAATGCAAAACTTATTTAAGGAACATGGAAAGACAAGTGTGAGACCCACAGCCGGTGAAGTAAGTAGTGGTAGGGGGCTCGCAAATGTAAAAGAGGTCGTTGAGGCCCATAAGGGCAAGGTCTTTGCTGAAAGCCGTTTAGGGAAGGGATCCATTTTCGGGTTTTGGATTCCAAATGGTGTAAGTCACCATCACTAGGATGACAGATTAAAAATTTGTTAGAAATGTAAGATTTTGTGAAAATCTCTACAACCGATCACAAGAAAAAATTAAGATTTCTTTTTTTTTCGCTTACAAAATCGAAAACCAACAATTACTCTCTATTCCTCAATAAAAAATTTGGTAGAGGTAATTCAATGTCCAAGTCTCTTTTACTCTCGATCGTAATGATCCTCGGTTCTCTCACTGCTTTCGCTCAAGAAACAAAAACTGAAAACAAAGATGCTAAGCCACAGACTGAAGCAACTCCAGCTGCTCAGCCCGGCAAAGTTGATGAAGCTGACCAGGTTATTACTAACCGTCGTCTACGTGCTTCAAGTGGTTCACTTTCAAAGTGGTCTGGTAACTTCGCTATCAACTACCAAGGTGGTTCAGTAGAGAAGCCAGGTGCTGCTCAAAGACCAAACATTACTGATGGTGCTGATGCTCTTACTCTTCAATATCTAACTGCAAACGTAGGTCTTAGATACCGTTTCAATCCGCTTAACAGCTTAACTCTTGGTACGGGTGTATTCATGAATACTCCGTTCAACTCAAGCATCAAAACAAATGATCCAGCTCTTAAAAAAGAGTTCAACAAAACTAAGCAAGACGTTACTGTAAGTGACCCGAACCTTATCTATACAAACCTTGCTCGAGTTTGGGGTTTCCAGGTTGTAACTCAGCTTACTCCAACACTTATTACAAACACTCAGCAGCGTCAGGCCGGTTACCGTGCTAGTTACGATATCGCATCTACATGGATGAGAGATATTGGTGACTTCGGTCTTTCTGGTGGTGCTACATTTGAATGGACTGGTTATTCTTTCGATAAGACAAACCAAGGTCTAGCTAAAAACGTTTGGCAGCTTTACCCGGTTCTTGAGTACGTGATCAACGATACATTTAACCTAAGAACTCTTTGGGGCTGGCAGGTTTATCAGCAAACTCGTGAGATGGCCTGGGACACATACGACAAGCGTGTTGTTTACCAATCTTTCGGTGTAGGTATCTCACTTTCACGTGATATCTTCCTTTACCCGAACATTCAGTTCATTCCATCTGATATTCGTGACGATAGAACGAACCTTGGTATCAGCGCTTACATTAACACATTCTAGTAAACATATAGTTAATCGAGCGAAGGGGCCTTTTGGGCCCCTTTTTTTTTGCCTATCATTTGGTTTTGATAAGAAGTTTTCGTGATCTTTTAGGACGCCGATATAAGAGGGCAGTAATAAGTCTGAACAACAACTGTATATCCTTAGAGCATTTATTTGGATGCATTGTTTATATACTTAAACAATAGTATGGTCAAGCAAACAAGACTCTAAAGAACGGAAAATATGAAGAGGTCTAGTACTTACACTCGGATTTCATTTTCTCGAGCTGTTCCTTGGTGAAATCAGGATATCTCGTCTGAAGATACTCAATGGGCCTTCTGCAAGTGTCACGTTGGAGAAGTTGTTTGTCACCGTAATCCATTTTCTTTTTTGGATTTTCTTGAGTATTTGAAGATTGGGCAAATGAGTTGAATGATAAAAGTAATGTCATTGTGATAAGTGTTTTCATATAAAGCTTATCGGCTCTAAGAGCATAAATCTTTACTCTCGAACTAATCCACTTTGCATGGGCCAAAACAAGCGAATTGCGGAGTGAAGATCATTACACCAAACTCAATTCCTGCTCCTTCGTTTCCATTAAATTCTTGTCCATAAGTCAGGGCCCAAGTTGCGTATTGATTGGGTTCCCAGCGAAGACCAATTTTGTATTCGGGTTTTGCGTAGACCTCACCTTCGGTTCCAAACACTTCTCCCACGATGGACCAGATTTGATCGAAGGGATAATAAGCGAGACGAGTCGAGTAGGTGAATCCCATCGCGTTGGTCGTGTCTTCTGGTTTATAGGTTCGAGTGACACTCGCTCCAGGCATGATGTCCCAGGAGAACTTGTTGTGAGCGAAAGGGAACGTGAACGGAAAATTCACCCAATAAGTATTGAAAGCATCATCTAAACTACTTTCACCTTTAATCGTTCCTGGGAACATACCGGTCCCGAATTTAACCGAACCTCCACCATTTTTTTCATCTGTTTGCCAGAACATGTATTTGGCATACCACGATGTGGAATGACCATCATCGGTTCGAGGATCATCATCTTTGTTGTAGGTATAAATAGCGTAGGTAAATTCCCAATCGGGGAAAAGTGAGAACGTGGACATAAGCATGGAGTTTCTTTCGCCTACGGTAGGTATGACAGTTACAGTACCATGAGGCTTAGAAAGCCAACTATCAGAGTTATACTGTTGAGCGTATGTTTTACCGATGAATAAAATAAAGATGAGAATCCAGATGAGTTTCATCAAACACATCATAGAGGTTTGACGTTTTGTTAGGGAGACGCCTTAGGCCGTCACAAAACACCTCTACCATGCGTTATAGCCAGCATGAAAATATCCTTATTCTTTCTCCTGTTTTTAGTTTCCTGCGCCAGTCGTTATGAACCAGAAGGCGTTCTTCTTTGTCTTGAGGACGATCCATTACACGACGTGAGAAATAGTTGCTCCTATCAGAAGGAAAAAGGGGACATCTCAGGATAAAACTATTTATTTTTTTCTTCTTGTGACTGCTTCTGATCTTTTGGCACTTTTGATTGGTCCACTGTGATTTCAATTTCTACGCGACGATTTTGTTTTCTTCCGCCTGCAGTGGAGTTGCTGGCAATTGGATGAGCAGGACCCATGCCTTCAGTGCTAATGACATTGGCAGGCATACCATCCGTAATGAGTGCCTGGCGAACGGCATCCGCTCTGGATTGAGAGAGTCTTTCATTGGTAGCAGAACTTCCGGTGTTATCAGTATAACCTTTAATGTTAAGAATATTTTCAGGATACTTCTTCATAATATCTGCCATCTGTTTCAGATTACTCTGAGCATTTGGTTTCAATTCGGCCTTTCCGGTATCAAATAGAATGTCACTCTTTAACTACGTGACCAGTCCCATCTCGGTACGTTTGGTCTCCGCAATTTTCTCAAGCTCCGCTGCCTGTTTATCCATTCTGTGACCAGCATATCCGCCAATACCTGCACCAACGGCCGCTCCAATGACAGCGCCTTTCTCCTTACCAAACAGAGCACCGACACCTGCTCCTACTGCTGTCCCAATTCCTGCTCCGGCCATGGTCTTCTTATTTTTGCTGTCACTTGAGCAACCAATTAAAAGAAGTGAAAGAGCAATTAAGGAAGCTAGAATGGATTTCATCATTAACTCCTTGCACGGTATGGATTCATACCTTTACTCATGAGGTTTGCGCCCTATAAAATGAAAGTAAATTTGCAGAGGTCAAAATGAAGACAATATACTTTGCCGCAACCAGCTTAGATGGATTTATCGCCGACAAAAATAATTCGCTTGAATGGCTTTTTCAATTCGGTGAGCCGGAAGGAGATGGCGGAGAAAATATTATTCAAAACTTTGTAGATTCCATTGGTTCAATCGCCATGGGGTCAACGACTTATTTATGGCTTTATGATTATCTCTCAAAATCCAAAGAGCCTTGGCCTTACAAGGTTCCGAGTTTTGTCTTCACATCAAGAAGTGATCTTCCCTCAATTCCCAATGCCGATGTCCGTTTTGTAAAAGGTGATGTTGTTCCTGTTCATAGAAAAATGGTTGAGCTTTCGGGCAGCAAGAACGTTTGGGTCATGGGTGGTGGAGAGTTGGCGGGAAAGTTTTATGATGCGAACCTCCTCGATGAACTCCAATTGCATGTGGCCTCAGTCACAATTGGTGGAGGAGCTCCGTTATTTCCTCGTTACAGTAGGCCTTTAGTGCTTAAGTCAGTAAAGCAGAGAGGAACAGGTGGAGTTGAATTAATCTATCAAGTTCAGAAACTCTAAGATCTTGTCACCTATCTAGTTTGGGGGCGGTGAGGCACCTATTCCCCCTTACCAGTTTTAAAACAAATTATCCTTCAGTCATCAATTGGTAACCTTCGCCGGTGACGAATTTAATATTAAATCTTTCATTAGTCGTGACCTTCAGCTTTCGCTTCAACTCTTTAATGTGATGATAGATGGCCGTATTAAAGAACTGACCTTGAGCTTCTAAGTCGTTTCTGAGTTTTTCTTTAGAGACAATATTGCCGGCCTTACGAGTTAGAGATACCAGAATCGCAAACTCAACTTTCCCTAAACTCATGACTTCATTTTTAACAGTGACCAGCTGATTGAGGACATCAATCTTCATTTGTCCTGCTTCAATAATTTTTTCTTTAAGGCCATAGCGTCTCTTCAGCATGCTATTCATCTTTATCTTTAACGAGGGAAAGTCGAATGGATCGGCCAGAAATTCTACGTCCTTAGTACTAGAGGCCTTTGGAGCTTGTGTTAAGGCCAGAATTGGTAATTTAAATCCATCTCTTCTTACCAAAAGTCCTGCGTCGGCAAAGTTTCGGTCGAGAAGGAGAATATTGAATTCTTCCCGATGTAAATGAGTCGAGATTCCTGTCAGGTCCGCCACAGAGGTGACTGATAGACCATTTATCGTGAGAGTTACTTGAAGCATTCTCTCGAGAATGGAATCATTTGTTGCTAAGAGTACCTTAATCATAATCCCTCCTTGATGTGAGGTCTTAGTTTTCACACAGAATAGGATTATTCCAAAGATGGGAAGTCACTTCCTGAAATGAGCTTCCATCATTTTTTTAGATTTGCTAAGATTAATGATATGAATGCTTCGACAATAGTGATGGTGAGACCATTAAGTTTTTGTTCAAATCCAGAGACCAGCGGCTCTAATAGTTTTCAGAATACTTCTTCTTCAGAATCTCAAGACACCATTGTTCAAAAGGCCCAGCAAGAGTTTGATCAGTTTCAACATGTTCTGACTCAGCATGGGATCAACATTTTAAAGTTTCAGGAACTTTCTCATCAAAATACCCCGGATGCTCTGTTTCCCAATAATTGGTTTTGTAAACTCCCGGACGGAAGAGTTTTTCTTTTCCCTATGTTTGCTCCAAATCGTCGCCGTGAATTTCGACAGGATGTGATTGATGCCTTAGAGGCAAAGGAAGTCATTGATCTGAGAAGCCATGGAGAGAAAGGACTCTTCTTAGAAGGAACTGGAAGTCTTATTTTTGATCATGACTTTAAGCTTGCCTATGCCTGTCTCGCTCCAAGGACTTCCACTGAGTTGCTTAAGATTTTTAGCGAGTTGTCGGGTTACAAGATCGTGACATTTGAGTCCGTTGATAAAAATGGAAAGCAGATCTATCACACCAATGTCATGATGGCATTGGGGAAAAAGAATGTGGTGATTAATCTAGAATCCATTCATGATCCAAAAGAAGTAGAACTCTTAAAGCAATTCTTTACTGAAACCGGCAAAGTGATCGTAGATATCTCTCATGATCAAATGGAAAATTTTGATGGAAATATGCTCCTCTTACAAAATCACAGAGGGGAGAAATTCTGGGTCTGTTCAACCAGGGCCTACCATCATTTGAGACCTGAGCAGCGAGCCCAGTTAGAAATAGAAGGAAAAATTCTGCATTCTCCCCTCGATACAATTGAAGCCTACGGTGGTGGAGGGGCACGATGTCTTATGGGAGAAGTCTTTTGAAGTATGAGCTTGAGTTAGTTTAATTTTCTGATGACCTTCGCAGGATTTCCTACAGCAAGAGAATCATCTGGAACGTCTTTCGTTACAACTGCACCGGCACCGATCACGCATCGTCTTCCGATGGAAACTCCTGGCATAATGATGGCCCCACCACCGATCCATGAATCATCTCCAATTGAAATAGGCCTCCCAAACTCTAGAGTTCTTCTGATCATATAGTCTAGTGGATGAGAAGCTGTATAGATTTGTACTGCCGGACCAAACAAGACATAGGATCCAATGGAAATTTTTGCGACGTCGAGGAACACACAATTAGCATTGATAAAAACATTCTCGCCACAGGAAATGTTATACCCATAATCACAGTAGAATGGTGACTGAATATAGAGACTTTCATGAGCATTCGGAATGAGAGCTCGTATATTGTGCTGTTTTAACAATTCTTTGCACCTTTCCCGTTCTTGGACAAGTTCAGGATCGCCGGCCCAGTAAAGTCCTCCCGAGAGCATCTTTTCTTTCTCAGTCATTATTGAGCTCCTCTTTTATGCTTGATTCTGCTTGATCGAGGGTAAGGGATGAGTTCCATTTCAACGAGTCACCAATTTTAAGCTGAGAGGACGCGGGAGAGCCGGCCTTCATTTCTAAGACATGGCGACTAGTGATGGTCGGAGCACGAGGTATTTCAGAGTTCAAGTCATCAGTGTAATGAGGCATGTTCCAGACGATATCAACAATTTTTAGGTCTTCATCCAGATAGATAATATCGAGGTTAAAATAGGTATTAGGCATCCAGAAAGTTCGAGCAGCATCTTTCAAGTAAAAGAAAAGCTTCCCTTGATCTTCAGAGAATTCTGAATCTTGAACATGTTGAAGCCCATCGAGTTGATCATCTTTAGTATAGGCGAGTGACGTTTTTACCGTCTCACCTTGTGGAGTCACAAGATCAACTTCCTTTAGGGGGTCCTGCTCAGTGGTGGTTTCCGGTTCTTGTGAAGGTGAAGATGAACTTCCACTACCGCTGTCTCCGCAAGATATGAAAAAAAATAGTAGGCAGAGAATGAAAAATTTATTCATTTCGTTGCCAGCCAAAGTCGGGCCTCAGAAATTTTATCGAGTGGGAATACTTTGACATCTATCTTGAATAAGGGATCTGCAATTTTAGTAAGAGTCGAGACCCATTTTTTATCTGTGACCAATGCGACTTTTTTAAAAAGAGAACTGTTCTTTAGATAGAGTCTTAGGTCTTCCCAGATCGCCCTTGGTTCTATTCCATCAAAACCCAGAAATTCTTCGAGAAAGTTTACTTGGCCCCAACTTTTTCCTTTTTCTTCAACCTCTCGGTAAATGTCCAGGATGGATTCTCTCGTTACTCTTCCATCAACAACGATCTCAATAGTTTTGGTTGCCGGATTAACTTGGGTAATTTGAAGCATAAAAACCTCCGTCTTTCAGGAATGGTAGCATCCAAAAGACGGAGGTCATGGCGGTCAGTTTCTGAACTGACTTATTTTGCTACTTCAACTGTATATGACCAACGGGAATTGGAGTGAGCACATGAAGCACTTTTCTTAAGCACTTTTACTCCAGGGAAAAGAGGGATAGCGGTCTTCAAGAATGAGACATTCAAAAAACAGTCTTCATGCATGGATCTGCGACTATCTAGTACCAGGACTTCACGAACTGAGTTTTCTGTAGGAAGAGGTACGTCAAGAAGAGCGGTAATTGACAGGGGTGCCCATTGAGGAAGTCGAGAATGGTCTTCAAGCCCGCCAGAGCATTTCACCAAAACCGATGATGCACCTAATGTCGCCAGATGATTTTCAACCAGCTTTTTAGTTGAATCGCAGCGGTAATAAATTCTGTTACCGAAATCGTCTCCAATGAAATTAAACTGAAGCTTTTTCTTTACGAATTCACCTGCAAAAGCATGACCACTCAAAATAAATGTCATGAGAATAAATGTACGCATTGTTTCCTCCTTGGGAAGTGGCAGCGTTCATACCTTCCACGTGAAGAGTCGACAGTTAAATTTAAGCTTAATTTTTTATGGCAATTGGCCAAACACTCATCGCCATAGATTGTTGATTTTCACGAAGAGCGGGGAGTGATATGTTCCTTCTCGAATGAAGATTACTCTGCTGCTCCTATTCATTCTCCACATCATTTCTCCATCCAATGCATCTACGAAAGTCTGCCCCTCGGTGGAAATTCATGGGCATGATGAAGAAGTAAAACTCACTGAAACCGAAAAGCTATTGGTCTGTGGTGATCCTAAGAGTGAAAGTTATAAAGTTATTCCCCCTTATCAGGCGAGCTACTTCTTCACCGCCTTTCTCCAGTCTCGAGGATTTTTAAGGCCGGAGTTTAACACCGAGAATGGAGTTCTCCATGTTCACACTGGGCCCTTACGGAAAATGAAAAAGCTTCAAGTTGACTCGGACAATAAGAAGGAAAGACAGGCGGTAAAAAAAGAACTCAAACGACGCTATTTGAGAGAGAAGTTGAATCCTAATTTATTGGATGCCTTGGAAAAACGATCCAAAAAAATCGTCGGAGAACGTGGTTATCCTTGTGCAGACGCCAAGGCCCTGGCGGATGCTGAGATACAGCAAGTGACGATCGCATTGAATGAAGGCAATCACTATACTTTTGGAGAGGTCGATAAAGAGCCTATCAAGGGGCTAGAAGAGAATGCCCTAGATCGCTATTATCCTTATAGACCTCAGGATCCTTTCAATGAGCAGTTGTTGAAACTTAATGAGAAGCGCCTTCTTCGCTCAGAGGTTTTGCAAGGTACCTATTACTTAAACAATTGCGCTCCAGACATGAAGGAGTTCCGACTCTCGCAGTACTTTATCCTTGGACCGCCACGAACAATCCGCTTTGGGGTAGGAGCGAGTACTGAATTAGGTCCCATGGCACGTCTTCGTTGGTCTAATAATCGCTATCATTCTATGGCCTCGATTCTTTCTCTGAATGCGCAAGCATCTGTACGTTCCCAATCATTAAATGGAACGGCCGACATTTTTTTCTGGAAGCATAAACCGAGAAGATCATTGTTAACTCAAATTGAATTGAGTCGTGAATCTCAGATTGATTACGAGCAATCGCTTTTGAGCTTTCGACCCCATATGAAGTGGACCTATGATTCAACTCGCTATCTTCAGACTTATACATTGGGTCCCACTTACGAGGCCAGTACCTATCATTCAAAGGTGGATCCTAATACTAAAACATATTCTGCAGTCAATATTAATGGCTCAAGCCAGCTTATGTCTCACTCTTATGAGTTCTTTGACATTCATCCCCAAGAGGGAAGTGTGTTCGGGTTTACTTTTGATTTCCGTCATCCTTCACTGGGATTTTCTGATCCTTTGGTTATGCTCGCTGGAACCTATTCAGAAATGAGAGAACTTGGCTTTTTTGGAAAAGGGGCGATTATTGGTGCCTATCGCTTTAATGCCGGAACGACATGGGTCGACGATGAAGTTTCTTTGAAAAGTCTTCCACCATCTGTGAAGTTTTACGGGGGCGGGAGTGATGATGTAAGAGGTTTTCTTTTGAATACATTGCCTGATAATGATGGTCTTGGTGCTCTGACAAAACTCGAATTAAAGCTCGAAGTCAGAAAGACATATCTTATTCTAGAGCAGATTGAGGCCTTTGGTTTTGTTGATAGCGCCTACTTTGGTGAGAAGTCCTGGGACATTGATCCCAGGCTTTGGTACTCACCTGGGTTGGGGCTTAGATGGTTATCTAAGTTAGGTCTGGTACAAGGTTACGTGGCCCGGGGATATGTCACGAATCCTTATATTGATAAAGGGAACTTTTATTACGCAGGGATTGGAGGAACTTTTTGATGAAGAAGTTTATTCTCTATCCTGTACTCAGTTTTCTAGGTCTTGTTTTGGTATTACTCCTAATTCTTTCAGGTGTTCTTTTTTTTAAACCAACTCTCATAATTAATCCTAAGAACATAGACTTTGTTCTTAAAAAGACAAAAATTTTAAAATCTTATTCATGGAAAGAAGCGGATATTACTCACGAATGGATTCGATGGAATGAACGGATCATTAAAGGATACTTTAAAAGTCTTTGTTTCGAATTTGATAATGATTCTGCTTATCTCAATACCTGCTTGGCGGAAGTCTCCTGGGACTTTACTGTGGCCTATGTGAAAGGAGAGGGGCTTAAAAGCATCACAAACAAACCTTTTTTTATTCGGGACGAGTTCTCAAAAATCTTGGTGAAGGAAAACAAGAACCCTCCATCCAAAGATGAAGGGCCACCTAATATTTGGCGATACTGGACGGTATTCTGGAGTCCATTAGTTCCGGATTTTGATTTTATATTCGACAAGAATGAACTCAGCGTAAAAGATGAAATCTATAAATTTGATGTGACTGTTCTCAAAACTCCCAAGACTTTTCATATGAAGAGTCTGGGATTTCTTTTAAACGCTAATCCGCAAGAGTTTAATCTTTTAGCTCCTCCTAGATATCAAGTACCGAGGATTAAATTCAATCCTCCTTTGCATCTCTACAACTTGAAACTTCATGGGAGAGTGAAGGAAAAAGGGATTCCGCTTGATTTAAGTGGGGCCTTAGAAAAAATTCTTTTCCATGTAACTTCTGAAATTGAACTGCCTTTAAAAGACACGTTCTCAAGTCTCAATTTCCGCAAGAAGACGGTCTTGGCAACTAAAGGGGAAGTTAAAGTCCCGGATATAAAAAAGGCAATCGGTCGATTTGCTCCAGGCCCCTTCAATGTTTTGCCGGCCCCTTTAAATAGTATGGATGGAACCATTAAAGTGGACCTGACCACGAAGAACGCGGCAAAAAAAGAGAACGCCATCGTAAATGCGAAGACCAGTATTGATTTAAAGAGTAAGGAGCAGATCTTTTTAATGGATCTTGGAATTGATCTAGACTTAAGTCTTCTCACTTTTAAACCTGAATCCATTCTTGCCATGATTGATTTTAAGCAGGTCAATTTAAGACTGCCGCGAATTTCCACCAAAGGTCTTCCTCCTCAGTTTTCACCCGATAAGCGTATCGTGACCGCGAAGGACAAAAAAAAGGTGGAAAAAGAAGCTCCCTCACAAATGGAAATGACTTTTAGGCTCGAGGCCAACGAAGAAAATTCCCTGCATCTCAGGTCGAATCTTTTAGATGAACCTCTTAGATTAAATTTTGATTTAAATGTTGAAGAGGGAAACTTAAAGAATGGCTTTGTAAAAATTCTTCCTCTCAAAACGAAAGTGTTTAAACGACCTATCAGTGTCCCTTCTATGAGAATCAATTTTCAAGCACCCGCTGAGCCTGTGCTAGTAGGACAAGTCGTGTTTCTATTACCTGAATATAAGATCACCATGGATTTAGAGGGCCCGATTTCGCAACCACGTTATGCTTTTTCCAGTAGGCCGCCTCTCTCTCGAAATGATATTTATTCTGTTCTTCTATTTGGTAGACCGCTTGAAGAGCTTGATCCGGATGATAAGCGATCGGCCAGTCAGACCAACCAAATTCTTGCCCAGGGAATTATGTCATTGTCGGTTCTTTATTTTCTGGCGGGAAGCCCAGTTGAGTATATTGGTTATGATCCGGATTCAAAAACGGCGACGGCCCAGTTTCGATTAGGATCAAAGAGTTCTCTACGAGTGGGAGGAGATTCAGAAGGATTGAACTCAACAGGCATCAGGCGTTCAATTGGCAAGGGCTGGTATATTGATACTTCAGCGACCAGCAGTCAGAAGAATAACACGAGCACTACACAGAATGCTCGTGATTATGGGGTCATGCTAGAGAGAATTATTTCTTATTAGTCGATTGCATCTTCGACTTTATCTGCGCCTTTCTGAATAGAGTGCTTGGTTTTTTGTCCGGCACATTCCATTTTTCCATGCACAAGTTCACAGGTTTCGTCTTTGACTTTGCGAGTAGCATTTTTAGATCCTCGCTTAACATCATTTCCGACTTCTTCAGCTTTCTGCTTCAGAGAATCATCAGCTTTTATAGGTAGAGAGACCGCACCAACGCACATGAGAATGAAAGTTATAAATAAGATTTTCATCAGCATATGAACTCCTTGTTGCCATGTTTAAACCTGAAAGCAATTGATGTACCAATTGTGAAGAACGGGTTTGAAGAATTTAGATCAATGCTGGAAGTGGTCGAATGGGGAAAATGTCCTCACATGGGAAGAACAACTGTAAATTCTGAGCCTTTGCCATATTCACTTTGAAGTCGAATCTCTCCACCGTGATCGGCAACAATTCTATTGGCGATATAAAGACCAAGACCCATACCATTGACTTCTTTGTCATGGTTGGCCCGTTCAAAGCGTTCAAATATTCTTTTTTGATCTTCAGGTCTAATGCCAATTCCCTCATCTCGGACCGACAAGAGGGCCATCTTATCTTTCGAGTTGACTGTGATGTGAATTGGTTTTTTATTCCCATAGCGAATGCCATTAATAAGAAGATTTAGAAAAACTTGCTCGAGACGGAAGCGGTCCCACATGCCTTCTACCTTTGGCCCTGGAGTAAAAATCACATGTACTCCGGAAAACTCGGCTGTTACTTTGTATTGCTCAATAAGATCAATCACCATCTCATTAAGATCGAATTGCTCAAACAGCATAATGAGTCGACCTTGTGAGATCTTTGATTCGTCCAAAATCTGTTCAATCAAACGGGTGATACGAGATAGATGTTGATTGTTCTTTTTAATGTTATTTTCAATCCGATCATAAGTGAAGGCCTCTGGGAAACGATGCTTTAAGTCCCACTCTGCCACTTGAAGTTGAAGCTGCATGCATGTCAATGGAGTTCGTAATTCGTGGCTTGCCATCATGAGAAACTGATCACGAATTTTAATCGCGGCCTTTAGCTCCTCTTCTTTTAATTTCTTTTCAGTGATGTCATAAACCACACCTGAAAAGCGAATTGGTCTTTTCGTGTGAGGGGCAAAGGTGTATTGACCCCGTGAGACCACCCAGCGTTCAACTCCATAAAAAGGAAAAATCCGATACTCCATTTCAAAGAGTGCCTCATTCTGAATGGCAATATCAATGTTAGTTCTCATCTTTTCTAGGTCTTCTGGATGGACCTTGCTTTGGAGAGAAGATCTTTGACCTTTGAACTCGTTGGGATTAACTCCCCAGATATAGAGCATTTCATTTGAACACTTAACAGTGTCATTTTCTAAATTTATTTCCCAAGTGCCCATTCTTCCTGACTGAAGGGCAAATTCCAGGCTTTTTTGGCTGAGTTTTAGCTCGTTAAGTTGGCGGAACATCTTTCTACGATAGCAAGCGATAACAAAAATAGAAGCGAGAGCGAATGAAAGACTGATTCCCATAAGGAACCATTGCATTGTGGAGGACAATTGCGTGTCAAAGATAGCGTTTGTCATAGGTCATTATAAGCTTAACAGAGTCCAAATTTAAAAGTTATTAAGGTTAGAGACCCTGTAAAAAGGTTAGGGCGAATGGCCCCCTGATTTCGAGAAGACATTGATGATAATGACTCCAATCACGATAAATCCTAGACCGATGAGTGCCGTAAAATCCAGAGACTGCTTGTAAAGGAAGTAGGAAATAGCGGAAACCAGGATAATTCCTCCTGCTGACCAGGTCGCGTAGACAATACCTACGGGAATGGTTTTTACCACTATACTCATGAGATAAAAGGCCATGGAGTAGCATAGGAGCAGAACAATCGAAGGAAGAGGCCTGCTGAATCCCTCAGTTGCCTTTAAGAGAGACGTTCCAACAACTTCAAGTGCGACGGCAACTGCCAGTAATAGATAGTTCATGAGTCTAGTTTAGATGAATTTTTTAAGATATTCTTTTCTTAATTCTTAAAGAGAGAAAAAAATGAGTCAGAACGAGTTACAAATTACTGATATCGAAATCGGAACTGGTAAAGAGGCCGTTAAAGGCGCCTTATTATTTGTTCAGTATGAAGGGTTTCTGGAAGATGGAACAAAATTTGATTCATCTATCGACCGTGGACGCCCTTTTCAATTTGTGATTGGAACAGGACGAGTCATTAAAGGATGGGACCAGGGAGTCATGGGCATGAAAGAAGGTGGAAAGCGTAAGCTTTTTGTTCCCGCGCATCTTGCCTATGGTGAGAGACAAATCGGCGCCCTTATTAAACCTCATTCTAATTTGCTCTTTAATGTTGAACTTTTAGAAGTTAGAACTCGAGATGAGTAATATATGAAATCAATTCTTGAGAGAAATAAAGATGCTTGGAACAAACAAGTAGATAATAAAAACCAGTGGACCGTTCCTGTCTCATCTGAGGTCATTGAAAAAGCGAGACAAGGTGAGTGGAGTGTCGTTTTAACTCCGGAAAAGGCCGTTCCTAAAGATTGGTTCCCCCCTATGAAAGGCCTTAAAGTTCTGGCCTTAGCATCAGGTGGAGGTCAGCAGGCGCCAATTTTTGCGGCCGCAGGCGCCGAGGTCACAGTCTATGATCTTTCTTCAAATCAATTGGCACAAGATCGTCTTGTCGCTGATCGAGATGGCCTTGATCTTAAAACGATTGAAGGAGACATGAGTGATCTTTCATGTTTTCCCAATGAGACTTTTGATTTTATCTTTCACCCCTGTTCAAACTGCTTTGTTCCGGATGTAAAACCTGTTTGGAAAGAGGCCCATCGGGTTTTAAAACCAGGCGGTACTCTCATTTCCGGTTTTACAAATCCTGTTACTTTGGCGGTGGATCCTGAAAAAGAAAAACAAGGAATCATTGAGCTTAAACATAAGCTACCTTATTCAGATCTGACGAGTATTACTGAAGAAGAGCGGGTTCGCTTATTTGGTTATGATGAGCCCATTACATTTGGACATACCTTGCAAGATCAAATTGGTGGTCAAATCGCTGCAGGTTTTCATTTGATTGGTTTCTACGAAGATGGATGGAAAAGCGCTGGTGGGATTAACAATCTTATGGACTGCTTTATCGCCACCAGAGCATTAAAACCTAAAGCTTAAATGCCTTGACCGACTCTATCTTGAGGAACGACCCTTCGGGATTGTTCTCGTCTTTCTTTCGTGATAGTTCGCTCACTATCTGTATAGATAAATTTATAAATGACTGAACCGGCCATCGCACCTAAAAGAGGTGCGATCCAGAATAACCAAAGTTGTTGAATCGCCCAGCCACCTACAAAGATGGCGGGCCCCATACTTCTTGCTGGATTCACAGAAGTATTAGTGACTGGGATTGTAATTAAGTGGATGAGAGTCAGACAAAGCCCGATCGAAAGGGGAGCAAAGCCAGTAGGAGCGAGTTTATCGGTTGAGCCTAAGATCACAAAAAGAAAAAAAGCGGTCGCCACAAACTCTGTGAGAAATCCTGCGAGCAATGAATATCCTCCTGGAGAGTGTTCACCATAACCATTAGAGGCGAATCCACCCATTGAGAAATCTGCCTTTCCAGAAGCAATCATGTAGAGAACTCCCGCTCCCACAATTCCTCCCACAACTTGGGCCACGATATAAGGGACAACTTCGGTCTTGGAATGTCTACCGGCCACTGCCAGTCCGACAGTTACAGCAGGATTCAAGTGACATCCAGAGATGGGCCCAATAGCATAGGCCATCGTTACAACCGTGAGACCAAAAGCGAGTGCCACTCCATGAAAGCCAATTCCTAATTCAGGAAAGGCCGCGGCCAGAACTGCTGAACCACAACCCCCAAATACAAGCCATGCCGTTCCTAAAGCTTCTGCCACTAGTTTTTTTGTATTCATAATAACTCCTATGGTTTCTCTTCTTCTGCTTGCATGAGATTAGTAGAAACACTTTCAATATCCGGCAGTTTCCAAGTTTTGTTTTTTATTGCTTCTTCTGGACCATAAAAACGGAAGAAAGTGAACCAACGTTTTCCTGGTTGAGTATAGATCCAGTTTTCTGATTTACCTTGAGGGGCCTTGGGACCGAAGTAAATATCAACTGAACCGTCAGCATTCTTGGCGAGTTTTTTATTGAAAGAATCGACGGTTTGTTTTGGTGAGTCCTTGATGAATCCGGCGGTCTCTGAATCATAAACAGTTGCTGACCAATATTGATTCACTGGAACATTGGCCGGAACATGAAGACGGTAGTTTTTATCTCCCATGAATAACTGGTCTTTATTGTCTTTAAATTGACTGAGATATATTGAGGCCGCACCGAGGTTTTTCGGAGGTGCACAAGCGAGGAAAAAGAGCGTACCTCGACTTTCAATGGCGAGTTTGTCTCCCTCCATAAAGTTAAATCCTGTTTTCGGTCCTGTTGGATCAGGTGCCAGCCAATGGGATCCAGAGTAGTAGGGATCCATTTCTGTTGCGGCCGTCATGAAAAATTGCTGGGCCTTTTTTACAGCATTAGTCAGCATGGGGGCGGCCTTAGCATCCGGAGTAAAGTCTTTGCCTCTTTCAATTCCAATTGTTTTTAATTGATCCATGGCAAAGGTATCACGGGCCTGAATTTTTTCTTCATTGATCATTCTAGAGAGTCGAGTAAAGAAACTTGAGTCATAGGTCACAATACCATTAAACTCTTTTCCGGCCATATCAATGTATCTTTGCTTTGGAGGATAAACTGCTTCTGCTAATGGATAAGCACGAATGGTTTTAATAAGACTAACGGCCTTTTTAGTGTCCTTCTCCTCAAATGATTTTGGGATCACTCGGAAAATAGCATAACCATTCATGGTGAGAGCATTGACATTGATGTATCCAGCAGGAATGTCCCCTTTATATTCAGGTGGAATAAGGAGATATTTCCCGCCTTTCCCTTTGTCTTCACCTTTGGGCCCAATATCGACCAGAGGGACTTGCCAAGCATCGTTCATTGAACCGAAGAGACCAATATTTTTTGCTTCAGGAACATTGATCACGATAGGGCCATTGTTCAAATTATAGTTTAGGTAAACATATAGCGTAGAGCTATTGGGGGTCGTGATTTGTAACTTGGAATCTGCCGGCCTAGACCAGTAAACGATGTCGTTATACTTTGCCTTAGCATCTCTCTGATAGGCCTCCCTCATGGCATCGAAACTTACAATTGGCATGCCCCAGATGGCCGCTTTGTAGGCGTTCTGTTCTTGAATTTTTGGATCGACCTTGTCCTGCGCGAATGAAAGATTGGCCAGGGTAAATAATAATAAAGCGGACAAAATTGTTTTCATTTTTATCTCCTTGGAGAAATCAGATACTATTTAGTGGTACAACTAAATTGGCGTCGGGTATTTGCCATAGATTTCAATTCGCATTTGGTAGGTTAAAAAATGAACTTCACAATCAAGCAATGTTCAACAGATGATGCTGAGCTTTATACTCGTCACTGTATTACCCATATGCGGGAGAAGGGTATTGGCGGAATTTATGCGCACCCTTTTCCATCCGATCACAAATGGGACGAAGTAGAATTTCTGGAAAAAATTGTGAAGAGCTTAACGCTGCAACCGTTCTCACCCAATTGGGTCGTAATTTGGGTGGCGGTGGTTGATGGAAGATTTGTAGGCCATCTTAATCTCAAATGTGGAACGGTTGATGCCCAAAAACACCGTATGCGTTTAGGGATGGGAATTGAAAATGATTATCGCTCTCAAGGAATTGGCAAGGCCTTGATGGAACAAGCTATTGCATGGGCAAAAGCACAAGAGCATATTTCCTGGATTGATTTAAGTGTCTTTGCCAAAAATGTGGTCGCTCGTAAGATGTACGCCAGTTTTGGTTTTAAGGAGCAAGGGACTATCGAAGACGCTCTTCGTGTGGAAAATGAAATAATCGACGATGTTCAAATGACACTTAAGCTTTCATAACTGCCCTACTACAATGGTGTTAGTGCTTTCTTAAGTAGCACTTCATTATAGAAGTACGCGAACACATCCAAGTGATCTTTGAGACGCTTCGGATCCTTGGTCGTACACCAGGTTTTTCGAATAAGTCGATTCACATTCGCACGAAGAAGTGCGCAGGTGTGGTTCACAATAAAAAGCGGATCAAACTGCGCCTTTTTAAGCTCTCCCTGTCCGGCAACACATCCGCGCTCACTTTTAAAAGTCAGATGCTTGGCTTTAGGTAAATAAGCCGAAACAAATCCCGGATACCTCTGGTGCTCATCACTTTTCACTAAAACTTCAGATGAGACAATCGGAGTGATGGTCTGAAACAATCTCGTGAGTCCTTCGAAGTGTTCATCA